>NZ_RCVJ01000113.1 GCF_003667505.1 Micromonospora sp. BL4
CCTCCCCGGACCCCGGGGACCTGCACCACCTGCTGGCTCACACCGGCCGCAATCCCACCTGGCCCTGACCCCCCTGCCCTCGTAATCCCCCGTTGATCATGAAGTCGTTGCTGGTCCGCGCGCGTGTCGTGGCAACGACTTCATGACCAACGGGGCTGGGCGCCCGGACCGGCGGCCGGGCGGGGGTGTTGACAGTGGTATTCGCTGAGTGAATAGTTGAGGCGTGTCCACGCCGCATGTCCTGCTCGGGTTGCTCGCCGGTGGCAGCCGGCACGGCTACGAGCTCAAGCGTGCGCACGATGAGCGGCTGCCCCGGGCTCGGCCGCTGGCTTTCGGGCAGGTCTACGCCACCCTCGGCCGACTGCAACGCGACGGCCTGGTGGCCGCCGCCGGCCAGGATCGAGCGGCCGGCCCCGACCGCACGGCGTACGCGCTGACCGGCGAGGGCCGGGCCGCGCTGGACCGGTGGCTGTCCACGGTGGAGCCGCCGATGCCGTACGTGGCCAGCACGCTCTTTGCCAAGGTCGTGGTGGCGCTGCTGGTAGCTGACGTCGACCGGGCTCGGTCCTACCTGATCGCCCAGCGCGGCGCGCACACCGCGCGACTGCGTGAGCTGACCGCGGCCAAGGCCGACCCGGCCGCCACCCTCAGCGACGTGGTGGCGGCCGACTTCGCGATCGCCCACCTCGACGCGGACCTGCGGTGGCTGCACACCACGCTGGATCGGGTCGCCGACTGGCACCGGGAGGTGCACCCGTGACGCAACTCCAGGCTCGCGGCGTGGTTCGGGCGTACGGCCCGACACCCGCACTGCGCGGCGTGACGCTCGACGTGACCGAGGGCGAGATCGTCGCCGTCACCGGCCCGAGCGGCTGCGGCAAGTCGACCCTGCTGCACTGTCTGGCCGGGATCCTCCGCCCGGACGCCGGTGAGGTCACCTGGCGCGGCCACCGGATCGACACGTGGTCGGAGGCCGCCCGGTCCCGGCTGCGGCGCACCGAGTTCGGTGTGCTGTTCCAGTTCGGCCAGCTGGTGGCGGAACTGACCGCGGCGGAGAACGTCGCCCTGCCCCTGCTCCTCGCCGGCACGGGGCGGCGAGAGGCACGGACGGCGGCGCTGACCTGGCTGGAGCGGTTCGGGGTGGCCGAGCTGGCCGACCTTCGACCCGGCGAGATGTCCGGCGGTCAGCAGCAGCGCTGCGCCACTGCGCGGGCGTTGGTGACCGAGCCCCGGGTGCTCTTCGCCGACGAGCCGACCGGCTCGCTGGACACGCTCACCGGCGAGCAGGTGCTCACCCAGTTGGTCCGGCTCGCCCGCGAGCAGCGCACCGCCGTCGTGCTGGTGACCCACGAGCCGCGGATCGCCGCGTACGCCGATCGGGAGATCGTGTTGCGCGACGGCCTGGTGGACCACACCGGCCTGGGGCTCGACGCGCCGCTGGCCGGCGGCTCCCGGTGAGGCCGGCGACGCTGGTCCGGCTCGCGCTGGCCGGCACCCGCACCGACACCGCCCGGGTGGTGCTCACGGCCCTCAGCGCCCTGCTGGCGGCCCTGGCCGGGTTGGCGGCGCTCACCGTGCTAGCCATCCCGAAGCCGGTCGGCGACGCCTGGGCGGAGTCCGAGCAGTACCGCAACGAGCTGCTGCGGGAACCCGGGCTGCGCGGCGGCACCGCGTTCGCGCTGCTGCTGCTCGCCATTCCGGTGCTGGCGCTGGCCGGCCAGTGCGCCCGGCTCGGCGCACCGACCCGGGACCGCCGGCTGGCCGCGCTCCGGCTGGCCGGCGCCACCCCCGGCCAGGTCACCCGGTTGGCCGTGCTGGAGACGGGCCTGGCCAGCCTGCTCGGCACGCTCGTCGGGCTGGGTGCCTATCTGGTCGGTCGCAAGCTGCTGCACCGGCCGGACGGGCAGGGTCAACTGGCCCTGCCCACCGACGTGCTGCCGTCGGTCGGCGCGATGGCGGCGCTGGTGCTCGGTCTGCCGGTGATCGCGGCGCTGGCCACCACGTTGATGCTGCGCAGGGTCACCGCCAGCCCGCTCGGGGTGACCCGCCAGGCTGCGCGGGAGCGTGGTCCGCGCCCGTGGGCCGGAGTGTTGATCGCGCTGGGCGTGGTCTGCTTCGCGGCGGTCCAGCCGATGATGTACCGCCTCGACGACCAGCACCTGGTGAGCCGGCTGGTGCCGCTGCTGTTCGCGGTGGGCGGCCTCCTGGCGATGATCGGCGTGGTGATCGGCACCGGCTGGATCTCGTACACCTGCGGGCGGCTGCTGCGCCGGTACGCCCGGCGCCCGCCGGCCCTGCTCGCCGCGGGCCGGCTGATGTCCGACCCGTGGGCGGGCAGCCGTACGTTCGCCGCGCTGCTGGCCGCCCTGATCTTCGGTGGTGGCGCGGCAGCCCTGCGCGCCTACTTCGTGGCACAGGACGCACTCGAGCGGCAGCAGTCCCGGCTCGACGGCGTCGACGCGGGCGCGGACCCGTTCTACCTGTCCACCATGGACCTGGTCGACGCCGCGGTGGGGGTGGCCGTGCTCATCGCCGCCGGGGGCTTGATCGTCGCGCTGGTGGAGGGGATCGTGTCCCGCCGTCGGGCGTACTCGGCCCTGGTCGCCACCGGCGTGCCGCGCAGCGCCCTGAGCCGGTCCATCGCCTGGCAGGCGCTGGCCCCGGCGGTGCCGGCGATCCTGCTCGCCCTGGGCGTCGGCACGCTCCTCGGTCGCGGGCTCTTCCCGAAGGCGACAACGGGCGCGTCGTCGTCCGAGGTCTGCGACGCCACGGCGGCACTCTGCGACGATCCGGCGACCCGGCAGCAGTACGTCCGGATCGTGGAGACCGCCGGGGCCGAGCGGGTGCCGGACGTACCGCTGGAGCAGCTGGCGTGGCTCGGTGCCGGCGCGTTGGCGGCGGTGCTGGTGACGGTCGGCGTCGGTCTGCTCTTCCTGCGGGTCAGCACGGCGGTGGAGGAGTTGCGCACCGCCTGAGCCGCGGGCATGGCCGGCGTCAGCCGCAACCGCTCAGGTCGGGGCGTGGAAGAGGCCGGCGGCCCAGGAGATCAGCAGGCCGACGGCGGCGGAGCAGCAGCAGACGAGCAGAGCGGCGGCCACGACCGCGAGAATCATCCACGCGGACGGCCGCCGGGCAGCCCCCGACGGCGTGCCGGTTTCCGACGCGTCCCGCTCCTCGGCCTCGTCGCTCACGCCGAAATCCTAGGCGCGCAGCCGGCGAGCGGCCGTGTGAGCCGGGCAGGAACCGGGAAGTAGTGGCCTCGACGGGTGGCCGAGACCACTCCTTCCTGGTTGCAGCCCGATCATGGCCGCTCGGCTGTGGCCCGACCTTCAGGCGCGGCCGAGGCGGTCGAGGATCCACGCGTTGATGAACGCCTCCTCGCGCCAGGCGTCGTAGCGGCCGCTCGGGCCACCGTGCCCCGCCCCCATCTCGGTTTTGAGCAGGTAGTCGCCGCCCGGGGCGACGGCCCGCAACCGGGCGATCCACTTCGCCGGCTCGGAGTAGAGCACCCTGGTGTCGTTGAGACTGGTCACGGCGAGGATCGCCGGGTAGTCCACCGGCGCCACGTTCTCGTACGGCGTGTAGGACTTCATGTACGCGTACACCTCGGGGTCGTCGAGGGGGTTGCCCCACTCCTCCCACTCGGTGACGGTCAGCGGCAGCGACGGGTCGAGGATCGAGGTGAGGGCGTCCACGAACGGCACCTGCGCGACGATCCCGCTGAACGCGTCCGGGGCGAGGTTGGCCACCGCGCCCATCAGCAGACCCCCGGCCGAGGCGCCCCGGGCAACCAGCCGGTCGCTGGCCGTCCAGCCCGCCTTGACCAGGTGGCGGGCGCAGGCGACGAAGTCGGTGAAGGTGTTCTTCTTGGCCAGCAGCTTGCCCTGGTCGTACCAGCGGCGGCCCAGCTCGCCACCACCCCGGGTGTGCGCCACCGCGAAGACCACGCCCCGGTCCAGCAGGGACAGTCGGGCCACCGAGAACCACGGGTCCATGCTCGCCTCGTACGAGCCGTAGCCGTACAGCTCACAGGGTGCCGAGCCGTCCCGGGGCGTGCCGACGCGGCAGACCAGCGAGATCGGCACCCGGGTGCCGTCGTCGGCCAGCGCCCAGTCGCGGTGCTGCTCGTACTCGGCCGGGTCGTACGGTCGCCCGTCCGGCCCGGGCAGCACCGGCTTCTGCCTGCGCAGCACCATCTGGCGGGTGACCAGGTCGTAGTCGTACACGGAGTCCGGGGTGACCAGCGAGGAGTAGCGCAGACGAACCTGCCCGGTGCGGTACTCCGGGTTGGCGTCCAGCCCGACGCTGTACAGCGGCTCGGGGAAGTCGATGTCGTACTCGTCGCCACTGCCGACCGGCAACACCCGCAGCCCGGTGAGCCCGTCGGTGCGCAGTGACACCACCAGGTGGTTCGCGAAGGCGTCGACCGCCTCCAGCCGGGTGCCCGGGGTGTGCTCGATCAGCGGCACCCAGTCGCCCGGCACGTCCGCCGAGGTGAACGCCAACGCGAAGTCCTCGGCGCCGTCGTTGTGCAGGATCAGGAAGCGGTGGCCGTGGTGCTCCACCGTGTACTCGATGCCCTGCCGCCGTGCCGCGATCACGGCCGGCGCGCCGGTCGGGTTGGCGGCCGGGATCACCAGCACCTCACTGGTGACCTTGCTGTGGATGTCGATCAGGATGAACTTCTCCGACCGGGTCAGCTCCACGCCCACCCAGAATCGTTCGTCGTCCTCCTGGTGGACCACCACGTCGTCGGCGGCGGCCGAGCCGAGGGTGTGCCGCCAGACCCGGTTCGGTCGCCACGCCTCGTCCACCGTCACGTAGAACAGCACCGACGCGTCGGCCGACCAGGCCGTGCCGTAGAAGGTGCCGGGGATCTCGTCCGGGAGCAGCTCGCCGGTGGTCAGGTCCTTCACCCGCAGGGTGAACCGCTCGTCACCGGAGAAGTCGGTGGAGTAGGCGAGCCAGCGTCCGTCCGGACTGACGTCGAAGGCGCCCAGCGAGAAGAAGTCGTGCCCGTCGGCCAGCAGGTTGCCGTCGAGCAGCACCTCCTCGCCGTCCAGCGGAGCACCGTCCGCACTGACCGGTGGGTCGGTCTCGGAGTCGCGGACCGCGCGCCGGCAGTGCACCCCGTACTGCTGCCCCTCGACCGTCCGGGTGTAGTACCAGTGCCCACCCTTGCGGGTCGGCACGGTCAGGTCGGTCTCCCGGGTGCGCTGGCGGATCTCCTCGAACAGGTCCGCGCGCAGCGCCGCCAGGTGCGCCGTGCGCTCCTCGGTGTACGCGTTCTCGGCGGTCAGGTAGGCGATCGTCTCCGGGTCGTCCTTGGCGGCGAGCCAGGCGTACTCGTCGACGACGGTGTCGCCGTGGTGGGTGCGCTCGGCGGGCACCCGCTTCGCCGTGGGCGGGGCAGTCTCGGTGGTCACGGCGCCACGTTACCGGCCGGCCCCCTCCACGCGCCGGACCAGCGGCATCCCGATAGTCGCCACCACGCCATTCGAACACATGTACGATAGCCGACATGGCTGCAGCAGCGAGTTCCCTCGGCCGGTCCGGAGCCCTTGAGATCACCCGACGGTTGACGGCGATCTGCGGTCCGCCGTTCGCCCGGCTCGCCGGTCCGGCCGACGAGGTGGCGGGGCGGCCGGCGCGTTGGGTGGCGGTGCCCGGCGGCCCGCACGCCGCAGCCGAAATTCTGCGGCTGGCTGCCACGCACGACCTGGCGGTGGTGCCTCGGGGCGCCGGCACGAAGATCGACTGGGGTGCCACGCCGGTGCAGGTCGACATCCTGCTCGACACCGGTCGGCTGGCCGGCATCGGTCACGAGCCGGTCGGCGCGCCGGTCGCCGAGGTCGGCGCCGGCACCCCGTTGCGGGCGGTGCAGGCCACTCTGGAGCGCACGGGGCAGCGGTTGGCGATGGACGCCCCGTCGCCCGGGGCGACGCTCGGCGGGGTGCTCGCCGCCGGCGAGGCCGGCCCACTGCGGCACCGCCACGGCAGCCCGTGCGACCAACTCCTCGGCGTCCGCTATCTGGGTGCCGACGGTGAGCTGGTCAGCGCCGGCGGCGGCGCGCCCGGGCTCGACCTGGCCCGGCTGCTCTGCGGCTCGCAGGGCGCGCTCGGCGTGCTGGTCTCGGCGAGCCTGCGGGTGCAGCCGGTGCCGGCCAGCCGGCTCTGGGTGTCCCGGCCCGTGTGGACGCCGCTGGAGGTGCACGACCTGGTTCGGACGATCCTCGCCGCCCGGCTGGAGCCGGCGGCCATCGAGCTGGACCTGCCGGCCGGGGCGCCCCGGCCCCGCACGCCGTACCCACCCGGCCACCCGGCCGCCACCGCCCGGGAACGCCACCCGTCGATGTCCGGCCGGTCCGGCGCCCCGTCCCGGGCGGGCAGCCTGGTGGTGCTGCTCGAGGGCGGCCGGGCCGATGTCACGGAGCGCGCCGAGCGCCTGGTCGGTCTGCTGCACGGGGAGGCGACCGTCGCGCACTCCGCGCCGCCCTGGTGGCGCCGCTACCCGTTCGCACCGGGCGACACCGCGCTGCGCCTGGAGGTGCCGATCAGCGACCTGCACGCCGCGGTCTACGCGCTGCGCGACGCGGCCGGCGCGCCGGTGCCGGTGCGAGGCTCCGCCGGGCTGGGCGTGGTGCACGCGGCGCTGCCCGGCGCGCTGGCCCCCGATCGGGTGGCGTCCATCCTGGCCGCCGTCCGGGGGGTGCTGCTGGCCCGGCAGGGTCGCTGCGTGGTGGTGTCCGCCCCCGCGCCGGTGCGGCAGGCCGTCGACCTCTGGGGCGAGCTGGCCGGCCTGGCCCGGCTGCGGGCCGCCAAGGAGCATCTCGACCCGCAGCACCGGCTCGCACCCGGCCGCCTTCCCGGCGGTCTGTGACCTCGGCGAGCCCGCTGTCGCCGGTCGTCAGTCCAGCCACCACCGGTGCATGTCGAGCAGCGGCGGGGTGAAGCGGGCCACCAGCACCAGCGCCGTGCCCACCGCGCCCACCAGCAGGAGCGTCCGCGTCGTCCGGGGCAGCGCCCCCCGCTCCCGGGCGACCAGCGCCACCGCGACGAGCGCGAGCGGTGGCCCGAGGAACGCGCCCACCAGATAGAGCACCGACACCACGGCGTAGAGCCAGTAGAGCGGTTCGCCCCGTGCATCCCGAACGGAATCAGATCCTTGGGGTCGTACGCGCCGGTCAGCATCTCGGCCGGGCCGACGCCCGCGCCCGCCATCCGGCCCAGATACAGCAGCAGCACGGCGAGGAACGCGCCGACGGTCGCCAACAGCCCGACGATCAGCGTCCGGACCGCGGGCCGGGAGTACGGGGCGACCTGCGCGACACTCGACATGGCCGTCAATTTATTCAGTGCGCCACCGCCGGGTGGGCCGGTGGCGGGCGGTCAGACCGCGTCGTTGCGGAGCACCAGGATCGCGATGTCGTCCCGGGGCGGCTCGACCGAGAAGTTGATGGCGGCGGCGCGCAGCCGGGCGGCCACCACGTCCGCCGAGTAGCCGGCCAGTGGCGCGGCCGCGTCGCGCAGCCGGTCGGCGCCGAACAGCTCCCGGCCGCGCCGCCGCTCGGTAACCCCGTCGGTGTAGAAGATCAGGGAGTCGCCCAGCGCGAGCGAGATCTCCGCCGTCGGCGAGGTGATCGTGTCGAGCAGGCCCAGCGCCGTGCCTCCGGCGCCCACGAATTCGGCGCCCCCACCGGCGGCCAGCAGCACCGGCCGGTCGTGCCCGGCGAGGTGCAGCGAGACGTCCAGCCGATCGCCGACACCGGGTCCGACCGCCGCCAGGGCCAACGTGCAGTACCGGCCGCCGCCCCGCTCGACGAGCGTCTCGTTGAGCCGGGCCAGCGCCTCCGGCAACGGTTTGCCGTCGCCGACCAGCACCCGGATCACATCCCGGACCAGCCCGGTGACCGCGGCCGCCTGGACGCCCTTGCCCGAGACGTCCCCGATCACCACCAGCCAGCGGCCGTCGAGCAGCGGCACCACGTCGTAGAAGTCACCGCCCACCTCGGCGTCGTAGCCGGTCGGGACGTACTCGGCGGCGAAGCCGATCCCGTCCACCACGGGCAGCACCGGCGGCAGCAGGGACTGCTGGAGCGTCTGCGCCACCCGCCGGCGCTCGGCGTGGATCCGCGCGTTCTCGATGGCCAGAGCGGAGCGCCGGGCGACGTCCTCCAGCACCGACACCTCGTCCGGGTCGTGCCGGTGCCGCTGGTGCCGCCCCACCGCCAGGGTGCCGAGCCGCTGCCCACGTGCGATCAACGGGACCGCGAAACCCTCCATCGGCCCGCCGAGCGGGATCTGCGCCGCGCTGCGCGACGCCTCGCGCAGCCGGGCCTGGATCGAGTCCGGGCCGGTCTCCTCCAGCACCTTGTGCAGCTGCGGCAGCACCGACTCGTCCGCGTGGCTGGCCGCCGCCAGTCGCAGCCGGCCCCACTCGTCGGTGGTGTGCACCGCACACCACTGGCCGAGCCGCGGCACCACCAGCTGCGGAATCAGCGCCATGGTCAGCTCGACGTCCAGCGACTGGGCCAGCAACTCGCTCGCCTCGGCCAGGAACGTCAGCCACGTCTGCCGGCGGACGTCGGCCCGGCGCAGCCGGTCGTTCTCCAGGTGCAGCGACAGCCGCTCCGCGGTGAGCACCGCCAGCGGCTGGGCATACGCCGACGGAGCGGCGTCCAGCTCCAGCTCGCCCGCGTACGGGCGGTGCACCGACAGCGGCACCCGGAGCAGCTCCGTGTCGGGGCGGGGCTGCCGGCCGAAGCGGGCCAGCACCTGGCGGCCCTGCCCGTCGCCCCGGTCCAGGCGGATCGTGCCGCCGGCCGCGCCCACCATCTCGGCCACCCGGCTGAGCAGGTTGGCGGCGAAGTCGGGCAGCGGATCGTCCGCGTACACGTCGGGGGCGGTCTGCATGAGCTCGCTCATCGCGCTGGCGCTCGGCGCGGAGCTGTCGGCGGGGGCCCCCGGGCCGGCGCTGGTCGGCATCGACTCGCCACCGGCGGTGGCCCCGGCCGGCGGGTCTGCGCCGGGGCGGTCCAGCCGGAACCAGACGCCCTTCCCGGTGGGCAGGTACGTGGTGCCCCAGCGGCTGGCGAAGTGGTCGACCAGCAGGAGCCCCCGGCCCCGCTCGGAGACCTCGTTGATCTCGGTGGCGTCGTTGCGGGTGCCGACGGTCAGCTCGTCGCCCGACCCGGGCGCGAAGTCGGAGACGGTCACGGACAGCCCGACCTCGTCCGCGACGACCTCGATGTCCAGTTCGGTGCGGGCGTGCTCGACGGCGTTGGTGGTCAACTCCGTGGTGAGCAGCAGCGCCTCGTTGGCCAGCTCGTCCAGGTGCGCCTCGGCCAGCACCGAGCGGACCACCGCGCGAGCGGCGGCCGGCGTACGCCGGTCAGCGGGCAGGCGGACACGCCGGACCGCCCCGTTCCGGGCCCCGGCCGTCGCGGGCCCCGCCTCGGCTGACACCCTCGTATCCTCCACCGTCGCCCTGCCGGGTGCCAACCCGGTCGACCATCGCACGGGCCGCGCCGCCGGCCTCGGGGAAGCAGGCCCTTTCCGAATGGGACGCGATCGGGTCGGTGTGGTGGTTCAGCACCGGGGCGAGGTCTCCGACAGGCCGTTCCGGATCGGCCGCATCGAGCGGATCTGCTGTTCCGCCGGACCCGATCGGCGGGTCGTGGACCCTGGCACTGCGGCGCGCGCGGGCACAATATGGGATGCCGGCGTGTCCGTACGGGCCGGCGCCCCCGAGTTGAGCGAGGAATGATGACCACGGCGAAGCAGTCGGTGGCGGATCCGTCCGCGTCCGACCACGAGGCGCTCCTCGGTGAGTTGACCGAGGCGTTGCGGCGGGTCCGTCGCGGCGACCTGAAGGTGCGGCTTCCCCGCCGCGCCGGTAAGGGCGGCGAGGTGGCGGACGCCTTCAACGAGGTGGTCTCGCTCCAGGAGCGGCAGTACCTGGACCTGCGGCGGATCAGCCGGATCGTCGGTCGGGACGGCCGGCTCACCGAGCGGCTCGACGACGAGGGGCTGGACGGCTCGTGGGCGGAGGGTCAGCGGGCGATCAACTCGCTGATCGACGACCTGGGCCGGCCGACCACCGAGATCGCCCGGGTCATCGTCGCGGTCGCGGACGGCGATCTGTCTCAGCACATGGCGCTGGAGATCGACGGCCGGCCGCTGCGTGGTGAGTATCTGCGCATCGGGCGCACCGTGAACACGATGGTCGACCAGCTCTCGTCGTTCTCGAACGAGGTGACCCGGGTGGCCCGTGAGGTGGGCACCGAGGGCAAGCTGGGCGGCCAGGCCGACGTTCGGGGCGTCGCCGGCACGTGGAAGGACCTCACCGACTCGGTCAACACCATGGCGTCGAACCTCACCTACCAGGTGCGGTCGATCTCCCAGGTGTCCACCGCGGTGGCCAAGGGCGACCTGTCCCAGAAGATCACCGTGTCGGCCAAGGGTGAGGTCGCCGAGCTGGCGCACACCATCAACTACCTCACCGACACGCTGCGGCTCTTCGCCGAGCAGGTCACCCGGGTGGCCCGCGAGGTGGGCACCGAGGGCAAGCTGGGCGGCCAGGCCGAGGTGCCGAACGTCGCCGGCACCTGGAAGGACCTGACCGACAGCGTCAACTCGATGGCGTCGAACCTGACCGCCCAGGTCCGCAACATCGCCCAGGTGTCCACGGCCGTCGCGCGGGGCGACCTGTCGCAGAAGATCACGGTGGCGGCGCAGGGCGAGATCCTGGAGCTGAAGGACACCGTCAACACGATGGTGGACCAGCTGTCGTCGTTCGCCGACGAGGTGACCCGGGTGGCCCGCGAGGTCGGCATCGAGGGCAAGCTGGGCGGTCAGGCCCAGGTACGCGGGGTCTCCGGCACCTGGCGGGACCTCACCGAGAACGTCAACCAGCTGGCCGGCAACCTGACCAGCCAGGTCCGCAACATCTCCCAGGTCTCCACGGCGGTCGCCAAGGGTGACCTGTCGCAGAAGATCACGGTCGACGCGCAGGGCGAGATCCTGGAGCTGAAGAACACCGTCAACACGATGGTGGACCAGCTGTCGTCGTTCGCGGACGAGGTGACCCGGGTCGCGCGCGAGGTGGGCACCGAGGGCAACCTGGGCGGTCAGGCGCAGGTGAAGGGCGTTTCCGGCACCTGGCGCGACCTGACCGACAACGTCAACTCGATGGCCTCGAACCTGACGGCCCAGGTGCGTAACATCGCCCAGGTTTCCACGGCGGTGGCGAAGGGTGACCTGTCGCAGAAGATCACGGTGGATGCCCGGGGCGAGATCCTGGAGCTGAAGTCGACGGTGAACACGATGGTGGACCAGCTGTCGTCGTTCGCGGACGAGGTGACCCGGGTGGCCCGTGAGGTGGGCACCGAGGGCAAGCTCGGCGGTCAGGCGCAGGTGAAGGGCGTCTCCGGCACGTGGCGGGACCTGACCGACAACGTCAACTCGATGGCCTCGAACCTGACCAGCCAGGTCCGCAACATCGCCTCGGTCACCACTGCGGTGGCGAAGGGCGATCTGAGCCAGAAGATCACGGTGGACGCGCAGGGCGAGATCCTGGAGCTGAAGTCCACCGTCAACACGATGGTGGACCAGCTGTCGTCGTTCGCGGACGAGGTGACCCGGGTCGCGCGTGAGGTGGGCATCGAGGGCAAGCTCGGCGGTCAGGCGCAGGTGAAGGGCGTTTCCGGCACCTGGCGGGACCTCACCGAGAACGTCAACCAGCTCGCCTCGACGTTGACCACTCAGCTGCGGGCCATCGCCCAGGTGTCCACGTCGGTGACCCGCGGCGACCTGACCCAGCGGATCGCGGTCAAGGCGCAGGGCGAGGTCGCCGAGCTGAAGGACAACATCAACCAGATGATCGTCACCCTTCGGGAGACGACCAAGAAGAACGCGGAACAGGGCTGGCTGGACTCGAACCTGGCCCGGATCGGCGGCCTGTTGCAGGGCCAGCGGGACCTGGGCGAGGTCTGCCGCATGATCATGACCGAGGTGACCCCTCTGGTCGAGGCCCAGCTCGGCGCCTTCTTCCTGGCCGACGACACCGACGGCAGCATGCGGCTGCGGTTGACGTCCTCCTACGGGTACGTGGCGCGGGGGCACGACGTCACCTTCGGACCGGGCGAGGGGCTGGTCGGGCAGACCGCCCTCTCCCGCCGGACGATCCGGGTCAGCGCCTCTCCGAACAGCCGGCTCACCCTGCGCTCCGGGCTGGCCGAGACACCCCCGTCCGACCTGGTGGTGCTCCCCGTGCTGTTCGAGGGGGAGCTGCTCGGGGTGATCGAGTTCGCCAGCGTGGCTGCCTTCTCCGAGCTGCACCTGGCGTTCCTGGAGCGGCTGGTGCTGACCATCGGCATCGCGGTCAACACCATCCAGGCCAACCGGCGTACGGAGGAGCTGCTCGCCCAGTCGCAGCGGCTGGCGCACGAGCTCCAGGAGCAGTCCGCGGAGTTGCAGCGCACCAACGCCGAGTTGGAGGAGAAGGCCACCCTGCTCTCCGAGCAGAAGGGCAACATCGAGACGAAGAACCGGGAGATCGAGCTGGCCCGGCTCGGCCTGGAGGAGAAGGCGCAGCAGCTCACCCGGGCCTCGGCGTACAAGTCGGAGTTCCTGGCCAACATGAGCCACGAGCTGCGGACGCCGCTGAACTCGTTGCTGCTGCTGGCCCGGCTGCTGGCGGAGAACTCGGAGCAGAACCTCAACCCGAAGCAGATCGAGTTCGCCCGGACCATTCACAGCGCCGGCTCGGACCTGCTGAGGCTCATCGACGACATCCTGGACCTGTCCAAGATCGAGGCAGGTCGGATGGACGTCGAGCCGACCGAGATCCGGTTCGCCGAGATCCGCGGCTACGTGGAGCAGGCGTTCGCGCCGCAGGCCGAGGAGAAGGGCCTGGACTTCCAGGTGCGGGTGAGCAAGGATCTGCCGCCGGCGCTGGTCACCGACGCGCAGCGGTTGCAGCAGATCCTGCGCAACCTGCTCTCCAACGCGGTGAAGTTCACCGACAACGGCGCCGTGACGCTGCGGATCGCCCCGGCGGCGGAGAACGCGGTGTTCGACGTGCCGGCGTTGACCAACGCCCAGCAGGTCATCGCGTTCACCGTGATCGACACCGGAATCGGTATCTCCGACGACAAGTTGTCGATCATCTTCGAGGCGTTCCAGCAGGCGGACGGCACCACCAGCCGCCGTTACGGTGGCACCGGCCTGGGCCTGTCGATCAGCCGTGACCTGGCTCGGCTGATCGGCGGCACGATCACCGTGTCGTCGGCGCCGGGGCAGGGGTCGACCTTCACCCTGTTCGTGCCGCACGTGCTGGCCCCGGACGCGGTGGTCGCGCCTGCGCCGCCGTCCCCGCAGCGCGCCGGCCTGCCGTCGTCGCTGCTGATGCCGCCGCTGGAGTTGCTGCCGCAGCGGCCGGAGGCGCCGGCCACCCGCCAGCTGGACGGCGCGACCGTGCTGATCGTGGACGACGACGTGCGCAACGTCTTCGCCCTGACCAGTGCGTTGGAGCTGCACGGGATGACCGTGCTGTACTCGGACAACGGGGCGGACGGCGTCCGCCTGCTGGCCGAGCATCCGGAGGTGGACATCGTGCTGATGGACGCCATGATGCCGGACCAGGACGGGTACGAGACCACCCGCCAGATCCGACGCAACCACCGGTTCGCCGACCTGCCGGTCGTCTTCCTGACCGCGAAGGCGATGCCGGGCGACCGCGAGTCGGCGCTCGCGGCCGGGGGCAGCGACTACATCACCAAGCCGGTCGACCTGGACGACCTGATCGAGCTGATGTCGTCCTGGATCAGCGGCAGCCGGACCGAGGAGACTTCGTGACCCAGATGGCCAAGGCGCTGCTCGTGGACGACCGGCGGGAGAATCTGATGGCCCTGGAGGCGATCCTCCAGGGCCTGCCGGTTCAGTCGGTGGCGGTGGAGAGCGGCGAGGCGGCGCTCAAGCAGCTGCTGGTGGACGACTTCGCGGTGATCCTGCTGGACGCGCAGATGCCGGACATGGACGGCTTCGAGACGGCCAGCCACATCAAGCGCCGGGAGCGGACCCGGCACGTGCCGATCATCTTCCTCACCGCTGCTGACCGGGACGCCCAGCTCGCCCTGCGCGGATACCAGGTGGGGGCGGTGGACTACCTGACCAAGCCGTTCGACCCGTGGGTGCTGCGGGCCAAGGTGTCGGTCTTCGTGGAGCTGTGGGTGAAGACCCGGCAGTTGGCCGCCCAGTCGGACCTGGTGCGGGACCGCGACACGCAGTGGCGGCGCCTCACCGACGCGGTCGACGAGGCGACCGCCCTGCTCCGCTCCGACGAGCCGGAGGGCCGGGACCGGGCGGTGCGGCTTCTCGAACAGGCCCGCTGGGGCAACACCGCCTGACGCGCTGACGCAACTCCTCCGACCGCCGACTCGTTGGGGCGACAAGGGGCGGACGGAGGCGGACGATGGCGGCTCGGCGGGGCGCCGAACTGCTGCGCCCTCCCGAGAGTTCGGGCCGTGCCACGTTCCTGGAGCTCTTCTTCGATCTGGCCTTCGTCGTGGCCCTCACCCGGGTCTCGCAACGGTTCGCCGGCCTGACCGATGACACCGGCTGGGCGCTGGTCACCGGCTTCGGTCGTACCCTGCTGCTCTTTCTGGCGCTCTGGCTGATCTGGTCGCACACGGCCTGGATCACCAGTCGGTACGAACCAGAGCAGCCGGTCATCCAGGCCGTCGTGGTCGGCACCATGTTCGCCGGCCTGGTCATGGCGGTGACGCTGCCCCGGGCCATGGAGGAGCGAGCACTACCGTTCACGGCCGCGTACCTGATGGTGATGGTGGTGCGGCCGCTGGTGGTCGCCGCCGCGCTGCGTGGCCATCCGCGACGGCTGGTGCCGTTCCGGCTCGCCGCGTGGGCTTCGGTGAGCGCGCCGTTGTGGCTGGCCGGCGCGTTGGGTCCGGATCAGCTTCGCCTGCCGCTGTGGGCTGCCGCCCTCGCTGTCGACTACCTCGCCTGGACTCTGGGCTGGCCGCTGCCGTGGCTCGGGGCTGCGGCGGTGGCTCGTTGGCGGATCGCCGGGATGCATCTTGCCGACCGTTACCAGCAGATGTTTCTCATTGCACTCGGTGAGTCGATCCTGGTCATCGGCGTGGTTTTCAGCGGCGTGGACTACTCCGCGGAGCGGGCAGCCGCTTTCGCGGTCGCCTTCGCCACCAGCGCGCTGCTCTGGCGGATCTACTTTCACCGCGCCGGGCTGCTGCTGACCGAGGCGTTGGATCGGGCGGGTTTGCCGGGCCGGCTGGGCGCGACGTCGGGACGGACGCATCTGCTGATCGTGCTCAGCGTGCTGGTCACCTCGGTGGGCTACGAGCTGGTGATCGATGATCCGTTCGGGTCGCCTCGGCCCAGTTGGCTCCTGTTCGTGGTGGGCGGTCCGGTGCTCTTCCTCGTCGCCCGTACGCGGCTGGAGTACGAGATCTTCGGCCGGATCTCCCGTTCCCGGACGATCGGCCTGGTGGCCCTGCTGCTGTTCACGCCGGCGTTGGCCCGCTGGGCGCCGATGGTCGGGCTGAGCGTGGTGTCCGGGGTGCTGGCCCTGGTTGCGCTACTCGACGCGTGGCGGAGCCGGGGACGGCCGCTGGAGATTCCCACCTCGCCGGTCGGACGGGGGGCCGCCGGCGACCGCGACTCCGAGGCGTGACCGCGCTACAGCTGGTTCGAGGCCACGGTCGCCTTCGGAGACGCCGCTCAGGCCTCGCCGGGTCGGGTGTGGCCGGTGGCAATCCGTCGGGCCCGCCAGCGCTCACCCAGTGAGTCGATCTCCTCCTGGACGAAGATGAAGAAGTCGCGCATCTCGGCCACCCGTTCGCCGGCCGGCGTCGCGGGGCCGTCGAGGGCGACCACTCCGGCGTCGGCCGCGTCAATGAATGTCTTGTAGAGCGCCGTCTTGGTGACGGTCGCCTCGTACCAGGGGTTGTCCGGCATCCGGTAGCGATCCCGGCGGGACCGGGGGACCGGCTCGCGGACCAGCATGCCGAACTGGGTGAGGTAGCGGACCGCGCCGCTGACCGCCGCCGCGCTCACTCCGAGCCGCTCGCCGATCTCGGCGGCGGTCAACGGGTCGTCCGCGCTCATCACGGTGAACAGCACCCGGGCGGCCATCCGCGGGAAACCGACCTCGGCGAAGGCCAGCGCCATCCGCTCGACGAATAGGTGCACCGGGTCGTGGCCGTCGGTGGCTGCCATGGCGGTCCCTCCCTGCCTGCTCGTGTGGCCCCCGATGGTGCCCCGGATCTCACAGTCTTCACAACTTTGTGAAACGAGTGTAGCTTCCGATACATGGAAACTCCCATTGAGGTTTCCGGCCTGGTCAAGACCTTCGGCCGGACCCGGGCACTGGACGGTCTGGACCTGACCGTTCGTGCCGGCGAGGTGCACGGCTTCCTCGGCCCGAACGGCGCCGGCAAGTCGACCACCATCCGAGCGCTGCTCGGCCTGCTGCGGACGGACGCGGGGGCCGTCCGCCTGCTCGGTGGCGACCCGTGGCGCGACGCGGTGGCCCTGCACCGCCGGCTGGCCTACGTGCCGGGCGACGTGACGCTCTGGCCCAACCTCTCCGGCGGAGAGGTCATCGACCTGCTCGGCCGGATGCGCGGCGGCCTCGACCCGGCCCGCCGGGCCGAGCTGCTGGAGTCCTTCGAGCTGGACCCGCGCAAGAAGGGCCGGGCGTACTCCAAGGGCAACCGGCAGAAGGTCGGCCTGGTGGCCGCGCTCGCCTCGGACGTCGAACTGCTCATCCTGGACGAGCCGACCTCCGGCCTGGACCCGCTGATGGAGGAGGTCTTCCAGCACTGGGTCCGCCGGGCGAAGGCCGACGGTCGCACCGTGCTGCTCTCCAGCCACATCCTGGCCGAGGTGGAGGCGCTCTGCGACCGGGTGACGATCATCCGCAACGGTCGGGACGTCGAGACGGGCACCCTCACCGACCTGCGCCACCTGCGTCGAACCTCGATCGAGGCCGAGCTGACCGGCCCGGTCGACGGGCTGGGAAAGCTGGCCGGGGTGCACGACCTGCGGGTGGACGGGGCGCGGATGCGCTTCGACGTGGAGAACGCCGCGCTGGCCGCCGCCCTGCGCCGGCTCACCGAGATCGGCGTACGCAGCCTGGTCAGCCAGCCGCCGACGCTGGAGGAGCTGTTCCTGCGGCACTACCAGGCCGAGCCGACGGTGAGATCATGAGTGCGTTCACCGGCACCCGGCACCTGGTGCGACTGATCCTGCGCCGGGACCGGGTCGTGCTGCCGATCTGGATCCTGCTGCTGGCCGTGCTGCCAGCCAGCTACGCCGGCACGTACGCCGAGCTGTACCCGACCGCGGCCGAGCGGGCCGCGTACCTGGCCGGTACGGCGAGCAACCCGTCGATCGTCGCCCTGCTCGGCCCGGTGTACGGCGACAGCGTCGGTGCGCTCACCGTCCAGCGGGCCGGCCTGCTGGCGTTGATCGCCGCGCTGGCCAGCGTGCTCACCGTGGTCCGCCACACCCGCACGGAGGAGGAAGCCGGCCGGCGTGAGCTGCTCGGTGCCACCGTGCTGGGCCGGTACGCCGGGCTGACCGCCGCGCTGCTGGTGACGTACGCCGCGAACCTGCTGCTCGGCCTGCTCGCCGCCGCCGGCCTGGTCGCCGCGGGCCTGCCCGGTGCCGGTTCGCTGCTCTTCGGGGCCGGGGTGGCACTCACCGGCATCGTCTTCGCCACGGTCGGCGGGCTGGCCGCGCAGCTCACCGAGAGCGCGGCCGGGGCGCGCGGGACCGGTCTGGGTGTGCTCGGGCTGGCCTTCGTGCTGCGGCTGGCCGGTGACGCGGGTGGTTCCGGCGGCACCGGCGGGAGCGCGGAGTGGCTGAGCTGGCTCTCCCCGCTGGGCTGGTCGGCCCGGGATCGGGCCTTCGCCGACGAGCGTTGGTGGGTGCTGCTGCTGCCGGTGTTGTTCAGTGCGGTGGTCGCGCTCGTCGCGTACCCCGTCTCGGTGCGCCGGGACCTCGGCGGTGGGGTGTTTCCGCCCCGGCTCGGTCCGGCGACCGCCGGGCCGCGGCTGGTGGGCCCGTTCGGCCTGGCCTGGCGGCTGCATCGGGGTCAGTTGCTCGGCTGGACCGTCGGGTTCGGGCTGCTCGGCCTGGTGCTCGGGGGCGCGGCGGATGCTGCCGGCGAGGCGGTGCAGGGCAATCAGCAGGTCGCCGAGATCCTGGCCCGGCTGGGTGGCACCTCCGCGCTCGCGGAGGCGTACCTCGGTGGGACGTTGAGCCTGACCGCGCTGGCCGCCGCCGGGTACGGCATCCAGGCCGCGCTGCGGGCGCGGGCGGAGGAGACCGCCGGGCGGGCCGAGCCGCTGCTCGCCACGGCGGTGAGCCGGAGCCGTTGGCTGGCGGCGCACCTGCTCTTCGCCCTGCTCGGCCCGGCGGTGGTGCTCTCCGTGACCGGGCTCGCGACCGGGTTGGCGTACGGCCTCAGCAGCGGCGATGTCGGGGGTGAGCTGCCCCGGCTGCTCGGCGCCGGTCTGGCCCAGGTGCCGGCGGCCTGGGTGCTGGCCGGGCTGGCGGCGTTGCTGGTCGGCTGGCTGCCCCGGTTCTCCGCGGGCGCCTGGGCGGTGCTCGCCGGTTGCCTGCTGCTCGGTCAGCTCGGCGCGGTCCTGGAGCTGGATCAGTGGGCGCTGGACATCTCCCCGTTCACCCACACCCCGCAGGTCCTCGGCTCCGGCTGGACCGCCACCCCGCTGGTCGCCCTGGCCGCAGTGACGGCCGCCCTGGTCACCCTCGCCCTGCGCACCTTCCAAACCCGCGACATCCCTACACCCTGACCAGCCACCCACCGGTTGACCCGGCGGCGGGTCAGCCGGTGGGTTGGTCGTTGCGGATCATCAGGGCGCTGCGGAGGCCGGTGATGTCCAGGACGCGGATCAGGAAATCGCCCACATGGGTCAGCATCAGCAGACTCTGCGCGTGGCTGGCCTTGCGGCTGAGCACCACCAGGGTGCCGAGGCCCTGCGAGTCGCAGAAGGTGACGCCGCCCAGGTCGAGCACGATCCGCGGGGGCGGGTCGGCCAGCACCTCGTTGACCACGGTGGAGAGCTGGGCGGCCGTGAGCATGTCGATCTCACCGGCCAGGCGCAGCACTGCTTCGTCGCCCGTCCGGTGTAGCGTGATGGACAGTTCGGCACGATCCACCCGGTCAGCCTAGCGCGATCCGGACGACCCGGCCTGTCGAGGCCGACAGCCGCCGCCCGGCCGCGTGTCGGCGCCGCCGGCGGACGCCGGAGGCGGGTGAGCCCGGTAACCCCGGCCCGGGGTGGCTGCTGGTTGACCGTCCGGCGCTGACACAATGGCGGCATCGTGACCGACATCGTTTCCGCCGGATCCGGCCGCTACCCGGCCGAAGCCCCGGCCTCCGAGGCCCTGTTCGACCGCGCCCGCGCCATCGTGCCGGGCGGGGTGAACTCCCCCGTGCGCGCCTTCCAGGCGGTCGGCGGCACCCCCCGCTTCATGGTTCGAGGCGAGGGCCCGTGGCTGTACGACGCCGACGGCCGCCGCTACGTGGACCTCGTCTGCTCCTGGGGCCCGCTGATCCTCGGGCACGCCCACCCGCAGGTGGTGGACGCCGTGCAGGCCGCCGCCGCCCGGGGCACCAGCTTCGGCACCCCCACTCCCGGTGAGGTGGAGCTGGCCGCCGAGATCGTCGACCGGACCCCGGTGGAGCAGGTGCGCCTGGTCAACTCCGGCACCGAAGCGACCATGTCGGCGATCCGGCTGGCCCGTGGCTTCACCGGACGCTCCAAGATCGTAAAGTTCGCCGGCTGCTACCACGGGCACGTCGACGCGCTGCTCGCCTCGGCCGGGTCCGGCGTGGCCACCCTGGGCCTGCCCGACTCGCCCGGTGTCACCGGCGCGGCGGCCAGCGAGACGATCGTGCTGCCGTACAACGACATCCGGGCGGTCGAGGAGGCCTTCGCCGCCGAGGGGCCGCACATCGCCGCGGTGATCACCGAGGCCGCCGCCGGAAACATGGGCGTGGTCGCCCCCCGCGACGGTTTCAACCAGCAGCTCGCCCGGATCGCCCACGCGCACGGCGCGCTGCTCGTCGTGGACGAGGTCATGACCGGGTTCCGGGTCTCGCGCGCCGGGTGGCACGGCCTCGACGCCTCCGACGCCGACCTGTGGACGTACGGCAAGGTCATGGGTGGCGGCCTGCCCGCCGCGGCGTTCGGCGGGCGCGCGGAGATCATGGCGCGGCTCGCCCCGGCCGGCCCGGTCTACCAGGCCGGCACGCTCTCCGGTAACCCGCTGGCCTGCGCCGCCGGTCTGGCCACCCTGCGGCTGGCCGACGACGAGCTGTACCGCCGCCTCGACGAGACCGCCGCCGTCGTGGGCAAGCTCGCCGCCGACGCGCTGGCCGCCGCCGGGGTCCCGCACCGACTGTCGTACGCGGGCAGCATGTTCTCCATCTTCTTCACCGACGCCGACGTGGTCGACTACGACAGCGCTCGCACCCAGCAGGTGCCCGCGTTCAAGGCGTTCTTCCACGCGATGCTCGCCGCCGGCGTCTACCTGCCGCCGAGCGCGTTCGAGTCGTGGTTCGTGTCGGCGGCGATCAACGACGCCGCTCTGGAGCAGATCGCCGCAGCGTTGCCGACGGCGGCCAACGCGGCGGCAGCGGCGGGGGGGTAGCAACGGTGAGCAAGACGGTGGTCCACGTGCTGCGGCACGGCGAGGTGTACAACCCCGACCAGATCCTCTACGGCCGGCTGCCCGGTTTCCGCCTCTCCGAGCTGGGTGTGCAGATGGCCAAGGCCGCCGCGCAGGGGCTCGCCGAGCGGGAGATCGTGCACGTGGTGGCCAGCCCCCTGGAGCGCGCCCAGCAGACCGCCGAGCCGATCGCGGCCCAGTTCGGCCTGCCGGTCGGTGTGGACGAGCGGCTGATCGAGAGCGCCAACTGGTTCGAGGGCAAGAAGGTGTCGCCGGGCGACGGGTCGTTCCGCGACCCGCGCAACTGGTGGGTGCTGCGCGACCCGGTGACCCCGTCCTGGGGTGAGGCGTACCGGGCCATCGCGGAGCGGATGTTCGCCGCCGTGCACGCGGCCCGGGTCGCCGCCGAGGGGCGCGAGGCGGTGCTGGTCTCGCACCAGCTCCCCATCTGGACGCTGCGCCGGTACGTCGAGCGCAAGCGACTCTGGCACGACCCCCGCAAGCGGCAGTGCGGGCTGGCCAGCCTCACCTCGTTCCACTTCGACGGCGCGAAGGTGGCCGGCATCGGCTACAGCGAGCCCGCCGCGCACCTGATCGCCCTCTCCGCGACCGCCCGGACGGCCAAGGGGGCCTGATGAACGCCCGGAGGTGGACCGCCGGTCTGCTCGCCAGCGTCGCCGCGGTGGCGCTGGTCGGCTGCACGTCGCAGGGCCGGGAGAAGACCTGTACGACCACCTCCGACGGGATCATCGAGTGCGCTCCGGACCAGCGCTCGGCACCCCCGAAGCTCGCCGGTGAGCTGCTCACCGGCGGCAGCTACGACGTCAACGAAGCCCGCGGCCAGGTGGTGGTGGTCAACTTCTGGGGTTCCTGGTGCGCGCCGTGCCGGGCCGAGGCGGACGACCTGGAAGCCACCTACCAGGCCACCAAGGGCTCCGGGGTGAGCTTCCTCGGCATCAACGTCCAGGACCAGCGGGACAAGGCCAAGGCGTTCGAAGAGGGCCGGGTCACCTATCCGAGCCTGTTCGACCCGGCGAGCAAGCTGGCGCTGGCTTTGGACATTCCGCCGAACACCGTCCCGGCGACCGTGGTGCTCGACCGGGAGGGCCGGATCGCCTCGGTGATCCGGGCCGCGGTCAAGCAGGAGGGCCTGCAACCGATCGTCGAGCGGATCGCCGCCGAGAAGCCGGCGTCGGGCTGATGGGTGACACCTTCCGGGAGCTGGCCCTCAGCGGGCCGCTGCTGCTCGCCATCGGCGCGGCGGCGCTCGCCGGTCTGGTCAGCTTCCTCTCCCCGTGCGTGCTCCCGCTGGTCCCCGGCTACCTCTCGTACGTCACCGGCCTGGCCGGCGCCGACCTCGACGGTCGCCGGCCGGCGGCCGAGCCCGCCCCGGCCGAGGCCAGCGGCGGCGTGGCGGTACGTGAGCGGGTCGCGCGGGTCGGCGCCGTCAAGGGCCGGGTGCTCGCCGGCACGCTGCTCTTCATCGGCGGCTTCACCGTCGTCTTCGTCGCCACCGCGATCCTGTTCGCCAGCATCGGCCGGGTCTTCTTCGAGTACGAGCGCCAGCTGGAGATCGTGATCGGCGCGCTGATCATCGTGCTCGGCCTTGGCTACCTCGGGATGATCCCGGCCCTGCAACGGGAGTTCCGGATCTCCCGGCTGCCCTCCGCCGGGCTGCTCGGCGCACCGGTCTTCGGCGCGGTCTTCGCGCTGAGCTGGGTGCCCTGCACCGGCCCCACCCTCGGCGCGGTGATGGGCATGGCCACCGCGAGCGGGCAGAGCGACCGCGCCGTGGTGCTCGCCGTGGCGTACTGCCTCGGGTTGGGGATACCGTTCGTCGTCTTCGGGCTGGGCTTCCAGCGCCTGCTCGGGGTCTTCCGCGCCGTCCGGCGCAACAGCCGCTGGGTCACCCGGGTCGGCGGCGCCCTGCTCATCCTGATCGGCCTGGCGCTGGTCACCGGCGGGTGGCAGAGCTTCGTGATCTGGTTGCAGACCACCGTCGGTGTGGGCGAGGTGAGCATCTGATGACGGTCGTGGACGACCGGCCGGAGACCGCGGCCCCGGCGCCCCGGCGGCGGCCCAACCGGCTGCTGGCCCTGCTGCGCAACTCGTGGCGGCAGTTGACCAGCATGCGTACGGCGCTGATCCTGCTCTTCCTGCTCGCGGTCGCCGCGATTCCCGGCTCGGTGCTGCCGCAGCGGGGGATCAGCCCGGAGAAGGTCAACGAGTACTTCACCGACCATCCCGACCTGGCCCCCCGGTTGGACCGGATCGGCGCGTTCGAGGTCTTCGGTTCGGTCTGGTTCTCCGCGATCTACCTGCTGCTGTTCACCTCGCTGATCGGCTGCATCACGCCCCGCCTGCGCGATCACGTCCGGGCACTGCGGTCCCGGCCGCCGGCCGCACCGAAGCGGCTCGAGCGGTTGCCGCAGCACGCGGTGCTGCCTGCCCCGGC
This sequence comes from Micromonospora sp. BL4, assembly GCF_003667505.1. GTDB lineage: Bacteria > Actinomycetota > Actinomycetes > Mycobacteriales > Micromonosporaceae > Micromonospora. Next base: position 23,195 of record NZ_RCVJ01000113.1, read on the forward strand.
GGGCGGCGCGGCGGCGGTCGCCGAGGTGCTGCGCCGCCGGCGGTGGCGGGTGGAGGTCCGCGGCGACGAGGTGTCCGCCGAGAAGGGCTACCTCAAGGAGACCGGCAACCTGCTGTTCCACACCTCGCTGATCGCCGTGCTGATCGGTGTCGCGCTCGGCTCGTGGTACGGCTGGAGCGGCAACCGGCTGCTGGTCGCGGGTGCGGACAACGCCTTCTGCAACACCCGCCAGCAGTACGCCGAGACGAAGCTCGGCCCCCGGGTGGACAGCGAGGACCTGCCCCGCTTCTGCCTGCGGCTGGACGACTTCGAGGCCCGGTTCCTGGCGTCCGGCCAGCCGGAGTTCTTCAACGCCCGGGTGACCGTCGACGGCCCCGACGAGCCGACCCGCAGTGGGGACTTCTCGGTGAACTCGCCGCTGCGGCTGGGCGGCGCGAGCGTCTACCTGCTCGGCCACGGGTACGCCCCGGTGATCCGCTACACCGATCGGTTCGGCCGCAGCCAGATCAGCGATGACCCGTTCCTGACCACCGGCGACATGGGCCTGACGAGCGAGGGGCTGGCGGCGTTCCCGGACGCGAACGTCGACCCGCGTACCGGGCGGCGCGCGCCGGACGAGCAGATGGCCTTCACCGGCATCTACCTGCCCACGGCGCCGCAGCAGGCGCCGTTCGTCCGCTCGGAGTACCCGACCGAGCGCAACCCGGCGCTGAACCTGGTCGCCTACCGGGGCAACCTCGGTCTGGACGCCGGCATCCCCGGCTCGGTCTACCAGCTCGACCAGCGGCAGGTGCGCGCCGGGAAGGTCAAGGAGGTCGGCACCAAGCTGCTCCGCAAGGGCGAGACCTGGACGTTGGACGACGGCACCAAGGTCGAGTTCCTGGGCACCGAGCGGTACGTGACCCTCTCCGTGCGGCACGACCCCGGTTCGACGATGCTGCTGGTCAGCTGCGGTTTCCTGTTGGTCGGGCTGATGGGGTCGCTGTTCGGTCGGCGCCGCCGGGTGTTCTTCCGGGTGATGCCGGCCGACCCCGCGGAAGGATCTCCGACGGGCGGTAGTAGCTTGATGGAGGCCGGCGGGTTGCCGCGTACCGACTATCCAGGGTTCGCCGAGGAGTTCGCCCAACTCGTCGCCGCGGTCAGCGGTGATCGGGCGGACGCGAGCGCCGACTCCAGTGACCGGACCGGCGTGCGAGAAGGGACCGAGTGATGTCCGCACTCTCCGACAATCTGGTGACCTTCGCGATCCTGGCGTATCTGGTCGCGATGATCTGCCATGCCGTGGAGTACGCGCTGGGCAACACTCGCGCCCGGGCCGCCGCGGCTCCCGCCCGCGAGCTGGTGGGTGCCGGCGTCGGCGGAGGTGGCGGCGTACCCGTGTCGCCCGCGCCGGTCCCGCCGTCGGCCGTGGCCGACCGCTCGGCGCGGCGCGCCCGGATCGGTGGTCTGATCGCGGTGGGTGCCACCGGGCTCGCGGCCGCGCTGCACCTGGCGGCGCTGGTCACGCGGGGCATCGCGGCCGACCGCATGCCCTGGGGCAACATGTACGAGTTCGTGCTCACGGTGACGTTCATCGGGGTCGCGGCCTGGCTGGTGGTGCTCTGGAAGCGGCCCTCGCTGCGCAAGCTCGGGCTGTTCCTCACCCTGGTGATGGTGCTGCTGGTGGCCACCGCCGAGCTGGTGCTGTACGTGCCGATCGTGCCGCTGGTGCCGGCGCTGAACTCCTACTGGTTCGTCATCCACGTCTCGACGATCGTCTTCGCGTCCGGCATCTTCCTGCTCGGCGCGGTGCCGGCGGTCGGCTACCTGATGCGCGCCGGGTACGAGCAGGGCAAGCGGAGCTTCCCGTACACCCTGGCCAAGCGGTTGCCGGGGGCGGCCAGCCTGGAGCGGCTGACCTTCGCGCTGCACGCCTTCGCCTTCCCGATCTTCACCTTCGCGGTGATCGCCGGTGCGATCTGGGCCGAGGCGGCCTGGGGCCGGCCGTGGGGCTGGGACCCGAAGGAGACCTGGGCGTTCATCTCCTGGGTGGTGTACGCGGGCTATCTGCACGCCCGGGCCACGCCCAGCGTCAAGCGCAACGTTGCCACCTGGCTGGCGGTGCTCGGCTTCCTCACCATGCTGATGAACCTGTTCGGCGTGAACATCTTCTTCACCGGCCTGCACTCGTACGGCGGCCTGGACTGATCCCGGGCTAGCCGGGCGTCCTACCCGTCGGATCCCGGCGACCGGGTCGCCAGCCGCGCAGTGTCCGGTCCACCTGGACGGTGACCTGGTAGGCCACCTCGGGCAGATCGGCCAGCTCGATCCGCCCGCCTTGACCCACTCCAGGTCGGCGATGTCGCGGTGTCCCAGGCCGGCAACACCGCCACGTCGGCGATGTCGTGTCGATCAACCGTGCGGTCAGCCGCCGAACCAGCCTGGTACGTCGAGCCGGAACCAGTTGGGGGCGGCCATCGTCCGCAGGTCGTCCTCCAGGGCGTCGACGCGCTCCGGGCCGAGGGCTTCGACCCACCGTTCGCGCAGCCGGTCGAAGATCTCGGCCGAGCGGCGCAGCCCGTCGACACCGCGCGGGGTCATCGTGATCAGCCGGCGGCGGGCGTCCCGGGGATCGTCGACCCGGTCGAGGTAGCCGACGGCGATCAGCCGGTCGACCGTCTTGCCGGCTGCCTGCTTGGAGATGCCCAGCCGCTGGCCCAGCTCGGTGGCGGTGGTGCCGTCCGCCCCGACCGCCTGGAGCACGAAGCCGTGCAGCGGGCGCAGCTCGGGATGCCCCTGCCGGGTCAGCTCGGCGTGCAGGTCGTCGATCAGCGTCCGGAAGCCGGCCAGCAGGAGCAGCGGCAGCTGGAAGCCGGGCCGGGCGGCGTCAGCGGTTGCCACGTTCGACAACCACGTTTACTATTCCGTCAACCACGTTGACTACTTTACGTCGCCCGGCGACCCGGGCGACGTGACACTCCCGAGAGCAGGTACCCGTGTCTGTCTTCACCGCGCACACCGCCGAGACCGCACCCGCCGCCGCCCGCCCGACCGTCGAGGGGGTACGCCGCCGATTCGGCTTCCTGCCCACCCCAGTGGCGCTGATGGCCGAGTCACCGCAGTTGCTCGCTGGCTTCCTCACCGCCAACGCCGGCTTCGAGCAGACCGCTCTCAATCCGCTGGAACGCGAGGTGGTCGTCCTCGCCGTCGCCACCACCAACGAGTGCCACGTCTGCGTCGCCCTGCACACCGGCACACTCACCCAACTCGGCGCGACCGCCGAACTGATCGTCGCGCTGCGCGCCGGCAGCGCCCTGCCCGAACCGCGGCTGGAGGCGCTGCGCCGGTTCACGCTGGCCGTGCTCGATCACCGGGGCGCCGTGCCCGACGACGACCTGGCCAACTTCCTGGCAGCCGGCTACCAGCCCCGGCACGCGCTGGACGTGGTGCTGGGCGTCGGCACGTACACGATCTCCACCTTCGCCAACCGCCTCACCCGGGCGCCGCTCGACCCGCCGCTGGCCGCGCACGCGTGGACGCCCGCCGCCTGAACGCGCCCCGCTCCCGACGTACGTCACAGCACCCGGCTTGGTCGGCGACGGACGCCATGCGGGAGACTGGCGGCATGGCGGCTCGTGGCTTCCCGTACACCGATCTCAAGGACTTCCTCGCGGCGCTGGAGCGCGCGGGCGAGCTGCGTCGGGTCAGCGTCCCGGTCGATCCGACCCTGGAGATCAGCGAGGTGGTCACCCGCACCGTGCGGGCCGGCGGGCCGGCGCTGCTCTTCGATCGCCCGACCCGGGGCGAGATGCCGGTGGCGATCAACCTGTTCGGCACCGAGAAGCGGATGGCGATGGCGCTCGGCGTCGACTCGCTGGACGAGATCGGCGACCGGATCGGCGAGATGCTCAAGCCGGAGCTGCCGCAGGGCTTCTCGGGCATGATGGGCGGCCTCGGCAAGGTCATGCAGCTCAAGTCGATGCCGCCGAAGAAGGTCAGGACGGCCCCGTGCCAGCAGGTGGTCTACCGGGGTGACGACGTCGACCTCAACCGGCTCCCCGGGTTGCAGATCTGGCCGGGTGACGGCGGGATCTTCCACAACTTCGGGCTGACCCACACGAAGCACCCGGAGACCGGCAAGCGCAACCTCGGGCTCTACCGCCTCCAGCAGCACTCGCACAACACGATCGGCATGCACTGGCAGATCCACAAGAACTCCACGGCGCACCACGCGGTCGCCGAGCGGCTCGGGCAGCGACTGCCGGTGGCCATCGCCATCGGCGCCGACCCGGCTGTCGCCTACTCGGCCAGCGCGCCGCTCCCCGCCGAGATCGACGAATACCTGTTCGCCGGGTTCCTGCGGGGCGAACGCGTCGAGATGGTGGACTGCCTGACCGTCCCGTTGCAGGTGCCGGCGCACGCGCAGATCGTGCTGGAGGGCTACATCGAGCCGGGCGAACGGATGCCGGAAGGGCCGTTCGGTGACCACACCGGCTTCTACACGCCGGTGGAGCCGTTCCCGGTCATGCACATCGAGTGCATGACGATGCAGCGGGATCCCGTCTACCACTCGATCGTCACGTCGCAGCCGCCGCAGGAGGACCACGGTCTCGGCAAGGCCACCGAGCGGATCTTCGCGCCGCTGCTGCGCTTCCTGATCCCGGACATCGTCGACTACGACCTGCCGGCCGCCGGCGTGTTCCACAACTGTGCGATCGTGTCGATCCGCAAGCGCTACCCGAAGCACGCGCAGAAGGTGATGAACGCGATCTGGGGCGCGCACATGATGTCCCTGACCAAGCTGATCGTGATCGTCGACGAGGACTGCGACGTCCACGACTACAACGAGGTGGCCTTCCGCGCCTTCGGCAACGTCGACTACGCGCGGGACCTGCTGTTGACCGAGGGTCCGGTGGACCACCTCGACCACGCCTCGTACCAGCAGTTCTGGGGCGGCAAGGCGGGCATCGACGCGACCCGCAAGCTCCCCACCGAGGGATACACCCGCGGCTGGCCGGAGGAGATGAGCATGTCGCCGGAGGTCACCTCCCTGGTCGACAAGCGCTGGAAGGAGTACGGCATCTGATGGCGGTCCTCGACGCGCCGGCCGAACGGCCGGGCCGGATCAAGTCGTTCCTCAAGCTCGTCACCATCGAGCACTCCGTCTTCGCGCTGCCGTTCGCGTACCTGTCGGCGCTGACCGCGATGCAGGTCAACGGCGGCCGGGTGCGCTGGGTCGACCTGCTGCTGATCACCGTGGCGATGGTCGGGGCGCGGACGTTCGCGATGGCCGCCAACCGGATCCTCGACCGGCGGATCGACGCGCGGAACCCGCGTACCGCCGCACGGGAACTGGTCACCGGGGCGGTGAGCGTGCGAACGGCCTGGACCGGCGCGGCCGTCGCGCTGGTGGTCTTCCTCGCCGCCGCCGCCCTGCTCAACCCGCTCTGCCTGGTGCTGGCGCCGCTGGCCGTGGTGCCGCTGGTGGTCTACCCGTACGGCAAGCGGTTCACCAACTGGCCGCACGCGATCCTCGCGGTCGCCCAGGCGGTCGGTCCGGTCGGCGCCTGGCTGGCGGTCACCGGCACCCTGGACGGCTCCTGGCCGGCCTGGCTGCTCGGCGTGGGGGTCGGGCTGTGGATCGGCGGGTTCGACCTGATCTACGCCTGCCAGGACGACGAGGTGGACCGGGAGATCGGGGTGCACAGCGTGCCCGCCCGGTACGGCCGGCGCTTCGCGCTGCACGCCTCCACGGTGGCGCACGTGGTGACCTTCGGGCTGTTCGTCTGGTTCGGGGCGGTGGTCGGGTTCGGCTGGCTCTGGTGGGTCGGTCTGGCGCTGACCGCGGTCGCGTTCGGGTACCAGCACCTGGTGGTCACGCCGACCGACCTGAGCAAGGTCAACCGGGCGTTCTTCACCGCGAACGGCTTCGTCGGCATCGCGCTGTTCGTGTTCGCCCTGCTCGACCTGGTGATCCGGCTCAACCTGCGGGCCTAGGCGCTGGTGGGGTAGCGGGCGCTTTCCAAGGTCCAGTCGATGGTGCCGCGCACCGCGTAGGCGACCCCGTCGAGGTGGTCGGTGACGGCCTCGTCCAGCGCCGGGCCGAACGACGGCACCGTGGCCCGCAGCGCGACGAAGCGCCGCATCGACTCCTGCCAGCGCTCGGTCACCCGATCCACCGCCTCCGTCGGCGACAGGCCCCACTCGTCCTGCATGGCCATCACCAGGTTGTGCCCGCCCGCGGTGGCGCGGTCCCGGTCCAGCGACGCGAGGTCGTTGTACCAGGAGAGCAGGTCGTTGCCGGTGCGGGCGACCCGGCGCAGCAACGGGTGGTGGTAGACCGGGTCGGGCAGCGGCCGGCCGGTGACGAACTCCACCAGCGGGTACGACACGTCCGCCGCCGAGGTGGCCCGGCGCAGCTCGACGTACTCGGCGACGCCGGGTCGGCGACCCGCCTCCTTGTTGACCGCCTCCCGCCAGGTCCCGTCGAGGTGCCGGGCCACCGCGTCGGCGAAGCGCAACCGCCACCGGGCCGGCATCCGGCGGCGCGGCTCCCGCCAGGCCAGCACCAGCAGCCGCCGCAGCGGACCGGTCAGCCCGACGTGCCGTGCCCGGGGACCGTCGTGCAGCAGCGCCAATGTGCCGTCGCGCAGCGCGCGGATCTGCTCCGGAGCGAGCCGGGCCGGCCCGTCGCAGGCGTCGTCGACCAGGAAGAACCAGGTGAACAGGGCGGTCAGGCTCCGCAGGTCGGCCTCGGTGGCGTCCGGGTAGAGCCGACCGGCGTACCGGGCGAAGGCTCCCCGGCTCAAGCGGTGCAGCGCGGCGTCGTCCAGCGGTAGGCCCAGCTCGGGCAGCAGGCGGAGCAGCCAGTCGTGCACCCGGTCGGCGTGCGGCGAGAGCCGGGCCGGGATGGGACATTCGGCGCGCAGCGTCCAGAGGATCTCGCCGGTCGTCACCGATGCCTCCTGTGCGATCTGCTGCCGGTGCGAATGGCCACCGGCAGCATGCCAGGTGCACGGGACACGCAGTGCCCGCCCGGACATCTCGGGCGAGCGACGCAGAGGTCGATCCCGGGGGCGCCCACCGGCGCACCAGCCCCACCAGGCAGGCTGGGGGCATGCGGGAACCATGGGTGGTCGGGGTGTCCGGGGCCTCCGGTACGCCGTACGCGGCGGCCGTGGTCGGCGGGCTGCTCGACGCGGGCGAACCGGTGGACCTGATCGTCTCCCGGGCGGCGCGGCTCACGGTGCTCGACGAGACCGGCCGGCCGTTCCGCGACGCGCACTGGGCCGAGGACCTCGCCGCCTGGCTCGGCCGGGACCTGACCGGCGCGGACGTGCGGCACTGGCCGGCGGGAGACCTGGCGGCCGGCCCGAGCAGCGGCTCCTACCGGGTACGCGGAATGGCCGTGGTGCCGGCCAGCACGGCGGCGTGCGCGGGCATCGCGATCGGGCTCTCCAAGGACCTGTTGCAGCGTGCCGCCGAGGTCAACCTCAAGGAACGGCGGCCGGTGGTGGTGGTGCCTCGGGAGACGCCGGTGACCCGCAGTCACCTGGAGCACCTCATCGCGCTGCACGACGCCGGCGCGGTGGTGCTACCGGCGAGCCCCGGCTTCTACGGCGCGGGCGCGGCGGCCAGCGCTCAGCAGTTGGTCGACTTCGTGGCCGGCAAGGTGCTGGACGCGCTCGGCGTACCGCACACCCTGTTCCGACGGTGGTCCGGCCAGCTCGGCGCTGCTCGGAGCTGAGCCGTCTCGTCCCGCGCGGTCACGACGGGTGGCCGTAGCGGGACGCGGACCGGACTGCTGCCCGGTCCGCGTAGCGTTGTCCGCACCAGTTCAGTACATGCCGGCGTTGGCCGGACCCGGCCCGGTGGAGGCGGCCGGACCCACGTTGCGTGGTTTTCCGACCTCGTCCACCTCGTCCAGCATGCCCTCCCCCTCAAGCAGGGCTCGCACCTCGGATTCCCGAAACCGGCGATGCCCGCCTGGAGTCCGGATGCTTCCTATCCGGCCGGCCGCCGCCCATCTCGTCACAGTCTTCGGGTCCACCCGAAACAGCGCGGCGACCTCACCCGGTGTCAGCAGGCGATCTCCAGTGTCCACAGCCCCCTCCTCGCGTCGACGAAGCCCCTGGCTGAACACACTGCCCCCGGCTGGTGCGAGCCCAGAGCCGTCATGAGGGACGTATGGCAATTACAGCACCAGGGACCTGGCCTGTCCGCCAAACGCGAAAAATGCACTGAGTGGGAAGTTAGTAAATGGTACTGGTGCAACCCCTACCTTGACCGTCAGTTTGTGAACAGTTACTCACTGCTGTGTGCAACGGATGCCGAAGGCGTCGCGTTACGCCCAACGGGATAAGGTCACTCTCCGTGGACGCCATCGACCTGAGCCTCGTCGACCTGCTGCGCGGAAACGCCCGACTCTCGTACGCCGAGCTCGCCCGGCAGGTCGGCCTCTCCGCCCCGGCCGTGCACGAGCGGGTTGGCAAGTTGGAGAACAGCGGCGTGGTCCGCGGCTACCGCGCGGACGTGGAGCCGGAGGCGATCGGGCTGGGTGTCACCGCGCTGATCGGCATCGTCGAGGACTCCGGCGCGGACAGCGACGACATGCTCGAGTCACTCCGGGTGCTGCCCGAGATCGAGTCCTGCTACTTCATGGCGGGCGTGGAGTCCTTCCTGCTCAAGGCGCGGGTCGGCACGATCGCCGAGCTGGAGCAGCTGATCGTGCGGTTGAACCGGACGCCCGGGGTCGCCTCCACCCGTACCGCCATCGCCCTCTCCACCAAGTGGGAGAACCGCCCCCAGCCGGTCGGCCCGCAGCCCGCCTGACGCCGAGGCGGTGGGGCTCGACCTCGTCCACGAACGCCAAGGCGATGGGCGACCACGCCTCACGGGTATCCGCCTCTGGCGTGGGGGCGGCCGGCCCTGGTGCCGTACCGGCGAACGGCGGTAGCGTGCGCCGATGACCTCGCCGGGACGTGGAGTGGCCGTGGTGACCGGGGCCGCGGGCGGCCTCGGCCGCGCCGTCGCCGCCGCGCTGCACGCCGACGGGTGGTCGGTGCTGCTCACCGACGTCGACCCGGCCGCGGTGGCCGTTGCCGCCGCGCCGCTCGGCGGCTGGTCCGCGGGGCTGGACGTCCGGGACGAGGACGCCTGCGCCGAGATCGCCGCGACGGCAGCCAGCCGGGGTGGCCTCGGCCTCTGGGTCAACAACGCCGGCATCCTGGTCACCGGTCCCGCCTGGGAGCACGACGGACCGACCCGCCGCCGGGTGCTCGACGTGAACGCGCTCGGCGCGATGAACGGCACCCTCGCCGCGCTCACGGTGATGCGCGGGCAGGGGCACGGCCACGTGCTGAACATCGTCTCGCTGGCCGGGCTGGTCGCCGCACCCGGTGAGACGGTGTACGCGGCCAGCAAGCACGCGCTGCTGGCGTTCAGCCTCGGCACCCTGTCCGACCTGCGGATGGCCGGGTACCGGCGGGTGCACGTCTCCTGCCTCTGCCCGGACGGCATCTGGACGCCGATGCTGCACGACCGGCTGGACGACCCCGGGGCGCTGGCGTCGTTCACCGGGTCCATGCTGACCCCGGAGCGGGTGGCCGCCCGGGCGGTCCGACTGGCCCGCCGGCCCCGCCCGGTGGTCAGCCTGCCGCGCTGGCGGGGCGCGCAGGTCCGGCTGCTGGACGCCCTGCCCCGGCTGGCCCTCGGGCTGACCCCGCTCGTTCGGGCCGTCGGCCGGGCCGGGCAGCGCCGGCAGCATCGCCGGGTCACGGCGGCGGACCGGCGCTGACCTCCCCAGGACCGCTTGCTACCTTGCCGGCGTGACTCATCTCGACCGGTGCGACGAGGCCAGCCGGACCTGGGTGACCGAGGCGATCGCCGCCGTCGAGGCGGACGCGAACCGCTCGGCCGACACCCACCTGCTGCCGTTCCCGTTGCCCCGGGAGTGGGGGCTCGACCTCTACCTCAAGGACGAGTCGGTGCACCCGACCGGCTCACTGAAGCACCGGCTGGCCCGCTCGCTGTTCCTCTACGGGCTCTGCAACGGCTGGATCGGGCCGCGCACCACCATCGTCGAGGCGTCCTCCGGGTCCACGGCGGTCTCCGAGGCGTACTTCGCCCGGATGCTCGGACTGCCGTTCATCGCGGTGATGCCCGCCTCCACCTCGCCGGAGAAGATCGCGCAGATCGAGTTCCAGGGCGGCCGGTGCCACCTGGTGGACGACCCGGCGAGCGTGGTGGTCGAGGCCCGCTGGCTGGCCGAGGACTCCGGCGGCCACTTCATGGACCAGTTCACCTACGCGGAGCGGGCCACCGACTGGCGGGGCAACAACAACATCGCCGAGTCGATCTACGCACAGCTGAGACTGGAGCGGCACCCGATTCCGGCCTGGGTCGTGGTGGGCGCCGGCACCGGGGGCACCAGCGCCACGCTCGGCCGGTACGTCCGGTACCGCCGGCTGGCCACGAAGCTCTGCGTGGTGGACCCGGAGAACTCCGCGTTCTACCCGGCCTGGCTGGCCGCCGACTGGTCCGTGCGTACCGGGAAGGGATCTCGGATCGAGGGGATCGGCCGTCCGACCGTGGAGGCGTCCTTCCTGCCCTCGGTGGTGGACCGGATGGTCCAGGTGCCGGACGCGGCGTCGTTGGCCGCCATGCGGGCCGGCTCGGCGGTGCTCGGCCGTCGGGTGGGCGGCTCCACCGGCACCAACCTGTGGGGCGCGTTCGGCCTGATCGCCGGGATGCTCGCCGAGGGCCGGACCGGTTCCGTGGTCACCCTGATCTGCGACGCCGGTGACCGGTACGCGGACACCTACTACTCCGACGACTGGGTGGCGGCGCAGGGCCACGACCTGGCGCCGCACGCCGCCGTCATCGACCGCTTCCTGACCAGCGGCGCCTGGCCCGCCTGAGCACGACGGGGCTGGGCCGGAGCGCTCAGCGCGGGTCGATCCGTTCGGCGAGCCCGGGGTAGCGCACCACAAAGCCGTCGGCGTCGAGATCGATGTCGGCGGTGAAGGTGCCGCTGGCGAACCGCACCCGGCCCGGCCCGAGCCCGGTGTAGATCTGCTCGGCCGCCACCACCTCCAGACCGGGCAGCAGGACCCACGCCACGGTGATCCGGTGCGGCAGGTCGGCCGGCTGGGCGGCGAGCCCGAGCCGGTGGACCGGTAGGGCGTTGAAGAGCGGCGACCCGCTCAGGTCCACGTCGAGCGCGTCGGCCAGCCGGTCCGGGTCGTCGGTGCCCGGCAGGCCGGCCGGGGGGTGACCGGCAGCGACGAGTGCCGCGTCCAGATTGCCCTGCTCGGCGGTGGTCACCCGCCATCGGCCCGCGGCCCGCTCCAGCGTGACTCTGCGCAGCCAGCCCGGCCCCTCCGCCTCGACCTCGACCCGGGTGGTGCTCCAGTCCGGAGCGGTGGTCAGCTGGTAGCGGGCGGTCCAGGGGACCGGGTCCACGGCGAGCAGGGTGCCCCGGGCCGCCAACCCGTGGCCGTCGTCGAGCAGGACCTGCTCGCTGCCGGCGGTGTCCGTCCGGGACCAGAAGATCGACTTCGGCATGGTCGGCATGAGCCGGACGTTACGCGACCGAGCCGACATCGGCAGGGCATGCGCGAACGCCGCCGCGGAGCGTCGGCTCCGCGGCGGCGTTCGGTGGATCGGTGGATCAGTGGGTACGGGCCGGCGGCCGCCCGCCGAAGCCACGCCGGTCGTCGCGCTGCCGGTCGTCGCGCTGCCGGTCACCCTGACCGCGGCTCTCCGGGCGGAAACCACCCCGGTCCGCGAAGCGCCGCTCCCCGGCCGGTCGGTCCCCGAACCGGCGCTCGTCGGCGGGGCGCTCGCCCTGCTGCCGGTCGCCCTGGGCGCGGTCACCGTAGCGCCGCTCGCCCTGCGGCCGGTCGCCGTAGCGCCGCTCGCCCTGCGGCCGGTCGCCGAACCGCCGCTCGCCCTGCGGCCGGTCGCCGTAGCGCCGCTCGCCGGTCGGGCGGTCGCCCCGGCCGCCCCGGCCGTCCCGGTCACCGAACTGCGGCCGGTCGCCGTAACGCCGATCGCCCTGCGGCCGGTCGCCGTAGCCGCGGGTGTCCCGGTCGGCGTACCGGCGCTCGCCACTCGGGCGGTCGCCGTACGACCGGTCGCCCTGCGGACGGTCGCTGTACCCCCGGTCGCCCTGCGGACGGTCGCCGTAGCGTCGCTCGCCGGTCGGCCGGTCGCTGTACTGCCGGTCGCCGTAGCGCCGCTCACCCTGCGGGCGGTCGCCGTACTGCCGGTCGCCCTGCGGCCGGTCGCCGTAGCGTCGCTCCCCGGTCGGACGGTCGCCGTAGCGGCGCTCCCCCTGGGATCGGTCGCCGTAGCGCCGGTCGCCGCCCGGACGGTCGCCGAACCGGCGGGGGCCGCCGGAGCGGTCGCCGTAGCCCCGGGGCTCCGCCTCCACGCGGACCGGCACGCCACTGGGCTCGCGGGCGCCGATCAGCTCAGTCAGCATCGGGTCACCGAGGCGGACGCGGTTCTCGGCCGGCGCGACGCCGGCCTTCTCCAGCATCGCCAGGGTGGTACGACGCTGCTTGGGCAGCACCAGCGTGGCGACGGCGCCCGACTCGCCGGCACGGGCGGTACGCCCGGCACGGTGCAGGTAGTCCTTGGGGTCCTTCGGCGGGTCGACGTGCAGCACCAGGGTGACCCCGTCGACGTGGATGCCCCGGGCCGCGACGTCGGTGGCGACCAGGACGTTCATCCGGCCCTCGCGGAACTCGGCCAGCGTCTTGGTGCGCATCCGCTGGGTCTTGCCGCCGTGCAGGCCACCGGCCCGTACGCCGACGGCAGCGAGCTGGTCGACCAGCCGGTCGACGCCGAGCTGGGTCCGGGCGAAGACCATGGTCCGGCCGTCTCGGGCGGCGATCGAGGCCGTCACCGGGAACTTCTCGTGCGGCGGGATCAACAGCATGTGGTGATCCATGGTGGACACCGAGGCGGTGGACGGCGCGGTGGAGTGGGTCACCGGATCGGTCATGAACCGCTTGACCAGCGCGTCGACGTCACCGTCCAGGGTGGCGGAGAAGAGCAGCCGCTGACCGTTCGCCGGCGTCTTCGCCAGCAGCTCGGTCACCTCGGGCAGGAAGCCCATGTCGGCCATCTGGTCGGCCTCGTCGAGCACCGTCACCTCGACGTCGTCGAGCTGGCAGATGCCCCGCTCGATCAGGTCTCCGAGCCGGCCCGGTGTCGCCACGATGATCTCCACGCCGCGGCGCAGCGCGTCGATCTGACGGTCGTACGGCACCCCGCCGACGGCGGTCTTCAGGAACACGTTGATCGCCTTGCCCAGCGGCAGCAGGGCGTCGTTGACCTGCATGGCCAACTCCCGGGTCGGAACCAGGACCAGGGCGCGCGGGCGCATCGGCCGGGCCGGCTGACCGGCGGCGACCCGGGCCAGCAGCGGCAGGCCGAAGGCGAGCGTCTTGCCCGAACCGGTCTGCCCGCGACCGAGCACGTCCCGGCCGGCGAGCGCGTCCGGCACGGTGGCCCGCTGGATCTCGAACGGAGTGGTGATGCCCTGCCGCGCCAGCGCGCGGACCAGCGGCTCGGGCAGGCCGAGCGCGGCGAAGTCGACGTGCTCGGCGACCTCCGCCGGGGCGGCGTCGGGCGTCCCGAGGACGGCGTCGGCCGCCGCCGGGGCGGAATCGAAAACGGACGGAACGATGCTGGAGTCAGCAGAGGTGGTCAACAAATGCCTTTCGAGCGGGGCGCATCTTCGCGATGGCCTGCCGCGGCTGTGCCGCCGGATCGCCCGCAAGATCGCCCATGGGCGCGCATCACGCGCGCCGGGTCAGTGATCTCAACCAGTGTACGGCGGTCCGGCGGAGCCGCCAGCCGGTTGCCGGACCGTAGTGGGCGGACTCACCATCGCCCCGGATCGCCGACTCAGCCGTTGAGCACGTTGCCGACCAGACCGTCCAGGGCGTCGTTGGCGAGCAGGACGACCAGCACGCTGATCCCCACCAGCAGCCCCAGCGCGGCGGCCAGGACGATCACCACCCGGGTGGTGCTGGAGGACCGCTCGGCCGGAGTGTCCGCCCAGCCCTGAGCCAGGATGTGCCCGGTCAGCGAGCCGGAATTCTCCACGGCGTTGGTGGGCAGCGCGATCGTGGCGTGGCCGGGCCCCTCCCCGCTGCCGTAGACGGTGCCGGCCAGGTCGGCGCCGCCGTCGTACCGCCCGCTGCGGGCGGCGGCCGAGCCCCGTCCGGCCGGCCCGCCCGCCGGGTTGGCAGGCGACGTGGCCTTCCGGGGGCCACCGGGGGCGTGCTCACCCGACGGGGTGCCGCCGGTGGTGGACGGCGGCCAGCTGGGCAGCGCCGGTGCGGGCACCACCGGCGGGGCCGAGACGGGTGCCGGGGTCCAGCCACCGCCACCCTGGGTGGGTTGCGCGGCAACCGCCGGCGACGACCAGTTGGTCGGCGACGCCGAGGCCCGCACGCCCGGGCCGGACGACGAGCCGTGCAGCGGCGCTGAGTTGCGCTCGGCGGAATCGGCGGGTGACGGGGCGGCCCACCCGTTGGGGCTGGCCGGGGGCGCGCTGACCGACGCGGTGGCGCGCATGGTCGGCGGCACGCCGGGCGTCGCGGGCGGCGGCGGGAACGGCGGAGCCGGCATCGGGCCGGGCGGCGGCGGTGGTCCGGGCACCGGTGG
>NZ_RCVJ01000080.1 GCF_003667505.1 Micromonospora sp. BL4
CCCCGAAAGGCAGCCGGTACCTCGGCTGGCGAGGTGACCCCCACGACGTCGCCAGCGGCCAACGTGACCCCGGCCACTCCGCCGGCCGCGCCCACCAAGCGCACCAAGCGCTCGACCGCCGCGGCGGACACCCCTGCCGCGGCGGACACCCCGACCGCACGCACCGCGGCCCCGACCAAGCGCGCGACAGGTGCGCGAAAGAGCGCCGCCACCAAGAAGGCCGTCCCCGCCCCGCAACAACCAGCGGAGCAGACCCCGACTGATCAACCGGTGCCTGCGGCGAGGGCCGATCACCCCACGTCGGAGGTCCTGCCGATTCGGAAAGCGGCGTCGGCCGAGGGGGCAGGGCCCGCCAAGCACCACGTCGCGCGTACCCCGGAATCGGAGCTGCGGCTGGTCACCGCGCAGCTGCGCGACCACCCCGGCTTCGCGCCGGAGTTGCTGGCTCTCGCCGCGGTGCGGGCGCTCGGCCCCGGCGCGGCCGACTGGGCCGAGCGGCTGCGGGCCCGGTATCCGGACGCGCCGGCGGACGGCCTGGCCCGGCTGGCCACCCGGCGGTTCGTGCGCTCGGCGGGCGTGGGCGGGGCGGCCGCCGCGGTGGCCGGGCTCTTCGCGCCGCTGGCCGAGCTGGCGTCAGTGCTCTGGACCCACTCGAACCTGGTGCTGCACCTGGCGGCGGCGTACGGCCGGAATCCCGCGCACCCCGAGCGGGCGGTCGAGCTGCTGGTGCTCACCCAGGTGCACCCGGATCCGGAGAGCGCGCGTGCCGCGTTGGCCGCCGCCGGGACGGCGGAGGACCCGGTGGAGGGGACGTGGCCCCGGGCGGCGGAGGCCGCGTGGCGGCTGGCCGCGCCGCTCACGGCGCAGGCCGGTGGGTGGCTGGCGCTGCGGTTGGCGTCCCGGCTGCTGCCGGGCGCGGCGGTGCTCGCGGCGGCGCTGGGCGACTCGGCGGCGGCCGACCGGCTCGCGGCCCGGGCGGTGGCCGCCTACCGGCCGTCGGCGGCCGACACGGCGGCGAGCCGAGCGGTCAGAGCCAGCTGAACCATTCCTTCGGCAGCAGCGCGTAGCCGACGAAGGCGACCACGTCGAGCAGGGTATGCGCGATGATCAGCGGCAGCACCCGCCGCGTCCGCAGGTAGAAGTAGCTGAACACGACGCCCATGACCGCGTTGCCGACGAACGCGCCGAAGCCCTGGTAGAGGTGGTACGAGCCGCGCAGCAGCGCGCTGGCCGCGATGATCGCGCCGAGCCGCCACTGGAGCTGACGCAGCCGGGTGACCAGGTAGCCGACCACGATCACCTCCTCCAGCACGGCGTTCTGCACGGCGGCGAGGATCAGCACCGGGACCGCCCACCAGACCGGCGGCAGCGAGGCCGGCACCAGCGTGGCGTTGAGGCCGAGCTGCGCCGCCACCCAGAACAGGGCCAGCCCGGGCAGGCCGATCAGCGCGGCCAGGCCGGCGCCGCGGGCCAGGTCCTGGCCGGGTCGCCGGGCGTCCAGGCCGAGGGTCCGCGCCGGATCGCCGGGGTCGCGGCTGAGCAGGTGTACGGCGAGCAGCACCGGCAGCAGCGCGAAGACGATGCCGAGCAGTTGGTACGTCAGGTCCAGCCAGGGTCTCGCCGACGCGGACGTGTTCAGCGAGGCGGTCTGCTTGGAGAGCGGACCGTCGGCGGTCAGCTTCGCGATGATCGAGACCACCGCGTAGACCGCGGACTGGCCGAGGGAGAGGCCGAGGACCAGCAACGTCTCGGTCCCCAGCAGCCGGCGGGACACCGGGCGGGTCAGCTCAACGGTCACCGCACCACTCTGCCCGACGGGCGGCGCCGGTGACACGGCCGACCGGCCGGCATGAACCGATCGCACATTCTGTGCGACCGGTGCGCACGCTCCGTGGAGATTCTATGGGCGCCCGATCCGCTGTCGTCTGGAGAAGGAGCGCCACCCGTGGACAACGTCGCGCGGTTGCTGAAAGAGAGCTGGACCCTGGTCGAGGAGGACCGGGACCGGCTGAGCGGCCACTTCTACGCCCGGCTCTTCCTGCTCGACCCCGCCCTGCGGCAGCTCTTCCCGGTGCAGATGACCGGCCAGGGCGACCGCCTGCTGGAAGCGATCATCACGGCGATCCACACCGTCGACGATCCGGAGAGCTTCGACGAGTTCCTCCGGGCGCTGGGCCGCGACCACCGCAAGTACCACGTCGACGAGCAGCACTACAAGACGATGGGCGTCGCGCTGCTGGACGCGCTGCGCAGCACCGCCGGCGACGGCTGGAACCTGGAGTACGACCAGGCGTGGACGGACGCGTACGCGGCCATCTCGGCGAAGATGCTCGCCGGGGCGGCGAACGACGACAACCCGCCGTTCTGGCACGCCGAGGTGCTGACCCACGAGCGGTACGGCCCGGACACCGCCGTCCTGACCTGCCGGGCGTTGCAGCATCCGCTGCCCTGGCGGGCCGGCCAGTACGTCAGCCTCGAAGTGCCGCGCCACCATCCCCGGGTGTGGCGGACGTACTCGGTGGCGAACGCCCCGAACGACGACAACGTGCTGGAGTTCCACGTGCGGTCGCCCGGGGCCGGCTGGGTGTCCGGTGCGCTGGTCCGCCGGGTGCGGCCGGGTGACCTGCTCCGGCTGGCCGCGCCGATGGGGTCGATGACCCTGGACCGGTCCTCGGAGCGCGACATCCTCTGCGTGGCCGGCGGGGTGGGGCTGGCGCCGATCAAGGCGCTGGTGGAGGAGTTGGCCAGCTACAACCGGACCCGGTGGGTGCACGTCTTCTACGGCGCCCGGCAGGCGGCGGACCTGTACGGCCTGGCCGGGTTGCAGGAGCTGGTGGCCGTACACCCGTGGCTGTCGGTCACCGCCGCGTGCAGCGAGGACCCGGACTTCGACGGTGAGCTGGGCGACATTCCGGACGTGGTGGCCCGCTACGGCCCGTGGACCACACACGACTGCTACGTCTCCGGGTCGGCCCGGATGGTCCGGTCCACACTGCGGGTGCTGGCCGCGGACGAGGTGCCGCCGCCGCACATCCGCTACGACACCTTCGGTGACCTCTAGGCGTTCCTCCCCCCACGCCGGGGCGCGTGCCCCTGCCCCCTGGGGCACGCGCCCCGGCCCCGTTCAGTAGCGCCAGGGGTGCCCGGTCTCCCGGTATTCCTCCACCGGCACCAGTGGCACACCGGGTGCCATCCGGTCCACGTACAGCCGGCCCTCCAGGTGGTCGATCTCGTGCGCGACGAGCCGGGCCATGCCGAACTCGAACGACGTGATGATCCGGCTGCCGTCCCACTGGGCGTGCTCCACGTCCAGCCGCAGCGGCCGGGGCACCAGACCCCGGTGGTCGAAGAAGGAGAGGCAGCCCTCGTACTGCTCGTCGGTGTCCGGGCCGGCGTCGACCACCCGGGGGTTGAGCAGCACCACCGGTTCCGCCGACCGGTCGGGTGGCCGCACGACGGCCGCGGCCCGGCCGATGCCGAGCTGCGGGGCGGCGATGCCGACCCCCTTACTGAACGGATGGAGTTCGTCGAGCCGGGCCAGGGCCGTGTTGAGCCGGTCGACCACCTCCCGGGCCACCTGTTCCTCACCGGGCAGGTCGAACGGACGGCCGCGCTGGCGGAGCAGGTCGGCGCCGCGCTGGACGATGCCCAGCCCCCGCATCCGGTCGCTGGGCCGGACCCGGGCACCGCCGTTGCTGACGTCCGGGTCGATGTCCGGGCGGGCCCGGAATCGCCACTGCAACCGGTAGCGGGCGTTCAGCGGTGGGTCGTCGGTCTGCCAGTCGAAGATCGCCCGGCCGTCCTCGTCGCGGCGCTGCGGCGCCGTGCGCAGCGGGCCCTCCTCCGCCGAGAGCGAGGTCTCCACGCCCCAGACCTGCGGGTCGAGCGCCGCCGGCAGGTCCAGGCGGACGGCGAGCTGTCGGGTGGGCAGCCGCACGGCTCGTTGGAACCAGGGACCCCACTTCTCCTGCCCGACGGAGTACGCGTACTCGATGGTGGCCCGGTCGCCGGGGTAGAGCGGGAAGCGCCGCTCGCCGTTCTCGAAGAGCAGCCAGATCTCCTTGAACGCGTCCCGGTCGTGTTTGGCCCGCCAGTGCATCGGCTCCGGGTCACCGCCGCCGTCGTCCCGGCGGGCCTGTAGTTGCAGCTCGGCGAAGGTGAGCGGGTGCTCGCGGTGGTGCCGGTTGGAGCGACCGGGGTCGTTCGGGTAGCGGTCGACGGCGACCCGGACGAGGTAGCGGTTGACCGGTTCGGTGCCGGCGTTGTAGAGCTCTCGGTGGATGACGCACCGGTAGCCGTCGTCGGTGTGGGTGAGGGTGGCGAGTTCGCGCTCCACGACGAGGCCGGTGCCGGGTGGCAGCCACTGGCCGGGCAGGTGCGGCTCGCGCTGCTGGTGACCGGGGCGGGCGTGCCGGAGTTCGTCGTACTCCCGGAAGCGCTGCCAGATCGCGCCGCTGGCCTCCAGGACGGCCTCGGCGCGGCGGGCGAAATCCTCGGTCGGACGGTGCCGGCGCCCCTCCACGTGGCTGACGTAGGACGGGTCGAAACCCATCAGGACGGCCAGTTGCTTCTTGGACAGCCCCCGCCCGGTTCGCTGCCGGGCGAGTTCGGCCGCGAAGGAGTCGGCAGCCCGTTCGAGGGGTGAGGTCGTCATCGGCTTCCTCGTGGCCGGGAGTATCAGTTTCACGTTCCGTGCCCGGACGCACACGTATCTGCCACCTTGTCGACACATCGCTTGACAATCCACAGACCGCGGTCGATGCTGCGCCGGTGTTTTCCCGGGCCATGGCCGGGTAGTACGCGGGGTGCGGGGGTACCGCCCCCGCTGGGAGCGGAGTGACCCTGACCTCCCGATACGACTCAGGTGAGGCTTCCCTTAGACCTGCGCGTGTGGTTAGGCTAGCCTTAGCTCAGGACGCGGGGTCGTCCGCCGAGGTGCTCCTCGGTCACGCGGACGGGGGATGACACGGTGACAGCGGTGATGCCGAGGCGGGACGTGACCGCCACGCCGCTCGCCCCCGTCACCGCGGCGCTGCGTGCCATGTTCGGCACCGACGATCTTCCCGGGCTCGCACCGGGCCTGCTGGTCGACGACGAGTTCGGCTGGGCGCCCGCGACCACCCTGATCGACGGCAGCCGGCTGCCGGATCTGCTCCGCGCCGCCACCCTGCGCTGGGGCGGCACCCCGCACGCCTGCGCCGCACTGGCCTGGAAGTCGTACAGCTACTGGACGGCGCTGCCCGTCGTGCTCGGCTGGGCCTCGGCCCGGCGGGTGCCGCTGCTCGACCCGTCCGACGTGCTGATCCACTTCGAGGACCACCGGCCGCTGCTCACCCTGGGCCTGCGCCGCAGCACCACCGTGGCGGTGCTGCCGAGCGATCCGCTGGCACTGGCCGGCCACCCGGAGGTACGGGTCGTCGCCGACGAGGCGGAGCTGCTGGCCGCGCTGCGCGCCTCGCTCCTCGACGCCCATCTGGCCCCGCTCATCGCCGCGATCCAGACGGAGGTCCGGGTCGGCACCCGGACGCTGCTCGGCTCGGTCGCCTCCGGTATCTCGCACGGCATCCTGCGGGCCGCCGATGGGCTGCCCGGCTCGACGGTGCAGACGATCGAGACCCTGCTCGGCGCGCTCGACCTGGCGGACCTGGTCGAGCTGGTGCCCGGGCCGACCGGTGAGCCGAGCGTGCAGCGGCGCACCTGCTGCCTCGCCTTCACCCTACCCAGCCCGAAGGTCTGCCAGGGCTGCTGCGTCCGGCAGGCCTGAGCCCTCGCTCAGTCGGTCAAGGGCCGCACGTCCCACACCCACACTCCGCCGGTGAACGTCGGCTGGATTCCGGTCAGCTCGGTCATCCCCCGGCGTAGCGCCGCCTCGTGCTCGTGCGGCCCGAGGATGACCACGCCGGCCCGCCAGTAGCGCAGGTCGTCGACCGCCTTGACCCGGCTCTGCGGGGTGATCGGCGGCACCGCGCCGGTGCGCCGGATGGTGCCGAAGAAGCTGCTGGTGGGGCGGGGCGGCGCGGTGAACAGCGCGATCCGCGGCTTCTCGGCGTTGCGGCGGGTGTCCGGGCCGAGGAAGTAGCCGCGGGCCAGGGGCATGTCCAGTCGGGTGGCCGCGGACCAGCGCAGCGGCTCGGCGTAGTTGGTGTCCGGCAGCGGCAGGGTAACCACGCTGCGGCCGCCGGACACGTACGGCCGCCAGGCCCCACCGGTCACGAAGGCGGGGACCGGGTCCAGGCGGGCCACGGGCAGCGGGGTGGGCAGGATGGGCAGCAGGGCCATCGTGAGCACGGTGGCGGTGACGAAGCGGATCTGCCGGCGGGCGGCCGGCTGCGAACGGGCCAGCTCACGCGCCCGCTCGGCGCCGTAGGCGAGCAGCAGCCCGATGATCGGGGTGATCGCCAACGCCCACCGGGTCGGCACCACCGAGTGCAGGATCGGCAGGTTCTCCAGCACGGCCCAGGGCCCCGGCACGCCGGTGTTCCGGCCGGCGAACCAGATCACCCGGCCCAGCGAGAGCACCGCGAAGAGCAGCCCGAGGGCGGCCAGCCCGAGCACCACGACCGAGCGGCGCAGCCACCAGACCAGGGCGATCACCAGCACCAGCAGCGGCCAGCCGAAGAAGCTATTCTCCTCGGTCGGGTTCTTGGCCAGGTTCGCCGCCGTGCGCGGGCTGCCGGCGAGCGATTCCCGGGAGTACGCGACGAACGAGGCGAGGTCGCTGGAGTAGCCGCGGATCAGGCGGGACAGCCCGGAGTACGCGCCCGGCCCGAAGAACTGGACGTAGAGCGGGTACGCCAGCAGCAGCCCGGCGAGCCCGGCGGCGACGGCCAGACCGGCGAGGAACGGCCGGGCCCGCGACCGCAGGTCCCGGCGGCCGAGGGCGAGCGCGCCGACGATCACGCCCAGCCCGATCGCCGTCATCAGCAGGATCTCCAGGTTGAGGAACGCCTGCCAGACGATCACCAACGCGAGGAGCACCCCGTTGCGCAGCCAGCGGCCGGGCTCGCCGAGCCGCAGCGTGCGCCAGATGATCAACGGGACGACGAACTGCGACACGATGTTCGGATGCGCATTGGCGTGCGACACCATGGCCGGCGCGAACGCGCAGAAGCCGGCGCCCAGCCACGCCGGCCCGCGGGCGCCGATGAGCACCCGGGAAAGCAGGAAGTACCAGGCTGTGGCGGTGGCAATCATTCCGGCGGTGAGAAAGAGCAGGAATGCCGCGCGGGGCCCGAGGAGCAGGGTGACAGGTGTCATTGGCAGCGAAATGGATAATACGGACGTATTCGCCATCAAATTGACGCCGTCGGGCACGTTCATCCGGTCCGAATGGAACGGATAGGCGAAATGGGTGACGACCCGAGCACCGTGCGCCATCATCCATTCAAACTGTGACTGGTCGGTGCGGTTGTCCCGCACGGCGCTGCCCGGCTCCAGCCACAGCCGCCCGGTGACCCAGAAGCCGAGCACCACGAAGCTCAGCACTGGGACCAGATCCGCCCACCTCCCGCTGCGGGCCCACCGGGCACGGCCGCCCCGCTCCACCGGCGAGGCGGTGGCGGGGCCGTCTCCGGGCGCGCCCGATTCAGGAGTAGTCATGACAATTCATAGGGTAGTCAGCGTATGGCACTGCCGTGACATGTTTCGGGGTACTGCCGTACTATGTGCCGGGTTCGCCGACCGCCGATCACGTGCCCACCCCCGACCGCAATTCGGCCACCCCGCTGCCCCGATTCTTCTGCCATCCGAGCGGATGATTCACTCTGTCGGTCCAGGCACGGGTCGAGTTCATATCGTGAGGAATCGACGCATGGCAGAAATCACTGGGGATCAGCGCGTCCAGTCCGAGGTGCTGGAGGGCCTGGCGACCGCTGTCAACCACCGTCGCTGGTTCGTCGAACTGGCGGTGCCGTACCTCGGTGACGATCCGATCGAGGTCGGCAGCGGTCTCGGTGACTACGCGCTTGAATGGTCGCAGCGGCTCCCCCGGTTCACCGCCACCGAGGCCGATCCGGATCGGCTGGTGCAGCTCAAGGAGCGCCTCGCCGACCAGCCGAGCATCGATGTCCGGCAGATGCTGCTGCCGCACAACGATCGGGGCGACTACAGCGCCGCGGTCTCGTACAACGTGCTGGAGCACATCGAGGACCACGTGGGCGCGCTGCGCAGCATGCGCGACCTGGTCCGACCCGGCGGCGCCGTGATCATCATCGTGCCGGCGTTCCAATTCGCGATGAGCCCCGCCGACATCGCCACCGGGCACGTCCGCCGCTACACGAAGAAGACGCTCGGAGCGGCGATGACCGAGGCCGGCCTGACCGTGGAGAAGATCCACTACGCCAACGCGCTGGGTCTGCTCGGCTACTTCATGGCCACCAAGGTCTTCCGGCTGATGCCGAAGGAGGGCCCGATGGTGAAGGTGTACGACACGGTCGTCCTCCCGGCCACCAAGGCCGCCGAACAGCGCATCCGGCCCCCGTTCGGCCAGTCCGTCTTCGCCGTGGCCCGCGTCCCGTCCTGACCACACCCCCCGCGATCTTGCACTTCCCTGCACGGGCGAGTGCAAGATCGCGGGGCAGGGATCATTCCTTGATCTGGTAGGTGGGACGGATCACCGCTCGGGCGAGGGTGTGGAACGTGAGGTTGAAGCCGACGTAGGCGGGGCTGGCGTCCGGGGTCAGGTCGAGGCGGTCGACGTCCAGGGCGTGCACCGCGAAGACGTACCGGTGCGGGCGGTCGCCGGGCGGCGGAGCCGCTCCGCCGTAGCCCTTCTCGCCGTAGTCGTTGCGGACCGAGAACGCTCCACCGAGGTCCGCGCCCGCCGCGCCACCCGCGCCGCTGGGCACCTGCGTGACGTCGACCGGCACGTTCACCAGCACCCAGTGCCAGAAGCCGCTGCCGGTCGGCGCGTCCGGGTCGTAGCAGGTCACGGTGAAGCTCTTCGTCTCGGCAGGGAAGTCCGACCAGGTCAGCTGCGGGGAGACGTTGTCGCCCCCGGTGCTGCCGTGCGCGTGCCGGGCATCCATCGGCTCGCCGTTCTGCACGTCGTCACTGGTCAGGGTGAACGAGGGCACCGTCGGCAGCAGCTCGTACGGGTCCGGGGCGATGGGTCGTTCCAGGGTCATCGGGACGCGTCCTTCCGGTCTTCGCGGAGATTCCTGCCCCTTCTTACCCCTTCGTGGCCTCTCCGACGACCGGAAGCGGTGGTGCCGGGTCGACGGCGCTACCGTTGAGTCCGGGCCAACGCTCCACAGGGGGACCTCGTGGCCGGGATCTGGCGGGACTTCGTGGCAGCCGTCTTCACCGCGCTGCGCCGCCGGGACGAGCGGGCCATCGCCGAGGAGCGCCGGCGCGCGATCGAACGGCTGGCCGACGAGACGATCCGGGAGAGCCGGCGGGCCACGGACCCACCGGAGTGACGGCGACCAGGGGTACGGGACCAGTTGCCTGAATCGCCGTGAGGCGGCCTGGCGGCGATGAAGATGAGGTGATGGGGCGGATCTTCCGGTCGCGGCCGGTGGTGACCAAGGAGACGCACCGCACAACCCTGTTCGAGATCTTCTTCGACCTCGTGTTCGTCTTCGGCTTCATCCGGGTCACCGAGTTCATGAGCGCGCGGCCCGCGCCGATGACCCTGGTGCAGGGTTTCCTCGTGCTCCTGCTGTTGTGGAACTCCTGGCTGGTGTACTCCTGGTTGGGAAACCAGGCCCGCATCGATGTCGGGCTGATCCGTACCGGCGTCACCGTCGCCATGGCAGCCGTCTTCCTCGCCGGTCTCGTCATCCCCGACGTCTGGAAATCCGGTCCGGGAGCGTTGGGGCCCCGGCTGATCCTGGTGCTCGCCTACATCGTGGTGAGAGTGATCCATCTGGTCCTCTACCACTGGGCCGCCGAGGGCAACCGGCAACTGCTCCGGACCATTCGCGTGTACGCCCTCTCCACCGCGCTGTCCTGGATCCCGCTGGTCCTCGGTGCCGTGTTCGGCGGCACCGCGCAGATCCTGCTCTGGACGGCAGCGCTCGCGGTCGACCTGGGAGGCGGGGTGGTCGCCTCCGTGCTGAGCGGATGGCCCCTCCGCAGCCCGGGCCACTTCACCGAGCGACACAGCCTTGTGGTGATCATCGCGCTCGGCGAGTCGCTGATCTCGGTGGGCGCCGGGATCGGGGCGGGAATGATCCATGGACCGGTCCTGGTGGCCGCGCTCCTCACGCTCGCCGTCACGGTCTGCCTGTGGTGGCTCTACTCCCGGAACGCGGTCGCCGCCGGTGAGGAACTGACGATGAAATCCGGCGCGCGGCGGGGTCGGGTGGCCGCCGACGCCTACACCGTTGCCCACTTTCCGCTGATCGCCGGCATCATCTACGTGGCGCTGGGGGTCGAGCAGGTGCTCGCCGACCTGGCACACCATGAGTCCTCCGACACCGCCGGGTTGCGCCTGGACTGGACGCCGGCGGTCGCCCTGTTCGGCGGAACCGCCCTGTACCTCGTGGGCCGGGCGACCTTCCTGAGCCTCACCGTCCGGTCCGTGGCACCCCGACAAGTTCTCGCGCCCGCTGCGGTGCTGCTACTCCTTCCTGCCGGCCGGTTCCTGCCCGGCCTGGTCGCTCTCGGCCTGCTCACCGCGTTCCTCGTCGTTCTCGCCGGCTACGAGGCGGCCATCCGCGGGCGAGGATCCGGTGCCCGATCGGACCCGGACGTCACGGTCGGATGACGACGTTCGCGAGCGGCTCGCCCGCCGCGTACCGCCGGACCTGGTCGACCAGCAGCCGGCGGGCCCGGGGCGCCATGGCGGCGGTCAGGCCGCCGACGTGCGGGCTGATCAGGACGTTCGGTGCGGACCACAGCGGGTGGTCGGCCGGCAGTGGCTCGGGTTCGGTGACGTCCAGGGCAGCGTGCAGCCGGCCCGCGTCGAGCTCGGCGAGCAGCGCCTCGGTGTCCACCACCCGCCCCCGGGCCACGTTCACCAGCAGCGCGCCGTCGGCCATCCTGGCGAGGAAGTCCTTGTCCACCAGGCCTTCGGTCTCCGGGGTCAGCGGCGTGGCCAGGATGACGACGTCCGCTCGTGGCAACAGCTCCGAAACTTCGGAGATCGGCCGTACGCCGGGGCGGGGGCTCCGGGCCACTCGACTGATCTCCACCTCGAACCCGGCGAGCCGGCGCTCGATCGCGGCGCCGATCGAGCCGTACCCGACGATCAGCACCCGGGCGTCAGCCAGCCCGGCCGACCACCCCGTGGCCCAGCGGCCCTCGGCCCCCGCCTGGACGAATTCCGGCAGCCGGCGGCGGGCGGCGAGGGTGAGCGCCACGGCCAGCTCGGCGGTGGCCGCGTCGTGCACGCCCCGGCCGTTGGCCAGCGTCAGGCCGGGCCGCAGGTACGGCAGGACATGGTCGTAGCCGGCGGTCACGGTCTGCACCACCTTGAGCCGGGGGCATCCGGGCGATCGGCTCGCAGAACCGGGGATCGATGACCCCGTACGGAACCGCGTAGAACTCGACATCGTCCAGGTTCTCGGGCACGGACCCCGTGCCGTCGTACAGCGCGACGTCCAGATCGCCAAGCTCGGCCAACGCGTCGGGGTGAGAGATCAAGTAGCGCACGAGCACCATCATGCTGGATCGCCCGGAGCGGGGCCGCTCGCCGTCCACAGACCCACCCCGACCGGCGTTTGCGCTGGTCAGGGTGCGTTTGAGCTGTTCCGAGGGCGGAGGGTGTGGGATTCGAACCCACGAAGACATCGCTGCCTTACCGGTTTTCAAGACCAGCGCCATCGGCCACTAGGCGAACCCTCCCGGGCCACCACCCGAGGGTGCGCGGCCGTGCCTAGTCTGCCATGGCACCGGGCGCGCGGCCCGGCGTCCCTCCCCGACCGGGCGGCCCAGCGCCGGAGCCGGTACGGAGGTCCACAGTGGCTGCCGGGGCGGATCGGGTGCGCCTGCGGCCCGCAGTGTGATCGGGTAAGACTGAGCCCATGCGAGCCATCACCATTCCGCAGCCCGGTGGACCCGACGCGCTGATCTGGGCTGAGGTCCCCGATCCCGAGCCCGGCCCGGGCGAGGTGATCGTTGACGTGCGGGCCGCCGGGGTCAACCGCGCGGACCTGCTGCAACGGCAGGGGCACTACCCCCCGCCGCCCGGCGCGCCCGAATACCCCGGCCTGGAGTGCTCCGGGGTGATCAGCGCGGTCGGTCCGGAGGTGACCGGGTGGGCGATCGGCCAGCAGGTCTGCGCGCTTCTGACCGGCGGCGGGTACGCCGAGCGGGTCGCGGTCCCCGCCGAGCAGTTGCTGCCGGTGCCGGGCGGTGTCGACCTGGTCGACGCCGCGGCGCTGCCCGAGGTGGCCTGCACCGTCTGGTCGAACCTGCTCCCGGTGGGCCGGCTCCATTCGGGCGACACGCTGCTGGTGCACGGCGGCGGTAGCGGAATCGGCACCTTCGCGATCCAGTTCGGGGCGGCCCTCGGCGCCACGGTCCTGACGACCGCGCGGGCGGCCAAGCATCCCAGACTGCGCGAACTGGGCGCGGCGCACACGATCGACTACCGGGAACAGGACTTCGTCGAGGAGGTCCGGCGGGCCACCGACGGCCACGGCGCGGACGTCGTCCTCGACATCATGGGCGCGTCCTACCTGGGCCGCAACGTCGCCGCGTTGGCCACCGGCGGCCGGCTGGTGGTGATCGGGCTACAGGGTGGCCGCAAGGCCGAACTGGATCTCGGCGCGCTGCTGACCAAGCGAGCCAGCGTCGCGGCGACGACCCTGCGGGCGCGGCCGCTCAGCGAGAAGGCGGAGATCGTCCGGGGCGTACGGGACGAGGTGTGGCCGTTGATCGAGGCCGGCCGGATCAGGCCGGTGGTGGACCGGCGGCTGCCGATCAGCGAGGCGGCGGAGGCGCACCGGCTGGTCGAGTCGAACGACCACGTCGGCAAGGTGCTGCTCACGGTCGGTTGACGCGGTCGTCCGGCGGGATGGGGCGCGCGTCAGGCGGTCGCGTCGGCCTCCGGCCGGGGCAGCATCAGGCGGGCGCCGGGCCCCTCGCCGCCGAGGGCGTCACCGGGGTTGTTGAGCGCGCAGCGTTGCAGGGACAGACAGCCGCAGCCGATGCAGCCGTCCAGGTCGTCGCGGAGCTTGCTGAGCAGCCGGATCCTCTCGTCCAGCCGACCCCGCCAACTGGCGGAGAGCCGCGCCCAGTCCTGCGGGCTGGGCGTACGAGCCTCGGGCAGCGAGTCCAGCGCCGCGCGGATCTCGTCCAGCGAGACGCCGACCTGCTGGGAGATCCGGATGAAGGCGACGCGGCGCAGTTCGGCGCGGGCGTACCGGCGCTGGTTGCCGCCGGTACGGTCGGCGCGAATCAGGCCGAGCCGCTCGTAGTAGCGCAGCGCCGACGGCGCCACGCCCGAACGGGCGGCCAGCTCGCCGATGGTCAGTGAGTCCTGCATCACCCGGTCCTTGAGTTGAAGTGCCCTTCAACTCACAGGCTATCCAGATGATGATGACGACCGCCAACGGGACGATGCCCCCGGTGCCGGGGCCGGTGGCCGGCCCACTGGAACAGCTACGCGCCGGCAGGGAGTTCGGCGCCAACGTGTACTCGACGATCGATGTCCTCTGGGTGCTCTACCACCGCGTCCTGCGGATCACCCCGGAGACCGTCGACGATCCCGAGCGGGACCGCTTCCTGCTCTCCAAGGGGCACGCCGTCGCCGGCTACTACGCGGTGCTCGCCGCGAAGGGCTTCCTCCGCGCCGGCTGGCTCGACGACCAGGGCGGACCGGCGAGCCGCCTCGGCGACCATCCGGACCGGACCCTGGTGCCGGGCGTGGAGATCGGCTCCGGCTCGCTCGGGCACGGCCTCGGCCTGGGCGTGGGCACCGCGCTCGGCCTGCGAGCCCAGGGCCTGCTCACCCCCCGGGTGTACGTGCTGCTCGGCGACGCCGAACTCGACGAGGGATCGAACCACGAGGCGATCGCGTACGCCGGCGCCACCGGCCTCGGCAGCCTGACCGCGGTGGTTGTCGACAACCACTCGGCCACCCACGGCTGGCCGGGCGGCGCGGCGGCCCGGTTCACGGTGAACGGCTGGACCGCCAGCACCGTCGACGGGCACGACCACGACGCGCTGCACACCGCCCTCACCGGCCAGCACCAGGACCGGCCGCACGTCGTCGTCGCGGTCGTCAGGACGGAGGAGTGACAATGCGCGACATCTTCATCGACACCACCGCCGAGTTGCTGACCGAGAATCCGCGTACAGCGCTGGTGCTCGCGGACATCTCCGCCGCCGCGTTCGCCCCGGCCGCCGCGCGGCATCCGGACCGGGTGCTCAACGTCGGCATCCGGGAACAGCTGATGGTCGGAGTGGCCGGCGGCCTCGCCCTCACCGGCCTGCGGCCGATCGTGCACAGCTACGCGCCGTTCCTCATCGAGCGGGCGTACGAGCAGCTCAAGTTGGACCTGGACCATCAGGCCGCGACCGCGGTGCTGGTCAGCGTCGGAGCCTCGTACGACCGCGCGGCGGCCGGCCGGACGCACCTGTCCCCGGCGGACGTGTCACTGATCGACACCCTGCACGGCTGGACCGTGCACGTCCCCGGCCACCCGGCCGAGGTGCCCGCGCTGCTGCGGGACGCGGTGGCCGGCGACGGCTCGGCGTACCTGCGGCTCTCGGTACTGCGGAACGACCGGCCACGCGGCGGCGACGGCTCGCTCGCGGTGGTGCGGAATGCCGGGCCCGGGGCCCCGCTGCTGGTGGCGGTCGGACCGGCGCTGGACGCGGCGCTGGCCGCGGTCGCCGATCTGCCGGTCACCGTGGCCTACACCCACCGGCCGCGACCGTTCGACACCGCCGGGCTGCGGGCACGGGCGGGAACCGAGGTGATCCTGGTCGAGCCGTACCTGGCCGGCACGTCCAGCCGGGTGGTGTCGGCGGCCCTGGTGGACCGGCCACATCGGCTGCTGGCGCTCGGGGTGGGGAGGGCGGATCTGCGTCGCTACGGCTCGCCCGAGGACCACAACCGGTGGCACGGGCTGGACAGCGCCGGCCTGCGCCGTTCCGTCGACGCCTTCCTGGCCGGGGCCCTGCTGGCCGCCGGTCGCTGACCGGTCAGCGAGCCGGCGTGGTGGGACGGCGGCGGGCGCGTTCCCGGCCGAGGATCCAGATCGCCTCGACGCCGTCCTTCCAGGTGATCTTCTTGCCCTCTTCGCGGCCACGCGCCCGGTAGCTGATCGGCACCTCGTACGGACGGATCCGGCGGCGCAGGAGCTTGCCGGTCACCTCGGCCTCCATGCCGAAGCCGCGCGAGCGCACCTCGAGCGACCGGTAGAGCGCCACCGGCATCAGCTTGAAGCAGGTCTCCAGGTCGCCGATGTACGAGTTGAACAGCACGTTGGCCGCCATCGTGACGCCCTTGTTGCCCATCACGTACCAGAAGCTGTAGGCGCTGTGGCTGCCGAAGGTGCGATTGCCGTAGACCACCGTGGCCCGCCCGTCGAGCACCGGGTCGAGCAGCTTGGGGATGTCCTGCGGGTCGTACTCCAGGTCGGCGTCGAGGATGACCATGTAGTCGCCCTCGGCGCTGTCCACCGCCGTCTTGATGGCCGCGCCCTTGCCGGCGTTTCGCTGGTGGGTGATGACCCGGAGGCGGGCGTCGTCGGCCCGACCGAGGATCTCGCCGGTGCCGTCCCGGCTGCCGTCGTCGACCACGACCAGCTCGATCTCGCAGGGATAGTCCACTGCCAATGCCTGCTTGAGGGCATCCGCGATGCGTTCTTCCTCGTTGTAGACCGGCATGAGGATCGAGAGCTTCACGGAAATCTCCACGGTGGCGACAATACGTCGGGCATAGCCTAGCCTGGCTGGTCAGCCGACGCCGGCCGCCACCGCCGGGCCGTCATCGTGGCGACTTCAGCCGGATGGTGTTTACTTCCCGCCATGTCGGCTGCCGGCTCTCTGCTCGCGGCGGTTCCTGCCGCCGCGGTGCTCCTGCTCACCGTCGCGACGAGGCCACGCGGGGTCGACGCGGTGGCGCCGCTGCGGCTCGCGGTGGTGCGCGCCGCTGTGCTCACGGGCGCGTACGCGGTGCTCGTCGTCGAGTTGCTGGGCGCTCTGCACGCGCTCACCCGACCGGCGTTCGTCGCCGCCTGGCTGCTCTTCCTGGCCGTCGCCGCGACGGCCGCGGGGCTGCGGTGGCGCCGGGTGAGTCGGCTCGCGCAGCCGTCCGCCGCGACACGCCGAGCGGTTCCGGTCGGCGCCACCGTGCCCGCCGGGCCCGGCCCGGAGACACCCGGCCCGCTCGCCGACGGCGGCGACGCCGGAAGTGACCCCGCGTCCCGGCGGGTCGTTCGGACGCCCGGCGTTCTGCTCGCCGTGGCGGTCGACACCTGGCGTACGGCGGGTCGGGGCGAGCGCCTGCTCGCCGGCGCGATCGGCGGGCTGGTCCTGCTGGAGTTGCTGGTCGCGTTACTGGCCGAGCCCAACAACTTCGACTCTCAGACGTACCACCTGCCCAAGGTCGAGCACTGGGTGGCCCAGAGCGACCTCGACTTCTGGGCCACCGCCATCCACCGGCAGGTGACCATCCCGCCCGGCGCCGAGTATCTGCTGCTGCACCTGCGCCTGCTCACCGGTGGTGACCAGCTGTACAACCTGGTGCAGTGGGCGGCCGGGGTGGGCTGCCTGCTGGTGGCGGCGCGGATCACCGCGCAGCTCGGCGGCGGCCGGCGGGCCCAGTTGATCACCGCGTTCGTACTGGCCAGCACGCCGATGGTGGCGCTACAGGCGACGAGTACGCAGACCGACCTGGTCTGCGCGGCCTGGGTGGCCTGCGCGGCGACCCTCGTGTTGGACGGGCTGCGCCGCCGGAACGGTTGGGGCACCCTGCTCGCGCTCGGCGCGGCCACCGGGCTGACTGCGGTGACCAAGACCAGCGGTCTGATCGCGGTCGGTCCGCTGCTGGTGCTCTGGGGGTTGGCCCAGCTCCGGCTGGCGCTGGCCGCCGACCGGACACCGACCGGCGCGACGGCGGTCGGTCAGGTGCGGCGACCGCGGCCGGTCGGCGGGGTGGCCCGCACCGTCGGCGGTTCGGTGCTGATCCTCCTGGTCGCGGCCATGGTGGTCGGGCCGTTCCTGGCCCGGGTGACGGCCGAGTTCGGGCACCCGTTGGGGCCACCCCGGCTGCGCGAGTCGATCCCGATGGAACGACACGATCCGCCGTCGATCCTGGTCAACGCGCTGCGGATCGGGCACACCGCGTTCGACACCCCGCTGGCGCCGCTGCGCCGGCTGGGCGCCGAGGTGATCATCGGCGGGGCCGACGCGATCGGGGTCGACCCGCAGGACCGGGCGATCACCTTCGGCCGGGAGGTCTTTCCGGAGCCCGCCTGGTACCCGGACGAGGACCGGGTGGCGTTCCCACTCGCCGGTGCGCTGGCGCTGATCGGCGTCGCTGTCGCGCTCGTCCGGCCGCGCCGGATCGACGCCGGGCAGGCGGGGCCGTTGCGCGGGTACGCGGTGGTGGTGCTGGCCACCGTCCTGCTGCACACCTCGATGATCAAGTGGCAGCCGTGGGGAAACCGGCTGCTGCTCTACGCCCTGGTGCTCGCCGTGCCACTGGCCGGGCTCTGGCTCGACGCGCTCTTCCGCCGCCAGTTCGCGGCTGCGGCGGCCGACGGAGCGGGTACCGGCCCTGGGCGGCGGTCGGTGGCCACGGTCGCGGCTGTCACCGTGCTGGCCACCTCGGCGCTGGCCGGGGTGCTGGCGCTGTCGTACGGCTTCCCCCGCCGGCTCGTCGGCAGCGGCTCGGTCTTCACCACCTCGGACTGGGACACCCGGTTCCTGCGTCGCCCGCAGTGGGCCGACGAGTTCCGCTGGGCCGCCACCGAGGTCCGGGACAGCGGTGCGCGCCGGATCGGGCTGGTGCAGCAGAACGACAACTGGGAGTACCCGTGGTGGCTGCTGCTGCGGCAGCCGGACGGACGCTCGCCGGATCTGCTGGCGATGCAGTCGGTGCTGCCGGAACGCCCGCCGGCCGACCCCACCTCGGTGGACGCGATCGTCTGCACCGGCAGCCAGCCGGCGTGCGCCAAGCTGGTCCCGGCCGGCTGGCGGCTGGAGTTCCGCGGCTACGTCGGGTACGCGCTGCCGCCCGGCCGCTGACCCGGGTCCGTGGAGGTGATCGACACGGTGCCGGCGATATCGCGGCATCGGGCCGACCGGACACCCCGATATCGCCGACCTGGGGGCCGGGCATCCGCGCCACCGCGTGACGCGCCGCCCGGATCGTCCGATCCGGGCGGTTCTGCATCCCGCGCGCAAGGATCCGAAGCGCATTCACATCCGCTGATCGGCACGTTACCGTCTGGTAACTCAATCGACGTCCCGCGATTGAGCCGAAAGGAGTGCGTCGATGCCTGCTACCCCCGCCAGGCCCGAACGCGCGACCCGACGACGGGCCATCACCGTCGCCGTCGCCGTCGCCGCTCTCGTCCTGCCGATGCTCGCCGGACCCGCCGCCCCCGCCACCGCCGCCGACCGGCCGACCGTCCAACCGCTCCCCGCCAACCTGGAGGCCATCCGGGCCGCCGAGGCGACCGCCCTCTACGGCAGCCCGGCGATCCGCCCGATCGAGCAGCGCCGCACCGCGCTGATCACCATGGGTGACAGCGAAATCTCCGGTGAGGGGGTCGGCAACTACGTGCCCGGCACCCACCAGCCGGGCAACTGGTGCGACCGCTCGTACGACCAGGCGCTGTTCCGCACCGGCATCCCCTCGGACGCGCAGTACAACCTGGCCTGCTCCGGCGCCACCCCGTGGAACCTGATCGCCGGCGGCCCGACCCAGCACAACGAGCTGAACCAGGGCGACTACCTGGGGATCAAGGCGCGCAACACCCACGTGAAGCTGATCTGGGTGGTCGTCGGCGCGAACGGCGACGGCACGATCCAGTTCGGCCCGGTCGCCACCGACTGCGCGATCAGCCGGGTCTTCTTCCAGGGCCCCTGCTACCCGCGCTACACCGACCAGTGGACGATCCGCACCGACGGCAGTCGCCAGGCCGTGGTCGACGCGCTCAACGACATCCGGCAGACCATGACCAAGGCCGGCTACCTGCGCTCGGACTACGAACTGGTGCTCATGTCGTATCCGAGCCCGGGCAGCCCGGACGTGGAGGACAACCCGAACTTCCCCGGCTGGTACTCCGGCGGCTGCCTGCTCTACCTGGCCGACGCGGCGTTCGCCCGGAACAAGGCCGTGCCGATGTTCGAGTCGGCGCTGCGCGCCGCGGCCACCCAGACCGGCACCCGTTACCTGGATGCCAGCCGCCTCTTCCACGGCCACGAGGTGTGCACGGACAACACCTCGGTCCGGGGCCTCTACATCGAGATCGGGATCTGGGACGAGAACGCCGCCCGGCAGTCGTTCCACCCCAACGCCCGCGGCCACGGCATGTTCGCCCAGTGCATCACCCAGTTCTGGAACTCGGGGCAGGAGCGGGCCAGCTGCGTCGACCCGGCCAGCACCGGCGGCGGCGTGCTCTACCCGGGGTTGCTGGAGTTCAAGCAGCTGCGCAACCTCGCCACCGGCACCTGTGTCGACGGCAAGGGGTACGACTCCCGCAACGGCACCGTCCAGCAGCCGTACACCTGCCACGGTGGGCGTAACCAGGGCTTCTGGTACGACCCGGGCCGGCGGTCGCTGCACTCGGAGCTCTCCCACGACCGTTGCCTCGACATCGCGAACGGGTCGCTGACGTCCGGCACCGCGGTCAACATCTACGACTGCAACGGCACCCCCGCCCAGCAGTTCGTCTTCGCCGGTAACCAGATCAAGCCGGCCGGCGCCGGCAACCTCTGCGTGACGTTCGACAGCCCGTGGCTCGGCAGTCCGCGGCTGCGGTTGGCCGGCTGCTTTAGCAGCACCCGGCAGCAGTGGTCGTTCGAGCCCCGGACCGCCGCCAACCCGGTCGGCTACGGTCACGACGACTTCATCGGCTCCCGCGTCTACTGACGAGGGAAGGGGCCCTGGCGTCGACCAGGGCCCCTTCCTCTCACTTGGCGCGGGGGATGAGGATGAGCCGGGCAGTGCCCTTGTCGCCGTCCTTCGCCCCGGCGACGCCGAGCGTCGTGCCGACCTTGACGTCGCTCGCCTGCACGGTGGCGCGCCGCTCGACGACCCGGAGGTCGTCGCCGAAGGTCCACGTCATGGTGAAGCCGTCGGTGGACTTCACGGTCATCGAGTCACCGTCGATCGCGGTCACCTCACCGCGCTGCACGGCGACCGTCTTCGTACCGCCGTCCTTCGTCTTCACCACGGCTTCGCCGTGCAGGGTGTTCCTGCGCAGCAGCACGCGGGCCTGGCGGCGCTTGCGCCACTCCTCGCCGCGCTTCTCCCGGGCCTTGTCCTGGGCGGTGGGCGAGGCACCGGGCGCCGGGGTGGCCGGCGCGGCGACGGTCAGCACGTCCAGGTCGTTGGCGTCGAAGCCCATGGCGGCCAGTGCCTGGCCCTCCACGCCCATCGCCGCGGCGACCTCGACGGCGGCCTCCCGGGCGGGTTGGCTGGCCACCTCGGCCGCGCCGCAGCCGCTGACACCGAGCGCCACCGCCGTGAGCAACGACGTGGTGGCGGCGGCAAATCCCCAACGTGGCATGACTGTCCCTCTCGTCCGTGGAGCCCTCAGCCTGCCCGGCGACGACGAGCGCAGCGTCAGACCGATGTTCGGGTCAGGTAAGGATCACCGGGCAGCCGGACCGTGAACGCGGCGCCGCCCTCCGGCGCGTGACCGGCGACGATCTCCCCGCCCAGCCGGCGGACCAGCCCGGCGGCCAGCGCCAGCCCCAGCCCGCTGCCCACCTTGCGCACCCCCCGGTAACGCTGGTG
Organism: Micromonospora sp. BL4; assembly: GCF_003667505.1. GTDB lineage: Bacteria > Actinomycetota > Actinomycetes > Mycobacteriales > Micromonosporaceae > Micromonospora. The sequence continues at coordinate 20,873 of NZ_RCVJ01000080.1, forward strand.
CAGCGCACCCCGCTCGAACGCCACCGCCAGGTCGTCGTCGGTGAAGCCGGGCCCGCCGTCGCGGACCTCCAGCACGCCGCCGGCGGCCGGGTCCGCGCCGGCCGCCCGGACCGCGAGCACCACCGGCGCCCCCGGGGGTACGACCCGCAGCGCGTTCTCCAGCAGCCCGTCCACCACCTGCCGGATGCGCCCCGGATCGGTGTACACCGGCACCGGCCCACCGGGCGTCTCCATCCGGAACGGCACTCCGACCGCCGCGCAACGGTCGGACCAGGTCGCCTCGGCGTCGACGGCCAGCCGGGCCAGGTCCACCGGTACCGGTTCCAGCGGGAAGTCGGCGGCCTCCAGCCGGGCCAGCGCCAGCAGGTCGCCGATCAACCGGTCCAGGTGCTGGGCCTCGGCCAGCACCGTCCGGCCGGTGCCGGCCATGCCCTCCGCGTCGATCACGCCGTCGGCCAGTGCCTCGGCGTACCCCCGGATCGCGGTCAACGGGGTCCGCAGCTCGTGCGAGACGGAGAGCAGAAACTCCCGCTGTCGGCCCTCGCTGGTGGCCAGCGCGGCGGCCAACCCGTTCAACGCCTCGGCCAGGTCGGCGACCTCGTCCGGCGGCTCGACCGGCACCCGGACCGCGCGGTCCCCGGCACGCAGACGGGCGGCGGCGGTGGCCGCGACGCGAATCGGCCGGGCCAATCGGCGGGCCAGCAGCAGCCCGGCCACCACGCCGGCGGCGAGCCCCGCCAGCAGCGGCAGCCAGAGGCTGAGCAGCACCTGCTGCCACAACCCGCTCGTTGAGGCGCGGGAGAGCACCACCCCGTTGCCGCCGGGCAGCGCCCGGCCCTCGACCAGCGCGCGCCTGCCGTTGACCGGCCGGCGGACCGACACGTTGCGGCCCTGCTCGATCCGCTGCACCACCCGGGGTGGCAGGCCCGGCCGGTCGACGACTCCCCGCCGGATCAGGTACGCGTCGATGTCCTGTGCCCGCAGCTGCTGGATGAGCCGCTCCTCGTCGGCGGTACGACCCCGGTCCAGCCGGGTCCGCAACACCTCGGCGGCGAGTCGGGCCTGCGCGGCGAGCGCCTCCTGATCGCGTCGCTCCGCGCCCCGGATCGCCAGCGGCACCGCGACGATCGCGGTGACCAGCACCGACACCAGCGCCACGGCACAGGTGACCAGCACCGCCCGGGTGGTCAGCGTCCGGCCGGGACGGCTGCGCCGGGGCGCGGTCGGGGGTCGGGCGCCGATCACCGGCAGCGTCATGGTCGGCGACTCGGGTCGCGCCGTGGGCTGCCGCCAACCGGGCTGGTCAGGCATCGGCCGCGTACCCCACGCCCCGGTGGGTCCGGATCACGCTGGCCGGGCCGAGCTTCGCCCGCACCTGAGCGACGTGCACGTCGACCGTGCGGGTGCCGGCGTGCGCGGCGTAGCCCCACACGCCGGCCAGCAGCTCCTCCCGGGTGAAGACCCGCCCGGGCCGGGCCATCAGGTGGGCCAACAGGTCGAACTCGGTGGAGGTGAGCTGCACCGGGGCGCCGGCGGCGGTGACCGTCCGACGGGCCGGGTCGAGCGTCACCGGGCCGACGACGCGCGGCCGGTCCGCACCCTCCGGGCCGCCGGCGGAGCGGCGCAGCACCGCGCGCACCCGGGCGACCAGCTCACGGGGGCTGAACGGCTTGGTGACGTAGTCGTCGGCGCCCAGCTCCAGGCCGACGATCCGATCCACCTCGTCGTCCCGGGCGGTGAGGAAGATGACCGGCGTCCAGTCGCCGCCCTCGCGCAGCTGGCGGCAGATCTCGGTGCCGGGCAGCCCGGGCAGGGCGATGTCCAGGACGCAGGCCACCGGACGCAGCCGCCGGGCGGCGGCCAGGCCGGCCTCACCGTCCCGCTCCAGGTGGACGCCGAACCCGTCGCGGGTGAGATAGAGCCGGACCAGGTCGGCGATGGCCGGCTCGTCCTCGACCACGAGGACGAGCCCGCGGTGCGGCGGTTCGACGGTCACCGGCCCATGATTGCCGACCCGGCGCTCTCGGCGCGATCGGCGCGTGTTCGAGTTCGGTAAAGGCGGGGCGGAGGGCCGCCGCCAGCGGTGGGGCGGTGGGGCGTCAGCGCGCCACGACGGGTCGGAGCACGCTGGGCCGCGTGGCGGCCGGCACCTCGCCGATGGTGGCGACGATCCGCTCGCGGGGCGTCCGCAGGCGGGTCCGGAAGGCGTGGTTGAGCAGCGCGTCGAGCTGCCACACCCGCTTCGGGTGGGTGGTACGGATCAGGAACCGCTCGCGGATCCCGTCGATGGCGGTCGCGGCCAGCTCGACCGAGTGCAGACGCGGGTCGGGGCTCCAGGTGACGTTGCTCAGCTCCCGCAACTCGGTGTTGAGGTGCAGACGCAGCCGGTGCAGCAGCCGGGTCTGCTGGGTCACCACCAACCGACGGTGGGTCAGGAGCAGCAGGTAGTCGCCGGTGATCGGGCGGTCCGGGCGGCTGCAGCGGGTGACCAGGATGGTGGCGTCACCGGAGCCGACGCAGCGCCGGAAGACCGGCATGTGCCGGCTCAGGGTCTGCACGGCCAGGCCAGCCTCGGCGGCGGCCGGAAGGAACGTTCGGGAGAAGACGTCCATGACCTGCCCAACGACCTCTTCGACGGAAGTGACGTGGGTCACGGCCGTTTTTTGGAACTTCCACGCGCGGTGTCGCACCGGCTGTCCGACATCGAGCCGCCCGGCCTGAGGGGCGGCCGACCGGCGTCAGCGGGTCGGCGGCAGCGCGCCGAGCCGGTTGAGGGTCCGGGGCTGGTCGCGGAAGACCCCGCGCAGCAGCCAACTCGGCTGGAGCCGCGGCTGCCGGAGATCGAGGTAGTTGCTGTCGATGTTGATCCGCACCCCGCCCCAGGTCTCGTGGTGGTCGCCTTGGTACTGCTTCATCCGACGGCCGGGCATCCAGTACGACGCCGGCAGGGCGCTGTCCGACACCGTCTGGACGCCGTCCCAGCGGGCGAAGTCGATCACGTCAGGGCGAGCATGCCCCGGCCGCTGGTAGACCGCCACCTGGTCCGCCAAGCCCGCAGAGGTGACCTTGGTGTAGAAGCCGGAGAGGAACCGCAGCTGGTGCAGGCGCAAGGTCCACGCGCTCACGAAGGAGTTGACCGCTGCGGTGCAGGCGGCGTTCCCGGCCGGGTAGTTCTCCATGTCGAGCGTGATCGTGCTGGCAAGGGACAAACCGAGGCTGCGGGCGTTACGGACCGCGTCGTCGGCCGCCTCACGGCCCTGAGCCGCGGCCCGAGCCGGGTCGATCTTCCGCTGGTACGTCGAGCACGGCGCCTGGAGGCCGACGTAGAGCGGGAAGAGCCGCCAGCCGGCCGCCTGCTGGGTCGCCACCCAACTCGGGGTCAGGTTGGGCTGGGCACAGCCCCGGTTGACGCCACCGATGTAGATGCCGACCGCTCGGTAGGGCGACTGCAGCCACGCCTTCATGGCCGCGTTCGACGGAGCGGCGCAGGTGTCGAACCCGAGCCCGGTGAACGTCCCGGGCTGTGGCCCGTTGTACGCGGCGGCGGCCCACGCCGGCCGCGCGGCGCCGGTCAGCCCGGCGCCCATCGCGAACACCACAACCGCCAACGCGGCGAGAACCCGGTGGCTGCCACGACGCGGGTCGAGCCGAGGAGGGCTGAGGGTCACGTGTATTCCGATCTGATGTGGACGGTGGGCGCGGCCAGCGGCAAATCCTGCCCGCTCGACCCGCCGCCTGTCCAGGCCGGTGCTCGCGATCCGTGGACGGCCGCCAGGGATGGCCGGGACGGCTTCAGGCCGGGTCGGATTCCAGCAGCTCCGCCAACCAGCCGGGGACCGCGTCGGCGTACTCGGCGCGGGCCGGATCGGCGGTGTCGAGGGCTCGCCGCCAGGAGAGCGACCGGCTCACCGCGCCCAGGCCCACTGCCAGGTCAGCGGCCTCGAGCAGGGTACGGCGATCGTACCGGTCGGTCCACGCCTCCAGGTAACCGTCGCGCAGCCGGGCCAGTCGGGTGTCGTCGGCATTCAGGTCGGTGGCGTACCGGATCGAGCGCAGGGTCACCAGCAGCGTGCCGAAGGGGTGCGCCACCGAGGCGTCACCCCAGTCGAAGTAGCGGTACCCGTCCGGTCCGGCGAACACGTTGCCGTCGTGCAGGTCGTCGTGCTGCACCGTGGCCGGGATGCCGATGTCGGCGAGCCGGCGGCACCGCTCGGCGTACGCCGGCAACTCGGCCCGCAGCCGCTCGTACGTCTCCGGGCTGAGCCCGCCTTCGTCGCCGATCCGCAGTGACGAACGGTCGTCGAGCAGCTCGTCGAACAGCCCGGCAAGCACCTCGGGGCGGTGGTCCGGCACGCCGAGGGCGATCAGTTCCTCGGCCCGGGGCGCGCTGGCCAGTTGGAGCGCGGCGTACCCGGGCAGCGCCCGCTCCCAGTGCGCCAGGTCCGGGTCACGGCCCAGCACGTCCCGCAGCGACTCTCCGCCGTCGGGCAGCAGCGACCAACCCCGAACCGGGTCCACCGCGATCGGTGCGAGGACCCGCTCGGGCGCCAGGTCGGCCAGCGCCGCGATCAGGACGGCCTCGTGCACCGTGCCCGGGTTGTTGGCCTTGAACCAGACCGGCCCACCGTCGGTGGGCACCTTCCACACCAGCGACCACGGGCGCACCCGGGGCTCCACCGGCCCGGTCACCCGCCGACCGGCCTGACTGAGCTGCTCGTCCACCCAGGAACGGGCCCGCACCTGCCACTGCTCTCGGGACCAGTCGGGGGCGCGCTCATCGGCGATCGTCGTCACAGTGCGCACCCTAGGCGGCCGAGCCGGGCCGGGGCGAGGACTTTTCCCCGCAACGACCGGGGCGGGAGTCAGAGCAGCTCGACGATGGTCGCGTTGGCCATGCCGCCGCCCTCGCACATGGTCTGGAGGCCGTAGCGGATTCCGTTGTCCCGCATGTGCTGGAGCATCGTGGTCATGATCCGGGCGCCGGAGCCGCCGAGCGGATGACCGAGGGCGATCGCCCCGCCGCGCGGGTTGAGCCGCTCCGGGTCCGCCTCGGTCTCCGCCAGCCAGGCCAGCGGCACCGGGGCGAACGCCTCGTTCACCTCGTACACCCCGATCTCCTCGATGCCCAGCCCCGCGCGGCGCAGCGCCTTCGCGGTGGCCGGGATGGGCGCGGTGAGCATGGTGACCGGGTCGTCGGCGGCGACCACGGCGGTGTGGATCCGGGCCAGCGGCCGCAGGCCGTGCCGGCTGGCCCACTCGCCGGTGGTGACGGCGAGGGCCGCCGCGCCGTCGGAGATCTGGGACGCGGACCCCGCGGTCACCACGCCGTCGGCGCGGAACGGCGTGGCCAGCTCGCCGAGCTTCTCCAGCGAGGTGTCCCGGCGGATGCCCTCATCGGCGGCGAACTTGCCGCCGTCGGCGAGCGGCACCGGCGCGAGTTCCGGATCGAACGCGCCGGCGTCCTGCGCGGCGGCCGCCTTCTCGTGGCTGGCCAGCGCGAACTCGTCGAGCTGGGTACGCGAGAAGCGCCACCGCCGAGCGATCAGCTCGGCCCCGACCCCCTGGTTGAACGGCAGCGGCGCGTCGTCGGCGAAGCCCTCCACGCCCCGGTAGCGGGTCCGGAGCTGGTCGCTGAACGGCATGCCGCCGGCCACACTGGAGCCCATCGGCACCCGGGTCATCGACTCCACCCCGCCGGCGACCACCAGATCGGCCTGGCCGGAGAGGACCGTCGCGGCGGCGAAGTGCAGCGCCTGCTGGCTGGAGCCGCACTGCCGGTCCAGCGTGGTGCCGGGCACGGTCTCGGGCCACCCGGCGGCGAGCACGCCGTTGCGGGCGATGTTCCAGGACTGCTCGCCGACCTGGGACACGCAGCCCCAGAAGACGTCGTCGACCTGCGCCGGGTCGAGCCCGGTGCGCTCGGCGAGGGCGCGCAGCACGTGCGCCGAAAGGTCGACCGGGTGGACGCCGGCGAGGCTGCCCTTGCGCCGACCGACCGGAGTGCGTACCGCGCCGACGATGACCGCGTCACTCATGTTTACTCCCGGGTAACTTGAGCTGTCCCGATCCTACGTCGTCCACAAACCGGTCGTCCGCCCCCGGTCCGGTCCACCCGCGGACGGGTGCCGGCGCGGTGCGGACGCTGGCATGCTGGCCGGATGGATGCCGAAGCTTTCCCGGTCCGGCAGTGGCGGGTGCCGGCGGGCGTACCGCTGGCGAAGCTGGCCGGCGCGGTCGTCCTGGTGGCGCTCGGCCTGCTCCTCGCCGAGGGCGACCCGGTGCAGCTGACACTGATCGGGCTGGTCGTCGCCGGCCTGGTCGGCTGGGCGCTGCGCGATGTCCTCGCGCCGGTCCGACTCGCGGTGGACCCGGCCGGCGTGGTGGTCCCGCAGGGTTTCGCCGGCCGCCGGCTGCTGCCGTGGGCCACGGTCGAGCGGATCACCGTGGACCGCCGGCCCCGGCTCGGCCTGACGACCGAACTGCTGGAGATCGACGCCGGCGAGTCGCTGCACCTGTTCGGCCGGTACGACCTGGGGGCCACCCCGGACGAGGTGGCCGAGGCGCTGCGGGCGGTCCGCCCGGCGTGACCGCGACGCCCCGGCGTGACCGCCCCGGCACGACACGCGCGCCGACCGGGTCAGCCGGCGAGCAGCTGCGCGGTGCGGAACAGGACCAGGCCGAGCAGTATCAGCAGGATCACCGCGCCGCCGGCGACCTGCACCAGCGTGCGCCGACCGCGCGGCGCGTACGCGAGCACCAGGGCCATCGCCCCACCGACCACCAGGCCACCCAGGTGCCCCGGGATCGAGATGCCCGGCACGGTCAGCGTGAACACCAGGTTGATCACCAGGATCGGGATCACCTGGGAGATGTCCCGGCCCAGCTTGCGTTCGATGATGATCAGCGCGGCGAAGAGGCCGAAGACGGCGGTGGACGCGCCGGCGGTGGCCGAGTTCTGCGCGCTGAACAGGTAGGCGGCGACGTTGCCGCCGAGACCCGCGATCAGGTAGAGCGCCCCGAAGCGCAGCGGGCCGAGGTTGGCCTCCAGCGACCGGCCGAGCACCCACAGCGCCCACATGTTGAGCAGCAGGTGGATCACGCCGTAGTGCAGGAACATGGCGGTGACCAGCCGGTACCACTCGCCGTCGGCGACCCCACCGAGCGTGCCGTCGGGGAAGACCGCCAGCCCGAGGACCGAACCCCAGTTGGTCAGCGGCGTGCTGCCGCCCATCAGGCCGCCGAAGCCCGAGCCGCCCACCGCCGCGTCCCCGCCTCGGTCCGAGGCGATGGAGAGCAGCATGAGCAGCACGTTCAGCGCGATCAGCGCCTTGGTGACGTAGCCGTGCCGGCCGGCGGTACCGCCACCAAAGGCGGTACGCGCCGGCCGGACGCTGCGACGTCCCTCGTTGACGCACTCCGGGCACTGGTGCCCGACGGACGCGTCCCGCATGCAGTCCGGGCAGATCGGCCGGTCGCAGCGGGAGCACCGGACGTAGGTCTCCCGGCCGGGGTGCCGGTAGCAGACCGGGGTGGTCGGCGGAGACTCGCTCACCGGGCCGACCCTCCGTCCGCCACCGCGCGGTCCACCGACACCAGCCGGTGCGGTGCTCCGGAGCGCTCAATCATGCGAGCAAAGGTACCTCGCCCGTCGATCAGGCAGCGGACCGCTCGATCTCGACCCGCTCGATGACGACGTCCTGGAGCGGACGGTCGCTCGGGCCGGTCGGGGTGCTCGCGATCGAGTCGACGACCTTCACCGACTGCTCGTCGGCCACCTGGCCGAAGATGGTGTGCCGGTTGTTGAGGTGCGGCGTCGGAGACACGGTGATGAAGAACTGCGAACCGTTGGTGCCCGGTCCGGCGTTCGCCATCGCCAGCAGGTAAGGCCGATCGAAGCGCAGCTCCGGGTGGAACTCGTCGGCGAACTTGTAGCCCGGCCCGCCCCGACCGGTGCCGGTCGGGTCGCCCATCTGGACCATGAAGCCGCTGATCACCCGGTGCGAGATGGTGCCGTCGTAGTACGGACCGCTGCCCGGCTGACCGGTGCGCGGGTCGGTGTACTCCCGGTTGCCCTCGGCCAGGTCGATGAAGTTGCGAACCGTCTTCGGCGCGTGGTTGGGGAAGAGCTCCAGCCGGATCGGGCCAGCGTTGGTGTGCAAGGTGGCGTAGACAGCCTCGGCCACGGGTACTCCTCACTCGTTGGTCAGTTCCATGCGGATCCTCCCATGTGCCCGATCTGGCATCGCGGAGGCATCCGAAGGTGGAGGATGACGAAGGAACAACTCCCAGGAGGTGGGACCGTGTTTGGAATCGGGCGGCGTAAGTCCCGGGGCCAGCTTGCCAAAGCCGAGCTGAACCAGAGCATCAGCCACCTGATGCTGGCAGCCAACCACGCCGCCAAGGGCGCCGGCGCAACGGTGGGTCCGCGGGTCCAGGTGGCCCGTGGCTACGTCGAACCGGCTGCGGCCAAGGTGCGCGACCGCGCTTCGACCGGCTGGGGGACGACACTCACCACGCTGGCACCGCTTGCCGCGGCGGCCCGTGACGGCGCCGCGCAGGCCGGGCCGCTCACCAGGAAAGCCAGGTCGAAGAACATGCGGATCACCAAGAAGAAGCAGCCGCGGCGGCGCGGCTCGATGATGACGGGCCTGCTCGCAGCGGGTGCGATCGCCGGGCTGGCCGGTGCGGTCGCCCTGCGCCGCCGCCGTGAGCAGCAGGAGTGGGCCGAGTACGACCCGACCCGCACCCTGGAGCCGATGCGCGACGAGGTGGATTCGATCGAGGTGCGGACCCCGTCCGCCACCAAGGGGACCGACGGGTCCGCGATGGCCGGGATGACCGGCGCCGGTAGTTCCGCGGTGGCCGGCGGCGACAGCGCCAGCACCACCGGTGCGCCCAAGCCGACCGGTGTTCGCCCGACCGACAAGGTCCCTTCGGTCGCCGAGGGCGCCAAGGACGCCTCCGGGCGCCCGGCCGACGACCTCACCAAGGCGCTGGGCAAGGACACCGCCCGCACCAACGGCCGCCGCTGACCCCGACGGCAGCGAACCGAGCGCCGGCGGACGCGGTTCCCCGCGTCCGCCGGCGCTGTCGCGCGAGCGGTCAGAGCCAGCCGTTGCGGCGGAACCATCGGTAGAGGGCCAGGGAGACGCCGAGCATCAGGGCGAGTACGACGGGATAGCCGTACGTCATGTTCAGCTCGGGCATGTTGTCGAAGTTCATCCCCTCGACGCCCGCGATGGAGGTCCAGACCGCGGCGATGGCCGCCCAGGCAGCGATCTTGCGCATGTCGTTGTTCTGGTCGACGGTGACCTGGGCCAGCCGCGCCTGGAGGATCGAGTTCAGCAGGTCGTCGTAGGAGTTCACCTGCTCGACGGTGCGGCTGAGGTGGTCCTGCACGTCCCGGAAGTAGCGCCGGATCTCCTTCGGCACCTCCCGGTTGACCTGCGAGGTCAGCGTCATCAGCGGCCGCTGTAGCGGCACCACGGCCCGCTTGAACTCCACCAGCTCCCGCTTCATCTGGTAGATCCGCTGGATCCGCCCATGGCCGTTGCGGTCGAAGACCTCCGCCTCCAGCACGTCGAGGTCGTCCTCGATCTGCTCGGCGACCTCCAGGTAGAGGTCGACCACCCGGTCGGTGATCGCGTACGCGACCGACCACGGGCCCTGGAGCAGCAGCTCCTGCTTGGTCTCCAGGTCTGCCCGGACCGGCGAGAGCCGGCAGGCGTCGCCGTGCCGGACGCTGATCAGGAAGTTCGGGCCGATGAAGAGCATCACCTGGCCGGTCTCGACGACCTCGGAGTTCTCGTTCAGCTCGGCGTGCTCGCAGTACCGCGCGGTGCGCAGCACCAGGAAACTGACGTCGCCGAACCGCTCCAGCTTCGGGCGCTGCTGGGCCTTCACGGCGTCCTCGACGGCCAGCTCGTGCAGCCCGTACGTCTCCGCGATGGCGGTCATCTCGGCCAGCTCGGGCTGGTGCAGACCGAGCCAGACGAAGCCGTGCTCCTCGCGGCGGGCCGCGGCCAGCGCATCGGCGTACGTCCAGTCGCCCGGTTGCCGCTTGCCGTCGACGTAGAGCGCGCAGTCGACGACGCCGCTGCGCCCGGTGCCGGCCGGGGTCGGCACGGGCGGCGAGCCGTCCGCGTTGAGGATCCGGGTCATCGCCCGGACCGGCGACGGCCACGCCCGGGGTCGCAGCACCCGGGGGGTGTGCGACGGTGTCCCGCCCTGACCTGGTCGATCCGTCATCGCGCCACCTCCCCGCGCTCGGCTGCGGCTTGAGGCTACGCCCGTCGCGGCCGGGGGCACGTGTGACGGCGGTCGCGTGGGGCGGCGCCGGGCGGACCGGGTCGCATCGGGGGGTGCGGGGACGACACGGCCCACCCGGCGCCTGTGGGGGCGGGGGTTGTGCTGCGCGCGTCACCGGAGGCGGGGGTGTTGATCTCCACTACGCCTGATGAGTGACGCTCGCAGCATTGTGGGCCGCCGGCCGTCCGGGCGGGAGTCCCGGGACGGCCGGCATCGTCGTTCTGTCGGGAACTTGACAGAAACGTCAGCCGCGGACGGCCTCGACGGCGGCCGCGAGCCGGCGGACACCCTCGTCGATCCGATCGGCGGTGACCGCCGAGAAGGCCAACCGCAGGGCGTGCTGCCCGCCATCGATCATGAAGTCGCTGCCCTTCACCACGGCGACCCCCCGCTCGGCCGCGGCGGAGGCGAGCCGGTCGACCAGCACGTCGTCCGGGAACTCCACCCAGAGGAAGTAGCCGCCGTCGGGCTCCACGAACCGCGCCTGCGGCAGGTGCCGGCGCAGCGACTCGGCGAGCACCCGGGCCCGCTCGCCCAGCGCCGCCCGGACCGTCCCGATCGAGCGGTCGATGTCACCGGAGACGCAGAACTGGTGCACGATCGCCTGGGACACCATGCCGGGCGAGATGTAGAGACTGGTCGCGTTCTTGGCGATGTCGGCGATCAGATCCGCCGGGCCGACCAGGTACCCGACCCGCACACCCGGGCAGACCGTCTTGGTGAAGCTCGACGCGTGCACCACCACGTCGCGGGTGTCCAGCGAGAGCATCGACGGCAGCGCGTCCCCACGGAACCGGATGTCCGCGTACGGGTCGTCCTCGAAGATCGTGAACTCGTACTCCGCGGCCAGGTCGAGCAGCTCCCGGCGCTTCTCCAGCGAGAGCGTCATGCCGGCCGGGTTCTGGTAGTTCGGAATGACGTGCGCCAGCCGGGGCCGGACCCCGGACTCCAGCAGCTTGCGCAGCTCGGCGGTGTCCAGGCCGTCCGGCTGGACCGAGACGCCGTGCAGCTCGCTGCCCATCCGCTGGAGGTTGAGCAGCGTCCGGTCGTACGTCGGCCGCTCCACCACCACCGCGTCGCCGGGGCGGACCAGGTGGTCGAAGAGGAACGCGTCGGCCTGCAGCGACCCGTTGGTGACCAGCACCTGGTTGGCCTCGACCCCGTGCTTCTCGGCGATCCACCTGCGCAGCGGAACGTAGCCGACGGAGGTGCCGTAGGCCGTGACCCCGGCTGGGTCGGCGTCGAAGGCACGGACGGCGGCGGCCTTGAGCCCCTCGACATCGACGATGTCCAGCGAGGGAGCCCCACGGGCGAAGGAGATCAGCTGCTCGGCGGTCATGGATGTTGAGCGTACGGGCGGCGGTGGGGGACGCGCGGACGGCACGGCGATGTCCGCATCCTGAGCCACCGGGTCGGGTGACCCGTTTCCACCGGTCGGCGTCAGATCAGACCGGAAGGGCGAGCGAGTCGTGCTGCGCTCCCCGGGAAAGTCCCTCCAGCTGCACGCCGAGCGCGTCGAGGAGCTGGCTCCAGTCGAAGTAGGACCGCCAGGCGACGATCCGTCCCCGGCGGGCCCGAACCACATCGGCCACGTCCCAGCTCACCGTGCGGCCGGTGGGCGCGACGGTGCCGAACGGCGAGTGCAGCGTGCCGGCGTGGGTGCCGCTCATGCGCAGCTCCACGGCTGCGCCCCCGGCCGTGCGCACCGCGCCCAGCGGGTCGACCCGCAGGTCCGGGAAGGCGCCGGTCCAGGTCCGCAGCAGCGCGGGCAACTCGATCGGGCGGACCGTGACGCCCGGCATGGAGTAGAACGCCTCCGGTGCGTAGAGGTCCGGCAGCCGGGCCACGTCCCGACGCAAAAGCATGGCGTACTGCTGCTCGACCAGGCGCTCCGCGTCGCGCATCGGACCCTCCCCCACGGGCCACGGCGTCTCCGCTCCCGCAAGGTATCCCTACCCGTCGATCCGGCCGGCACACCTGCCCGCCCGAACCCCGGTGCGCCCGGTCAGGTCGCGGCGCCCACCTGGCTCTCCGCCCAGACCCGCATGATGTCCCGGACGGAGATCACCCCCGCCACCTCACGGCCGTCCAGCACCACCAGGTGCCGGAACCCGCCCCGGGCCATCGCGGCGGCCGCCTCCGCCACCGTCCAGTCCGGGCCGGCGTAGACCACGTCCCAGGTCAGGTGAGCGCCGGTGCGTTCCACGTCGCAGTCCAGGCCGGCGCCGATGGCCTTCAACACGTCGCGTTCGGTCATGATCCCGATCCCCTCGGAATCCGGGTCGATCACGACCGCCGACCCGACACCACGGGCCGACATCATCCGGGCCGCCTGGCGGAGCGTGTGCTCCGGACCGACGACGAGGACCTGGCTGGACATCGCTTCCCGTACCTGCATCACGCATCACCCCTTTGGGACGGTGGCATCCGGTACCGACATGGTGGTCCGTGAATGTTTCCTGGACAAGACCGGGCATCGCCGTTTCGCCGGCACGCTCGCTACTGTCGGACGGTGTCCACCGAGCCCCTGCGCTGCGCCGGCGCGCTGATCGTCGACCACGACGGCCGCATCTTCTTTCAGCGCCGTTCGCCGCACCGGCGCCTCTTTCCCAACTGCTGGGACATCGTCGGCGGCCACCTGGAGCCGGGCGAGGACGTCGACGAGGCGCTCCGGCGGGAGGTCACCGAGGAGACCGGCTGGACCCTCTCGCACGTCCTCGGTCAGGTCGGTGAGTACCACTACGTCGGCGACGACGGTCTCGCCCGGATCGAGCACGACTTCCTGGTCCGGGTGGACGGCGACCTGGGCCACCCGACGCTGGAGGCCGGCAAGCACACCGAGTACCGGTGGCTGACCGAGCACGAGGTGACCGTTCTGGACGAGCACCGCCACGTCAACGACGGGCTGATCCGGCGGATCGCGGAGGAGGGCTTCGCCGTCCTGCGGTCGATCGGTCTGTGAACACCGTCGAGCTGGCGCCGCACCGGTTCGCCGGTCTGCTCGCCCCGGCCGTGGACCGGGCCTTCGTCGCCGGCATGCTGGCCGGTCGGAACGGTGGTGGCGCCGAACTGAGCCAGCGGTACGGCGGGCCGGCCGCCAACGGATTCCTGGTGGAACTGCGCACCCGGCTGGCCGCACCCGGTGGCACGGTCGACGGGCCCGGGTTCGCGGCGATCACCCGGTACCGCGACCCGGCCGTCTGCCACCGGAGCGTGGACAAGCATGTGGCGCACGGCATGCTCCACCGCCGACCGGACGGCGGGCTGTCCGCCACCGAACGAGGCGCCGCCTTCCTCACCGAGCTGTACCAGGTGCACGCCGAGGTCACCGAGGAGCTGTGGGCCGGGCAGGACGAGCGGGTGACGCGGCTGGTGGCGGCGCTCGGCCGGTTGCTGGCGTACGCCCTGGTGCTGGCCGACGAGGAGGGGGACCCGGGCGGGTCGGCGTTCACCGCGATGGCGCCCCCGCACGAACCGGACGGCACCCCGCCGGGCGTGCTGCTGCTCAACCGGCTCGGCACGCTGCGCTACCACCGGGCCGACGCGCACGCCGCAGCCTGGACCGCCGCCGGGCACACCGCGACGAGCATCGCCACCCTGCCGGCCGGCCCGGAACGGCTCGCCATCGAGCTGGAGACCGACCGTCGGGCAGCCGGCCCGTACACCGCGCTCGGCGCGGAAGAGCGGTTGACCATGCTCGCCGACCTGGCGGCGCTGCCCGGCTGACCGGCGGCGCTGCCCCTGGCTGGGCGGCGACGCTGCCCCCGGCTGACCGGCGACGCTGCCCCTGGCTGACCGGCGACGCTGCCCTGGCTGGGCGGCGGCGCTGCCCGGCTGGGCCGGTTGGCCGGAGCGGCCCGCCCGCCCGGGGCTATCCTCCAGCGGTGACGGGGAGCAGCACGAGGAAGGATGTCGGGATGATCGGGATGGTGCTCGCGGCCGGGGCAGGGCGCCGGCTGCGCCCGTACACCGACACCCTGCCCAAGGCGTTGGTGCCGGTGGACGGGGAGACCACGATCCTGGACATCGCGCTGGGCAACCTGGCCGAGGTCGGGCTCACCGACGTCGTGATCGTGGTCGGCTACGCGGCGGACGCGGTCCGCGAGCGGCAGGCCGACCTGGAGAAGCGGTACGGGGTCACGCTCACCCTGGTGCACAACGACAAGGCCGAGGAGTGGAACAACGCCTACTCGCTCTGGCTGGCTCGCGAGTACTTCGCGCGCGGTGTGCTGCTCGTCAACGGGGACACCGTGCACCCGGTGAGCGTGGAGAAGACCCTGCTCGCCGAGCGCGGGCCGGGCATCCTGCTCGCCGTGGACACGCTCAAACCGCTGGCCGAGGAGGAGATGAAGACCACCTTCGACGCCGCCGGCCAGCTCACCCGGATCACCAAGGTGATGGACCCGGGCGAGGCGTACGGGGAGTACATCGGCGCCACGCTCATCGAGCCGCAGGTCGCCGACGCGCTCGCCGACGCGCTGGAGGCCACCTGGCGGCGCGACCCGAACCTGTACTACGAGGACGGCTATCAGGAGTTCGCCGACCGGGGCGGCGAGGTGCGGGCCGCGCCGATCGGCGACGTGCCCTGGGTCGAGGTCGACAACCACGCCGACCTGGCCCGCGCGCGGGAGATCGCGTGCCGCTACTAGCCCGTACGGTCAACACCCCGCTGCTGATCGAGGTCCGGCGGGGCGCGGTGGCCGACCTGGGGCTGCTGCTGGCCGACCGGCGGATCTCGGCCGGTGGTGACGTCGCGGTGGTGGTCGGCCCCGGCCAGGGCGAGAAGATCGCCGAGCTGTGCCGGCCCAGCCTGGGCTCGGCCGACGTCTTCACCGTGGTCGGCGGCACCATCGACGCCGCGAATGAGCTCGGTGACCGGCTCCGGTCCCGCTCCTACGATGCGGTGATCGGCATCGGCGGCGGAAAGACCATCGACACCGCCAAGTACGCCGCCACCCGGTACGGCATCCCGATGGTGACCGTGGCGACCAGCCTCGCCAACGACGGCATCGCCTCGCCGACCGCCTCGCTCGACCACGAGGGCGGCAAGGGTTCCTACGGGGTGCACATCCCGATCGCGGTGATCGTCGACCTGGACTTCGTGGAGAACGGGCCGGACAGTCAGACCCAGGCCGGGATCGGCGACGCGGTCAGCAACGTGAGCGCCTGCGCCGACTGGGAACTGGCTCACGAGGTCCGCGGCGAGCCGATCGACGGCCTTGCCGTGACGCTGGCGCGAACCGGCGCCGAGGCCCTCATCAACCACCCTGGCAAGATCACCGACGACGCGTTCCTCACCACCCTCGCCGAGGCGCTGATCCTCGGCGGGATCGCCAGTTCGGTGTGCGGGTCGACCCGCCCGGCCAGCGGCGGTGACCACGAGATCTCCCACGCCATCGACCGGCTCTACCCCGGCACCGCCTCACACGGTGAGCAGGTAGGGCTGGGCGCGCTCTTCTGCACCTTCCTCCGGGGCGACCCGGAGCGGTTCGGTCAGCTCGCCCGCTGCCTGCACCGGCACGGCCTCGCCACCGTCCCGGGCGATCTGGGGCTGACCGACGACCAGTTCGTCGAGGCGGTGCAGTTCGCGCCACGCACCCGGCCGGACCGGTACACGATCCTCGAGCACCTGGCGTTGTCGCCTACCGAGACGCGGGAGCGGCTGGCAGACTACGCCGGTGCAATCCGCGACCAGCTTGGCTGACCCCCGTCCCACCATCGCCGACTTCCACCGGGTGAACCGGGGCGGCGGCCTGTTCAGCGAGTCGATCAGCCAGTGGCTGGGCGCCGCCTTCGCGCTGGTCGCCCAGCGGCTGGGGCTGCGCCCGACCACGCTGACCATCACCAACCTGGTGCTCGGGCTGGCCACCTCGGTCACCGTGGTGGCGCTCGCCGGCCCGGTCGCGGACGGTGACGTGCCAGCCTGGGTGGTCGGCGTGCTCGCCCTGGTGGGCTGGCAGGTGGCGTACTCCCTGGACTGCGCGGACGGACAACTCGCCCGGGTGACCGGCCAGGGCAGTGCGGCCGGCGCCCGGGTCGACGTGCTCTGTGACGTGGCCGCGCAGATCGCCCTGGTGGCGGCGCTGGCCGCCACGGCGGTGGCGCAGGAGCCGTCGACCCCGACCTGGCTGGTGGCGACCTTCGCCGGCACCTGGATGGTCAACCTCGTCACCTCGGTGATGCAGGCCGGCCCGAACGCGGCCAGCATGGTCACCTCGACCTCGCTGCCGATCCGCCTGGTGAAGCTGGTCCGCGACTACGGCGCCGTGATCTTCGTGGCCGCCCTGGTACTGGCCGTCGCCCCCGCGCTGGTCCTCTGGGTGATCGTGGCCTTCACCATCGTCAACGGCGGCTTCCTGCTCGCCAGCATCGCCTTCTCGGCGCGCGCCTCCGTGCGCTGACGCCCACGGCGTTCCCCGCGCCCGGGGCCGGGCCGGGCCGCGTCGGGCCGGGCCGGGCCGGCGCTGGGCCGCGCTGGGCCGGCGCTGGGCCACGCTGGGCCGGCG
>NZ_RCVJ01000097.1 GCF_003667505.1 Micromonospora sp. BL4
GGCCCAGCTCCTGGGCCAGGATCGCGGCCTGCACCCGGCTGCGCAGGTCCAGCTTCGCCAGGATCCGGCTCACGTGCGTCTTGGTGGTGCTCTCCGCCATCGCCAGCCGGTCGGCGATCTGCTGGTTGGACAGGCCCAGGCCGAGGCAGGCCAGCACGTCACGCTCGCGCGGGGTGAGCGTGTCCAGGGCCGCCCGGGTGGTGGCCGACGCGCCCGGCGCGGTGGCCGCGAACGCCGCGATCAACCGGCGGGTCACCGCGGGGGCGATGAACCCGTCGCCACGGGCCACCGTCCGTACCGCCGCCACCAGCCCCGCGGCGTCGGTGTCCTTGAGCAGGAAACCGGCCGCCCCGGCGCGCAGCGCCCCGAAGACGTACTCGTCGAGGTCGAACGTGGTGAGCACCAGCACGTCGGCGAGCCCCTCGGCGACGATCGCCCGGGTCGCGGAGATGCCGTCCCGGCGCGGCATCCGGATGTCGAGCACCGCGACGTCCGGCCGCAGCTCCCGACACAGGCGTACCGCCTCGTCGCCGTCGCCCGCCTCGCCGACCACCTCGACGCCCGGCGCGCCGGCCAGGATCAGCGTCAGCCCGGCTCGTACCGCCGGCTGGTCGTCCGCCACGACCACCCGGACCGCCGTACCCGCGTCCCCCGGTACCCGGGCCGGGCCGGTCACCCGTCCTCCCGGGTGGGCAGCGCGGCCCGGACCCGCCAGCGGCCGTCGTGCGGCCCGGCGTCGAACCGGCCCGCCAGCAGCGTGGCCCGTTCCCGCATCCCGATCAGCCCGGCCCCGGCGCCGGTCAGCCCGGCGCCGCCCCGGCGAACCGGATTCTCCACCGTCAGCACGACCTCCGCCGGCCGGTACGCGATCGTCAGCTCCGCCTCGCCCGCGCCGTGCTTGAGCGCGTTGGTCAGGGACTCCTGCACGATCCGGTACGCCGCGAGGTCCACCCCCACCGGCAGCGGGCCGGGCGTGCCGTCGGTGTGGACCCGCACCGCGAGGCCGGCGGCCCGGATCCGCTCGACCAACCGGTCCGCCTCGGCGAGCCGCGCGCTGGCCGCCTCCGGCAACGCGCCGTCGTCGCCCGCCGGTGCGCGCGCGCCGCCGGCACCGGGCTCGCGCAGCAGCTCGATCATCTGCCGCATCTCCGCCAGACCCTGCACGCTGCTCTCCCGGATCACCCGCAACGCCGAGTCGACCTGGCCGCGGTCCAGCCCGGGCACCGACAGCACGGCGGTGGCGTGGATGGCCACCGCGCTGAGATGGTTGGCGACCACGTCGTGCAGCTCCCGGGCCATCCGGGCCCGTTCGGCGCTGACCGCCTGCCAGCGGTCCAGCTCCACCAGCCGGGCGGTCTGCTCGGCGCGGGCCCGTTCGGCGGCGGCCTGGTCGCGGTACTGCCGGACGCTGATCCCGGTGAGCACCGGCAACAGGCCGACGAGCACCACCAGCACCCCGACGGCGACCCCGCGCCACTCGCCGGAGCCGAGCACGCCGACCACCGCGCCGAGCACGCTCAGCCCCACGGTCACCCGCAGCAGCCACCGCCACAGCCGCGCCGGCCCGTACACGCAGGCGTCGTAGAGCACCTGGGTGTAGATCACGATCGTGCCCAGCGAGCCGCCGAGCGCGACGTCCACGACCAGCGCCCCCGTGCCGACCCCCAGGCTGGAACGCGGCGCGACCCGGCGCAGGCCGACGGCCACGCACACGGCCAGCAGCGGCGGCAGGAACAGCGCGGGCGGCACGTCCGGATGTGGACGGATCTGTGGTTGCCAGCCGAGGGCGAACAGCATCAGGCCGCCGGTCAGCGACGCGCCGGCCAGCGCGAGATCCCGGCCGAGCGTGCCGGAGCCGAGCCACGGTGGCGGTCGCATGGTCCCGATCCCATCACAGCCGTCGAGCCACGGACTCCGACCCGGGGAGGACCCCGCCGCACCCGACATGCGCCGAAAGGGGTACGCCGGCGGGCGGCGACTCGGCAAACGTTGCTGGTCTGCGTACCCGTGGTGGCCCCGTCGGTCCCGGCCAGTACGGTGTCAGGGCACGTCGGGGGGAGCACCCGCGGGTGAGTGTGAGCGTGAGGAGACCGGGATGGCGCACGGGGAGGCCGACCACGGCTGCGCCCAGGGCGAGCCCTGCCGGCCGGGGAACCACGACCCGCAGGCGGCTGCCAAGCACCGCCGGGCGGTCGGCGGCGCGCCGTCGCACCCGCCGGAGCCGACCACCGGGCGACCCGCCGACCGGCCGGACGACGACGCCGTGGTGCCCCGCCAGCGGACCGGCGAACCGGCGCTGCCCGGGGAGCCCGAGCCCGATCCCACCTCAGGCTGCCGCAGCGAGATGCCCGGTTGGGCCGGCGCGCACCGGCACGGCCCGGTGCGGCCGCGCCAGCGCGCCACCCGTCGGGAGCGCCCACCGCGCCGCTGGTGCTGACCGGACGACCGCCCGCCTGACGGGTCAGCGGGCGGGTCGTCGGTGACCGGTCAGCGGGTACGGCGGCGGATCAGCAGCGCGATCCCGGCGAGGCCGACCGTGATGGTCAGCATCACCGCGACGTTGAGCAGCAGCAGTCGTTGCAGCTCGCCGAGCGCCTCGTCGATGTCCTTGGCCGGGTCGAGGGTGTCTTCCGGGAGCACCCGCTCGCCGCCGCCCACGCCGCCGCTGACCGTGTCGAACTGCCGCTCCAGCGGCACCCCCGCGGTACGCAACGTCTCGGACATGCTGAGCCGGCCGAGGAACCACCCGGCGCTGATCTTGCGGGAGTCCGGCTGCTTCGCCGGCCGGTAGATCCGTGGACCACCGACCGCCTTGGGATAGAGGTCGTACGTCTGCTTCGGCGTCTCACCGGCGAGGACCACGACTGTGTACTTCGGACCGAGGTTGGCCGCCTTCGGCCCCTTGGGCTGGCCCACGCGACCGAGGAAGTTGACCTGGTCGATGACCGCGACGACGTGCGCCGGCTGTGTTTCCGCGCGCAACCGCAATGGTTCGGACAGCCCCGGGCCGCTGATGTCCACTCCCGCCGGTGCCGGCTTCGGTGCCGGCTTCGGTGCCGCCTTGGCCGGGCCGGCGGTGCCGAGCGACAGCAGCGCCGCCGCCAGCGTGCCAGCCAGCACGGCGACGTACCGCCTCATCTGTCGGACCATCCCGCCTCCTCGCCCCGTTCGATGGATGGCTTCGCCGTGACGTCCGGATCGATTGGTCGGTGGCGGAACCGACCGGGCGGTCGGGGCCACTCTCACAGGGTCGCAGAACGTCGATGATTTGCAGCTTGTGGAGCAGTTATTGGAACTATCTGCGATCTCTGCTCGACTAATGAGGAGCCGTTTGATCAGCGGGCGGATCGTACCCTTACGGAGGGGTTCATGGGGGGCAGGGTTACACGTATGGCACGGATCGTGCCAGTGGTGCTCGGCGTGGCGTGCGGTGTGTCGTTGCTGGCCCCGGCTACGCCAGCCGCGGCGCACAATTCGCTGACCGGCAGCAATCCGCGCGACGGCGCCCGGGTGGCCACCGCGCCCACCCGGATCGAGCTCCGGTTCCTGGCAAAGCCGAACCCGGCTACGACGAAGATCACAATAACCGGACCGGACAATGTGGTCGCCGGCGGGCTGCCGGCCTTCGCCGGCAGCCGCGTGCGGGTGCCGTTCAAGCCCGGCGCCGCGGGGCTCTACATCGTCGGTTACCAGCTCGCCTCCAACGACGGGCACCCGGTGAAGGGGGAGGTGCGGTTCACCCTCACCACCGGCACGGCCGCCGACCCGTCCGCCTCGCCGTCGGCCAGCGGTGGCGCTGCCGCGACGCCGGGTGCCGCAGCCGGCTCGCCGTCGACCGGGCCGACCTCGGCATCACCCGTCGCGGAGAGCGGCAGCCCGACGGCGGTCGTGCCGCTGGCGCAGGAGGACGCCGACTCCGGTCAGCGCTGGTGGCTCTGGGCACTCGGTGCCCTGGTGCTCGCCGTCCTGGTGAGCGGATTCCTGCTCCGCCGTCGGGCCACCCGCGACTGACCCGGCCCTCATTGCCCGGCCGACCCTCGGGGCAGGCCCGTTGCCCCCTTTGCTCTGCTTGTGCATACGCGACACTCAGCGCGGGTGTCTGTCGCATATGAGTAAGCAGAGCAAAGGCGGCGAGGAGGGTGCACCCGGCTCGCGCCGGTGACACCGCCAGTTCGGCACAGATGGCGACGCCGCCCCACCGTCGTTCAGCGGGGCGGCGTGGCGCGACCGAGGCGGTCAGACCAGGCGGAGCCGGGCGGCGCGCATCCGGGTCAGGGTGCGCTCGCGGCCGAGCACCTCCAGCGACTCGAACAGCGGCAGGCCGATGGTGCGACCGGTGACGGCGACCCGGACGGGGGCCTGCGTCTTGCCGAGCTTGAGGCCCCGCTCGGCGCCGACCGCCTCCAGCGTCGACTTCAGCGACTCGGCGTCCCACGACTCCAGAGCCTCGAACGCGGCGACGGCGGCGTCCAGCAGGTCGGCGGAGCCGTCCTTCATGGTCTTGGTCCAGGCGGCCTCGTCGATCGTCGACGCGGCCAGGAAGAGGAAATCGACGTTGGGCACGATCTCGCTGAGCACCGCGATCCGGGTCTGCGCCAGCGGCGCCACGGCGGCGAACGCGTCGGCGTCGAACTCCTCGGGCTGCCACGGCGGCGGCGCGATGGTGCCGGTGCCGGTCAGCCATGGCTGGCAGGCGTCGATGAACTCGGCCACCGGCAGCGCCCGGATGTACTCGCCGTTGAACGCGCGCAGCTTCTTCTCGTCGAAGAACGCGGGGGAGGGGTTGACCTCCTCCAGCCGGAACTCGTCCTCGATCACCGACCAGGGGACGATCTCGCGGTCCCCGGAGGGCGCCCAGCCGAGCAGCATCAAGTAGTTGCGCATCGCGCCGGCGAGGTAGCCCTCGTCGCGGTACGCCTCCAGGGCGACCTTGTCCCGCCGCTTGGAGAGCTTCTGCCGCTTCTCGTTCACCACCACCGGCACGTGCGCCCAGACCGGCGGCTTGACCCCGAGGGCGTCCCAGAGCAGCTGCTGCTTGGGGGTGTTGGGGAGGTGCTCCTCGGCCCGGATCACGTGGGTGATCCCCATGGTCATGTCGTCGACGACGTTGGCCAGCAGGAAGACCGGCGAGCCGTCGCCCCGGGCGATGACGAAGTCCTCGATCAACCGGTTCTCGAACGTGGGCTCGCCGCGGATCAGGTCGACCACCACCGTCGCGCCCTCGTCGGGCGTACGGAAGCGCAGCGCCCGCCCCTCACCCGGGCCGAGGCCCAGGTCGCGGTGGTAGCCGTCGTAGCCCTGGTGCTGCGAGCCGGTGCGGGCCTGCACGTCCTCACGGGTGCAGTCGCAGTAGTACGCGCGGCCCGACTCGTAGAGCCGGGCGGCGGCGGCCCGGTGCTCGCCGGCGTTCTGGGACTGGAAGTAGGGGCCCTCGTAGCTGCCCCGGGAGATGCCGATCCAGTCCAGCGCGGAGAGGATGCCCTCGGTCCACTCGGGCTTGTTGCGCGCCGCGTCGGTGTCCTCGACGCGCAGCACGAACACCCCGCCCTGCTGCTTGGCGTAGATCCAGTTCTGCAGCGCCGAGCGGGCGCCGCCGACGTGGAACATGCCGGTCGGGGAGGGGGCGAAACGCACACGTACTGTCACGCCCCCCAGCCTACGGCGGCTGGCGACCGGTTTCGGTCACGGCCCCCCGACTCAGGGGACCGAACGGATCTTGAGGACCAGGGCGCTGCCGACCAGGGTGACCGCGGCGGTGACCGCGTAAAGCGTCGGGTAGCCGCCCAGGTACACCACGAGCGGGGCGGAGAGCGCCGGCCCGAGCACCTGTGGCGCCGAGTTGGCGATGTTGATCACGCCGAGGTCCTTGGCCCGGTCGGTGGCGCGGGGCAGCACCTGGGTGATCAGCGCGGCGTCCACCGAGAGGTAGACGCCGTAGCCGGCGCCGAGCAGCAGGGCGGCGACGATCGCCATCGGCCAGACCGGCGCGACCGCGAGCAGCAGCGCCGCCACCGCCATGATCAGCCCCGAGACGATCACGTAGATCTTCCGTCGCCCGGATCGGTCCGACAGCCGGCCGGCGACCACCGCGGTCAGCATCATGCCGAGCGTGTAGAGCAGGATCAGCACGAGCAGGCCGCCCTCGGGGTCGGGGTGGCGGACCCCGTCGGTGAGGAAGTACAGCAGGTAGAGGGTGCCCAGGGCGTTGCCGAGCTGGACCAGGAACCGGGTGATCCAGGCCCAGGCGAAGTCCGGGTGCCGGCGCGGGCTGATCCACATCGAGGCCAGCAGCGCGCGGGTCCGCAGCGCCGGGCGGTGCGCGCGGGGCAGCGGGTCGTCCGGGGTGAACAGCGCGAACGGCAGGGACAGCAGCACGATCGCCACCGCGATGGCCAGGTAACCGGCCGCGTTGCCGGTGACCAGGGCGGTGACCAGCACCGCGCCGAGCACCAGCCCGAGCGCCTGCGGGATGCCCACCCATCCGGAGACGCCGCCGCGCTGCACGACCGGCACCCGGTCCGGGACGGCCGCGGTGAGGCTGGCCAGCATCGCGTTGAAGCACACCTGTGCGGCGACCCAGCCGAGGGCGACCCCGAGGATGGTCCGCTGCTGGGCCAGCAGCACCAGGGCCGCCGCGCCGAGCAGTGCCCCGCCCGCGGTCCAGACGTGCCGGCGGCCGAACTCCCGGCCGGCCACCCGCAGGCAGGTCCGGTCGGACAACGCGCCCGCGAGCGGGTTGGCCAGCACCGCGGCCAGCGCGCCCAGACCGGTGACCACGGCCAGCATGGTCTCCTTGTCGCCCGGCGCGATCCGCTCGATCTGCTGCGGCAGCAGCACCTGGATGGGGGTGAAGAACGCCATCCAGACCCCGAGGTTGGCCGCGAAGATCAACCCGATCCAGCCGCGCCGTACCGGCACGGTCGGCTCGGCGAGCGCGGCCGGCAGCGACGCCGGGGTCGGGTCGAGGGTGGTCACCGTGCCGACCCCGGCCGGCTGGCCGCGATCACGTCCCGCAGCCAGGTGTACGAGGACTTCGGCGTACGGATCTGGGTGGTGTAGTCCACGTGCACCAGACCGAAGCGCTTGGTGAACCCCTCGGCCCACTCCCAGTTGTCCAGCAGCGACCAGACGAAGTACCCGCGCACGTCGACCCCGTCGTCGATGGCGGCCCGCACCGCCCGCAGGTGCCCGTCGAGGTACGCGATCCGCTCCGGGTCCGGCACCCGCCCGTCCGCGTCCGGTGCGTCGTCGTACGCGCAGCCGCTCTCGGTGATCTCGATCGGGGGCAGCGCGTCGCCGTACGTGTCGCGCAGCCAGCGGAGCAGGTCGTGCAGCCCGTCGGGGGCCACGGGCCAGTCGAAGGCGGTACGCGGGTAGCCCTCGATCGGCACCAGGTCGAACGGCAGCGGGGACCCCTCCTCGGCGGCCCGTACGCCGGTCGGGCTGTAGTAGTTGACCCCGAGCACGTCGATCGGCGCGGCGATCGTGTCCAGGTCACCGGGGTGGACCACGCCGGCGTCGAAGCCGGGCAGCTCCGGGTAGCCCCGGCCGAGCAGCGGGTCGGTGAAGAGCCGGTTGTGCAGCGCCTCGTACGCGGCCCCGGCGGCGCGGTCGGCGTCGGTGTCGCCGAGCACCCGCACCGGCGAGTAGTTGTTGGCGATCGCCACCGGGCTGGCGGTGCGGCTTCGGAGCGCGGCGACCGCGAGACCGTGCCCGAGCAGTTGGTGGTGGGCGACCGGAAAGGCGTCGAAGAGCAGCATCCGGCCGGGGGCGTGCACGCCCATGCCGTAGCCGAGGCTCATGTGGATGAACGGCTCGTTCAGCGTGATCCAGAGCCGGACCCGGTCGCCGAGCCGGGCGGCGGTCAGGTCGGCGTACTCGGCGAAGCGGGCGGCGGTGTCACGGCGCAGCCAGCCTCCGGCGTCTTCGAGGGGTTGGGGCAGGTCCCAGTGGTACAGGGTGGCCACCGGGTCGATGCCGGCGGTCAGCAACTCGTCCACCAGCCGGTCGTAGAAGTCCAGGCCGGCGGCGTTGGCCGGGCCGGCGCCGGTGGGCTGCACACGGGGCCAGGCGATGGAGAACCGGTACGCCGAGGCGCCGAGCCCGGCCAGCAGCGCCACGTCCTCGGTGTGCCGGTGGTAGTGGTCGCAGGCCACCTCGCCGCTGCTGCCGTCGCTGATCCGACCGGGGGAGTGCGCGAAGGTGTCCCAGATGGACGGTCCGCGCCCGTCGGCCGTGGTGGCGCCCTCGATCTGGTGGGCCGAGGTGGAGACGCCCCAGCGGAAGCCGTCGGGGAACTCGGGCATCGGTGCGGTCGACATGCGCCCTCCCGGTCAACGTGAAACGTGTTCGGGACTCTAGGGCGCTGCGGATGAATGCGCCATAGGCCGGGATGACGCGATGCGCAATGGTTGATCGGCGTGTCTTTTTCCAAACCCGTCCAGGTACGTCCGATTTTGCGCATAGAGTGCCGATATCGTGGGATGTCCTCACTGGAGGAAGACGGAAATGATCCTCGTGGAACGCAGTGCGCACGTGGCGGCGCCGGTGGAAGTGGTCTGGGACGTCGTACAGCGGGCTGAGCAGTTGCCGGCCTGGCTGGCGGGGGTCCGTGCGGCCGAAGTGCTCTCGGGGGAGGGCTTCGGCCGGCGGCAGCTGGTCCAGGCGGGGCGCGGCTCGGCGCACGAGGCCGAGGTGATCGCCTATCAGGAGCCGACTCTGATCGGCTGGCGGGAACGGGCCAAGGGCGCGGGCGCCCGCGCGGAGGCGCGCACCGAAATCTACGTCCAGCTCACTCCGGACGAGGAGGAGGAGGGCGGGACCATCGTGCGGCTCATCGTGGTCCGCTGGCCGGCCGGCCCGGTCAAGGCGGCCCTGCTGCGCCTCGGACTGCGTCGGGTCGGCGCCGACCTGGAGGACTCGCTGGCCCGGCTCACCGACCTGGCCGCCGTCGGCTGATCCGCCGAGTTCACGGCGTCACCCGCCCCGGCGGTGGCCCCCGGGTCCCCGCCAGGGACCCCGGACCGCCGCCGCCCTCATCTCACCGCCGTCCGCCCGGTCGGTCGGGAGTGCGGGGCAAGGGTGCGGGTGCACCAAAAAGGGCCCGGCGCACCGCGCCGGGCCCTTCCTTGGTCGTGCTGGATCAGCTGTCGCCGCCGGTCTCGCCGACCGGGGCGGCGTTCACGTCGTCGATCGCGTACTTCTTGGCGGCCTCGGCCGGCACGGTCGCCGCGACCGCGCCGCTGCGGGCGAGCTGCCGCAGCGTGGCGACCACGATCGACTCGGCGTCGACGTGGAAGTGCCGGCGCAGCGCGTGCCGGGTGTCAGACATGCCGTAGCCGTCGGTGCCGAGCGACGTGTAGTCGCCGGGAACCCAGCGGGCGATCAGGTCCGGCACCGCGCGCATCCAGTCGCTGACCGCGACCTTCGGCCCGTCGGCGTCGGCCAGCTTCTGCTGGACGTACGGCACCTTCGCCTCGGCGCCCGGGTTGAGCAGGTTGAACTCCTCGCACTCCACCGCGTCGCGGCGCAGCTCGGTCCAGGAGGTCACCGACCAGACGTCGGCGGCCACCCCCCAGTCCTGGGCGAGCAGCTGCTGGGCCTTGAGCGCCCACTGCATGCCGGTGCCCGAGGCGAGCACGTTGGCCTTCGGGCCGTCGACCTGCGGTGCCGGCGAGTAGCGGTAGATGCCCTTGAGCAGGCCCTCCACGTCCACCCCGGCCGGCTCCGCCGGCTGAAGGATCGGCTCGTTGTAGACCGTCAGGTAGTAGAGGACGTTCTCCTGCGCGTCCCCGTACATCCGGTGCAGGCCGTTCTCCATGATGTGCGCGATCTCGAAGGAGAACGCCGGGTCGTACGCGACCACCGCCGGGTTGGTGGCGGCGATCAGCAGCGAGTGGCCGTCCTCGTGCTGGAGGCCCTCACCGTTGAGCGTCGTCCGTCCCGCGGTCGCGCCGAGCAGGAAGCCCCGCGCCATCTGGTCCGCCGCCGCCCACAGCCCGTCGGCGGTCCGCTGGAACCCGAACATCGAGTAGAAGATGTACATCGGGATCATCGGCTCGTCGTGCGTGGCGTACGACGAGCCCGCGGCGGTGAACGAGGCGACCGAGCCGGCCTCGTTGATCCCCTCGTGCAGGATCTGCCCGGTCGTCGACTCCTTGTACGACAGGAACAGCTCCCGGTCGACGGAGGTGTAGCGCTGGCCGTGCGGCGAGTAGATCTTCGCGGTCGGGAAGATCGAGTCGAGGCCGAACGTGCGCGCCTCGTCGGGGATGATCGGCACCCAGCGCTTGCCGAACTCCTTGTCCTTCATGATGTCCTTGAGCAGGCGGACGAAGGCCATGGTGGTGGCCACCTTCTGCTTGCCCGAGCCGCGCTTGACGTCGGCGAACCGTTCCGGGCCGGGGATGGTCAGCCGCTTGGTGCTGCTCCGCCGGGACGGCAGGTAGCCGCCGAGCTGCTCGCGCCGCTCCTTGAGGTACGCCAGCTCCTCGGACTTCTCGCCCGGGTGGTAGTACGGCGGCAGGTAGGGGTTCTCCTCCAGCGCCGAGTCCGGAATGTCCAGGTAGAGGCGGTCGCGGAAGGTCTTCAAGTCCTCCAGCGTCAGCTTCTTCATCTGGTGGGTCGCGTTACGGCCCTCGAAGTGCGAGCCGAGCGTCCAGCCCTTGATCGTCTTCGCCAGGATGACGGTGGGCTGACCAGTGTGCTCGGTGGCCGCCTTGTAGGCCGCGTAGAGCTTGCGGTAGTCGTGCCCACCCCGCTTGAGGTTCCAGATCTCGTCGTCGCTCAGCGGCTCGACCATCTTGCGCGTGCGCGGGTCGCGGCCGAAGAAGTGCTCCCGCACGTACGCGCCGGACTCCGCCTTGTAGGTCTGGTAGTCGCCGTCGGTCGTGGTGTTCATGAGGTTGACCAGCGCGCCGTCGGTGTCGGCGGCGAGCAGCGGGTCCCACTCCCGGCCCCAGACCACCTTGATGACGTTCCAGCCGGCGCCCCGGAAGAACGCCTCCAGCTCCTGCATCACCTTGCCGTTGCCGCGGACGGGACCGTCCAGACGCTGGAGGTTGCAGTTGATCACGAAGGTGAGGTTGTCGAGCTCCTCGCGGGCGGCCACGCCGATGGCGCCCAGCGTCTCCGGCTCGTCCATCTCACCGTCGCCGAGGAACGCCCAGACGTGCTGCTGCGACGTGTCCTTGATGCCGCGGTGCTGCAGGTACCGGTTGAACCGGGCCTGGTAGATCGCGTTCAGGCCACCGAGGCCCATCGAGACGGTGGGGAACTCCCAGAAGTCCGGCATCAACCGCGGGTGCGGGTACGAGGGCAGCCCACCACCCGGGTGTGACAGCTCCTGCCGGAACCCGTCGAGCTGGTGCTCGCTGAGCCGCCCCTCCAGGAACGCGCGCGCGTACATACCGGGGGAAGCGTGACCCTGGTAGTAGATCTGGTCGCCGCCGCCCGGGTGGTTCTTGCCCCGGAAGAAGTGGTTGAAGCCCACCTCGTAGAGCGACGCCGAGCTGGCGAAGGTGGAGATGTGCCCGCCGACACCGATCTCCGGGCGCTGCGCCCGGTGCACCAGCATCGCGGCGTTCCACCGGACGTAGGCCCGGATCCGCCGCTCGACGTGCTCGTCGCCCGGGAACCACGGCTCGCGCTCCGGAGTGATGGTGTTGATGTAGTCGGTGGTGGTCAGGGGCGGAACCCCGACCTGGCGTTCGCGAGCCCGCTCCAGCAGGCGCAGCATGACGTAACGGGCGCGTTTGGCACCTCGCTCGTCAATGACACCATCAAGCGACTCGACCCATTCGCTGGTCTCTTCAGGGTCGATGTCCGGAAGCTGGCTCGGTAGGCCGTCGCTGATCACCGGGCGCTTGCGTTCCGTAGCCACAGGCGTTCCCTCGGTTGTGTGTGGGATAGGTCTCTAGCGCCATCCTGCCCCCTGGTGGCACCCGTCGTCACGTCTAGGTCCCCTCGACGCGATGAGCGACACAGATACCCGCCGGTAACTTAGCGCTACGAGCACCGGGGTCGGCCGATCATGCGACGGCCGGAGGCGAGGGTGACTCCGCCGGGGTGACGGTGGCGACGGCTCCCGAGCCGGCGCTGGGGCAGAATGCGACGTATGCGCAGTGACGTGATCACCGTCCAGACCGGGTCCCGACCGGCCGTCCGGGACATCACCGCCGAGGCCCAGGGGTTCGTCTCCAGCGAGGGCGACGGCCTGCTGCACGTCTTCGTGCCGCACGCCACCGCCGGACTGGCGATCATCGAGACCGGCTCCGGTTCCGACGACGACCTGCTCACCGCCCTGGACGCGCTGCTCCCCACCGACGACCGCTGGCGGCACCGGCACGGCTCGCCCGGCCACGGCCGGGACCACGTGCTGCCGGCGTTCGTCCCGCCGTACGCCACGCTGCCGGTGCTCGGGGGCCGGCTGGCGCTGGGCACCTGGCAGTCGCTCTGCCTGGTCGACACCAACGGCGACAACCCGACCCGCCAGGTCCGCTTCTCCTTCCTCCCCGCCTGACGCGCCTGCTGCCACCGGATCCGCGCGACACCCCGGACGACGCCGCCTCACCACGTGGCCGAGGCAGCACGTTCCCTGATGTCGCGCGGATCCTGGCGTCGGCAGGTTACGGGCGGACAGTCTCCTGCTGGACGGTCTGCTGGCCGGCGTCCGCGTACGGCGCGGCGGCGCGGGCAGCCGACTGGACCGGGTTGTCCGCCGTCTGGTGCAGGCCGGGCACGCGGTCCTCGATCACGAACGAGGCCCGGGTGTACGCGGGCGCGCCCGGCCGACTCACGTGCGGCAGCACGTCGAAGTCGGCGGAGAGCTGCCCCGGGGTGATCGTGGTGCGCACGTACCCCCGCAGGTTGTTCTGGAAGCGCAGGTGCGGGTTGAAGCCGAACCACGGGTGCGACCCGGACGCCGAGTCCGCGCCGTCGCCGCCCGAGGTGATCGAGGAGCAGACCAGTTCGGTGCCGACGGTGCGCGAGGTCGGATCGGCGTAGTCGAGCTTCAGGTCGCTGGCCCAGTGCGCGTGCACGTCGCCGGTCAGCACCACCGGGTTGCGTACCCCGGCGGCCAGCCAGCCCCGGGTGATCCGGTCCCGGGAGGCGACGTAGCCGTCCCAGGCGTCCATGCTGGTGACGGTGAGCGGGCCGGCGTTGTTGTCCCGCTGGGCGAAGAACACCTGCTGGCCCAGGATGTCCCAGCGGGCGTCCGAGCGGCGGAAGCCGTCCAGCAGCCACGCCTCCTGCTCCGCGCCGGTGATGGACCGGGCGGGGTCGGAGGCCGCCGGGCAGGCGTCATAGCCGTCGCCACAGGCCTGGTCGTCGCGGTACTGCCGGGTGTCGAGCATGTGGAAGGTGGCCAGCCGTCCCCAGCGGACCCGCCGGTAGAGCTGCATGTCGATGCCGCGCGGGATCGAGGTGCGCCGCAGCGGCATGTTCTCGTAGTACGCCTGGAATGCCGCCGCCCGCCGGGCGGGGAACTCCGGGTCCGGCGCCTCCGGCACCTCGTCGGCCCAGTTGTTCTCCACCTCGTGGTCGTCGAAGACGACCACCCACGGCGCCACCGCGTGCGCCGCCTGCAGGTCAGCGTCGGTCTTGTACTGGGCGTGCCGCTGCCGGTAGTTGGCCAGCGTCCGGGTCTCCGGCCCCTCGTGGTCACGCGGGTTGCCACCCGGGACGGTGTACGTGTCCGGCGCGTACTCGTACTGGTAGTCGCCCAGGTGCAGGATCAGCTCCGGCTCGGTCTCGGCCAGCCGCCGGTAGGCGGTGAAGTAGCCGTGCTCGTACTGGGAGCAGGAGGCGAAGCCCATCGCCAGCGCGGCGGGCATGGTCCACGGCGCCGGGGCGGTGCGGGTGCGCCCGACCGACGAGAGGTGCCGCTCGGCGCGGAACCGGTAGAAGTACTCCCGGCCGGGCAGCAGGCCGGCCAGCTCCACGTGCACGCTGTGCGCCGAGCGGGTGCGGGCGACGGCGACGCCGCGCCGCACGATGTGCCGGAATCGCTCGTCGGCGGCCAGCTCCCAGTGCACCGGCACGTCGCGGTCCGGCATGCCGCCGAGGCCGTCCTCGGCGAGCGGCTGCGGAGCCAGTCGGGTCCACAGCACGAACCCCTCGTGATCCGGGTCGCCGGAGGCCACGCCGAGGGTGAACGGGTAGGCCAACGGCCGGCGGGCCGCCGCCGCGCCGGCCGCCACCGGCAGCCCGGTGACCGCGCCGGCGGCGCCGAGGGCGGCGCCGGACAGCAGGATGGTACGTCGGGACAGTGACATGAATCCTCCCCAGAGTCCGATTTCTCGTGACTCCGGGAGCCTCGCGAGCCCTGATGACCGGGAGGTGACGGCGAGTGCCCCGGCTCGTCACCGGCAGCCGAACACCGATCATCGCGGTCGATCCGGCCGGGCCGCGGGCCAGCGTGACCCGGCCTGATCTTGGAGCTGGGCGGCCGGCCCCGTGCGTACGATGTGGCCGTGGCGCAGGAGGTCGTTCCCGCAGCGGGCGGGCCGGTGGACCGGGCCGGCCTGGCCGCCGACGTGGTACGCCGGATGGCGCACGTGACCGCCGCCCTGCGGCACCGGCAGGGCGCCGCGTTCACCGAGCTGGGGCTCACCCCGGCGGCGGCCCGGGCGCTGCACGAGCTGGACCCGGACCGGCCGCTGCCGGCCCGCGACCTCGCCGAGCGGCTGGGTTGTGACCGGTCGAACGTGACCGCGCTGGTCGACAAGCTGGAGCAGGCCGGCCTGGTCGAGCGCCGCACCGACCCCACCGACCGGCGGCAGAAGACGCTGGTGGTGACCG
Organism: Micromonospora sp. BL4; assembly: GCF_003667505.1. Taxonomy (GTDB): domain Bacteria; phylum Actinomycetota; class Actinomycetes; order Mycobacteriales; family Micromonosporaceae; genus Micromonospora. The sequence continues at coordinate 14,803 of NZ_RCVJ01000097.1, forward strand.
GGCAGGGCCGGGGCGTGCGGGATCGGGTGACCGAGGTGATGTCCGACTCCCGACTCCTGGCCGGGCTGACCGACCGGGAGCTGGGCACCCTGCGCGACCTGGTGTGGAAGGTGTCCGACGAGGGCTGGCCGGAGCCGTGCGGGCCGGAATGAGCCGAGGGGTCCTCGCCGTGTCCCGCTGGGCGACCAGGGCTTGCGTCGGTAATGCTGGGCGGCGTGACCACCCCGCAAGATCTCGACGACCGGTTCCGGGAGACGCTGGCGGCGCTGCCCGCCGCCGAGCGGCGGCGTGACCCCGCCGACCCGGTCACCGACGACGCCCCGCTGACCGGCGCGCAACTGCTGGACCTGTTCGACGCGCAGGTGACCAGCCGGCAGCTCGACCTGGCCGGCCGCTGGCTGCGCAGCTTCGGGGAGGGCTTCTACACCATCGGCTCGGCCGGGCACGAGGGCAACGCGGCGGTCGCCGCCGCGCTGCGCCCCACCGATCCGGCGCTGCTGCACTACCGCTCGGGCGCCTTCTACTGCGTGCGCGCCGCCCAGACCGTCGCCGACGCGGCGCCCGTCGCCGACCCGCCGCCGCCGGCGGAGCTTGCCGAGCCGGCCGAGCCGGCCGAGCCCGAACCGGACGGCTCCGTGCCGCCCGCCGGCGCGTTCGCGGCGTACGCGGACGCGGCCCGGGACGTGCTGCGCGGGATGGTCGCCTCCAGCCAGGAGCCGATCGCCGGGGGCCGGCACAAGGTGTTCGGCCGGGCCGACCTGGCCGTCGTGCCGACCACCTCCACCATCGCCTCGCACCTGCCGCGGGCGGTCGGGATGGGACTCGCCGTGGAGCGGCTGCGCCGGCTGGACAGCGCCGGGCGGCGCACCGGCGCCGGGGTGCGGGTCGGCAGCGGTGGCGGCGCCGAGCATGCCCCGTGGCCACCGGACGCCATCGTGGTCTGTTCGTTCGGCGACGCCTCGGTGAACCACGCCAGCGCCACCGCTGCCTTCAACACCGCCGGCTGGTACGACCACGCCGGGCTGCGCATCCCGGTGCTCTTCGTCTGCGAGGACAACGGGCTGGGCATCAGCGTCCGCTCCCCGGAGGGCTGGGTGGAGGCGACGCTGCGGGCAAAGCCGGGCATCCGCTACCTGGCCGCCGACGGGGCGGACCCGGTGCAGGCGTACGCGGTGGCGGCGGAGGCGGCGGCCTGGGTACGCCGGCACCGGCGCCCGGCCGTGCTGCACCTGCGCACCGTCCGGTTGATGGGGCACGCCGGAGCGGACGCGGAGTCGGCGTACCGCAGCCCGTCGGAACTCGCCGCGGACCTGGACCGGGACCCGCTGGCCGCCACCGCCCGGCTGCTCGTCGACGCCGGGATGGCGACGGGCGAGGAGCTGTTGGCCCGGTACGACGAGACCGGCTGGCAGGTGCGCCGGCTCGCTGAGGAGGTGCTGGGCGAGCCGAAGCTGGCCTCCGCGGCCGACGTGGTGTCCGCGCTCGCGCCCCGCCGGCCGGTACGGGTCGCGCGGGCGGTGGCCGACGCGGCGGCCCGGGCCAGCGGGCCCGGCGCGGGCGCCCGCGCGGAGGCGTTCGGGGGCAAGCCGCCGGAGCTGGTCGGCCCGCTGACCCTCGCGCAGAGCATCAACGCGGCGCTCGCCGACGGGCTGCTCGACCACCCGCAGATGGCGGTCTTCGGCGAGGACGTGGCCGCCAAGGGCGGCGTGTACGGGGTGACCAAGGGGCTGCGCGACCGTTTCGGGCCGGCTCGGGTCTTCGACACCCTGCTCGACGAGACCTCGGTGCTCGGGTTGGGCCTGGGCGCCGGGCTGGCCGGGATGCTGCCGGTGCCGGAGATCCAGTACCTGGCGTACCTGCACAACGCCGAGGACCAGCTGCGCGGCGAGGCGGCCACCATGCAGTTCTTCTCCCAGGGCGCGTTCCGCAACCCGATGGTGGTGCGGGTGGCCGGGCTCGCGTACCAGGAGGGGTTCGGCGGGCACTTCCACAACGACAACTCGGTGGCCGTACTCCGGGATGTGCCCGGCCTGGTGGTCGCGGTGCCGGCGCGGCCGGACGACGCCGCGCCCATGCTGCGGACCTGCCTGGCCAGCGCGGCGGTCGACGGCAGCGTCTGCGTGTTCCTGGAGCCGATCGCGCTCTACCACAACCGTGACCTGTACGCCGAGGGCGACGGGGAGTGGCTGGCCGGGTATCCGGAGCCGGGCGCCTGGGTGGCCGGGCACGTGCCGATCGGCCGGGCCCGGGTCTACCGGGTCGGTTCGGCCGACGACCTGACAATCATCACCTTCGGTAACGGGGTGCGGATGTCGCTGCGGGCCGCGGCCGTCCTCGCCGAGGAGGGGGTGGGCACCCGGGTGGTGGACCTGCGCTGGCTGGCCCCGCTGCCGGTGGCCGACATCATCCGGGAGGCCTCGGCGACCGGCCGGGTGCTGGTGGTGGACGAGACACGCCGGTCCGGCGGGGTCGGCGAAGGGGTGATCGCCGCGCTGGTCGACGCCGGATATGTGGGTGCGGCGCGACGAGTAGCCGGAGTTGACTCGTTTGTACCATTAGGTCCGGCAGCACGTCAGGTTCTGGTCTCCGAGGAAGCCATTACCGACGGTGCCCGTACGCTGCTGGCACGGTAAATTCCGTTCCACCCGGTGCGCCACTTGCGCGCGGACGCACAACTGTGTGGACTTTGCCTGACGGCGTCGGTTCCGGCGCCGCGAGCAGGGACGAGATGAGGAGGCACGCGACAGTGAGCGCGACCGCTGGTCAGGCCGCCGACGGGGTACGCAGCCTGGCGGACCGGTTCGGGATCGAACCGGGGATGGTCGTCATGGAGATGGGGTACGACGACGACGTCGACCAGGATCTCCGGGACGCCCTGACCGACCGCTGTGGAGATCTGGTCGACGAGGACACCGACGAGGTGGTCGACGCGGTGCTGGTCTGGTACCGCGACGGCGACGGTGACCTCTTCGAGCTTCTCGTCGACGCCCTCGGCCCGCTGGCCGACAACGGGGTCGTCTGGCTGCTCACGCCCAAGGCCGGGCGTGACGGGCACGTCGAGCCGAGCGAGGTCGCGGAGTCCGCGCCCACCGCCGGCCTTCAGCAGACCTCCACCGTCAACGCCGGCCGGGACTGGAGCGGCGCCCGCCTGGTGCTGCGCCGAGGGGCCAAGGCCAAGAAGTAGCCCGACACTCGTTCCCCTCGCGCGCCCGGCGGTCCGCGCCGCCGGGTGTGGCAGGCTCGTGCCGTCCCCTGACTCGACCCGAGGAGTTCGCATGCCCGTCGAGGTTGGCGCCGAGGCGCCGGACTTCACGCTGAAGGACCAGAACAACCAGGAGGTCCGGCTCTCGGCCTTCCGCGGTCGGCGCACCGTGCTGCTGGTCTTCTACCCGCTCGCCTTCACCGGCACCTGCCAGGGCGAGCTGGCTGAGGTGCGGGACAACCTCGACGAGTACGTCAACGACGACGTCCAGGTGCTGACGGTCAGCGTCGACTCGGTCTACAGCCACAAGGTCTGGGCCGACCGGGAGGGCTACCAGTTCCCCATGCTGGCCGACTTCTGGCCGCACGGCGCCGTCGCCCAGGCGTACGGGGTCTTCAACGACGTCGCCGGCTTCGCCAACCGGGGCACGTTCGTCATCGACAAGACCGGCGTGGTCCGCTTCGCCGAGCTGAACGGCCCAGGCGAAGCCCGCGACCAGCAGGGCTGGCGCAAGGCCATCGCCGAAGCGACCTCCTGACCGGGGTACGCCGTGCGCCCGGGTCGGCGGCGAGCAGGGTAAGCTTGCCAGCCTCCGGCCCGCCGTACGGGCGTTCCGGGCGCGTAGCTCAGTGGGAGAGCACCCGCCTTACAAGCGGGGGGTCGCAGGTTCGAAACCTGCCGCGCCCACCCCTTCTCGCATCAGCACCAATCCCGGCAGTCAACCAGTGATCGGCGCGGGCAGCGCTTCGCCACGTCGGGCGGTAGCGTCCGTCTCCATGACCAACGCGGACGAGCACGGTCACCCCGAACCGCCGATCGCGGGCGACGAGACCGCCACGCTGCTCGGCTCCCTGGACCGCCAGCGCGCCACGCTCGCGTGGAAGACCGGCGGGCTGGACGCCGCCGGCCTCCGGGCGACGCTCGGCCCGTCGTCGATCACCCTGGGCGGGCTGCTCAAGCACCTGGCCCTGGTCGAGGATCTCTACTTCTCGCTGAAGCTGGCCGGGCGGTCGCCGGGGCCACCGTGGGACACGGTCGACTGGGACGCGAATCCGGGCTGGGACTGGCGTTCGGCCGCCGACGACAGCCCCGAACAGCTCTACTCGCTCTGGCGGGAGGCGGTGGCGCGCTCCCGCGCGACCGTCGCGGAGTTGCTCGCCGACGCCGGGCCGGAGCAGTTGGCCCGGGGCGACTGGCCGGACGGTCAGGTGCCCAGCCTGCGCCGGGTCCTGGTCGACCTGATCGAGGAGTACGCACGGCACGTCGGCCACGCCGACCTGATCCGGGAGTCGGTGGACGGACTCACCGGCGAGGACCCGCCCCGCTGACGGTGGCGGCCAGAGTCTGGGCGCCGCCATGATGGGCGCGTGCAGGACACCGTCGCCGTCGCGTTGATCACCGCCCTGTCCACATTGGCCGCCGCCGCCCTGACCGGGCTGATCGGCGCGCGCAGCACCCGCCGACAACTGGCCCACCAGCTCACCGTCGCGCGGCAGGAGAACGCCGAACGGCGGGCGACCCGTCGTGACGAGCTGCGGCGAGAGGCGTACGTCGGGTTCCTGAGCGCCTGCGACCAGGCGTACCGGCGGTTGGACCGGCGGTGGGTGGAGGCCGGCGGGGACGGGCCGGAGCCCGGTTACGACGAGACGTACGCGGCGATGCGCGCCGTGGACGAGGCGTACAACCTGGTGTTGCTGGAGGGTCCGGCGGAGGTGGCGGCGGCGGCCCGGTCGGTGCTGGCCAGCCTCACCACCGAGTACGCCGACCAGCGCCGGTCGGCGGCGAGGCGGGGGTGCCGCTGCGCGACCGGCATCGCGAGCGCTGGCTCGCCGCAATCGAGGTGCGGACGAACCGCCGCGTCTCGTTCGTCGACACGGTACGCCCGGTGTTGGAGGGGGACGGGTGAGCCAGAACCGTCCACCCACGCCGCCGGTCGACCGCGTTCCGCACCGCGCTCGCGTCGGCGCCGTCGGCCTGGATGGCCAGCGCCCGCCGGCCCAGCGCCTCGATCTGCTTCACCACGGTCGCGGCCTGCTCAGCGTTCTGCCGGTAGGTCAGCGCCACGTCGGCCCCGTCCTGTGCCAGCCGCAGGGCGATACCGGCTCCGATGCCCCGGGAACCGCCCGTCACCAGGGCTACCGTTCCGTCAAACGTCGTCGTCATGCAAACGATCATGTCGCCGCGCCGGCTCCTCGTCTGGCGGCCATCGGACCCCTCGTTTCCACCCCCAGGTCCGTTTTCCGCCATCGCGCCGGGGGAGCGGGGCGTAGCCCGGAGACGGGTCGGGGCGGGTGAGGCGGACCGCGGTCAGGGCGATCAGCAGCAGGGTCAGGGCGAAGAGCAACGCGTTGAGGACGACCGTGGGGTACCCGAGTCGAGGGACGTCGAGGAACGGATAGAGGTAGCGGTCCTCGTCCCGGCCGAGGGCGCCGCGGACCAGGATCACCGTCAGCCACACCAGCGGATAGGCGAGCAGGCTGACCGCGTACGCCGGGCGCAGGGCCGCCCGGGGACGGCGGGTGAGCCACTCCGCGGCGGCCAGCGGCGGCGCGACCGCGTGCAGCAGCAGGTTGCCGGCGTCGGAGACCGGCCCCCGGGCGTCGACCGTGGCCACCATCGCGTAGCCGCTCCACGGATTGGCCAGCACCAGCACGAAGACCAGGGCAGTGCCGACGAGGTAGACGGCGAGCGCGGTGCGCAGCCGCTCGCCACCGCCGGCCAGCAGCGCCACGAGGTAGGCCAGGTTGACCTGCACGGTGAAGTAGAACAGCAGCTCGACGGGCTCCTCGCGCGCGGCGATCACGGACAGGGCCAGCCCGACGGCGACCACCGCGCCGGCGCTGACCCGCAGGACCCGGCCGGACACGCGGCGGACGCTACCATCGCCGCATCGACGGACGCCATGACGAGCAACTGCGCCGGGTACGGGCGATCCTGGCCGCCGACACCGACCGGGAGCCGGACTCCGCGCTCGCGCTCCTCGGCGACAAGCGGTTCCACTTCTCGCCGTCCGGGGCCAGCTTCCTGATGTACGGGGTGTGCGGCCGCTCCTGGATCGCGTTCGGGCCGCCGGTCGGGTCGGCCGCCGAGCGGTACGGGTTGCTGGCCGACTTCTGCGCGACCGCCCGGCGGGCCGGCCGCCGCCCGGCGGTGTACCACGTCGGCGACTCGCTGCTGCCCGAGCTGCGCCGGCTGGGTCTCGCCGTGCATCCGGTGGGGGAGTCGGCGAGCGTGCCGCTGGCCGACTTCGCCCTGACCGGGCCGGCGCGGGGGGCGCTGCGCCGCAACTGGCGGCGGCTGGCCCAGCGCGACGATCTGTCGTTCGCGGTGCTGCCCGGCGCGGGCCTGGTCGACGAGCTGCGCCCCGTCTCGGACGCCTGGCTGGCCGGGCGACCGGACATGTCGTTCTCCCTGGGCGGGTTCGTGCCCGGCCACCTGGCCCGGCTGCCGATCGCGGTGCTGCGACAGCGCGGACGGGCGGTGGCCTTCGCCGCGCTGCTGCCGACGCCGCACCGGTGGGGCGTGGACCTGCTGCGGTACCACCCGGACGCGCCACCCACGGTGATGGACCATCTCCTGGTCGAGGTGCTGCACGCGGCGCGGGACCGGGGCCTGACCAGCGTCGAGCTGGGGCTGGCCCCGCTGTCCGGGCTGACCGGCGCGGACCCGCTGTGCCGGTTGGGCCGGGCGGTGTACGCGCACGGCGAGCGCTGGTACCGATTCCGGGGGCTGCGCCGGTTCAAGGCGAAGTTCGCGCCCGTCTGGTCGCCGCGTCACCTCGCCGCGCCTCGGGGATGGCAGCTCCCGCTGGTGCTGGCCCAGGTGGGTCGGCTGTCGTCGCGTCCGCTGCGCTGACCGGCCGCAGCGTCGCATACAGGGTGGTCAGCTCGGCCAGGTAACGCGGCCCGGACCAGGCCGCCACCGCCGCCCGGCCGTCCCGGACCACCGACGCGCGAAGCTCCGGCTCGGTCAGCAGTCGGGTCAGCAGCGCCCCGAACGCCGCCGCCGTGGGCTCGGCGACCGGTCGGGTGGTGGCGGCGCCGGGCCGCTCGGCCAGTGCCGCGTCCACCATGGCCACGGGCAGTCCGTACGCCTCGGCCTCGCAGAGCGTCAACCCCTGAGTGTCGGTTGTGGACGCGAACGCGAGCACGTCCGCCGCCCGGTAGTGCGCGCCCACCCGGTCGTGCCGCACCGGGCGCAGCAGGTGCAGCGCGTCAGCCACGCCGAGCCGCCGGGCCGCCCGGCGGACCGCGATCCGGTGTCGCCGCGCCCCGAGAAGCACCAGCCGTGCCGCCGGCAGGTCGCGCCGGACCCGGGCGAACGCGGCCAACAGCAGGTCCGGATTCTTCTCCGGCGTGGTGCGGCCCACCGCGAGCACCACCGGCGCGTCCGCCGCGATGCCCAGCCGGGCCCGCAGCCGCCGCCGGTCGTCGGCGTCGACACCCGGCGCGGCGACCGGGGTCGGCAGCACCACGATCGGGGTCCGCCCGGCCATCGGGGCCATCAGCGCCGCCGTCTTGGCCGACGGGGTGACCAGCACGCTGGTGTGCGCCAGCAGGCACCGCCCGAGCTCCGCCAGCCGCGCCTGCCGGGCCGGGCCGGGGCGGGCCAGCGCCCACAGGTCCCGGACCCCCCAGCGCAGACCCAGCCGCAGGCCGGCGTACGCGGCGCCGATCGGCACCTCGGGGTAGTGCGCCGCGTACGCCACCAGGTCGGTGTGCCAGGTGAGCACCGCGGGCACGCCCTGCTCGGCGGCCCAGCGCAGCCCGGCGACGCCGAGCGGGCCGGTGGTGTGGACGTGCACCACGTCGGCCGGTGCGTCCGGCGGCCGGGGCGGCGCCAGTCGGTACGGCCGGGTCGGCACCGGCAGCGAGGGCACCTCACCCGGCTGGCGGCGCCGGCGGGACAGCGGGCCGGGGCAGTGCAGGACGACCCGGTGGTCGGTGGCGCGCAGCAGTGCCACGGTGGTGCCGACCGAGGTGGCGACCCCCTCCGGGTTGGCGAGGTGGCTGTCGCTGACGTGGGCGATCCGCACCCTGCCATCATTGCCGGGCCGCGCTCGTCGGGTCGCCCCGTCGGGCTCGCGCGGGAGGACACCGGTGAGAGGGGGAGACAGTGGAGTTGACGCTGGCGCCGATGACCGAGCAGGAGCTGGATCGGCTGCGCGGACCGCTGGAGCGGGAGTACGCCGAGGATCTGGTGGCGCACCGGGGCCTGACCCCGGAGGCGGCCCGGGAGCGGTCGGCGAGCCAGATGCGGGAGCTGCTGCCGGCGGGCGCGGCCACCGAGGGCGTGCTGCTGCGGATGGCCCGGGTCGACGACGCCGAGGTCGGCTGGATCTGGGTGACCCTGCCCGGGGCCGGCGCGCCCGACACGCTGCGGGCCTGGATTCACAACATCGAGGTGCACCCGGAGCACCGGGGCCGGGGGCACGCGCGTCGGATGATCCAGCTCATGGAGGCGGAACTGGCCCGTCTCGGCGTACCCGAGCTGGGGTTGAACGTCTTCGGCACGAACACCGTGGCGATCGGGCTCTACCGCAGCCTGGATTTCGAGGTCACCTCACAGCAGATGGCCAAGCGGATCGACCCGGCGGGCTGATTACGCGCGCTCGCCTCAGCCTCCTCGCTCGCCTCAGTCTCCTCGGCAGGACTGTTCACCAGCCCAGCGGGAACCCGCCGGCGGACCGCACCCGGGGAGGAGCGACGGATGACGCATGGTGCCGGACTGACCATTGGTGTGCTCGGCTCGTACGGTGGCCGGAACCTCGGCGACGAGGCGATCCTCACCGGCCTCCTCGCGGATCTGCGCAAGCAGGAGCCGAACGCCCGCATCATCGTCTTCTCCCGTCACCCCGAGCACACCCGCGTCGCCCACCCCGACGTGGAGGCGGTGCCCTGGGAGGGCGTCAGCCGCACCGACTCCGCGCTGGTCCTGGCCCAGCTCGACCTGCTCATCCTGGGCGGCGGAGGGATCCTCTACGACCGGGAGGCCCGCCGCTACCTGCGGGTGGTCCGGGTCGCCCAGGAGCGCGGCCTGCCCCTGATCACGTACGCGGTGGGAGTCGGGCCGCTCAGCGACGCGGTGGACACCGGGATGGTCCGGGAGACGCTCGCCAGCGCGGTGCAGGTGACCGTCCGCGACCAGGAGTCCCGGATGGTGCTGGAGGAGGCGGGGCTGCTCAACCCGATCACGGTCACCGCCGACCCGGCGTTCCTGTTGCAGCCGGAGGAGTTCCCGGTCGAGCTGCTGCGCGAGGAGGGCGTGCCGGCCGGCACGCGGCTGGTCGGGATCAGCGTGCGGGAGCCCGGACGGGCCGCCGAGCGGCTCGACGTGGACGGCTACCACCGGCTGCTGGCCCAGATCGGTGACTTCCTGGTGAACCGGATCGACGCGTACGTGCTGTTCGTGCCGATGGAACGCGACGACATCCGGCACGCCCACGGGGTGCTGTCCCACATGATCGCCGCCGAGCGGGGGCGGATCCTGCACGGCACCTACTCGCCGCAGCAGGTCCTCGGGCTGATGCGCCACTTCGACCTGGCCGTGGGCATGCGCCTGCACTTCCTGATCTTCGCGGCGATGGTCGGCACCCCGTTCCTGCCGCTGCCGTACGCCGGCAAGGTCTTCGACCTGGCCCAGCGGCTCGGCGTGCCGGCGCTGCGCGGTGTGGAGCGGGAGGTCGAGGGGCCACTGCTGGCCGAGGTCGACCGGCTCTGGGACGAGCGGGAGCAGCGCGCCGAGGCCACCGCCCGGAGGGTTGCCGAGGTCTGCGAGCAGGCCCGGGGCACCTCCGAGGTCACCCGTGGTGTGCTGGACAGCCTCCGTAGCCAGACCCTCACCCGGGTCTGAGCGAACGTCACACCGCCGGGCCGGTCCACCGGTAGCGCCACTCGCGGGCGTCTTCGCCGGCGGACTCCAGCTCGTAGATCTGCGCCCCGGCCAGCCCACCGGACCCGAGGTGGTGGTGGGTCAGTGGGGGACGGCCGTTGCTGTCCAGCTCGACGGTGACACTCTGCCCGTCCGCCGCGCCGCCGACGAGGAGGATCTGCACGGATGAAGCCATGCGCCCATCCTGCCCGCCGCGCCCGCCGCCCGCAGCGGATAGCGGGGCAGCGGGCCGGCCGACGCGTCGCCGGGGTTGTACGCCGTCAACTGGCCGGCAGCAGGCCCGGCGGGTACTCCATGCCGTCGTGCGTGCAGGCAGCCGCGGCGACCCGGGCCGCGTACCGGGCCGCCTCCGCCAGCGACTCGCCGCGCAATCGCCCGGCGATGAGCCCGGCCGCGAACGCGTCGCCCGCCCCGTTGCTGTCCACCACCGGCCCCGGCGGGGCGGCGGGCGGCACCGGCACGGCCGTGCCGTCGCCCGGGTACAGCTCGCTGCCGTCCGCGCCCCGGGTCACCACGACGGTCCGGGGCGCCAGCGTGCCGGCGAGCGCCGCGGCCCGGTCGGCCAGCCGCACCCCGCTGACCAGGACCAGGTCGGCGATGTCGGCGAACGGCCGGTGGTAGGGGTTCGCGCCGTCCCAGTCGTGCAGGTCGGTGGAGAGCGCCACGCCCGCCGGCAGGGCCGCACGCACGGCGGGTAGCAGCGGCAGGGTCCAGTCCATGATCGAAATGTGGACGTGCCGGGCATCGCGGACCAGCCCGGCCAGCTCCGTCGGCGCGAACGGCGTTCCGCCTCGCCAGGGGCGGGGGTCGTACAGCGAGGTGCGTCGCCCGCCCGGGTCCACCAGGCTCACCGACCGTCGGGTGCCGCCAGGGTCCTCGGCCAGCACCGCCGGCACGCCGGCCCGGGCCAGCGCCATCCGGACCAGATCGCCGGGCACGTCCGCCCCGAGGGTGTCGACCACCCGTACCCGAAGGCCGAGCGCCCGGCCGGCCAGCGCCACCCCGGCGCCGGTGTTGCCGATCCGCAGCTCGATCGGCTCGACGGTGTGCGAGTCGGCGGCCGGTAGCGGCAGCGCGGGCACCCGGACCCGCACATCCACCCCGAGTCCGCCGATCACCAGGAGGTCGACCATGGCCGCGAGGCTAGCCGACCGAGGCTGACCGGTGCGTCGCATCGGGGCCGCCTATCCTGGGCGCGGGCGGGCGACGAGGGGGAACACGTGCTGGTCATCCACGGGCTGTGGCTGCCCGTCGACGGCTTGTCCGGTGGCCTCGCCGTCTGGGCCGAGGACAGCGCCGTCCCGACCGCGGCCGCCCCGCGCGCCGGCCGGCCGCCCCGGGAACGGCCGCACCCCTTCGCCGCCGGGCACGCCGACCTGGCCGCGGCCCTCGCCGACGCCGCCGAGCCGGCCCGCCCGGACACCGCGCTGCTCACCCTGCCCACCCTCGCGGGCGCGCCCACCGACTCACCCGAGCTGATTCGGACCGACGTCGCACCCCCGGCCCGCGGCCGGCTCACCCTGGCCGGGTGGCGGGTCCCCGTGCTGGTGTACGCCCCGGACGACGCCCTGCCCCTGCTGCGCGCGCTGGACGAACTCCCGGCGGTGCCCGGGGCGACGCTGCGCCATTTCGCGGAGTTGGCCGACTTCGCCGCCGACCTGGTGGCCCGGGGGCGTGTCCTTCCCGGCGTCGGCGCGACGGCGGGCACGGACACACCCGGCGCCGTCGTGACCGGGCCGGCGACCGGATCGCCCTCGGCGACCGCCGCAGGCCCGGTGACCGCGTTCGCCGTCTGGCGACCGCTGCTGACCGGCACCGACGCCGGCTGGGCGCGATCGTTGGCGCTGGCCCTGCCGCCCGCCGCCCGAGGCGTCGCCGTCGCGCCCGCCGCCTCTGCCACGCCCGCCGCCTCTGCCACGCCCGCCGCCTCTGCCTCGCCCACCGCCTCTGCCGCGCCGGACGACACCGAGTTGACGGCCGGTGCGCTGGTCGCGGACGCGCTCGACGCGCTGACCGACGCCGCCGCGCGGGCCGCGCTCGCGACCACCACGCTGGCCCGGGGGCTGCGGCCGGGCGGACCCGCGCTGGCCTGGTTGGCGGCGTTGGCCGGTCCTCGCCGGGACTTCACCGTCGATCCGGCGGCGTTGGCCACGCTCCGCGCCGAACTGGACGCCTGGCAGCGCGACGCCGCCGGCGGACCGGTCCGGGCCAGCTTCCGCCTGGTGGAACCGGCCCCCGACGAGGTCACCGAACCGATCCTGGCGACCCGTCCCGCGCCGGCCGGCACCGTGCCGCCCGCGGTCGACCCGACCGACCCCGACTCGGCCGAGGGCGGCCTCGTCGGCGCCGAGCCGATCGAGGGTGGCCCGGTCGGGGGTGGGCGGTGGCGGTTGGAGTTCGGGTTGCAGGCAGCCGACGAGCCCGGCCTGCACGTCGACGCCGGACAGGTCTGGCGGGCGCCGCAGACGCTCGGCGGGCTGGCCGGTCGTACGGCCAGCCCGCAGGAGAGCCTGCTGGCCGAGCTGGGCCGGGCGAGCCGGCTCTGGCCGGACCTCGACGCCGCGCTGCGCACCGCCGCACCTGAGGCGATGGAGCTGGACGTCGAGGGAGCGCACCGCTTCCTGAGCGAGGGCGCCCCGGTCCTGCACGCCGCCGGCTTCGGGGTGCTGCTGCCCTCCTGGTGGCAGCGCCCGTCGGCGCGGATCGGCGCCCGGCTGCGCGCCCGCAGCCGCACCGCACCGGGCACGGTGGCCGGCGCCGACGCCGGAGTGGGGCTGGACGCCCTGGTCGACTACCGCTGGGAGGTGGCGCTCGGCGACCAGCCGCTGTCCGCCGAGGAGCTGGCCGCGCTGGCCGAGATGAAGACTCCTCTGGTGCGCCTGCGCGGCCGGTGGGTGGAGCTGGACCCCGGGCGGCTCGCCGCCGGGCTGCGCCTGCTCCGCTCGGCCGGCGAGCTGACCGTCGCCGACCTGCTCCGCCTCGGGCTGGCCGACGGCGAGGACACCGGAGCGCTGCCGGTGCTGGAGGTGACCGCGGACGGGGCGCTGGGGGACCTGCTCGCCGGCGCGGTCGAGCGACGGCTCACCCCGCTGGACCCGCCGCCGGGCTTCCAGGGCACGCTGCGGCCGTACCAGCGGCGTGGGTTGGCCTGGCTGGCGTTCCTGCGGTCTCTCGGTCTGGGCGGCGTGCTGGCCGACGACATGGGCCTGGGCAAGACCGTGCAGCTGCTCGCGCTGCTGGCCGGGGACCCGCCGGACGCCGGACCGACCCTGCTGGTCTGCCCGATGTCCCTGGTCGGCAACTGGCAGCGGGAGGCGGCGCGGTTCACCCCGGGCCTGCGGGTGCACGTACACCACGGGGCGGAGCGGGCCCGGGGGTCGGAGTTCACGACGGCCGCGCACGGCGCGGACCTGGTCCTCACCACCTACTCGGTGGCCGCCCGCGACGCCGTCGACCTGGCCGGCATCGACTGGCACCGGGTCGTGGTGGACGAGGCGCAGGCGATCAAGAACGCCTCGACCCGGCAGGCCGAGGCCGTCCGTGCGCTGCCCGCCCGGCAGCGGGTCGCGGTGACCGGCACGCCGGTGGAGAACCGGCTCGCCGACCTCTGGTCGATCATGCAGTTCGCCAACCCCGGTCTGCTCGGCCCGGCCGCGACGTTCCGCAAGCGGTTCGCCGAGCCGATCGAGCGGCACGGCGACGCCGAGGCCGCCGAGCGGCTGCGCCGGATCACCGGCCCGTTCGTGCTGCGCCGTCTCAAGACCGACTCGTCGATCATCTCCGACCTGCCGGAGAAGCTGGAGATGGAGGTGCTCTGCAACCTCACCGCCGAGCAGGCCGCCCTGTACCGGGTGGTGGTCGACGACATGCTCGCCCGGATCGAGTCCAGCGACGGCATCGAACGGCGCGGGCTGGTGCTGGCCACCATGACCCGCCTGAAGCAGGTCTGCAACCACCCCGCCCAGCTGCTGCGGGACGGTTCGCCGCTGGAGGGCCGGTCCGGCAAGCTGGCCCGGCTCACCGAGATCCTGGAAGAGGTGCTCGCGGCGGGGGAGCGGGCGCTGCTGTTCACCCAGTACGCCGAGTTCGGCGCGATGCTGCGCGGCCATCTTTCGGCGCGGTTCGGCCGGGAGGTGCTGTTCCTGCACGGTGGGCTCGGCAAGGCCGAGCGGGACGCCATGGTGCAGCGCTTCCAGTCGGCGGACGGTCCACCGCTGTTCGTGCTCTCGCTCAAGGCCGGCGGTACCGGGCTCACCCTGACCGCCGCCAACCATGTCGTACACGTGGACCGGTGGTGGAACCCGGCGGTGGAGGACCAGGCCACCGACCGGGCGTTCCGGATCGGGCAGCGGCGGCGGGTGCAGGTCCGCAAGTTCGTCTGCGCCGGCACGGTGGAGGAGAAGGTCGCCGCGCTGATCGCCGACAAGCGCAGCCTCGCCGAGCGGGTGGTCGGCACCGGCGAGCAGTGGATCACCGAGCTGTCCACCGGGCAGTTGCGCGAGCTGTTCGCCCTGGAGGCCGGAGCGGTGGTGGAGTGAGCACCGACCGGTTCGCCGACTACGGCCGCCCCCGCCGCGTCGACGGCGGCCTGCGGGCGCGCAGCGCCCGGGGTGCGATCGGCCGGTCGTGGTGGTCCCGACGCTTCCTGGAGGTGTTGGAGTCGTTCGCGCTCGGCACCCGGCTGACCCGCGGCCGTTCGTACGCGCGAGCCGGCCAGGTGCTCTCGCTCGACGTCGCGCCCGGGCTGGTCAGTGCCGTGGTGCAGGGCTCCCGGCCGAAGCCGTACCAGGTGTCCATCGCGCTGCGCCCGTTCCCGGCCGCGCTCTGGTCCCGGATCGAGGAGGAGTTGGCCGGGCAGGCGTTCTTCAGCGCCCGCCTGCTCGCCGGGGACCTTCCCGACGAGCTGGAGGAGCTGTTCGTCGCCGCCGGCGCACCGCTCTTTCCGGCCGGGGTGCAGGAGCTGACCCAGCGGTGCAGCTGCCCCGATTTCGCGGTGCCCTGCAAGCACCTCGCGGCCACCTTCTACCTGCTGGCCGAGGCGTTCGACGCGGACCCGTTCGAGCTGCTGCACTGGCGCGGTCGGGCTCGCGCGGAACTGCTGGAGCGGCTCCGGGCCCGACGCGCCGAGGCCACCGGTACGGAGTTGCCAGCCGAACCGATCACCACCGCGCCCGCCGACACGGACGACGAGTCCACCTCGGACAGTTCAAGGTCCCTTGTGGATGTCTCGGTGCCGGCGGCTGGCGCGGCCCGGGCGCTCGCCGGACTGTCGGCGACCCCGCTGGTGGAGGCGGTGGACCGGTTCTGGCTGCCGCCGGTGCCGTTGCCCGACCGGCCGCCCCGATTGGCGACCGGGCCGGATCTGCTGCTGCGCCAGCTCGGCCCGCCGGCGCCGGCCATCGGCGGGCCGGGACTGCTCGAACGACTGCGCCGGGCGTACCGGACGTTCGGCCCGGCCGACCGGTGAGCGGTCATGTCCAGCGGCGTCGGAACCGCCACATGATCGCGGCGTTCGCCACCAGCACCACCGCGCAGATCGCACCGGCCAGCCGGCCGGCGAACACGGTCATCGCCGGCAGCGACGCCCACAGCACGATGGTCAACAACATCAGGTAACGGCCCCTGCGGGCCCGGACCCGATGGTCCAGCCGGTTGAAGAAAGCCGGGTCGCTCTCCCGGAGCTGACGGGTGATCTGGTCGAACCTGCGCTGATCCTCTTTGCTGAGCATGGCGCTGCCTTCCCCTCACGCGTTCAGCGGTTCGGCGGCATACCCGCTGCGGCGGCGGCTCACGCTCACCCGTCGCTGCTACTTTTCCTCCGCGTGAGAGCACCTCACGTCCGGCTTATCCGCACCTTAAGTTTGCCTGTGGCGGTGAACGGCGCGGAAAGTGTCGCGTACGGCGGCGGGGCCCGATCCGTGCCCGGCTGGCGCGCGTCGGCCCTGCTGGGAAGGTCCGACCCGGGCCGCGGTGCGTGGCCTGCGGCCGATGCGGCGCTGAGCGGTGTCTTAAGTGCCCTCACGAGGGCGTTCAACCTGTCTTGAAGGCACCTGAGGGCTTGGTTACCTTGCCGTAGCAACCCCCTCAGGCAACAGTCGCCGCACCTGCCGCACCTGCCCGGTCGCAGCTTTCGGCGCTCTTCAGAAATCGGGATTGGTACATGGCCGACCAGAATGTGCCACCACGTCGACCGCGGGACGACCGCGGTTGGGACGGACGCCAACACCACACCTCGGACGGGTACGGCGACCCCAACGCGTCCGCCCCGTACGGGTACGACTCGCCCCACCCCTTCCAGGGCGGCTACCCGGGCCCGGCCGACCCTCGTGAGCAGTACGCCGACGGCTACGCCGGACAGCCCACCCCGCGCGGACCGCAGTGGGTCGGCCCGGAGGGCCTCGGCCGTCCGGCCCTGGCCCGCCCGGCCGGCACCGGACTGCCCACTCTGGACGATGACGACGAGCCGGGGCGCAAGGTGGGTCGCCGCAAGGCCATGGTCGCGCTCGGCGGCACCGCCGCCGTCGTCGCCGGTGGCGCGGCCCTCGCCATGACCCCGCAGTTCCGCGGCCTCTTCGGTGACGACGCGGTGGCCGACGCCACCGGCAGCACCGTCACCGACGGCACCGCGGCCCGGCCCAGCGGCCAGCAGCCCAGCACGGTGCGCACCTACACCGAGCAGAACGAGAGCTACATGGGCTCCCGGGCCGGTGAGGCGCTGAAGAAGAACGCGCCCTCCGGTGGCCGGACGTTCTCCGGCCCGGCTGCCGCCGCGGCGGAGACCAAGGTGACCGTCAAGACGGTGCTGGCCAAGGACCCGATCCTGCACCTGGCCCGACGGGCCACCTTCGGGGCGACGCCCGCGGTGGTCGCCGACATCAAGAAGTTGGGCATCGACGGCTGGATCCGCGCCCAGCTCGACCCGGACAAGATCGAGCCGAGCAAGGCCGAGCTGAAGCTCGCCGAGCTGCCCACGCAGAAGCTCTCGGTGCAGCAGCTGCGCGACCAGCGGGACAAGCTCAACGAGCAGGGCGCCCAGCCCGAGCGGGAGATGATCGACGCCACCCTCGCCCGGCAGATCTGGTCGAAGCGCCAGCTGTTCGAGGTGATGGTCGACTTCTGGAACGACTTCCTGCACGTCGCCGCGGAGTTCGACGGCGGCGAGGTGTACCGCAACTCGTTCGACAAGGACGTGGTGCGGGCGCACGCGCTGGGCAGCTACCCGGAGATGCTGGTCGCCGCGAACAAGCACCCCGCGCTGCTGATCTACCTGAACCAGAAGGACTCCCGCAAGGACGCGATCAACGAGAACCTCGCCCGGGAGAACCTGGAGCTCTACTCGGTCGGCGTGGACGGCGGCTACAAGGAGCCGGACGTGCGCCAGGCCGCCATGCTCCAGACCGGCCGCGGCGTCGAGGACGGCAAGTACGTCTTCAAGCCCGAGCAGCACTACGTCGGCAAGGTGAAGATCCTCGGCTTCACGCACGCCAACAACTCGGCCGACCCGAAGAAGGCCGAAGCGGCGATCGACAAGTACATCACCTACATCGCGCTGCACCCGTCGACCGCGAAGTACGTGGCGCAGAGCCTGGCGACGAGGTTCGTCTCGGACACGCCGCCGAAGTCCCTCGTGGACCGGCTGGCCAAGACGTACACCACCAACAACGGCATGATCAAGCCGGTGTTGATGGCCCTGTTCAGCTCCTCGGAGTTCTGGGCGGCGGTCGGCCAGAAGGTACGCCGGCCGATGGAGTACCTGGTGTCCACGTACCGCGTCCTGGGTGTCTCGCCGGACCCGTCGTCGAAGAACGACAACGGCGACAACAAGCGGACCCCGTTCGCCCGCGGCCTGCGGCAGATCCAGGACAAGCTGCGCGAGCTGGGCCAGTACCCGATGGGCCAGCCCACCCCGGACGGCTACCCGGACGTCTACGTCGCCTGGACCTCGGCCGGCACCATGGTCAACGGCTGGAACGAGGCCGGCGAGATCCTGGCCGGCTACCGCACCACCTTCACGCACACGGCGCCGGAGAAGCTGGTCGCGAATCCGCCGTCCACCGCGGGGGCGTACGTGGACGCGCTGGCAAAGCGACTGGTGAACCAGAAGCTGAGCACCCGGGAGAGGAACCTGATCCTCGGTGTGGCCGGCGTTTCGGCGAGCGCCAAGGTCGATGCCACGTTCAACGGGGCCATCACCGCCGTCGCGCGGGCGATCCTCGCGTCCCCCCAGCACCACCTCCGGTGAGGCACCCGATGGAGAAGACTGTGTACAACTCTTTCCCCCTGCACCCCGAATGCCCCGACCTGCGGCGGCTGGCCGACAACCCGGCCGAGGCGCTGCTGCGGGCGGAGGCCGACCTCGTCGCCGCCGAGAACGCCGCCGAGGCCGACCGCTACCGCACCCTGGAGGACCTGGAGGAGGCTCAGCAGGACGGTCGTGGTGTCACCCGACGGACGTTCGTCGCCGGCGCCGCGGCCACCGCCACCGCGCTGGCCACCGCCCAGTTCGTCACCACCTCGGCGTCGTTCGCGGCGACCAAGACCGGCACCCTGATCCATGTCTTCCTCTACGGCGGGCTGGACGGGCTGAGCCTGGTCGCGCCGGACGGCGACCCGGTGCTCGCCAAGGCCCGCCCCGACCTGCTGCTCGGCAACGACTCGCTGGCCCTGGGCCGTGGCTTCAAGCTGACCAGCGCGTTCAAGCCGCTGGAGCAGTGGCTCAAGGCCGGCCAGTTGGGCTTCATCCCGGCGGTCTCCGACGAGCGGCTGTCCCGCAGCCACTTCCAGGCCGCCGACGCCTGCAATCTGGGCGGGCTGCCCAACGAGACCGGCGGCCGGGGTTGGCTCGACGGTCTGGTCGACAACCTGGGCAAGGGCACCGCGTTCCGCAGCGTCGGCGTCGGCAGCACGCTGCCCCGCTCGCTGGTCGGCAACAACGGCGCGCTCTCGCTGAACAGCGTCGGCTCGCTGCGGCTCAACGGTGACGACCGGTTCCGCGCCGCCACCGAGAAGGCCATCAAGGGGCTCTTCACCGGGATCAACCACCCGGTCGAGGAGGCCGTGCAGGAGGGCATGGGCGCGCTGGCCACCGCGCAGAAGCTCGCCGCCAAGCCGTACCAGCCCGCCGAGGGCGTCAAGTACGAGGGCGTCGGCAACGCGTTCCAGCAGCTCGCTCAGCTGATCAAGGGCGGCGCCAACGTGCGGGTCGCCACCGTCGGCATGGGTGGCTACGACACCCACGAGAACCAGGGCACCCGCGAGGGTGGCCAGCTGCACCGCCGGTTGAACGAGCTGGCCAGCGCGATGGCCGCCTTCTTCACCGACCTCGGCCCGAAGGCCGCCGACGTGACGATCATGGTGTCCAGCGAGTTCGGCCGCCGGGTCGGCTCCAACACCGGCGGCACCGACCACGGGCACGGCGGCGTGGTCACCCTGCTGTCCGGCAAGAAGCTGGCCGGCTCGCTGCTCGGAACCTGGAACGGCCTGGACAAGCTGGACTCGGGTGACGTGCCCGAGTACAACAACATGTTCAACGTGTACGGCGCGGTGGCGCAGGGCCGGTTCGGGCTCACCAACGCGGAGGTCGACAAGGTCTTCCCCCGCCAGAAGTACGCCCCGATGAAGCTGTACGCGTGACGTACTCGCACACCCACGCCGCCGGCCGCCGCACCGGGACCACGTCCCGGCACGGCGGCCGGTCGGCTGCGCCCGTACCCCCGCAGGTCCCGGCCCGACGCGGACCCGGCGGCCGGCGGCTGCTGGCCGCGCTGCTCCTGGTCGGCCTGCTCGCCAGCGTGCTGCCGTGGTGGCTGGGGACCCCCGCCGGGTCGCTGCGGACCACCGCGGCGACCCTGACGGCCGCCGGCCGGATCACCGGCCTGGTCGCCGGTTATCTGCTGCTGGTGCAGGTGCTGCTGATGAGCCGGCTGCCGGTGCTGGAGCGGTGGATCGGCGGTGAGCAACTGGGACGGTGGCACCGCGACATCGGAGCCACCCTGCTGGTCGCCGTGCTGGCGCACCTGTCGCTGATCCTGGTCGGCTACGCGGACCTGCGTAACCAGTCGGTCCTCGCCGAGGTCGGCACGCTGCTCGGCGACTACGAGGACATGCTCTCCGCGTTCGTCGCCACCGGCATCATGATCGTGGTCGGTTTCAGCAGCGTGCGGGCGATCCGGCGGGCGCTGCCCTACGAGCTGTGGCACCTGCTGCACCGGTCGAGCTACCTGGTGCTGCTGCTCGGCTTCGGGCACCAGTTCACCCACGGCGCGCAGCTGTACAAGCCCGGCCCGGTGCGCAGCGGGTGGATCGCCCTCTACCTGCTGGTGGTCGCCGCCCTGCTGTGGGGTCGGGTGATCGCGCCGCTGGCGTTCAACCTGCGGCACCGGCTGCAGGTCGCCGACGTGGTGGCGGAGAGCCCGGACACCGTCTCCATCTACCTCACCGGTGAGCGGCTGGACCGGCTGGAGATGCTCGGCGGGCAGCACTTCCGCTGGCGCTTCCTCACCCGGGGCTGCTGGTGGCAGTCGCACCCGTTCTCCGTGTCCGCCGCGGCCAACGGCCGCTGGCTGCGACTCACCGTGAAGGTGGTCGGCACGCACACCGCCGACCTGCGCGATCTGGACGCCGGCACCCGGGTCTGGGCGCAGGGCCCGTCGGGCACCTTCACCGCCGCGCACCGGGTCCGCGACCGGGCACTGCTGATCGCCGGCGGCAGCGGCATCACGCCGATCCGGGCCATGCTGGAGGAGCTGCCGCCGGGCGCCGCGCTGATCTACCGGGCCCGGACGCCGGCCGACGTGCTGCTCAGCCGGGAGCTGGACTGGCTGGCCCAGGCCCGGGACACCTCGATCTGGTACGTCATCGGCTCCCGCGACGACCCCGGCCCCCGCCAGCTGATGAGCCCGGACGGGCTGCGGCAACTGGTGCCCGACGTGGCCCGGCGGGACGTCTACCTCTGCGGGCCGCCCGGGCTCGTCGAGCAGTCGGTGCGGGCGTTGCGCCGGGCCGGCGTGCCCCGCCGGCAGATCCACCTCGCCACCTTCGAGTTGTAGGAAGGCATCGCATGCGTCGCGCGTTCCTCGCGATCACCGGTCTGGCCGCCAGCACCACCGCGCTGGTGGTGCTCAAGGGCTCGCCGGGCACCACCCCGGTCGCTCAGGACGTGCCGGCCGCCCAACCGGTCAACCCCACCCCGCAGGGTGCGGATCCGAGCGTCGCTCCGGTGACGCCGGGCGGCCCGACCCCGAAGCCGTCAGTGCGGGCCGGCACGTCGTCGTCGCCCAAGCCGAGCAGGAGCACCGCGCGCCCGTCCGGCAACCGCACCACCGCGAAGGCGCCGACCGCGCCGCGGACCACCACCAAGGCGCCGCAGCCGACCACCCGCCGGGTCACCGGGCCGGGCGTCGACAACGAGTACGGGTACGTGCAGGTGCAGATCGTGGTCTCCGGCAACCGGATCGTCGAGGCCGTCTCGCTGTCGCTGCCCAGTGGGGGCGAGTCCGACATCCACAGCGGCGACGTGCGGGCCCGGTACAACGGCACCGGCGGCGAGGTGGTGCAGAAGCAGAGCGCCAACCTGAACACCGTCTCCGGCGCCACCGAGACCAGCAACTCCTACAAGCAGTCGCTGCGGGGCGCGATCGAGCAGGCGTTCTGACGTGCCGACGACGATGACCCGCCCGGGGCTGTGCCGGGTCGAGCACATCATGGGCACGGTGATCACCCTTGATCTCGCCGACGACCTGCCGCCGGCGACCCTGCACGAGCTGGCGGATCAGGTCTTCACCTGGATGCGCGAGGTGGACGCCCGGTTCAGCACGTACCGGGCGGACAGCGAGGTGTGCCGCTTCGACCGGGGCGAGGTGCTGCTCTCCGAGGCGTCGGCGGACCTGCGGTTCGTGCTGGAGGCCTGCGCCGACCTGTGGGGCGCCACCGACGGGTTCTTCGACGCGTACGCGACCGGCCGGCTCGACCCGTCCGGGTTCGTCAAGGGCTGGGCCGCGCAGGTCGCCTCGGACCGGCTGCTCGCCGCCGGCGCGGCCAACCACTGCGTGAACGCCGGCGGCGACGTGCGGGTACGCGGCCACTCCCCGTCGGGGGAGCCGTGGCGGATCGGCATCCGGCACCCGTGGGACGCGATGGCGACCTGCCTGGTGCTCTCCGGGACCGATCTGGCCGTGGCCACCTCCGGTGTCTACGAGCGGGGCCGGCACGTGCTGGACCCGCGCCGGGGCGCGCCGGCCGGTGGGCTGCGCTCGGTGACGGTGGTCGGCGCCGACCTCGGGGTGGCCGACGCGTACGCGACCGCGGCTCTGGCCATGGGCGTCGCCGGCATCGGCTGGTTGGACCGGCTCGCCGGCCACACCCACGCCGTCATCACCGACGACGCCTACCAGATGCACTCCACCGCGCTTCCCCTGACGGACTAGCGGAGGGGGCGGTGGATGCCGGCGACGCCCATGGC
>NZ_RCVJ01000058.1 GCF_003667505.1 Micromonospora sp. BL4
GGCGGGCTGTGGGCGTACCCCCGGGTGGGCGGCGGGCGCGGAGCCGGCGGCGGCCGGCGGCGCGTCGGCGGCGCTCAGGGTGAGCCGGCGTTCCATCCGCTCCAGGCGCTGGAGCAGGCCACCGGTGGAGTCGTCCGCGCCGGGCAGCAGCATCCGGGCGCAGATCAGCTCCAGCAGCAGCCGGGGCGCGGTGGTGCCGCGCATCTCCACCAGGCCGTCGTGCACGATGTCGGCGCAGCGCGAGAGCGTGCCCGGGCCGAGCTGCGAGGCCTGGGCGGCCATCCGCTCGATCTGGTCGGCCGGACCGTCGATCAGGCCCTTCGCGGCGGCGTCCGGCACCTGCTGGAGCACGATCAGGTCGCGCAGCCGCTCCAGCAGGTCCGACGCGAACCGGCGCAGGTCGTGCCCGGCCTCGGCGACCCGGTCGACCGTGGCGTACGCGGCGGCGCCGTCACCGGCGGCCAGCGCGTCGCACATCTCGTCGATCAACGCGGCGTCGGTGACGCCGAGCAGAGCGGCGGCACGGGCGTAGGTGACCCCCTCCTGCCCGGCGCCGGCGATGAGCTGGTCGAGCACCGAGAGGCTGTCCCGCATGCTGCCCCCACCGGCGCGGACCACCAGAGGGAAGACCGCCGGCTCGACGGAGACGCCCTCGGCCTGGGTGAGCTGCTCCAGGTACGGCCGGAGCACCTTCGGTGGGAACAGCCGGAACGGGTAGTGGTGGGTCCGCGACCTGATCGTGCCGAGGACCTTCTCCGGCTCGGTGGTGGCGAAGATGAACTTGACGTACTCCGGCGGCTCCTCGACCAGCTTGAGCAGGGCGTTGAAGCCCTGCGTCGAGACCATGTGCGCCTCATCGATGATGTAGATCTTGAAGCGGCTGCGGGCCGGTGCGAAGAACGCCTTCTCGCGCAGCTCGCGGGCGTCGTCGACACCACCGTGGCTGGCCGCGTCGATCTCGATGACGTCGATCGAGCCGGCGCCGTCGGTGGTCAGCGAGCGGCAGGACTCACACTTGCCGCACGGCTCGGGAGTGGGGCCCTGCTCACAGTTGAGGGAGCGGGCCAGGATCCGGGCGCTGGAGGTCTTGCCGCAGCCACGTGGGCCGGAGAAGAGGTAGGCGTGGTTGAGCCGGCCGCTGCGCAGCGCCTGCGACAGCGGCTCGGTGACCTGCTCCTGGCCGATCATCTCGGCGAAGGTACGCGGCCGGTACTTGCGGTAGAGCGCCAGCGTCACTCGTCCCGCCTCCTCTCGACCGAGCCATTCTGCGCCGGTCGGGCGCGGGTGACCACCCACCACCCCGGGCGCCTGGGTTGCCGCGCGTTGCCGGCCTGGTCGCCGGGGCTTGATCGACTCGGCTTCCTGGAAATCGCGGTGTCCCTGCGACCGGGACACCGCGACATCACTGATGTCGAGTGGATCAACCGGCCCACAGACAAAAAGGCCTCCCGTGCACCCGGCAGAGCTCGCTTATCCTTGCTGCCTTCCGGCCCTGGGGAGGTTCACGAGATACCGCCGCACGGGAGGTGCCGCCAAGCCTACCCGACCGCCCGTCGATCTTCAGGGGGTGGTGGGGTGGCCGGGCCGGCGGGGGCCTGTATCCTGGCTCGCGGAGGATTCGCCTAGAGGCCTAGGGCGCACGCTTGGAAAGCGTGTTGGGTTTACACCCTCACGAGTTCGAATCTCGTATCCTCCGCTCGCTGAACAGCACGAACGCCCGGCAGGTCCGTAGGGACCCGCCGGGCGTTCGTCTTGTGGGTCGCCAGGGCCGGCGGACGGACCGGCCCTGGCGTCGATTCGCAGGGGTCAGAACCTGCCCGCGGCCACGTCGGCCAGGGTCACACGGGTCACCGTGTAGTTGACGGTCACGCCCACGCTCTCCGAGACGTACTTGATCGGCAGGCCGGTTTCGGCGTTGATGGTCAGGCTGTCAGTGCCGCCGCCGCTGATCAGCGCGCCGGCGGCAAGGGTGAGCACCGGCTGGCCGTCGATGGTGCCCTGCTCGACCTTGACCTCGGGCATCTGCCCCAGCAGCCGCAGCACCCCAGCGCGCACCGTCGGGCTGCCGGCGCCGGCCTTCAGCGCGTCCACCGAGCTTCCCCAGACCCAGTTGTCGGTCAGGTTGCCCACGGTGGACGCGTCCTGGCCGGTGGCCTTGAGCTTCTCGTCGATCGCGGGACCGGACGGCTTGACGCCGGGCGCCTGGAGAGTTGGCGCGGTCTTCGGGTCCTTCACGTACGCGAGCGCCATCCTCTTGCGGGCCTCGTTGAGGTCGCCCTTGGCCGCGTACTCCGCCGCAGCGACCGCCTTCTTCCTCCCGGCCTCGCTGTCGCCGTCCCCGGCGGGCTTGCCCTTCACACTCGCCGGGAGGGCACCGCGGGTCTTGGCGAAGTAGAGGTCGCCGTTGTCGGCGAACACGTCCCACACAGCGACCTTGAGGCCGTCCGTGTAAACCTGGTTGCGCAGCACGAGCGTCGCGTCGCCCTCGGGCCGCGGGGCGGTGGTCAGATAGCCGACCAGATTCATCAGCGGGGCGTTCTCGGCGGTCGCACTGCTGGCCGCCGCCGAGTTCGGGGCGGCGAGGTTGGGCGCCGGGGCCTGCGTGCCAGTGGTGAGCACGGCGACCGCCGCGACAGCGGCGGCGAAGCCGGTGCCGGCAGTCGCGCGCCACGCCATGCGGCGGTGCCGCAGCTTCCGTCCGCGGCTCTCGATCTGGTCGAGATCCGGCGCGTACGGCCGATCCCCGACGATGCCCTGCAGAGTCGCGCTCAGACGTGCCTCGGTGTCGTGTGGCATGGTCAGATGTCTCCTCGGTTCAGTACGGACTTGAGCTTGATCAACGCCCGGCTCGTCTGGCTCTTGACGGTGCCCTCGCTGCACCCGAGGGCCGCTGCGGTCTCCCGCTCGCTGAGCCCCTCGAGAAACCGCAGGACGACGGTCGCCCGCTGCCGCGCGGGCAGCGACTGCAACGCCTGGAGCAGTTCGGCGCGGTTCACGACCTCGTCGGACATGTCCGCGACGGTGCTGTCGATGTCGGGTTGCACCGTGATGTTCCGGTTCCGGCGCCAGCCCCGTCGCGACTCGTTGATCAGGATGCGTCGCACGTACGCGGACGGGCTGTCGGCCCGCTGGACCCTGCGCCAATTGCTGTACGCCTTCGCCAGGGTCTCCTGGACAAGGTCGTTGGCCAGGTGCCAGTCCCCGCACAGCAGGTACGCCGTGCGGTGCAACGATGCGGCGATCCCCTGGACGAAAGCCCGAAAATCCTGCTCCGCGTCGCTCGCCGTCCCGGCTGGTCGGTGCTTCATTACGGTCGTCACATGGGGGGAGACACGCGTATGGGCGCGGACGTTGTCAAGGGTGTCGGATCTTTCTCGGGCTCAGCACGTCTGGCGCTCTCAGCGAACCACGCCCGGCGCTCCGAAAGCCCAGGTCCCCGGTTTTCGGCCGACTCGACCGGGGCTCGGCGGCCCGCCCGAATCGCGCCTGATCATGCATTCCAGGTTCGTCCAAGGTTTCGACAAGGCGGCACCTCGAAGCTCAAGTCAACCGGCGCTCACCGAGGGGCCGGAGCAGGCGAAGCAGAGGAGTGCGACGGACATGACACGGACCCTTGCCAGGCGGGTACTGCTGCCGCTGACAGCCGCACTGACCGCGATCCTGATGACCACGAACCCGGCGGCCGCCGCGGGCAACGACGACTACACGGTCTACACCGGCTCGTATGGCGGCGCGGTCGACTTCATCGACTACGGCCCCGGAGCGCCCGGCGGCGGCAACAACGACGACTACCTGGTGATCCGCGACATCGCCGCGGACGGCCACGGCGTGCAGGTCTGGGCGTGGCTGCACGGGAAGTACCTCGGCACGAAGTACAACGGCTCCGGCGCGTTCACCTCGGTGATCTACGACCCGTACACGATCTTCCCGAACAACGTCGCGAAGGGCGAGGTCATCGGGGTCAAGATCTGCCTGGTTGACGGTCCGGACAACCTGATTCAGGCGAGTTGCTCGAACATAGAATGGCCCAGCATCGACGGCTGACCAGATCGAGGCGGCCGGCGTCCTTCGGAGGTGCGTAGGCAACACCGATGGACGCCGGCTCCCCGACCGCCGTCGGATCCTGTGGTCTCATCGATGTCGTGGCAGCAACGGCATGGGAATGGGACCAGACGTTGTACGCGGGCAGCGCCAGCCACTACAGCATCGGCCGCATGCCCTACCCGCCCCGGCTCGCCGAGGCTGTCGGGGAGACACTCGGCCTCGACGGCACCGGTCGGCTCCTGGACATCGGCTGCGGGCCCGGATCTCTGACGCTCCTGCTCGCGCCACTGTTCGAGGCGGCGGTGGGCGTCGACGCCGACCAGGGCATGCTCACCGAGGCGCGACGCAGAGCCGGCGAGGTCGGAGC
This sequence comes from Micromonospora sp. BL4, assembly GCF_003667505.1. Classification (GTDB taxonomy): domain Bacteria; phylum Actinomycetota; class Actinomycetes; order Mycobacteriales; family Micromonosporaceae; genus Micromonospora. The sequence goes on from NZ_RCVJ01000058.1 coordinate 4,412, forward strand.
CACGAACATCGAGTGGCGGCACCTGCGCGCCGAGGACCTGCCGGCCGACCTGGGCACGTTCCGGGTGGCCACGTTCGCCCAGTCGTTCCACTGGATGGACCGGCCTCTCGTGGCCCGTCGCGTCCGCGACATGCTCGCACCGGACGGCGTGTGGGTCCACGTCGCCGCCAACACCCACCAGGGCGTGGCCGACGACGAGACGCTGCCGTACCCCCGTCCGCCGTGGCGGCAGATCGACGACCTGGTCGCCAGCTACCTGGGACCGGTCCGCCGGGCCGGACAGGGGTGGCTCCCCGCCGGCACCTCCGGCGGGGAGGAGACGATCATGCGGCAGGCCGGCTTCACCGGCCCCACCCGCATCGAGGTCCCCGGAGGGGCGGTCGCGGAACGCAGCGTCGACGAGATCGTCTCGGCGGTGTTCTCCCTGTCCAGTTCGGCACCACGCCTGTTCGCCGACCGACTCCCCGCCTTCGAGGCGGATCTGCGTCGCCTCCTGTCCGAAGCGGCACGCGATGGTCGCTTCGCCGAGCGCAGACGCGAGGTCGCAGTGGTGATCTGGCGCCCCTGACTAGCCGCGCAGGCGGGCCCAGGAGAGGAAGCGGTCGGCCAGCCGGGCCGGGTCCGCACCGATGAGCTGTTCACCGGCCTCGACCTGGAGCGTCGCCAGGTAGACCAGCAGTGCCACCCGGTCGTGCCGGTACTCGCCGAGCAGCCGCAACTTCGCCGCCGAACAGGGCCAGGCGATCCCGCACACCCGGCAACGCCAGGTGGGACGGGTTGGCAGGTGATCACGGTGGCGGCGGCGGGGCATGGGTGGGCCTCCTTCGCGATGGAAGGGGGGCCGCCCGGCCTCCCCGTCCGGGCGGCCCCCTGACTGACGCCGACCGCCGGGCTCCTTCGCCTCCACCGGCCCCGCCGTCCTCTGCGGACCAGCCTCGCGCGCGTCACCGGACAGATACAGCCCGTAGCGATATGGTCAGCAGATATTCGAGACATCCGATGGAGGGGCCGTGAACGACGCGTTGCGGGTGGCGCTCAGCGACACTGGGCACACCGCCGAGTCACTCGCTGAAATCGTCGGCGTCGACCCGAAGACCGTGGGGCGCTGGCTGACCGAGGGCCGGATCCCGCATCCTCGGCACCGGTTCGCGGCTGCGGAGGCTCTCCACAAGGACGTGTCGGACATCTGGCCGGACACTTCGAGACGTCGGGACCCCATCTGGTTCCGTCCCTGGCAGGAGATCGAGCGCGAGGCGGTGTCGCTGCGGTCGTACGAGTCAGTGGTCCTGCCGGGGTTGCTCCAGACCGAGGCGTACGCCCGCGCCGTGCTCAGCGGCGCGGGGCTGATCCCTCGGGCGGACATCGAGCGGCACCTCACGGCCCGACTCGCCCGGCAGAGCTTGCTGAAGCGGGACGACCCGCCGCAGTTCACGGCGGTCATCGACGAGGTCGTCCTCCGCCGGCCGGTCGGCGGTCGGTCGACCATGCGCGAGCAACTGCTGGCCGTCGTCGCGGCGTGCGCCGAGCCGCACATCCGGGTGCACGTGGTGCCTGCCTCGGTCGGCGCCTACGCCGGTCTCAACGGGCCGTTCGTGATCGCTCACAGCAACGACCATCGAGTGGCCGGCTACCTGGACAACCAACTACAGGGACATCTCGCTAGCGACCCGGAGGACATCGCGGCCATGATGGCGGCGTGGGAGAACGTGCGCGGCGAGGCGTTGTCCCACTGGCAGTCGGTCGATCTCATCACGGAAGTGGCGGAGACATGGAGCTGAACGGCGCCCGGTGGCGCAAGAGCAGCCGCAGCAGCGGCAACGGCGGCAACTGTGTCGAGGTCGCCGACAACCTGCCTGACGTGGTCGCCGTCCGCGACTCGAAGAACCCTTCCGGGCCGGCCCTCACCTTCACCCCGACTGCCTGGCGCGCGTTCGTCACCCAGCTCGCTCGGCGGGCCTGATCGGAACCGACGCGGCCGGGCCGCCCGGGCCGGGCGGGGCCCGCAGGGACCAGAGCGCAAGGGGTACGGCGGCGGCCGCGGCGGTCAGCAGGATCAGTCGGTGGTCGACGACTTCGAGTAGGCTCGCGCCGGCCAGCAGGGCCACGGTGGACGGGCCGAACGTCAGCGTGTTGACCGTGGACGCCACGCGGCCGACCAGCTCGCCCGGCGTCTCCCGCTGGACCGCCGTCCAGACGGTGACCAGCACCAGCGGCACGCCGAGTCCCACCGCCAGCCCACCGGCGACCACCGGTCCGACCGAGGTCGTGGCCCGCAGGGCAAGCCCGACGGCGAAGACCGCGACCGCACCGGCCACCACCCGCCGGTCGCCGAAGCGGCGCAGCAGCGATCCGGCGGCCAGGCCGCCGAGAAGGGACCCGACGCCCTGCACGGTGGCCAGCACGCCGTTGAACTCGGGCGGCCGTCCCAGACCGGCGTCCACCACGGCGTACGCGACGGCGCCGTTGAGCCCCATCAGCACCATCGTCAGTGCGGCGCAGCCGACGATGTGCCGCAGCACGCTGTGTCGGCGCAGGTGCCCCCATCCGTCGGCGAGCTGCCGGCTCCAGCGCTCGGCGGGCCCGGGTGACTGCTCGCGAACCCGCAACGACCAGAAGACGATGCCGGCCAGCACGAAGGTGGCCGCGTCCAGCAGCACCACCGGGTGCGCGCCGTACGCGGCGAAGAGCGCCGCTCCGGCCAGCGGGGCGAGCAGCTTCATCCCCTCGTTGATCGTGGTCCGCAGCCCGTTGAAGTCACCGAGCAGCGGGCCGGGTACCACCGCCGGCACCAGCGCGGCCTCGGCCGCGTCGGTCAGCACGAAGGTGATCCCGTACGCGGTCATCACCGCGAAGATCAGCCACACCCGGGTCGCCGAGTCGACCAGCAGCAGCAACGGCAGCAGAGCCGCCATCACCGCGTGCAGGACGATCAGCAGCGGTCGGCGGCGGAACCGGTCGGCGAGCAGCCCGAGCAGTGGCCCGACCAGGGTGGGCGCCCACACCCCCAGGGTCACCAGGGCGGCGAGGCTGCTCGACCCGCTCAGATCCTTCACCCAGATGCCGGCCACCAGCAGCATCGCCGCGGTGCCGAAACCGGACACCAGCACGCCGCCGAGATAGCGGCCGGCGTCGCGGTTGGCCAGCACCCTGGCCGTACCCCAGCTCATCGCACCTCCCCGCCAGCGGCCGATTCTGCCCGAACGGTGGCCGCGGTGGGTGCCCACTGCGCCCGGCGGGTACGGTCCGGGGATCGACGCCGACGGGCCCGGATCCCGTCGTACACATGTTCTATCCACAGGCTGTGGACGGCGGAGGGTTGGATGGGTTACCAGCTCAGCGCGGTGGTCGCGGACGCGGAACTGCTCCGCGAGCACACCACCGAGCTGGATCACGCGGTCCTCGGCGAGCTGCGCCAGGATTTCGCGCTGCTGCCGGTCACCCCGCAGTTGGTGGTGGAGCTGACCGGGTCACTGCCGGATTTCTCGGTGGACGACCGGAGCGCCGAGCACCCGTTCGGCCTGGTGTTGTCGTCGCCGCTGGTCGAACTGCTGGCTCGCTGGTCGCAGTCCGGGCCGGTGGCGTACCTGGAGGCGGAGTTCGGCGGTGGCGCCGGCTACCAGTCGGCGGTGGTGTGGCTGGGCGGCGCGCGGTCCTGGGGGCCACGGTTCGACGACGTGCTCGACGCGCCGCGCGAGGAGTGGCCGATCAACATGGCGCTCACCCGGCTCGGTGTCGAGCCGGGCGCGTGGATCGACCCGTTCGCCGAACTGGGGTTGCACCTGGAACGAAACACCGACGGTTGGCTGGCGCACGGGCGGCGTCGGCTCAGCGCCGACTACTGGGATGAGCTGGTCGAGCAGTGGGAGAACGGGTAACGCCCGGCCGATCCATGGCGGACCGGCCGGGCGTTGTCGTGCACGGTCTCAGTACAGCGGGCCGCCACTCTGCGGCCCGGCGATGCGGAGGCCGTAGCGCTGGGGCCAGACGACCTCGGTGCGCAGGGACAAACCACTCCACGTGCGGTCGAGCGGTTCGAGCCCGCCGGCGGCACCGTGGAACGGAATGACGACCCCGGACGGATATCCGGCAAGGTCGCCGCCAACCTCTTCCCCGGTCGACGCCACGACGGCGTCGAGCCCGCCCCTGCCGTTGAGGTTCAACAGGGCGACGGAGGCGCCGAACAGGTCCCCCCTCTCGGACCCGCCCGGAACGGTCGGGTGGTTCTGGTCGAACCCCTGGGCGCCGCTCCCCGTCAAGCCGGCGGCGGAGCCCTTGAGCAGGGCGACGCCACCGGCGTCGGCCAGCGAGCCGATGGCCTCGCCGGGGATGCCGACCAGCACGTCCGCTCTGCCGTCGCCGGTCACGTCACCGGTCGCCAGCGCACCACCGAAGCGGTCGTCGGACTCGGGGTCTCCCGGTACGCCGGCCGTACGCTGCGTGATGATCTGTACCGCACTGCTGGACAGGCCGCCGGAGCGGCCGGCGAAGGCCGCGACGAGGCCGCCGTTGATGTGCGGGGTCTGCGCGCCGGGCGCCCCGGCGATCACCTCGCCCAGCCCGTCACCGTTCACGTCGCCGACCGCGAGCGTGTCACCCAGGTACCACGCGATGGTGCCGGTCCCATCGTTCGGCTCCACCGCCGCACCCGAGACCGCGGTGGCGCCGGTCGACGACACACCACTCGCCGAGCCCCACATCAGGGTGACCATCCCGCTGCCGTTTGAGGTCACGCCGTCGTCCTCACGAGGAGCGCCGATGACCAGGTCGTTGTAACGGTTGTTGTCGACCTTTCCGATCGCGAGTGAGAAGCCGAACTGGTCGTTGGCCTCCGCCCCGCCGGGCACCGCAGCCAGGTCCTGGTGGAGGTGCTGCGCTCCGGTCGCCGTGAGGCCGGTCGGCCCGCCCAGCAGGACGGTGACCGCGCCCGCGCTCGCCTTGCTTCCGATCGCCTCCCCGAACGCGCCGACGGCGAGGTCCTCGCGGCCGTCCCCGTTGATGTCACCGGCCGCGAGGGCGGCACCGAACCGGTCGTAGCTCTCCGGGTTGTCCGGAACATTCGGCGAATCCTGGTTGAAGTGGACCGCCGAGTCGACGACCAGGCCGGTGCGGCTGCCCGGGATGACCCAGACCCCGCCGGCGTGGGTCCTGGTGCGGGCATCCTGCTCGTCACTGTCGCCGATCGCCAGGTCGTCGTAACGGTCGCCGTTGAAATCGCCCGCCACCAGGGCCAGACCGAAACAGCTGCAACCGCCGTCGGTTGGCAGGACGCCCATGAGGTAGTCGACCTGCGCGGCCGACGAGTAGCGCACGCTGACCACGCCGGTCGGGGTCTGGGGCAGGTTGTAGTTGAACGGGTCGCCGGTGGCCGCGATGTCGTCGACGCCGTCGCCGTCGAAGTCGGAGCGGCCGACGCCCGCGCCCCGTACCGGGGTGATCGTCCTCGGCAACGACACCCGGTGGTGCTGGAGAACGACGCCCTCGCGGGTGATGGTCCGGACGCCTTGCGCAGCCTCCGCCGGGACACTGAGTGCCAGGCTGGCCAGCACGGTGGAGACAACTAAGATCGGTGCACTTCGCTGCAAGGGAACCCCGCTTCCGTTAGGCGCCTGGACACAGTAGGCGGACGATTCGACTGCTGAAATAAGGCGAACGGGCAGGGCGGGCGACGACCGGGCATCCCCATCGACCAAACGGACTCCGGCGCTGGCGGCCGGGGAGTCTCGACGCCGCTCCAGAAATCCGGCGACCGGCAGCAACCTGAACGCCCCGGTTCCGTTGGGGACTGGGGGATTCCATGAAATTGCGACAATTTGCGTTTATTGCCGCGCTGCTGACGGCTGCCTCGATCGCCGGCAGCGGCGTGCCGCCACCGGGCCCGATACCGGACGGACGGCCCGCCGGCAGCGTGGAGATCATCGACCTGAACGGTCTGCGCAACATCGAGTTCGGTGACACCGAGGACGAGCTGACCCGCCGGGGCATCCTGCGTACCGACCTGGATGCCTGCGGGCCGATGCTCGCCGGCCACGACACGGTCAGCCCGGTCTTCGCCGAGGACCGACTGGTGCTGCTCTGGGTCGGTGAGCCGATGCGGACACCGGAGGGCATCACGGCGGGCTCACCCGTCGACCAGGTCTGGTCCCGCTATCCGTCGGTCACCCGACTGCGTGCTCCACAGGGGACGTACCGGCTCGACGGGCTGCTCGCCCACCACGGCGACCGCGCGTACCTCTTCCTGCACGACGGACGCACGGTCCGAAAGACCATCGCCGGGTACGCCGACTGGGCCCGCCGCCTGTTCGACGAGGGCGCCGGACCCTGCTGATTCCGAGCGCCGAGCGGGCCGGTCCACGTCGGACCGACCCGCTCGACGCGCCAAAGCACCGTCAGCCGCGGAACGTTCGCCAGAAGTCGTACGAGTGGGCCTCGGCGAAATCCCTCGTGCCCGACCCGCCGTCACCGGCCAGCACCCGCACGTACGGCGACCCGCCGCGCAGTCGGGGCCAGTCCGCCCGGCCCGCCCGCGCGAAGTCACTCCACACCCGGACCATCTCGTCGGACAGCCGCCGCTGCGTCGGCGTGAGCGCCTCGGCGTAGTCGACCGCGAACAGGTAGGGCAGCTCCGCGCAGTGGTACGCGCCGGTGGGGAACGTCGACTCGGGCCCGTCGGTGAAGAACGGCGCGTCGTCGTCGGCGAACTCGTAGGCGTACGTCGGCACCCGCCGGGCGAACTCCAGCGCGGCGGAGTAGATCGGCTCGGCGTAGTCGTGGTCGGTCAGCACGGCGGCCAACGTCTCGCTGGCGGAGTACGCGTCGTCGCGCGGATAACGGGCCAGCACCTCCTCCGCCCGGTCACCGAAGGCGGCCCGCACCTGCTCGCGGTACTGCTCGTCGGTGAGCGGGCACGATTCGGGCTGCTGGTCCGGCTCCGGCGGGGTCGGGCAGTTCATCCCACTGCGTTCCATCCCCCACACCAGGAGCCGGGACTCGTCCCGGTTCATCCCGGTCAACACCGGCACCGGATGCAGTCGCCCGGCGGCCAGCGCCTCCGCCGGGTCCACCGGCAGCGTGCGGCCGTCGACGACCGGGCCGAGGTCGACACCGGCACCCGGATAGCCGGCCGCCTCGATCAACCGGGCGGGGTCCCGCCCCCGCAGGCAGGCGGCGACCGTACGGGGATCGGCGCAGCCGACCGTCCGGGCGAACTCGTCGGCCGCCACGGTCGCCGCCGCCCGGGTCTGCACCGGGTTGGCGCACGAGTTGCTCTGCAAGATCGCCCGGTGGAACAGGCCGGCGGAGGCCGGCGCGGCCAACTGCGCGCAGACACTTGTCGCTCCGGCCGACTGACCGAACAGGGTCACGTTGCCGGGGTCCCCGCCGAAGGCCGCCGCGTTGCGTGACACCCACCGCAGTGCCGCCTGCTGATCCTGGAGGCCGTAGTTGCCGACCGACCGGCCCCCGTCGGCGAGCGCCGGATGCGCCAGGAAGCCGAGCGCACCGAGCCGATAGTTGACCGTGACGACGATGACGTCACCGCCGGCGGCCAGCCGCTGCCCGCCGTACACGTCTCCCCTGCCGAACCGGAAGTCGCCGCCGTGCAGCCACACCAGCACCGGGCGCGGCGTCCGTGCGGAGGTGCGCGGCGTGGTGACGTTGAGGTAGAGGCAGTCCTCGGACTCCGAGGGATCGTCCATCGGCAGCCCCTGGAGTTGGGCGCACGCGTCCCCGGGCCGGGTCGCGTCGCGGACGCCGGTCCAGGTTGGAGCCGGCAGCGGCGGGGCCCACCGCAGCGCCCCCAGCGGCGGTCGGGCGTACGGGATGCCCTGGAAGGAACGGTGGTCCGCCGCTACGGTCCCGCGCACCGCGCCCAGGTCGGTCCGGACGACGGCCGCACTCCGGCCGGTGGCAGCCGAGGCGCCCGGGCCGACGGCCACCGCCGACGCCAGCAGCGCGACGGCACCCAGCGCGGCGACCCACCGGGACCGGGCCCGGCGGGCGGGCCGGATCGGAATGCTAGTCATGGTTTCCTCCGTTCGTCGGTAGCCGGTACGGCGTACGCACCGTGCTGCGGCGAGCATGCCGACCTGGCCACCAGTCGGCCAGGGAGCTCTAGTACGCCGACCGTCAGCACCGGCGAACACCGACGGGCCGACGGCCGGCGCTCTAGTGCGCTACGGTCACACCCCCGACCGGCGGGAGGCCGACCGTGACGCAGATCGACGAGTCGACACCCCCGTATCTGCGCATCGTCGGGGAGCTGCGGCGGCGCATCGCGGAGGGCGAGTTGGGCCCCGGCGACCGGTTGCCGTCCACCCGGCAGATCGTCCGGGAGTGGGGGGTCGCGATGGCGACCGCCAGCCGGGCCCTCAGCGTGCTCCGTCAGGAGGACCTGGTCCGGGCGTTGCCCGGTGTGGGCATGGTGGTGACCGGCCCGGAGTCGACGTCGACCGTGCGGGGCGCCCGGGTCGACGCCCGGCGGGGGCCCGGCGGAGGGGTGACCCGCGACCAGGTGGTGCGGACCGCCACCGGGATCGCCGACTCCGAGGGGTTGGCGGCGCTGAGCATGCGGCGCATCGCGACCGAGCTGGACGTGCCGACCATGTCGCTGTACCGGCAGGTCCGCGGCAAGGAGCAGCTCCTGTTGCTGATGGCGGACGCGGCCTTCGCCGTCCATCGCCTGCCGCAGACCTTCCCGCCCGGGTGGCGAGCCCAACTGGAGCTGCTCTGCCGGCTCCAGTGGTCGATCTATAGGCGGCATCCCTGGCTGGCCCAGGTCATCTCGCTGACCCGCCCACTCATGGCGCCGCACGCCGTCGCGCACACCGAATGGGCCCTGCGCGCCCTGGCCGGTCACGGCCTGGACCAGCACACCCAGCTCCACCTGGTGGCCGAGCTGGCCAACCACGTACGCGGAACGGCGGTCAACCTTCAACAGGGGGCCGAGGCGGAACAGGACACCGGCCTGACCGACGACGAGTGGATGGTGGCTCAGGCCGAGGTATTGGCCGGGCTGCTGGCCGCAGGCGAATTTCCGCACCTGGCCCGGCTCGCCCGGTCGGAGATCGACCTCAACGCCGACAGCCTGTTCGAGTTCGGCCTGCAACGGCTCCTCGACGGGGTGGCGGTGCTGCTCCGAGGGTGAGCGCCGGTCGCCGGGCTCAGGTGGCGCGCTCGGGTAGCCGCGCCCCGGACGCGGCCGCGAAACCGGCGAGCGCGATCTCGGCCGCCTGCTGCAGGTCCTCCCGGCTGACTCCGGCGGCGGCGTGCACCGCCTGACCTTCGGTGACGATCATGACGAAGCGGGCGAGCGCGACCGGGTCGGCGTCGGCGGGTAGGTCGCCTTCGGCGACGGCGCCGGCGAACCGTTCGGCGAGGGCGTGTTCACCGGCCAGGCGGCTGGCGGCGAGAAACCCGGCGACCGGCGCGTTCTCGTCGGAGCAGGCTGTGCCGCCCTGGATCGACAGGCAGCCGGCCGGACGGTCGGGCCGGGTCACGGCGAGCACGTTCTCCCGGAGCAGGGTGGCGACGACCTGGTACGCGGTGGGTTGGGCGATCGCGTTCCGCGCGTACCCCATGTCCTGTTCGGCGTAGCGGGCCACGACCTTGCGGAACAGCTCCTCCTTGCCGCCGTAGGCGGCGTAGAGGCTGGGTTTGTTGATGCCCATGGCGGCGGTGAGGTCGCTCACCGACGCGCCCTCGTAGCCCTGGCGCCAGAACACCTCGACCGCGCGCTCCAGCGCCGCCTCGGCGTCGAAACCCCGTGGTCGTCCCCTCTGCGGCACGGCTGCACCACCTCCCGCCAGCCATGTTACCCGCGGCGCAACCGATCGGTACAGAAATTTGCGGACCGGGCCGACGGTTGCTACGGTCAGATACGTACCGCTCGGTACAGAATTCTTGGAGGATGGTGTGACGACTCGACTGAACCCCTCGCTGCCTGCGGTCGGGCTCTGGAGCATGGAGCTGCGTGGCGCCGCGAACCCGGCCGTCCGGGATGCGGCGACCGAACTCGACGAGCGGGGCTTCCGGGCGCTGTGGGTGCCCGGTCTCGACGGCGTCGGGGCCGTCGACGACGTCGCACACCTGCTGGCGGCCGCACCGCACGCCACGGTCGCACTGGGCGTGCTGGCGATCTGGGGCCAGGACCCGGTGGCTCTCGGTGACCGGCTGGCCGCGCTGGACGCCGCACACGGGCCCCGGACGATCTTCGGCTTCGGGGTGAGCAACGCCCACTCCGCCGCCCAGGCTGGCCAGGACTACGGCCGGCCGGTGGAGACGATGGGCCGCTGGCTGGACGCGCTGGACGCCGCGCCCCGGCCGGTTCCCGCCGGGCGCCGCATCCTCGGCGCGCTCGGTCCGAAGATGGCGGACCTCGCTGCCGACCGGACGGCCGGATGGCACCCGTTTCTCGTGACCCCCGACTACACGGTGACGCAGCGGAACCGTGTCGGCGCGCGGCCGTTGGTCGCACCGCACCTGGCTGTCGTCCTCGAAGAGGACCCGCAGCGGGCCCGCGCCGCCGCTCGGGCGGGGATCGGCATGTTCATCGGCTTTCCGACGTACCGGGCCAATCTGGCCCGCCTGGGGTTCACCGAAGACGACCTGGTCCCCGGCGGCAGCGACCGCCTGATCGACGCCGTGGTCGCCTGGGGTGACCTGGACGCGGTGGCCACGCGCATTCGGGAGCACCTGGACGCGGGCGCGGACCACGTCGCCCTCCACGTGCTGCGCCCCGACGATCCGGATCGGACGGCGCTGCCCCTCGCGCAGTGGCGCGACCTGGCGAACCTCCTGCCGAGCTTCGCCGCCACCCCGACAACTCACTGACCACCGGCCGGCACGACAGCCGGCCGGACATCCGCACCGCAACCTGAGGAGATCCATCGTGGGACAGCTCGACGGCAAGACCGCCCTCGTCACCGGGGGCACCACCGGCATCGGCCTGGCCGCCGCCCGCCGCTTCGCCGCCGAAGGCGCGTACGTCTTCGTCACCGGCCGGCGCAAGGGCCCGCTGGACGAGGCGGTGACCAGCATCGGCGCCAACGCCACCGGCATCGCCGGCGACGTCAGCAACCAGGACGACCTGGACCGGGTGATGCGGGCGATCCAGGCTCGGGGCGCGGGGCTGGACGTGGTGTTCGCCAACGCCGGAGGCGGAGAGTTCCTTCCGCTGGGCTCGATCACGGTCGAGCACGTCACGAACACCTTCGACACCAACGTCTACGGCACCATCTTCACGGTGCAGAAGGCCCTGCCCCTGCTCAACGACGGAGCCTCGGTGGTGTTGTCCGGCTCGACGGCCGCAGTCAACGGCACTCCGGCGTTCAGCGTCTACGCCGCTTCCAAGGCCGCCATCCGTTCGTTCGGCCGCACCTGGGCCGCCGAGTTGATGGACCGGCACATCCGGGTCAACACCCTGGTTCCCGGCTCGACCGAGACCCCCGGACTCGCGGGCCTGGCGCCCAGCCCGGAGGAGGCACCCGGCCTGCTGGAGGCCATCGCCTCGGGCGTGCCCATGCGCCGGGTGGCCCACCCGGACGAGATCGCCAACGCCGCGCTCTTCCTCGCCTCCGACCAGAGCAGTTTCATGACCGGCGGCGAACTCTTCGTGGATGGCGGCGAGCAGCAGCTCTAATGCGAAACGCCCGGCCGATCCTCGCGGATCGACCGGGCGTTTCTGCATTTCAGGAGCGGTGGCGGAGGGATTTGAACCCTCGGAGGGCGTTAACCCTCACACGCTTTCGACGTCTGCGATCATGCGTCCGAGAGGGTCCGGTAGGGACCCCGAACAGGCATGACAGCCGTCAATGAGCGGCTGCATGCACCCCCGGACGGCGGCGAACGAGACCACAACTCAGACCGCCTCTGCCGCTCCGGCGCCTCGCCGCCCCACGGACGTCGGCCCCTTGTCCTATCGTGCGGCCATGCCTTCCGAGCGGACCTACGGCGAAATTCCCGGCTACCCTCCCGGCGCAACGTTCACAAACGAGATGAGCTCACCGAGCCCGGAGTGCACCGGCCGAACCAGGGCGTATTTGGGGAGGCATAGACGGCGCGGAGTCGACCGTGGCCTAGGCCGGGCTATATAGACGACGAGGACTACGGCACCGAAATCGTCTACACGGGCCAGGGTGGCAACGATCCACGGACCAAACGGCAGATTGCAGACCAACAGTTGACCTGCGGCAACCTCGGACTCGCGCGGAGCCAGATTGACGGCAATCAGTGCGGGTGGTCAGAGGCGCCGGTGGAGATCGGGCGTACTCTCCCCCAAGGTCGGCCTCCGATATGACGGCCTGTTCCGAGTAGTCGATCACTGGCGCGACACCGGTAAGTACGGCTTCAAGATCTGCCGATACCGCCTGGTAGCCCTGGAGAGCTCAGACCCGCCACCGCCCGCGGTCGCCCAAGTCACTACGGACCAGCCGGCCGCCCGCACGGAAGCTACCATCCAGCGCCTTGTCCGAAGCACCGCCGTCGCCCAACAGCGTTAAGCGTCTACACGGCTACAGGTGCCAGGTCTGCGGGATCCAACTGGCGACGCCAGCTGGGCCGTACGCAGAGGCGGCACATATCCGTGCTCTCGGAGGCCTTACAACGGCCCCGGCGTGGCGAGCAATTTCTTATGCCTCTGCCCCAACGACCATCTGCTGTTCGACACCGGCGCAATCTACGTCGACCCTTACCGTGTTATCAGGCAGACGGTGACGGCCGCCGAACGAGGGAACCTTCGGCTCCTGGCTGCCCATCCAGTGGACTGGGCGCGGCTGGCGTACCACCGGGAGCACCACAAGCCGTAGAGCCTGCACGCTTCCCAAGTCTGCCGTCCCTCAGATCCCCTCTCGTGTCAACGGCTGCCATGACTCGCCGCGAAAGGGCAAGTATCCCGGCGGTACCGACCCTTCGAGGCACACAAGTAACCTCAGATGCACCGGCGCATCGGGGCCATTGACATGTTGGACCGTTATTGCGTAAGGGCCAGTGCTCCGAACGGCGTGAACATAGTCAAGCAATAGATCTGGGACCCAGCCGAGCGCGACGCTGTCTTCGTCAACGGTGAGAATGGCCTTATCGTTGACCGGGTTTGTCGGTTCCGGGACGATCGACAAGCGGTCGCCGGGGCGCAGTCGTTGAAGCTTCGCCTCCACTGCAGGGTTCTCCCGCAGAATATGCCGGATGCCGTGAACCAGAAAGTGGCAGCTAGTCGCGGCATCTGGACCCACCACCGGTTCAGGGAAGACCATGACGGAATCCCCCGTCCGCCTTCCCTCCGATCGGATTAACTGCTCCCACGGCGTGGCGTCGACAGTCGCTAGATCCAGCGTTTCAATGTAGCGGTGGAAGTCTGGTCGCCTGGCATCCATTACCCGTTGCGCAAATATCGGGAAGAGCCGTGTGGATTTGTAGTTTTTCCGAAGGTCAGGAAAGCTTACGAAAGGCTCGAATCCCTCCACGTTGAGCACTCTTTCGATGTAATCGAAATAATACTGCTTCCCATCGAAGGCCAAGATCCCGACTGGCTGAATGGCTCGGGCTCGCGGGTGTTGCCATGCCACAATCAACCTTCGCATCGACGGCCTCACATAACTTGCTGATGCCACCGGGCTGGTCGAGGCGCTGCTAGCAGCCATCGAGGACCCTCCTCCGGTTCGTCATGACGACCTGTTCAATGAAGGTACTGACCACCACCGACATGTCTGGGATTCTGCTGGTCAGGCCGACGACCGTTGCCTCGGTGATGTCCGCCACAGACTCAAGCCAATACTCCCGTACGGCAGGAGCAACCATGCGAAGAGCGCTGGAGGCCACCTGGACCAAAGTAGGACAAGTTAGCTCAGGGTCGTGCTCGAAACGCCACGCCGTGCCCTTCTCGCACCAGTTCGACACCCCTCCCTGAAGAAGGGCGGACATCTTCGCCTCCCGCAGGGTCGAGCCTAGAGCGCGGGCGTGATCGAAAGAGCCAGCAAGGGTCGCACGGCTACCGTCCGGCGGAGGACGCATGACGGCCCAGTTCTCGTCGTGGCGATCCCGATTGGCGACTACCGCATCAAAGACGACGTACCCGACGAAAACATCGAAGGCCTCGAAGCCGGCTGGGACAGCCGCTCCCGGGGGTGGGCCGTAACCGTCGAGCGCCTGGCAGATGTTTTCCAGGGAGTGCCCCGGTCGAGCCTTGTTGCCCATATAGCCCGGCTCGTAGTCCTCAAGGAGGCCATCGAGCACCACCGCGCCAGTCTGGAGCTCCCAGCCTTCAGGACACAGATTGAGCGAGACGCAGCCTGACTCATCATCGCGGCGTGCGAGCTCGATGCGTGCGCATGGGATGCCCATCGCGGACGCCAGTTCGCCGCCCACCTTCTCGGCGAAGTCCTCCCGCTGCGACCACTCGCCTGCCGCGTTCCTGTGAGTGTTGTTCGCCTTGAAGAGCCACGCCTGCCTGTCGTTCGGGTCGGCAAGCCAGTACTTCTCATCCGCTCCGATAGTTTCCTGGCGGATCAGGCTCCAGCGCGAGACATCCCACGTCTCGAACATTTCAGGCGAATCCCCCACTCGCGCTTGCCTCCGGCCTTCTCGCAAACGTGGGCACAGTCTCCAAGCGGCGGTCAGTCTATCGGCATCACCTCGCTTTGGGTGCCAAGGGGCGGCCGCGCCCCACGGTCTCGACTGGTTCCGATTTGCTCTTAAACTGCACAGATGAACCTGCTCGGGCTACGCAGGTTGCTCAATCGGTCGCAGGGCAGGCGAATGCTTTGCGCAGGCCGCACGCGCCAAGAGGAGCGACGGTCAATACCCGGGCACCCTGTCGGATTCCGGATTGACTACAGCTCAAGGAGTTGCTGAGCGACTTTCCGCATGTTCGTAATGACTGCATCGGCCCGGCATCGCTGAAGACTTGATTTTGGCGGCACGGTTTGCGTCGCCGATGACCTGCACTTCAGCGGCCCGCGGTCCCTCAATGTCTGACAGTGAGTCTCCGATGAGAACGCAGCGCTGCGTCGGTCACCAAGAGCACGAACGCTTGCAGGATCGGTTCCGGGTTGGGCTTCGTGAGGTGTGGGTAGGCGTACGCCAGCCAACCACCGGCGACACGGCCCCAGTGAGCCGGTGCGCTGTCAGGTAGGCGCTGATAGCACCGGCAGAGCTATTGCTGACCACCGCCACGGGTAGTCCCGCCTGCTGAGCAGCGACGATGACCTCCCGGCCGTAAGGCGTGGATTCGTCGCTCTCGCAGGCTTGGCGCTCGGCCGCGCAGAGCGCGTCTTCGGCGGCCCGCGTGACGCTGTGGTCGCCAGCTGCCGCGGTGCTGCGCAAGACCACAAGCGGAATCCGGCTCGCCGGCCAGACCCGGCGGCACGTCGACGCCCCGCCGCCGCATTACGTCGACCAGCTCTCCGGCAGCTTGCGGCGCCGGGTATCCGGCGAAGAAGCTGCACACCGGTCCGTCGAAGTCGAGTAGGACTGCGCCTACCCCGTCGAGCAGGCGGCCGAGGTCGGCGTTCATCCGTCGTACCGGTAGGCGATAGTCGACCACACCGAGTCGAACCACTGGCGGAGAGCCTCGACGAACTGCCTTCCGTGCGAGACGTCGTCGTCGGTCACCGCGTAGTGGAACAGCGGCACGTCCTTGCCCATGAGGTCGTAGATCGCCATCGGCTCGCCCTTGATCGAGACGGTGCGCTCACTCAACGACCGGGTAGAAGCCGTAGAAGACCTCTTCGCCGTTCAGGATGTAGAGCTTGAACAGCGGAGACACCCCGCCTGCCAGAAAGTGAGATCTAGCGTACTCGGTCGCCGAGGTTCAACAGCTCTTGGCCACCGCCCCCAGTAGGCGCAACAGCGCGCGGCGGGCGGTCGCGCTCGCCCTCGGCCTGCGCCAAGGGGAAGCGCTCGGCCCGCGCTGGTCGGATGTTGACCTGGACGCCGGAACGCTGACTATCCGGCGCGGCCGGCAGCGGCCGAGGTGGGAGCACGGGTGCCGCCCATCGTGCGGCCGAAAGCACGGCGGACACTGCCCCGACCGCCGCAGGTACGAGCCGATACCGCTCAGACCAAGTCTCGGGCCGGCCGACGCATCATCGGGCTACCCGACGAGCTGGTGACGCTGCTTCGCAAGCACCGCGACGAGCAGGGCCAGGAGCGCGTCAACGCCGTCCAACTCTGGGAGGGTGGCACCTGGCTGTTCGCCACGCCTACCGGCGGCCCGGTCAACCCGCGTACGGACTACGACGAGTGGAAACGGCTGCTCAAGCTCGCCGGGCTGCGGGACGGCCGGTTGCACGACGCTCGGCACACCGCCGCCACGGTGCTGCTCATCCTCGGGGTCGCCGAGCGGGCCGTCATGTCCATCATGGGCTGGTCCAACTCCACGATGACGGCCCGCTATCAGCACTTGACCACGCAAGTACGGCGAGACATTGCCCGGCAGGTCGGCGGCCCGCTTTGGAACGCCACCGCCGACGCCAACGGGTTGCACGCCACCCAGATTTACCCGGCCAAAGACGTACCGATACGACGCACCCGGCACCGCGTCGCACCGGCTGCGTCC
Source organism: Micromonospora sp. BL4 (assembly GCF_003667505.1). Taxonomy (GTDB): domain Bacteria; phylum Actinomycetota; class Actinomycetes; order Mycobacteriales; family Micromonosporaceae; genus Micromonospora. The sequence goes on from NZ_RCVJ01000058.1 coordinate 20,958, forward strand.
TGCCACGGATCACGCGGCATCCTCCAAGGCAAGTGTCGATATCACGACAAGATCTCATCTTCCAAACTCTCCACAGCCGCCATAGCGTGGCGGTCATGCAGCCGGGGGCAACGAGTGCTTCGCGTCACAAGGGCGACGTCACCAACGAGCAAAAATGGGCCGAGGTAGTCAATAACGAGTCCAAGGACTGGCATCCGGACTACGTGCGCGGCCTGATAATAGATGCAGAGGAAAAGCTGCATCTCCAACAGATTTGGCGAAGTGCGGGTCTTGCCTGGATCTTCGTCGGTAATCTGATTCTCATCGCCCTCGCCGCAATCGCGACGCTTAAGGAATTCGAACAGATCACCCGTCTTGCTGAGCCGATTTACTTTGTGGCCGGGGTGTCACTTCTAGGGTCGCCAGCACTTGCCTATTGGCAGTACAAGCGAACCCGCTCCACGCGCATCATGATCAAGAAGCTCCACGTTGTTCGCCGAAGGACACAAGCGGAGGTAGACACAGAAAGCGACGGTGCTCAGGACTCCGCCCTACCTGCTCAGAAGCGATACAGGGATGACGTCCCGGACTTGATTTCTCAGTTCAGGGAGGACGCAGGCCGCACCCGGAAGGTTCACAACCGTTTCCAAAGCATCATCATCGTCGGCTCTGTCATCACCTCTGCTATCGCCACGGCATCCGTCTCGTTCATCCAAGCAAGGTGGCTAACCGTAGGAGCTAGTGCGGCGGTAGGTCTCGCTGCCGGCTTCACAGGGTATTTCAAATACCACGAGCGTAGCTTCAACTCCCAGCAGACGGCTGACGCTATTGAGCGAGAATACGAAGCGGTTGAGCTTCGCGTCGGCAAGTACGCCAAGCTCAGCGAGTCCGACGCCTACGCTCTCTTCGCAGACACGGTCGAGCGCCTACGAGACGAACAGAACAAGCGGCAGCAGCAGCTCGACCAGCCGGTTGAGGTGACGCGAGAGGAGTGAGCGGCGTAGCCGCAACTCCGACGGGTTGAGGCATCCCCAAGAGGGCAACCGAGACCACAACTGAGACCAGGAAGAGAAACGCCCGGTCGATCCTCGCGGATCAACCGGGCGTTTCTGCACTACAGAGCGGTGGCGGAGGGATTTGAACCCTCGGAGGGCGTTAACCCTCACACGCTTTCGAGGCGTGCTCCTTAGGCCGCTCGGACACGCCACCGCCGACGAGGGTACAGGACCACTGGTTCCCACTCCGAACCGGTATCGCCCGAGCCGGCCTGGCAGGATCTTTGCCATGAGTACGCACATCGGCGCGAAGCCGGGAGAGATCGCCGAGCGGGTCCTGATGCCGGGCGACCCGCTCCGGGCCAAGTGGATCGCGGAGACCTACCTCGAGGGCGCCACCTGCTACTCGACGGTCCGAGGCATGCTGGGCTTCACCGGCCGCTGGAACGGCGTCGAGGTCTCCGTCCAGGGCTCCGGCATGGGCATGCCGTCCGCCTCCATCTACGCCCACGAGCTGATCAACGAGTACGGCGTGAAGACGCTGATCCGGGTCGGCTCCTGTGGCGCCCTCAGCACCGACCTCCAACTGCGCGACGTGGTCGCCGCGATCGGGTCGTCCACCGACTCGAACATGAACCGGATGCGCTTCGACGGGCTGATCGACTACGCCCCGGTGGCCGATTTTGGGCTGCTGCGTACCTCGGTCGAGGTGGCCGAGCGGCGCGGCATCAGCATGCGCGTCGGGCCGATCCTGGCCGCGGACGCCTTCTACACCGACCGGCCGGACCTCTACGACACCCTCGCCGACTACGGCGTCCTGGCCGTGGAGATGGAGTCGGCGGCCCTCTACACGATCGCCGCCCGGTTCAAGGCCCGCGCGCTGACCGTGCTGACCGTCAGCGACCACATCAAGACCGGCGAGAAGACCACCTCGGAGGATCGGGAGCAGACGTTCAGCCAGATGGTCGAGATCGCCCTGGACACCATCATCGCCTGACCTTTCGTCGTACCCCGCCGCCCCGTCGTCCGTCCGGACGGCGGGGCGTTGTGCTGTAGGTGGGTGACGACGGTCACCGATAAAACAATACGACCGGTCGTGCTTGTTTAGTACGGTGTCCACATGACCGTCGACGGACGCCTCGCCCGGGGCGAGCGCACCCGCAACGCCGCGCTGGACGCGGCCGTGGTGCTCGCCACCCAGGCCGGCCTGGACGGGCTCAGCCTCGCCCAGCTCGCCGACACGCTCGGGGTGAGCAAGTCCGGCCTCTTCGCGCACTGGCGGTCGAAGGAGGCGCTCCAGCTCGCCGCGATCGACCGGGCCGTGGCTCTCTGGCAGGAGCGGATCGTCGAGCCGTCGCTGCGCGCCCCGCGGGGCGTACGGCGGCTCCGCGCCCTGCACGACGCCCGGCTGAGCTTCTACGCCAGCCGGGTGCTGCCCGGTGGCTGCTTCTTCGCCAACACCCAGTTCGAGTTCAACGCCCGTCCCGGCCCGGTCCGCGACCGGCTCGCCGAGACGTACAGCCAGTGGACGGCGTTCCTGGAGCGCCTGGTCCAGCAGGCGGTCGACGCCGGCGAACTCCCCGCCGACCTGGACGTCCCGCAGCTGGCGTACGAGATCGACGCCCTCGGGATGGGTGCCGCGATGCAGTCCCGGCTGCTCGACCCGGACGCCGCCTACCGGTACGCCCGCGCCGGCCTGCTGGACCGCCTGCGCACGCTCTGCCCCAACCCGACCCTGTAAACGGAAGGCCCCTCATGACCCACGCCGTCGCCGACCAGCCCACCGTCGAGTTCGGACACGTCGAGCACGTCACGGTGCACTTCGACGACCTCGACGCGATGGGCATCCTGCACAACGCGCGTTACGCGGTGCTGCTGGAACGTGCCCTGACGCCGTACTGGACCGAGCGGGGGCTGGCCTACCGGGGCACCGCCACCCCGCCGGACCTGTTCCACGCGGTCCGCGAGTTCACCATCACCTACCGGGCGCCGATCGCCGCCACCGGTCCGGTGGCGGTGCACTTCTGGCTCGAACACTTCGGCACCAGCAGCGCCGAGTACGCCTTCCAGTTCCGCTCCGTCGACGGCGACACGGTGCACGCCGAGGGGCGGCGGGCGATCGTCCGCCTCGACCCGGCGACACTGCGACCCGCGCCGTGGACCGAGGCCGCCCGGGCGGTGGCCGCCACCCTGCTCCGCCCCGCCGCCACCTCCGCCTGACGCGCTCCGGCAACGCCTTCGGGTGCGTCCGCTGTCGCCGGAGCAACATCGAACGCACCCGAAGGAGGCGCCCCGGGTCGGCGGGGCTCAGCCCAGCGCCTCGGTGGGGGCGAGCCGGGCGGCGCGGACCGCCGGGTAGAGGCCGGCCAGACCGCCGATCACCAGGGTCGCCCCGACGCCGCCGGCCATCGCCCAGACCGGCACCACGGTCGGCCACTGCCGCCAGAGGGCGTAGCCGGCCGTGACCAGGATGCCGAGCAGCACCCCGCCCGCCCCGCCGAGCGCCGAGAGCAGCAGCGACTCGGCCAGGAACTGGACCCGGACCTGCCCCCGGGTGGCGCCCAGCGACCGCCGCAGGCCGATCTCGGCCCGCCGTTCCAGCACCGAGATGACCATCGTGTTGGCCACCCCGACACCGCCGACCAGCAGCGCCACCGCACCCAACCCGAGCAGCAGCCCGGTGAACGCCTCGTCGGTGGCCGCCGCGGCGGCCAGCGCGTCCGAGGGCCGGGAGACCTGCACCTCGTTCGGCGCCTCCGGGTTGGCGGTCGCGCCGAGCACGTCCCGGACCGCCTCCACCGAGGCCTCCCGGGACCGGGTGTAGACCGTGGTCGGGTGCCCGTCGAAGCCGAGGTACGACGCTGCGGCGGGCCAGCCGACCAACGCCGAGCTGTCCAGCTCCGGGGCGAGCGGGGCCGGCGCGAGGATGCCGACCACGGTGAACCAGCGCCCGCCCAGGTGGACCTGCACGTCCGGTCCCGCCGCACCGAGGCCCAGCCGTCGGGCGGCGGCGTCGCCGAGCACCACGGCCGGATAGCGCTCGGTGGCCTCGTTCAGCCAAGTGCCGCTGCGCACCGTCGCGCCGACCGTGCCGAGCAGCCCGAGCTGGGCGGCCCGGGTGGCGATGCCGCCCGTCTCACCGGACGGGATGCGATCACTGCGGTACACCGGGGTGTCCGGCAACTGGCCGGTGGCGGCCACACCGGTCACCGGCGCGATCCGGCCGATCATGGCCACCGACTCCACCGGCAGCTTCGCCTGATCACCGAAGAGCGTGTTGCCGGGCGCCACGGTCAGCAGGTTGGTGCCGAGCCGGGCCAGGGTGCGGTCCAGGTCGGCACGGGACGACGACGAGATACCCACCACCGCGACCATCGCCGCGATGCCGATCGCGATGCCCAGCGCGGAGAGGAACGCGCGCAGCGGCCGGGTGCGCAGCCCCACCCCGCCGACCCGGAACACGTCGCCCGGGCCCAGCCGGGCCGGCGTCAGCCGTGGGCGTGCGTCCACTGGCACCAGCCGCAGGTGGGTGTCGGTCGCCATCAGCGCACCTCCTCGACGAACGGGCCGGCGGCCGGGTCGGCCACCACCCGGCCGTCGCGCATCCGCACCTGCCGGGGCAACCCGTCGGCGATCTCCCGGTCGTGGGTGATCACCAGGACCGTGGTGCCGGCCGCGTGCAGGTCGCGCAGCAGTGCGAGCACCGCAGCGCCGGCGACCGAGTCGAGGTTGCCGGTCGGCTCGTCGGCGAGCAGCACCGCCGGCTCGCCGACGACCGCCCGGGCCACCGCGACCCGCTGCCGCTCGCCGCCGGAGAGTTCGTGCGGTCGGTGGGTCAGCCGGTGGCCCAGCCCGACCCGTTCCAGCGCCGCCTCCGCGCGTCGCCGCCGCTCCCTGCGCGGTACGCCCGCGTAGAGCAGCCCGTCGGCCACGTTGTCCAGCACCGGCGTGCCGGCGGCCAGATGGAACTGCTGGAAGACGAAGCCGATCCGGCGTGCCCGCAGCGCCGAGAGCTGCCGGTCCGGCAGGGTCGCCACGTCGTACCCGTCGATCCGTACCCGGCCGGCGGAGGGACGGTCCAGGGTGCCGATCAGGTGCAGCATCGTCGACTTGCCGGAACCGGACGGGCCGACGATCGCCACCAGTTCGCCGTACCCGATCCGCAGCGAAACCTCGCACAGCGCGGCGACCCCGCCCGGGTACGTCCGGCTCACCCCGTCCAGCACCACGGCGTCACCGGTCACGCCGGCACCCCCACGGTCGTGCCCTCGGCGATCTCCGAGCCGCTGACCTCGACCCGACCGGCGGCGAAGAGGCCGGTGGTCACCGCGACGATCCGGCTCCGGCCACCGTCGACCACCTCGACCCCGTATCCGCCCTCGGCGAGCGCGAGCAGCGCCGCCACCGGAACGGTGAGCACGTCCGGGCGTTCGGCGGCGGTGAAGGTGACCTCGACGCTCGCCTGGTCGTACCCGGCGAGCTTCGCCGGGTCGGTCACCGAGACGGTGACCTCGATCTTCGTCTCGGCCTCGGTGGACTGCCCGGTCGCGCCGGCCGAGCCAGCCTCGATCACCGTCTGCACCGACTCGATCTTCCCGGCCACCGGGTCGCCGTCCGGCAGGGCGACACTCACCGCGCCGCCCTCCTTCGCCAGCCGCTGGTCGTCCACGTCCAGCTCGACGGTGACCAGCCGGCTGGTGCCGGTGTACGCGAGCACCGCCTGGCCCGGCTGCGCCGCGTCCCCGGTCGCCGCCTGGTGGCTCTCCACCCGCACCGCGCCGTCGGCGTAGATGATCCGGCCCGGCTCGACCCGGCCCGTCTCGGGCAGCCCGAGATCCTCCTGCCACTCCCGGACCGCGTCGGCGGTGCTGCCGGTGTACTCGTCGTCGACGGTGAAGCCGTCGTGGCCGAGCGCCCGCAGGTTCCGCTCGAACTGCGCGACGTCCGTCCCCTCGACGCCCGGTTCGAGCACCCGGTACGCCGGCAGCGAGCCGTAGAGCAGCAGCACCGGGTCGTTGTCCACCGCGTACAGCCGGCCGCCCCGCTTCACCACCGTGCCCGTCTCCGGCAACGCGGTGATCGTCCCGCCGAGCCGGGCGGCGGCCGTCCGGGTGCTGCCGTAGCCCAACTCCCCGTCCACGTTCTGCGCGTCGGTCAGCGTCTGCCGGGTGACCGTGGCGGTGGCCGGTGGGGTGGTGCCGGCGGCTGCCGTACCCCGATCGGTGCCGCCGAAGCCGACCGCGGCCGCAACGCCGGCCGCTGCCGCGACCACGACTGCGACAGTCAGCGCGACCGTCCGGAGCCGAAGGCGACGAGCCCTCACCGGGTGGCTCCAGCGATCTTCGGCGCGTACTGGCGGCACTTCTCCATCGCAGCCTTCACCTTCGGGTCCTTGATGTTCACCTGGTCGAGCCGCAGCTGGATCCCACCGTCCGCCGACGGGTCCGGGAACTCCGGCACGCCGTTCTCCCGCATGCAGACGGCGAGCTTGCGCAGCCGCTCCACCTGCTCCGGGTCGAGCTTGAGCTTCTCCCCACCGTTGGGCAGGTGCTGGCGGCACTTCTCCATCGCCGCCTGCACCTTCTGCGGGTCGGTGTCCTTGCCGAACCGGAACAGCCGACCACCGCCCGGCTCCGGATCCGGCACCTCCACCCCGTTCTCCCGCATGCACTCGCTGAACTTGAGCTGCCGTTCGTCGTCGCTGAGCTGAGCCCCCGGGCTGGCGGACGCCGGTTGCGCCCCGCCACCGCCGGCGGTCGCCACCGCCGGTTCGTCGCTCGATCCGCCACAGCCGGCGACGGCCAACGCGAGCAGCAGCGGCAGCGCGAACAGTCCTCGTCGCATCGCGCGCTTCCTCTCCCGGACCCGGCGGGTACCGCCGGGCCCTGCGATCCGCCCGACGGAACCCGCCGGGCCCTGCGATCCGCCCGACGGAACCCGGCGGGCGTCCCGGTCAGTCCACGACAAGGGGCGTATCCCGGGCGTAACCGCCAACGTTTACGGCGGCGTTATCCGGGCCCGGGGCACTATGGGCGAGTGAGGGTGCTGGTGGTCGAGGACGAGAGCCTGCTCGCCGAGAGCATCGCCGAGTGGCTGCGCCGCGAGGCGTTCGCGGTCGACGTCGCGTACGACGGCGACGCGGCGCTGGAACGACTCGGCGTCAACGACTACGACGTGGTCGTCCTGGACCGGGACCTGCCGGTGGTGCACGGCGACGATGTGTGCCGGGCGATCGTGGACAGTGGCGGGGAGACCCGGGTGCTGATGCTCACGGCAGCGGCGGCCGTGCGGGAGCGGGTGGCCGGCCTGGCGCTCGGCGCCGACGACTACCTGACCAAGCCGTTCGCCCTGGTGGAACTCTCCGCCCGGGTGCACGCGCTGAGCCGGCGGACCCGCCGGGCCGCCCCGCCCACCCTGAACCGGGCCGGCGTCCTGGTCGACCCGGCCCGACGCGAGGTGCACCGCGACGGCCGGTACGTGCCGCTGTCCCGCAAGGAGTTCGCCGTGCTGGTCGAGCTGCTGCGCGCCGACGGCGCGGTGGTCTCCGCCGAGGAGCTGCTGGAGCGTGCCTGGGACGAGCACATCGACCCGTTCACCAACGTCGTCCGGGTCACTGTCATGAAGCTGCGCCGCAAGCTGGGCGAACCGCCGGTGGTCGAGACCGTGCCCGGTGTGGGATACCGGGTCCCGTGAAGCGCTTCTCGCTGCGGGCCCGGCTCACCCTGATCTACGGCGGCCTCTTCCTGGTCGCCGGGCTGGTCCTGCTCGCGGTCACCTACGTGCTCGTCGAACAGCGCACGGCGCAGCCGTTCGGGGTGGCGCTGCGCGACGCCAAGCCAATCATCCCGGAGGTGGGGACGAGGCTTTCCGGCAACCAGGCCGAGCAGCTACGCCTCATCATCAACAAGGCCCAGGGCGACGCCCGGGACCAGACGCTCTACTCGCTGCTCACCCAGGGCGGGATCGCGCTCGGCCTGGTCTCCCTGGTGGCCATCGCCTTCGGCTGGCTGATCGCCGGCCGGGCGCTGCAACCGCTGCACCAGATCACCGGGACGGCCCGGCGGATCGCCGTGGGCGGTCGCGGCCTGCACGAACGGATCTCGCTTCCCGGCCCGCACGACGAGGTACGCGAACTGGCCGACACCTTTGACGAGATGCTGGAACGGCTGGACCGCTCCTTCGACGGGCAGCGCCGCTTCGTCGCGAACGCCTCGCACGAGCTGCGTACGCCGCTGGCGCTGAACCGGTCGCTCATCGAGCTGGCGGTCACCCGCGACGGCGCCTCCGAGGACGTACGCCGGCTGGGCGAGTCCCTGCTGGCGGTGAACGAGCGGCACGAACGGCTGATCGACGGGCTGCTCACCCTGGCCGACTCGGAGAACGAGGTGACCGCCCGGTCCCGGGTGGACCTGGCCGACCTGGCCGACCACGTGCTGGACCAGGCCGGCGTGGGTGCAGGCGGCCCCACGGTGACCCGGGAGCTGGCGCCGGCGATGGTCCACGGCGACCCGGTGCTGCTGGAACGGCTCACCACCAACCTGGTGGAGAACGCGCTGCGGCACAACGTGTCGTCCGGCGGCTGGGTCCGGGTGAGCACCGGGCTGCGGGGCGGCCGCCCGACGTTGACCGTGCGGAACACCGGCCCGGTGGTGCCCGGCTACGACGTGGAGGCGATCTTCGAGCCGTTCCGCCGGCTCTCCGGCGAGCGGGTCGGCGGCGGGCGCGGGTTCGGCCTGGGGCTCTCCATCGTCCGGGCGGTGGCCCGGGCACACGGCGGCACGGTGACCGCCCGACCGCGCGACGGCGGCGGGCTGGAGGTCACGGTCTGCCTCCCCCCGGCCTGAGCCTGCCCGCGGGTCAGCGGAAGAAGGCCCGCAGCACGGCCGCGGTCTCGGCCTCCAGCACGCCGCCGTAGACCTCGGGGCGGTGGTTGAGTCGGCGGTCGCGCAGCACGTCCCACAGCGAGCCGGCCGCGCCGGTCTTCGGCTCCCAGGCGCCGAAGACGACGGTGGAGACCCGGGCCAGCACCAGCGCTCCCGCGCACATGGTGCACGGCTCCAAGGTGACCACCAGGGTGCAGCCGTCCAGCCGCCACCGGCCGGCCCGCTCGGCGCCCCGGCGCAGCGCCAGCACCTCGGCGTGCCCGGTGGGGTCGCCGGTCAGTTCCCGCTCGTTGCGCCCGATCGCCAGCTCGGTCCCGTCCGGGCCGTAGAGCACCGCGCCCACCGGCACGTCGTCCACGTCGGCGGCGTTCGCGTCGTCGACGGCGGGGCCGGTGACCGCGACCTCCAGGGCACGGCGCATCCACAGCTCGTGCCGCTGCCGCCGGCCGACCTCGCCCGGGTCGGCCAACCCCTCGTGGGCGCCCGGTCCGGCGCGGCCCACCGCGCCGGGGGTCGGCTGCCCCGGCCGGATCGTCTCCAGCTGGGGATCCGTGGCGTCGGCGGGCTCCCCGCCGCCCACACCGCTCGATCCCGTACCGGTGGGATCAGACCTCACGCAGGTCCTCGACCTCGTCGGCGCAGCCGAGCACCTCGCAGATCTCGGCGGTGACGTCGGCCGGCAGCATCCCCTCGTGCGTGCACAGGGCCAGCAGTTTCTGCGCGGAAATGCCCAGGTTGGCGAGCAGGTCGGCGTCGCCCACCGGGTCGGCCTCCGGGTCGACGGCGGGCTGCTCGCTCTCCTCGTCGCCGCTGGTCGCCGGGCGCGGCTCGTCGCCGTCGTCGAGCCCGGTGACCGAGGTCTTCAGGTCACCGACCAGCAGCGAACCCAGCCGGGACTCCTCGGCGTACGCCGAGTCCGATCCGAACACCCGCAGGTCCTCGCCCTCATCCAGGCGCAGGATCACCAGGTAGGCGTCGTCCGCCTCGACGAAGAGCAGCGAGATGTCGGCCTCCTGGTCGACGTCACGCAGCCGGTCGGCGACCTCGTCGAGGTCGGTGGCGCCACGCAGGCTGACCTCGGCGGCGGTCCAGCCGCTGTCGTCGCGCACCACGGCCGCAGCGAAGTACGACACGGTCCCCCCAATAGCCCTCGGCACAGCGCCGACTCGTTACGCGTGCACGTTAGCCGGTCGGGTCGGCAGGCGACCGGTCAACGCCCCGAAGGGCCGGTCATTCCTGACAAAGTCGGATCAGCCGGCTACCCGACGGCGGGTGGCGATGAGCTGGCGTAGACGCTCGGTGCGCAGCCGCTGGGGCCGGTTGCGCTGACGTACCTGCCGGGCCCCCGCCAACTCGGCGAGCAGCTGCAGGCGGCGGCGGCTTCGATCGGGGTCCTGCCGCGGGGTGGTCCAGGCCATAGTGCCGAGCGTGCCCAGTCTGGGCGGCCACGTCAAGACGGCGTTCGCTACGCAGCCAACCGGGCACGCGGCGCAGTCACCACAGCGGCCAGTCGCCGGCGGTCGCCCACCGGACCGCCACCACGGCGGCAGCGATGCTCCAGCCACCGGCGGTGACGATGGCCACCCCGGTGGCCACCCCCCGGTCGCCGAAGCGCACGAGCACCAGGGCGGTCAGCCAGGCCAGCAGACCGGCCACCACCGTCCACCACGCGTAGGTGGCCACGTCGGTGCCGAGCAGACCGAACAACAACAACCAGGCGGCCGCCGCGCCGCCGCCGGTGGCGACACCGCCGCCGGTGACCGGGTGCGGTTCGCGGTAGGTGGGGCGGGTCGGTGGCCCGGCCGGAAAGAGCCCCGAGGGGGTACGCGACGCCGGGCGCGCGACGGCGTCGGGATCCGGGCCGGGATCGGGCCGGGCGATGGTCACCGTCGCTGCCCTCCCCTCACGCGCGTCGCTCGTGCCCACGCTACCGGTCTGCCAGGATGACCGGATGCCCTCGCCGACGATCGGCCGCCGCGCGCGCACGGCGTACCCGGTCCTGCTGCTGCTCGCCCCGGTGCTGGCCGCCGGTTGCGCGACCACCCGGCCGGGAGTGCCACCGGGCGGCGCCGCGCCGACGCCGCCGGCGGTCTGGGCGACCGCCGACCAGCCCGGGTTGCCATCCGCCACGCCGACGGCGAGCGGTCCCGCCCGGCCGGCGACGTCGTCGGCCGGGCCGTCGGTGACCGCACCGCGCGCCGGGCTTCGGCACGTCTTCCCGGTACGCGCCGACGACGTCGCCTATCACCGGACGCACGGCGCGTACCCGGCGACGGACATCTTCGCCGACTGCGGTGAGCAGTTCGTCGCGGTGACCGACGGGACGGTGCTCGAGGTGAGTCGCACCGACCGGTACGACAAGCGCGGACCGCAGGGCCCGGAGAACGGCGGCCTGTCCGTCGCTCTGCTCGGCGATGACGGGGTGCGGTACTACGGCTCGCACCTGAGCGTGGTGACCACGGGCGTCGACGCCGGGGTCCGGGTGCGTGCCGGGCAGCAGCTCGGCAAGGTGGGCCGCACCGGCAACGCGAACAACGTCTGCCATGTGCACTTCGGCATCTCGCCGCCGTGTACGGGTCGGGACGGTTGGTGGATCCGGCGCGGGGTGCTCTGGCCGGCGCGCTATCTGGACTCCTGGCGGCGTGGCGGCAATCGGGAACCGGCCGCCGAGGTGACCGCGTGGCAGCGCAGAAACGGCTGCCCGAAGGCTCCCTGACCGGCCCGGCAACGGCTAGGTTCGGTGGGATGAAGGCCCGGGACCCCATCGCCGACCTGCGCCGCATCGCGTTCCTGTTGGAGCGGGCGAACGAGGCAACCTATCGGGTGCGGGCGTTCCGGTCCGCGGCCAAGGCGCTGGCCGGCCTGCCGGCGGCCGAGGTGGCCGAGCGGGCCGGCAACGGCACGCTCACCAAGCTGGCCGGGGTCGGTGACGTCACGGCCCGCTGCGTGGCGGAGTCGCTGGCCGGTGAGGAGCCGGTCTACCTGCGCCGGCTGGTGGCCACCGAGGGCACTGACCTGGACGCCGAGGCGGCGGCGCTGCGCGAAGCGCTGCGCGGCGACTGTCACACCCACTCGGACTGGTCCGACGGTGGCTCGCCGATCGAGGAGATGGCGCTGGCCGCGGTGGAGTTGGGCCACGAGTACATGGTGCTGACCGATCACTCGCCCCGGCTGAAGGTGGCCCGGGGGCTGACCGCCGATCGGCTGCGCCGTCAGCTCGACCACGTGGCGCAGGTCAACGCGGCGCTGCCGGACGGTTTCCGGATTCTGACCGGGATCGAGGTGGACATCCTCGCCGACGGTTCGCTGGACCAGGACGACGAGCTGCTGGCCCGGCTGGACGTGGTGGTCGGCTCGGTGCACAGCGGCCTGAACGACGAGCGGGCGAAGATGACCCGGCGGATGCTGACCGCGGTCGCCAACCCCCACCTGGACATCCTCGGTCACTGCACCGGCCGGATGGTGTCGTCCCGCCCGGCCGGGGTGACCGGGCCGGGCGACCGGGGGCACCGGGCCCGGACCCGGGGCGAGAGCGACTTCGACGCGGACGCGGTCTTCGCCGCCTGCGCGGAGCACGACACCGCCGTCGAGATCAACTCGCGGCCGGAGCGGCAGGACCCACCGAAGCGGCTGATCCGCCGCGCTCTGGAGGCCGGCTGCCGGTTCGCCGTCAACACGGACGCGCACGCCCCCGGCCAGCTCGACTGGCAGCGGTTCGGCTGTGAGCGGGCCGCCCGCTGCGGCGTCCCCGCCGACCGGGTGGTCAACACCTGGTCGGCGAAGCAGCTGGTGGCGTGGGCGGGCGACCGGTCCTGAGGCGCCCGCCCACGGGCCGGTCGAGCCTCAGCGGCTGACCGGCTCCGCCGCGGGCGCGGCAGGCGCGCCGACGCCGACCACCGGTCGGGGCCGCCGCCGGCCGACCACGCCCTGCGAGACCGCGACTCCCAGCAGCACGATCAGGGCGCCGACCGGCTGGTGCCAGTTGAGCCGCTCGTCGAGCGCCACGGCCCCGATCAGCACCGCGAAGATCGGGATCAGGTAGGTCACGGTGGAGGCGGTGCTCGCTCCGGCCACGCGGATGTTGCGCATGTTGATCACGAAGGCGAGCCCGGTGCCGAGCGCGCCGAGGGTCAGCACGCTGGCCACCACCTTCGGCGACAGGTCTGTCGGCAGCGGCGGCGCGCCCGCGACGAACGGAGTGACGATGGCCAGTTGGCCGGCGGCGAGCAGCAACTGCGCCGCGGAGAGCGACAGCCCCGAGTGCGTGCTGCCCGCGATGAACCGCTTCTGGTACGGGATGGCGAGGCCGTAGCAGGCGGCCGCGCCGAAGCACATGACCTGCCCGATGAAGTGCGCCCCGCCGATGCCCTCCCAGACCCCGAGCACCACGAGCACGCCCAGGAAGCCCAGCCCGAGCCCGACCCCGCGGCGCACGGTCAGCCGCTCGGTGCGGAAGACCAGCACCGCCAGCGGCAGCACGATCAGCTGCGTGGTGGCGTTCCAGATGCCGGCGAGCATCGACTCGACCCGCTGCTCGCCGTAGCCGAAGAGGGTGAAGGGCACGGCCACGCCGAAGGCGGCGACCACGAAGAGATGCGCCCAGACCCGGGGCTCGCGAGGCAGGCGGTCGCGCAGCCCGGCGAGCACCACCAGCAGGGTCAGCGCACCGGCGACGACCCGGTAGAGGGTGAGCTGGACCGGATGCAGCTCGGCCACCCCGACCTTGATGAACAGGAAGCTGGAGCCCCAGATGGCGGCGAGTGCGATGAATCCCGGCAGCCAGGCGCGCAGCGGCGCCTTGTCAGGAGTGATGTCGGTGTTCACCCCTGACACTCTGCCCGAGGCGTACGACAAAGTCGCGCGACTTTCGGACACCATCTCTGACCACCACGGTGCCGCCAACCGCTCGCTGAACACGACAAACGTCGTCGACACCGGGGCGGGTCGGTCACGTAGGGTCGCACCGTGGGACGAATTGATGAACTCGCCAACCGCTACGTGGCCGAGTGGGCGCCGTTGAGCCCGACCGGCGCCACCTACGTCGGCATCGCCGGCCATGACGACCAGCTGGACGACCTCTCGCCCGAGGGTTACCGGGCGCGCGCGGACCTGACCCGCCGGACGCTCTCCGAGCTGGAGGTGACCGAGCCGGACTCCGAGGCGGAGCGCACCGCCAAGGAGGCCATGCAGGAACGGCTCGGCCTGGACCTCGCCCGGTACGAGGCCGGCGAGGCCACCAGCGAGGTCAACGTGATCGCCAGCGGGCTGCACGACATCCGCATGGTGTTCGACCTGATGCCGACCGCGACGGCCGACGCGCAGGCCAACATCGCCGCCCGGCTCAACGGCTTCCCCGGCGCGCTGGAGGGCTACAAGACCACGCTGCGGGAGGCGCTCGCCGCCGGCCAGATCAGCTCGAAGGTGCAGCTGGTCGAGGTGGCCAAGCAGTGTGACGTCTGGGTCGACCCGACCGGGGACAACTTCTTCCACGGGCTGGTGGAGCGGCTGGGCGCGGACGGCACGCTCGGCGCCGAACTGCGCCGGGGGGCGGCGGCGGCCACCGCGGCGACCGCGGAGTTCGGCCAGTTCCTGCGCGCCGAGCTGGCGCCGCACGGGCGGGACAAGCAGGCCGCCGGCCGGGAGCGCTACGAACTGGCCTCGCAGTACTTCCTCGGTGCCAAGATCGACCTGGACGAGACGTACGCCTGGGGCTTCGCGGAGCTGGCCCGCCTGGAGGCGGAAATGCGCGTCGTCGCCGCGCGAATCGCGGGTCCCGGCGCCAGTGTCGACGAGGCCGTCGCCGCGCTGGACGCCGACCCGGCGCGGACCATCCAGGGCAAGGAGGCGTTCCGCGACTGGATGCAGGCGCTCGCCGACAAGGCGATCAGCGAGCTGCACGGCACCCACTTCGACATCCCGGAGCAGGTCCGCCGGATCGAGTGCTGCCTCGCCCCGACCAGCGACGGCGCCATCTACTACACCGGCCCGAGCGAGGACTTCTCCCGCCCCGGGCGCATGTGGTGGGCGGTGCCGCAGGGCATCACCGACTTCTCCACCTGGCGGGAGGTGACCACGGTCTACCACGAGGGCGTGCCGGGTCATCACCTCCAGGTGGCGCAGACCGCGGTCCGTTCCGACCTGCTCAACCGCTGGCAGCGGCTGCTCTGCTGGGTCTCCGGACACGGCGAGGGGTGGGCGCTCTACTCGGAGCGGCTGATGGACGAGCTGGGCTACCTGGAGGACCCGGGCGACAAGCTGGGCATGCTCGACGGCCAGGCGATGCGCGCGGCCCGGGTGATCGTCGACATCGGCATGCACCTGGAGCTGGAGATCCCGAAGGACAACCCGTTCGGCTTCCACCCCGGCGAGCGGTGGACGCCGGAGCTGGGCTGGGAGTTCATGCGGGCGCACTGCCGGGTGCCGGACGAGAACCTGCGCTTCGAGCTGAACCGCTACCTGGGCTGGCCGGGGCAGGCGCCGTCGTACAAGGTCGGTGAGCGGATCTGGCTCCAGGCCCGCGAGGACGCCAAGGCCCGCAAGGGCGCGGACTTCGACCTGCGGGAGTTCCACCGGCAGGCGTTGGACCTGGGCGCACTGGGCCTCGACCCGTTGCGCCGGGCGCTGGCTCGACTCTGACCGTCACCGCCCCTCGCCGGCACGACGCCCGGCGAGGGGCGGTGCTCAACCGAGGGTCAGTGCCAGCGTCGGCCGGGCGGTCAGCGTGTCACTGGTGACGTACGCCAGGTCGATGACCGGGTCAGTGAACGTGATCGGGATCGGCGACGTGACCGGGAGGCCGTCCGGCAGCGGCAGATCCGGAGTCAGCGTGATCTTGATGCCGAGCAGTCGGCCGACGAACCGGGTGGCGTAGAAGGCCACGTCACCGCGCACGGTCAACCGGTCGGTCGCGTACCGCTGGTTGCGCCCGTCGGGGCCGTCCGCACGCAGCAGGAAGTCGTCGGTCACCGCCTCGCGCATGCTGAACTTCAGCACCTTGAGGTGGCCCTTCTCGGACTCCAGCTCGGTGATCCCCTCGAACCGCAGCCCGGTCATGGTGACCTTGGAGCCGGTGAGCTTCGACGGTGTCTGGGCGACCTTCGGCAGGGTCGGGTCCGCCGCGATGCGCGGCAACGGCTTCCCCGGCTCCACCTTGCCCGGCTCCACCTTGCCCGGCTCCACCTTGCCCGGCTCCACCTTGCCCGGCTTCGCGGGACGGGTGGGGGCCGGCGCCGGGCAGTCGGTGACCCCGGGGCCGGCGGCCGGCGGCCGGGCCGACGTAGCCGTCGGCTTCGCCGACGGCCGGACGCTCGGGCTCGCCGACGGGGTCGCGGTGTCCCCTCCGCGTCCACCGGTGAGGAGATCTCCGATGCCGTCCAGGATGTCGGTGATCAGGTTGCCGTCCGAGCTGCGGCCCGGCTCCGGGCTCGGGCTGGCCGTCGGGGTCGCCGTGAGC
>NZ_RCVJ01000086.1 GCF_003667505.1 Micromonospora sp. BL4
GGACGGGAGGACCGGCAGGGTGTTCGGGGTGGTGAAGCCCTGTTCGGCGTAGGCGGTGGTGACGGCGGCGGCGACCGCGTCGGCACGGTCCGTGTCGACGAGGGCGAGGACGCACCCGCCGAAACCGCCGCCGGTCATCCGGGCGCCCAGCGCGCCGGCCGCGAGAGCCGCCTCGACCGCGGTGTCGATCTCCGGCACGGTGATCTCGAAGTCGTCGCGCATCGAGACGTGCGAGGCGGTGAGCAGCGGGCCGATGTCCCGGACCCGGCCGGCGCGCAGGAGCGCCACCGTGTCCAGCACCCGCTGGTCCTCGGTGACCACGTGCCGGACCCGTCGCCGGGTCTCCTCGTCGTCGAGCCCGGCCAACGCGGCGTCGAGCTGATCGACGGTCACGTCGCGCAGCGCCGCGACGCCGAGCGCCTTGGCTCCCGCCTCGCAGGACCGGCGGCGGGCGGCGTACTCGCCGTCGGCGTGCCGGTGTGGCGCCCGGCTGTCGATGACCAGCACGGCCAGCCCGGCGGCGTCCAGGTCGAACGGGATGTGCTCGACGGACTCGTCACGGCAGTCGAGGAACAGGGCGTGCCCGCCGCGGCAGCGGATCACGGCGGACTGGTCCATGATCCCGGTCGGCGCGCCGACGTAGACGTTCTCCGCCCGCTGCGCCAGCCGGGGCTGCCGCTCGGCGGGCAGCTCCAGCCCTCCGAGGTCGAGCAGCGCGGCGAGCACGGCCGACTCCAGCGCGGCCGAGGAGGAGAGACCGGAGCCCAGCGGCACGTCGGAGGCGATCGCCAGCCGCGCGCCGGGCACCGGGTGGCCGGCCTCGCGCAGCGCCCAGACCACACCGGCGACGTACGCGCCCCAGCCGGTGACCCGGCCCGGCTCGGCGACGTCGTCCGGGCCGAACGTAATCGTCTCGTCGGAGAGCTCGGACCAGACCGTCCACCGCTCGCCGTCCTGCCGGTCGGCGGCGGCGACGGTCCGCAGTGGCAGCGCGAAGGGCAGCACGAACCCGTCGTTGTAGTCGGTGTGCTCGCCGATCAGGTTGACTCGGCCGGGAGCCGCCCAGCGGCCGGCGGCGCGGCCACCGTACTGCGCGGTGAAGCCGGCGGCGGCCCGCTCGGCGACGTCACCGATCGGGTGGCTCATGACTGCTGCTCCAGGATGTGCGTGCGGTAGAAGGCCCAGGCGTCCCCGACCATGTCGTGCAGGGTGGGCTTCTGCGGCACCCAGCCCAGCTCGTCACGGGCCAGTGCGGAGGAGGCGACCAGTTCGGCCGGGTCGCCCTCACGGCGGGGCGCGACCTCGACCGGCAGCTGGTGCCCGGTGACCTCGCGGACGACGTCGACCACCTGCCGGTTGGTGAAGCCGTTGCCGTTGCCCAGGTTGTAGATCCGGTGCTGGCCCGCACTCGCGGCGTCCAGCGCCAGCAGGTGGGCCCGGGCCAGGTCGGCGACGTGGATGTAGTCGCGGACGCAGGTGCCGTCCACGGTGGGGTAGTCGTCGCCGAAGAGCTGGAGCTTCTCCCGCCGGCCGGCGGCGACCTCCAACGCGATCGGGATCAGGTGCGTCTCCGGGTCGTGCCGCTCGCCGAGCGCGACGTCGCCGGCGAGGTGCGCGCCGGCCACGTTGAAGTAGCGCAGCGACACGGCGGCCAGCCCGTGGGCGATCGTCTCGGAGGTGAGCGCCATGTCGACGGCGAGCTTGGTGGCGCCGTACGTGTTGGTGGGCGCCTTGACCGCGGTCTCCGGGATGGGCAGCTCGGTGGGGTTGCCGTAGACGGCGGCGGTGGAGGAGAAGACCATCCGGGGCACCCCGGCGGCCCGGACCGCGTCGATCAGGGCGAGCGTGCCGACCGTGTTGGTCTGCCAGTACAGTTCCGGCTTGACCATCGACTCGCCGGCGGCGATCAGGGCGGCGAAGTGCAACACCCCGTCGAAGCCGGCGTCGGGGGTGACGATCCGCGCGGCGTCGTGGATGGACGCTTCGACGTGGGTCGCCTCGGGAGCGAGGGCCTCGCGGTGGCCGGTGCGTAGATCGTCCAGGACCACCACCTGGTGACCCGCGTCGAGCAGCATCCGGGTCACCACGCTGCCGATGAAGCCGGCGCCCCCGGTGACGAGCAGTTTCACGTCGTTGTCTCCTGCCTGGCCCCGCCCGGGACGTGGCCTCGGTGAATCACCCTACGGCGGCGGGCGCGGCCCCAGGCCGAGCACGCCGCCGTCCCCATTCCATCATAATCTCTCACGATTAAACAGAGCCGAACATTCGCCCCGCTGCCCGCGAACCCCGGTGCGGTGGGCCGCCGATGTCTACCATCTCTGTCATGCGGGAAGCGGCCCGTACCGGGCTCCGGCGAGGCACGCGGGGGCGGCCCCGCCGCGACCCTGGCCCGCTCGCCCGAGCCGTCGCCCGGGTGGTGGTCCGCGCCGCCGACGGCGCCACCCGTCTCGTCACCGACCTGCTGGGGACCGGTCCGGCAGCCGGCCGGGAACGCATCTCCGAGGCCGAACTGCGGGACCTCGTCGCGGCGAACACGCTGCTCGACCCGGATGAGCGACGGATCATCGACGAGGTTCTGGTGGCCGGCGCGAGCCTGGTCCGCGAGGTGATGATGCCCCGCACCGAGGTGGTCTTCCTGCCCGCCCGGCTGACCATCGCCGAGGCCGCCCGGCTGGTCCGCGCCGAAACCCACACCCGCTACCCGGTCACCGACGGCACCCACGACGACGTGGTCGGCTTCGTGCACCTCCGCGACGTGCTGCTGCGCCCGGACGCCGACGCGTGCGCCACCGTCGGCGAGCTCACCCGGGAGGTGAAGCGGCTGCCCGGCAGCAAGCGGGTGCTGCCCGCGCTGACCGAGATGCGCCGGGAGGGCCAGCACCTCGCGGTGGTGGTCGACGAGTACGGCGGCACCGCCGGGATCGTCACCCTGGAGGACCTGATCGAGGAGCTGATCGGCGAGATCCACGACGAGTACGACGTCGCGCCGGACCCGGTGCACGCCGGCCTGCCCGCCGTGGTCGACGGTCGACTCAACCTCGCCGACTTCGCCGAGCGGACCGGGGTGGCGCTGCCCGCAGGACCGTACGAGACGGTCGGCGGGTTCGTGATGGCCGCGCTGGGCCGACTGCCGGTCACCGGCGACGAGGTGCCCGTACCCGCTGAGCCGGCCGAAGCCGGCGGACCCGACCCGGCTGACCCACCGGGCGGTTGGCTGCTGCGGGTGCTGGCCCTCGACGGACGCCGGGTGGCCCGGCTCGCCGTCTCCGCCATGCGGGTGCCGGAGCAACGCCGTGAGCCCGCCGCCGGGTCGGCGCGCGACGCCGCGGGGCAGGCCCGGGAGGGCGGGGCCGGGCAGCGGCGCGAGGCCGGCGCAGCGCCCGCCCGCCGGATCGGCGCGAGGGAACCGCGCGAGGTCAACGCCCCGACATCGGCGGGCCGCGGCCGACCCGCCGGCCCGTCATGACGGGCCCCGTTGCTTGCTGACAGAATTGTCGGCATGTCCGACGTTCCCGCCCGCCCCCGCGTCTTCTCCGGCATCCAGCCGACGGCCGACTCGTTCCACCTCGGCAACTACCTCGGCGCGGTGCGGCACTGGGTGGCCCTGCAGGAGACCCACGACGCGTTCTACTGTGTGGTGGACCTGCACGCCATCACGGCGGGCCACGACCCGGCGCTGCTGCGCCAGCGGACCCGGGTGGCCGCCGCCCAGCTCTTCGCGGTCGGTCTGGACCCGGAGCGCAGCACCCTGTTCGTGCAGTCGCAGGTACCCGAGCACCCGCAGCTGGCCTGGGTGCTCGGCTGCATCACCGGCTTCGGCGAGGCCAGCCGGATGACCCAGTTCAAGGACAAGTCGCAGAAGCAGGGCAACGAGCGGGCCAGCGTCGGCCTGTTCACCTACCCGATCCTGCAGGCCGCCGACATCCTGCTGTACCAGGCCAACGCGGTGCCGGTCGGCGAGGACCAGCGTCAGCACCTGGAGCTCTCCCGGGACCTGGCCCAGCGGTTCAACTCGCTGTTCGGCCCGACGTTCACCGTGCCCGCGCCGCACATCGTCAAGGACACCGCGAAGATCACCGACCTGCAGGACCCGACCGCGAAGATGTCCAAGTCGTCGTCCTCGCCTGCCGGCATCATCGACCTGCTGGAGGACCCGGCCCGGTCGGCGAAGAAGATCCGGTCGGCGGTGACCGACACCGGCCGGGAGATCGTCTTCGACGCCGAGACCAAGCCGGGTGTGTCCAACCTGCTGACCATCCACTCGGCGCTCAGCGGGCGTGACATCGACGAGCTGGTGGCCGCGTACGCCGGTCGCGGCTACGGCGACCTGAAGAAGGAGCTGGCCGAGGTGGTGGCGGAGTTCGTCCGCCCGATCCAGCAGCGCACCAGCACCTACCTGGACGACCCGGCGCAGCTGGACAAGCTGCTCGCCGCCGGCGCGGAGAAGGCCCGCGCGGTGGCCGGGGCGACCCTGCGGTCCGCGTACGAGCGGGTCGGGTTCTTCCCGCCGGTACGCGGCGAATAGCGCCGCGGGACAGGTGGGCGGGTCGGTGGCCGAAGGGGCGGCGCGCGTGGATCGCAGTGGTGGGGTGCCGCCGACCGGTGACACCATCCAGATCGGCATCGCGGTGGACATCCCGGAGCCGTGGGGCGCCCAGCTCACCCGGCGGCGGGTCGAGGCCGGCGACCCGCTGGCCGTACCCGCGCACGTGACGCTGCTCGGGCCCACCGAGATCCCGACCGCGAACCTGCCGGCCGTCGAGCGGCACCTCGCCGGCGTCGCCGCCGCGCACCTGCCGTTCACGCTGCACCTGCGGGGCACCGGCACGTTCCGCCCGGTGACCCAGGTGGTGTTCGTGGCGGTGGCCGCCGGGATCAGCGAATGCGAACTGCTCGCCTCCGCCATCGCCGCCACGCCGGGCCTGCACCGCCAGACCCGCTTTCCGTACCATCCGCACGTCACCGTGGCGCAGGACGTGGCGCCGGAGGCGCTGGACAAGGCGTACGAGGATCTGGCCGACTTCTCCGCGATGTTCGAGGTGGACGCGTTCACCCTGTTCTCGCACAGCGGGCAGGCCCGGTGGCAGCCGCGTCGCGACTTCCGCCTCGGCGGCTGACCGACCGGCGACGCGCCGCCCGGCGAGCACGGGTAGCCGGTTGCCACCACGGCGGCGGAAGATCGGCGAGGATGACCGCGTGAACGTCATCGGCCGGATCGAGGCGGGCATCGACCGCTGGGTGAGTGCCGCACGCAGCCGGTCGGGGCTCTTCGACCACGTGTGGCGGGCCGGTGCCCTCTACGCCGAGGTGCTGGCCGGACGGCTGGCGGCCGCGATCGCCTACTACGGCTTCTTCGCGGTGTTCGCCCTCGCGCTGGTCGCGTACTCCATCTTCGGCGCGATCCTGGAGGACAACGACGAGGTCAGCGCGGCGGCGGCCGGGTTCCTGAAGGAGAACCTGCCGTTCCTGGACGCGGAGCAGATCGCCAACTCCAGCGGCACCGTCGGCGTGGTCGGCCTGGTCATCCTGGTCTTCACCGGCATCGGCTGGGTGGAGGCGATCCGCTCCTCGCAGCGGTTGATGTACCGGCTCAACCAGCAGCCCGGCAACCTGGTGATCCGGCGGCTGGTCGACCTGGGGGTGCTGGTCGGCGTCTTCGTGCTGCTCGGCGTCTCGGTGGCGGCGGTGGACGCGCTGGAATCCCTGCTGCGCTTCCTGCTGCGCAGCACGGGCTCGGTCGGTCTGACCACGATCAGCGCCGTGCTCAGCGTGCTGATCAACGCGGTGCTCGCCACCGCGCTGCTGGTCGCGGTGCCCCGACTGCGGGTGAGCCGGTCCCGGCTGCGTCCGGTGGTGGTGCTGGTCGCGGTCGGCATCACCCTGCTGAACACCGTCGGGCGGTACTACGTGGTGCGTACCGAGCGGAATCCGGCGTACACGGTGGTGGCCGGCGCCGTCGGCCTGCTGCTCTACCTCTACCTGCTCAACCAGCTGGTGCTGTTCGGGGCGGCGCTCCTCGCGACCAGCACGCGTGGGCGGGTGATCGATCTGGCGGAGGGCGCCCCGCCGGTGAACCTCGACGAGGACACCGATCCCGGTACACCGGGCGGCGCGGGCTGATGACGGAAGGTACGCAGGTGCTGATCTCGGTCGACCCGGACTCGTCGGTGGCGCCGTACGAGCAGGTGCGCGGGCAACTCGCCGAGCTGATCGGCGACGGCCGGTTGCCGGTGGGCAGCCGGCTGCCCACCGTCCGACAGCTCGCCGCCGACCTGCGGCTGGCGGCGAACACGGTGGCTCGGGCGTACCGGGAGCTGGAGGCGGCCGGGCTGCTGGAGACCCGGGGGCGCAACGGCACCTTCGTGGCCCCCGGCCGGGACGACGCCGTCGACCGGCTGCACCGGGCGGCGGCCGGGTACGCGGCCGAGGCGGTCCGGCTCGGCGTGCCACCGGCCACCGCGCTCGCCCTGGTGCGCGCCGCCCTGGACGCCGCCCGCCCCGGCTGACCGGGCCGGATCGGGTGCCGGACGGGCGACAACTGAGGCGAACGGCGTTCCACGCTCGCGTTCGCGGACCATGATGAGCCCGTGGGCGCACTCATGACACTGGACCTGCCGGCCGACTCGCCGATGCTCGGCCTGCCGTGGATCATCACCTTCGGCCCGCTCGGTGACCTCGACGAGTGGGAGCCCGTGGTCTGCGGGCCGTACGAGCGGCCGCACGCGCTGGCGTTGGCCGAGGCAGTGGTGGCTGAGGAGCAGCTGATGGCCGTGGTGGAACCGCTGCTGCCGGCGCTGTCCGCCGACGAGATCCGCAGCGAGATCGCCGCCGCCCAGGTCGCCGCCGAGGACGAGGCCCGGCAGGTCGAGGGGGCCGACCTGTACGGCGACTTCGAGGACGTGATCGACGAGGAGCTGGACGCCGCCGCCGACGAGGCGGGCCATGGCGAACCCGCCGAGCCGCCGGACGAGGCCGAGGTGCGCGCCGGCTTCACCCGGATCGCGGCGCTGCTCACCGCGAAGTGAGCGGCGTCGGGCCGGCGACGCCGCCCTCCCGCCGGTGAACGGCTCGGTCAGCGGGTCGGTGCGCTGTCCAGCACGCAGAACTCGTTGCCCTCGGGGTCGGCGAGCACCGTGAACTGCTCGGTCCCGCTCTGCCCGACGTCGACGTGCCGCGCGCCGAGCCCGACCAGCCGCCGCACCTCGGCCTGCGGGTCACCGTCGGCAACCAGGTCGAGGTGGAGCCGGTTCTTGCCCCGCTTGGCCGTGCCGGAGCCCTGTAACCAGAAGCTGGGCGACGACGCGGACGGCTGGCCCGGCGGCCAGAGCTTGGCGCTGCCGTCGTCACCCCGCTCGATCTCGTAACCGAGCGCCGCGGACCAGAAGGACACCATGAGGTCCAGGTCCTCGACGTCGATCGTGCACTGCGCGATTCGTACCGCCATGGGGTTTGCCGTACCCCAGGCCGCAACGTCGTACACCTCGGCGCAGACGGACACCGGCGCCACACGGAGCGGACTCCGCGCGGCGCCGGCGCCACCTCACCCCCCACCACAAGGGGCCGGTAGCCCAGTCGCCCGTCGGCGCGGGGCACGACGGACGACCAGGTCGATGACGGGTTACCCGCTCAGCGCCGTTCCAACCAGGCGGCCGCGTCGACCGGCAGCAGGTGGCCGGAGCCCTGCCCGGTGAGCGCCTCGCTGGCGACGAGCGGTTCGCCGTACCCGTCGAGGGGGACCGGCGCGCCGCTGAGGTTGACCACGCAGGTCAGCACGGTCGCACCGGCGGTGCGGGAGAACGCCAGCACGCCCGGCCCACTCTCCAGCCAGGTCACCCCGCCGGCGTCGACGGCCAGCGCCGGGTGCTCGTGCCGGATCCGCAGCGCGGCCCGGTACAGCTCCAACGTGGAGCCGGGCACGCCGGTCTGCGCGGTGACGGAGAGGGCCGACCAGGTCGCCGGCGCGGGCAGCCAGCTCAGCTCGCTGCCGGCCGGCCCGAAGCCGTACGGGGCAAGCTCGCCGCTCCACGGGATGGGCACCCGGCAGCCGTCCCGGCTCTCGCCGGTTCGCAGGAACGCCGGGTCCTGGCGCAGCTCGTCGGGGAGGTCGAGCACCTCGGGCAGGCCCAGCTCCTCGCCCTGGTAGAGGTAGGCGCAGCCGGGCAGGGCGAGCATCAGCAGGCTGGCCGCGCGGGCACGGCGCAGCCCTTCGGCGCCGTCGCCGTAGCGGGTGACGTGTCGCTGCTTGTCGTGGTTGGACAGCACCCAGGTGGTGGGCGCGCCGACCACGGTCGACTCGGCCAGCGCGGTGTCGATCACCTTGCGGAACGAGTCCGCCGACCAGGTGGCGTCGAGGAAGTCGAAGCTGAACGCCTGGTGCAGCTCGTCGGGACCGATGTAGCGGGCCAGTCGCTGCGGGGTCTCGGCCCACGCCTCGGCGACGGCCATCCGGCCGCCGGGGTAGCTGTCCAGGATGGGCCGCCAGGCGCGGTAGATGTCGTGCACCTCGTCCTGGTCGAAGTAGGGCAGTCGGCCCTTGCCCAGCAGCTCGACCTGGCGCTGGCCGGTGGTCACCGTGCTGAAGCCTACGTCCGGCAGTCCCTCGGCTTTGATCATGCCGTGCGCCACGTCGATCCGGAAGCCGTCCACGCCCCGGTCCAGCCAGAACCGCAGCACGTTCTCGAACTCGGCGCGGACCTCGGGGTGACGCCAGTTCAGGTCCGGCTGGGACGGGTCGAACAGGTGCAGGTACCACTCGCCGTCCGGGACCCGGGTCCAGGCCGGCCCGCCGAAGATGCTCTCCCAGTCGTTCGGGGGCAACTCGCCGTGCGCGCCCCGGCCGTGGGCGAACAGGTAACGGGCCCGCTCGGGCGAGCCGGGGCCGGCGTCGAGGGCGGCCGTGAACCAGCGGTGCGCGCTGGAGGTGTGGTTGGGCACCAGGTCGACGATGATCCGCAGGCCGAGGGCGTGCGCGTCGGTGATCATCGCGTCGAAGTCGGCGAGGGTGCCGAACATCGGGTCGACGTCCCGGTAGTCGGCGACGTCGTACCCGCCGTCGATCATGGGAGAGGTGTAGAAGGGGGTCAGCCAGAGCGCGTCCACCCCGAGGTCACGCAGGTACGGCAGGCGCTGCCGGATGCCCTGGAGGTCGCCGGTGCCGTCGCCGTCGCTGTCGGCGAAGCTGCGGACGTACACCTGGTAGACGACCGCGGAGCGCCACCAGTCGTCGTCGGTGGTGCGGGGCGGGGTGGCGGTGCTGGCGGTCATCGGTTGGCGTTCCCCGTCTGTCTCGGGCCGGGTGCGGTGCCACCCGGCACGGTATGGCCGGTGGCCCGCGCGGGTGTCTCAGCAATATGCCGGCCGAGCGCTGCAAGAGTCAAGCAGTTCTTGCGCAAGGAAGTGCCATGGTTGCGGCGGCAGTTGGCTGGTGCGGCCGGCGGTGCGGCCCGTGTTCAGGCGGAAACGGCCAACGCGGACGAGCCCGGCCGGTGCCGGTTGGCCCCTCCCGCGCCGGGGCGGGCCGGCACGACGGCCGTGGAGCCGCGCACCACCAGCTCCGGGCGGAACAGGTACTCCGAGTGCGGAGCGCCGTGCCCGTTGATCTCGTCCACCAGGGCCCGGACCGCCGCCACCGCCATCGCGGTGACCGGCTGCCGCATGGTGGTCAGCGGCGGGTCGGTGAAGGCCATCAGCGGCGAGTCGTCGTAGCCGACCACGGAGAGGTCACCGGGGACGGTCAGGCCGCGCTGGCGAGCCGCCCGGATCGCGCCGAGCGCCATCAGGTCGGAGCCGCACACGACACCGGTCACGCCGCGGTCCAGCAGCCGGCCGGCCGCGGCCTCGCCACCCTCCACACCGAACAGCGACAGCTCGGCCAGGGGACCCAGGTCGGCCTCGGCGGCGCCGGCCAGCCGGGTCATCGCGGAGCGCCAGCCGGCCACCTTGCGCTGCACCGGGACGAACCGGTCGGGCCCGGTGATCAGGCCGATCCGGCGGTGGCCGAGGGCCACCAGATGGGCCACCGCCAGCTCGGCGGCCTCCCCGTCGTCGCAGGAGACGAAGGGGGCGCCGATGCCGGGCACGTACCCGTTGATCATCACGACCGGCAACGGCCGGGCGATCAGCGCCCGGTAGCGGTCGTGGTTGGCGGCGGTGTCGGCGTGCAGGCCCGAGACGAAGACGATCCCGGAGACCTGCCGGTCCAGCAGCATCTCGACGTACTCGTCCTCGGTGACGCCACCGGCGGTCTGGGTGCAGAGCACCGGGGTGAACCCGCTCTGCGCCAGCGTCGACTCGATGACCTGGGCGAAGGCCGGAAAGATCGGGTTGTCCAGCTCCGGCACGACCAGGCCGACCAGCCCGGCGCTGCGTTTGCGCAGCCGCGCTGGTCGCTCGTAGCCGAGCACGTCGAGGGCGGTGAGGACGGCCTGCCGGGTCTCCGGGGCCACGCCGGGGCGGTCGTTGAGCACCCGCGACACCGTGGCCTCGCTGACTTCGGCCTGCTGGGCGATGTCGGACAGTCGAGCGCGCATGGCGGCACTTTAGCCCACCGGCAAGTTCTTGCGGGGCTCTCTGCAAGCCCTTCCATTATCTGCAACCTCTTGCTAACGTCCCGGCAACATGCGAGAGCAGCGGCGCGGTATTGACGCGCCGGTTGGCAAGAATTTCCAGAGGTTCCCACTGGCGGGCTGCCCTTCCCCCGGCGGACCCGCCATGACGACAGGAGTACCGATGCGCATCCGTACCGCGGGTGTGGTCGCCCTCTTCGCCCTGGCGCTCGCCGCCTCCGGCTGTGGTCGCGACAGCGACGAGCCGGCCGCGAAGGAATCCCCCAAGGCCGCCGGCGGCAAACTGGTGATCTGGGCGGACGACAAGCGGACCGCCGCCCTCAAGCCGTTCGCCGAGAAGTTCGGCCAGGAGAACGGCGTCACCGTCGAGGTCCAGGCCGTCAGCAAGGACCTGCAGACCAACTTCGTCACCGCCTCGCAGCAGGGCAGCGGCCCCGACGTGGTGGTCGGCGCGCACGACTGGATCGGCAACCTGGTGCAGAACGGCGCCATCGACCCCGTGCAGCTCGCGGCCGAGCAGAAGAGCGCGTTCAACGAGACCGCCATCAAGGCGGTCACCTTCAACGGCCAGCTCTACGGCGTGCCGTACGCGCAGGAGAACCTCGCTCTGATCCGCAACACCGAGCTGGCCCCCGAGGCGCCGAAGACCATTGAGGACCTGGTCGCCACGGGCAAGCAGCTCAAGACGGCGAAGAAGGCCACCGAGACGCTCTGCCTCCAGGTCGGCCAGAACGGCGACGCGTACCACATCTACCCCCTGTACACCTCGGCCGGCGGCTACCTCTTCGGCACCGGCGCCAACGGCGACTACGACCCGAAGGACCTGGGCGTGGGCAAGCCCGCGTCGATCGAGGCGTTCAAGAAGATCGGCGCGCTGGGCGAGAAGGGCGAGGGCGTGCTCAAGCGCTCCATCGCGGACACCAACTCGATCGCCACCTTCACCAGCAAGAAGTGCGCGTACCTGGTCTCCGGCCCGTGGGCGGTGGCGGACGTCAAGAAGGCCAACATCAAGTACGACATCTCCGCCATCCCCGGCTTCGCCGGTGGCAAGGAGGCCCAGCCGTTCGTGGGTGTGCAGGCGTTCTACGTCGCCACCAAGGGCAAGAACAAGGCGCTGGCCCAGGAGTTCGTGGCCAACTACACCACCACCCCCGAGCTGGCCGTCGCGCTGTACAACGCCGAGCCCCGCCCGCCGGCGCTGACCGCCGCCCTCGACCAGGTCAAGGGCAGCGACCCCGACCTGGCCAAGTTCCAGGAGGCCGGCAAGAACGGCCAGGTGCTCCCGGCCATCCCGGCGATGGCCGCGATCTGGGACCCGTTCGGCAAGGCCGAGGCCGCCGTCATCGGTGGAGCCGACCCGACCAGCACCATCACCGCAGCCGGCAAGACCATCTCCGGCCAGATCAAGTAATGAGCACGCCGCTGTCCGGCCCGGGGTCTGCCACGCAGGCCCCGGGCCGGGGGCCGGGCGGCTCCCGGCCCCCGCGCTCCCGTGCCACGCGTGACCACGCGCCGATCACCCTGACCGGCGTGGCCGGCAAGGTGCTCCTGCTCGGCCTGACCGCCGGTATCGCGGTCTGGGCGGCCTTCCCGCTCATCGACGGCGAGAAGTGGGCCGGCCTGGCGCTGCTGGCGGCGACCACCGCCGCACTGTTCTACCTGTACCTCACCCGCCGGCATATCCCCGCCAAGTACCTGGTCCCGGGCACCCTGTTCCTGATCGCCTTCCAGGTCTTCCCGGTGCTCTACACGGCCAGCACCGCCTTCACCAACTTCGGCGACGGGCACCGGGGCGGCAAGGACGAGGCGATCGTCGCGATCCAGACCTCCTCGGTCACCCAGGTGCCCGGCTCCGCCGAGTACGCCCTGTCGATCGCCACCAAGGGCGACCCGGCCACCGGTCCGCTGGTCTTCCTGGTCACCGACCCCACCACCGGCACGGTCTCCGCCGGCGACACCGGCGGGCTACGCCAGCTCGACGCGGCCGACGTCACCGTCGCGCCGGGCGGCAAGGTCACCGCCGCCGACGGCTACACCGTGCTGAACTTCGGCCAGGCCAGCGCCCGCAGCAAGGAGATCACCGACCTGGTGGTGCCCACCGCCGGCGGCGCGCTGCGCTCCAGCGGCCTGTCCCGCGCGTACGAGGGCAAGGCGGTGCGGGCGTACGAGGCCGGCTGCGACTGCGTACGGGACACCGAGACCGGGCAGACCTGGACCGCCGACGAGGAGCTGGGCGCCTTCGTCGCCGCCGACGGCGAGCGGCTCGCACAGGGTTGGAAGGTCAACGTCGGGCTGAGCAACTTCACCCGGGTGCTCACCGACAAGAACATCTCCGGCCCGTTCCTCGGCACCCTGATCTGGAACATCGCCTTCGCCGTCGCCTCCACCGGCGGAACGTTCCTGCTCGGCATGCTGATCGCGCTCGTGCTGCACTCGCCCCGGATGCGCGGCACCCACCTCTACCGGGTGCTGCTGGTCCTGCCGTACGCCATGCCGTCGTTCGCGATGCTGCTGGCCTGGCGGGACATGTTCAACGCCGACTTCGGTCTGATCAACAACCTGCTCGGCCTGGACGTGGACTGGTTCGGCCAGCCGTGGACGGCACGCTTCGCGGTCATCCTGGTGCAGCTCTGGCTCGGCTATCCGTACATGTTCCTGGTCGCCACCGGCGCGTTGCAGGCCATTCCGCGGGAGCTGACCGAGGCGACCTCGGTCGACGGGGCGTCGCCCTGGCAGTCCTTCCGCGCGGTCACCCTGCCCCTGCTGCTCGTCGCGCTCTCCCCGCTGCTGATCTCGTCGTTCGCGTACAACTTCAACAACTTCAACGCGATCTACCTGACCACCGAGGGCGCGCCGTTCCCGGCCGACAACCCGACCAACGGGGCGACGGACCTGCTGATCACGTACACCTACCGGCTCGCCTTCGGCGGGCAGGGCGCGCAGTTCGGCTTCGCCGCCGCGATCTCGCTGTTCATCTTCGCCATCGTCGCGGTGGTCTCGGCGGTCAGCTTCCGGCGGACCCGTAAGCAGGAGGAGGTGTACTCGTGACCACGCTCACCGGGGCCGCGCGTACCGGCGACGCGGCAGGCCCGCCGGCGGTCAACCGCAACGTCGCCGGCCGGCGGCGCAACCGCTGGTTCGCCCAGGTCGGCTGGCGGCACCTGGTCGCCGTGCTCGGCGTGCTGTTCAGCCTCTTCCCGATCGTGTTCGTGCTCTCCGCGGCGCTCAACCCGCTCGGCACGCTCTCCACCACCGAGCTGGTGCCGACCGACGGGGTGTCGCTCGGCAACTTCGGCGGGTTGTTCGAGCGGACCGCCTTCGGGCGGTGGTTCCTCAACTCGCTGCTGATCGCCGGGGTGGCCTCGTTCGCGTCGGTGTTCCTCTCCGCGCTGGCCGCGTACGCCTTCTCCCGGATGCGGTTCCGCGGCCGGCGGGTGGGGCTGCTCGCCCTGCTGTTGATCCAGATGTTTCCGCAGTTCCTGGCGATCGTGGCGATCTACCTGATCTTCGGCACGATCACCGATCTGTGGCCGGCGATCGGCTTCAACACCCCCTGGGGGTTGTTGCTGCTCTACATGGGTGGCGCGCTCGGCGTGAACACCTGGTTGATGAAGGGCTTCTTCGACACCCTGCCGCGGGAGCTGGACGAGTCAGCGACCATGGACGGGGCGTCGCACGCCCAGGTCTTCTTCCGGATCATGCTGCCGCTGGTGGCGCCGATCCTGGCGGTGACCGGGCTGCTGGCGTTCATCGGCACCATCAACGAGTTCCTGATGGCCAACGTGTTCCTCACCAGCAGCGACTCGAAGACCCTCGCGGTCGGCATGTACGGCCTGTTGCAGGGCAACGAGCGCAACAACAACTTCGGGATCTTCGCCGCCGGGACCCTGCTCACCGCGATTCCCACCGTGCTGGTCTTCCAACTGCTCCAGCGTTACATCGTGTCCGGGCTGACCGCCGGCGCGGTGAAGGGGTAGCTCGTGCAGCCGCACCACGACGGATCGGCCAGTTACGTCCCGCAGCAGGAGCCCACGCTGGGGGAGACGGTCGACGTCTTCGTCCGTGCGCCGGCCGGGGGCGACATCCAACAGGTGCACGTACGCACGACCGGCGATGGTGAGCCGCGTTTCCGCGAGGCCACTGTGGACCGCGTCGACGGTGGGGTGGTCTGGTGGCGGGCCGAGGTCGAGGCGCGCAACCCGGTGAGCAACTACCGCTTCCTGCTCTCCGGGCGACGGCGTACCCGGTGGCTGACCGCCGCCGGTCCGGCCGACCACGACGTGCCCGACCACGGCGACTTCAAGCTGGTCACGCACGCGCCACCGCCGGCCTGGGCGCGGGACGCCGTGATCTACCAGATCTTTCCGGACCGGTTCGCCCGCTCCGCGGCGGCCAGCACCCGGCCGCTGCCGGACTGGGCGATCCCGTGCGACTGGGACACTCCGGTGATCGGGCGCGGCCCGGAGACGCCGCACCAGCTCTACGGCGGCGACCTGGACGGGATCGCCGAGCGGCTGGACCACCTGGACCGGCTCGGGGTGAACACCGTCTACCTGACCCCGGTCTTTCCGGCCCGATCCAACCACCGCTACGACGCGGCCAGCTTCGACCGGGTCGACCCGCTGCTCGGCGGGGACGCCGCGCTGGCCCGGCTCGCCGACGCGGTACGGGCCCGGGGCTGGCGGCTGCTCGGCGACATCACCAGCAACCACACCGGCGACGCGCACGACTGGTTCACCGCCGCGTCCTCCGACGTCCGCGCTCCGGAACGGGAGCTGTACTACTTCGACGGCAGCACCGGGGACTACGAGTCCTGGAACGGGGTCAAGTCGCTGCCGAAACTGAACTGGGGCAGCGCCGAGCTGCGCCGCCGCTTCGCCACCGCCGACGACGCCGCGCTGCGCCGCTGGCTCCGACCGCCGTACGGGCTCGACGGGTGGCGGGTGGACGTGGCGAACATGACCGGCCGGCGGGGCGCCGACGCGTACACCCACGAGGTGGCGGCGCTGCTGCGTTCGGTGGTCGTCGGGGACCGGCCGGACGGCCTGCTGATGGCCGAGCACGGCCACGACCACACCGGTGACCTGGATCGCGACGGCTGGCACGGGACCATGAACTACGTCGGCTTCACCGACCCGGTCTGGTCCTGGTTGCGGCACGGCGACCAGCCGGCGCCGAACTTCCTCGGCACGCCGGGCGGCGTCCCACGGCGGGACGCGGACGCGGTGCTCGCCACCATGGACGCCTACCGCTCGCTGGTCTCGTGGCGCGCGTACACGCACTCCTGGCAACTGCTCGGCTCACACGACTCGGCCCGGATCCGGACGGTGGTCGGCGACGCGGCCCGCCAGGAGGTGGCCGCCGGCCTGCTCGCGACCATGCCCGGCATCCCGATGATCTTCGCGGGAGACGAACTCGGCCTGACCGGCACGAATGGCGAGTCCTCGCGTACCCCCATGCCGTGGCACCGGCCGGAGAGCTGGGACGCCGGCACGCTCGCCGCGTACCGGGCGCTGATCGCGCTCCGGCGGGTCGAGCCGGCGCTGCGCCACGGCGGCCTGCGCCGGCTGCACCACGACCCCGACACGCTCGTCTTCCTGCGCGAGGCGCCGACCGGGGCCGTGCTGGTGCTCGCCCGGCGGGCTGCCGGGGCGCCGGTGCGGCTCGCCGGGCTGCCGGCCGCGGAGAACGTGTACGGCGGCGCGCCGGCGCTGCGGCCCGACCCGGACGGCACGCTGACCCTGCCCGGTGACGGGCCCACCTTCCAGGTCTGGCGGCTGTGCTGAACCCGCCACGGTGGCCCGGACGCGCCGAGGGCCCCGACCCCCTACTACAAACTGTCGTTGATAGGGGAGGATGGGCGGCGTGGAAGCACTGCGACTGATCCTTCTCTATGTCCATCTCATCGGGTTCGCCCTGCTGCTCGGCGGCTCGATCGCCCAGTACGTCAGCGGCCGGCTACGGATCAACTCGGCCATGCTCTGGGGTGCGGTGATCCAACTGCTGACCGGGCTCGGCCTCTCCGCTCCGCTGCGCGACGGAGATGAGCCGGCGCCGGCGAAGCTTGTGACGAAGTTGGTGATCGCGCTGCTGATCTTCGTCATGGTCTTCTTCTCCCGGAAGCGGGACGTGGTCAATCGCGGCCACTTCCTCGCGATCGTCGGCCTGACGCTGGTCAACGCGGCGGTCGCGGTCTTTTGGCGGTAACGTCCGGGGAGGGGGCCGCCCCTGAAATTCGGACGTTCGTGACGCCTCGGCTGCTCGCCTACCAGCACGAAGAGTGACTTGCCCCACGCAAGGGTTACACCCGGGTAACAGGCGCTCAACAGTCGTGCACGATTGTCGGCCGGTGGGTGGGCGCGGGCGTACGCTCCCGTCCGTAACGTGGGACAGCCGGCGGCACACCGCAGGTCGGCTGATGGGCTGCCACCGCACTAGGCGCGGTGTGCAATGGGAAGGAGACGTCTTGCGCTCGGTGCGTGGGATGCGGATCGCCTCGATCTTCGCGGTGGGTGGGCTCGTGCTCAGCGCCGCCGCGTGTGGCGAGGCCCCCGAGGATGACAACAACGCCGGCAGTGGCGCCAAGAAGTTCAGCGCCTGCATGGTGACCGACGTCGGCGGCATCGACGACAAGTCGTTCAACGCTTCGGCCTGGAAGGGCCTGCAGGAGGCCAAGGCCGCCAACGACAACATCGACATCAAGTACGTCGCGTCGAAGGCCGAGGCCGACTACGAGCCGAACCTGACGCAGTACGTCAACCAGAAGTGCGACTTCAT
Organism: Micromonospora sp. BL4; assembly: GCF_003667505.1. GTDB lineage: Bacteria > Actinomycetota > Actinomycetes > Mycobacteriales > Micromonosporaceae > Micromonospora. The sequence goes on from NZ_RCVJ01000086.1 coordinate 17,343, forward strand.
CCTGGCCGTCGGTGGCCTGATGTCGGACGCCACCAAGAAGATCGCTGCCGCGAACCCGAACCAGGAGTTCGGCATCGTCGACGCCAACCCGGGTTTGGACAACATCTACCCGATGCAGTTCGACACCGCCCAGGCCGCGTTCCAGGCGGGCTACCTGGCCGCCGGGCTGACCAAGAGCGGCAAGGTGGCCACCTACGGCGCCCTGCCGATCCCGCCGGTGACCATCTTCATGGACGGCTTCGTCGACGGCGTGACGTACTACAACACCACGAAGAAGAAGAGCATCCAGGCGCTCGGCTGGGACAAGGCGACCCAGAAGGGCTCCTTCACCAACGACTTCGCCAAGCAGGACGAGGGCAAGAAGGTCTCCGACGCGCTGGTCGCCCAGGGTGCGGACATCATCATGCCGGTCGCCGGCGGCTCCGGCCTCGGCACCACCGCCGCGGCCAAGGCCTCGGGTGGCAAGTACAGCACCATCTGGGTGGACGTCGACGGCTGCGAGAGCACCCCGGACTGCTCGGCGATCATCACCACCGTGGTCAAGAACATCCCGGAGGCCGTCAAGGAGGCCGTGGTGAAGGCCGCCGCCGGCGACAAGCTGCCGGCCAAGCCGGGCTTCGTCGGCACCCTGGCCAACAACGGTGTCTCGATCGCCCCGTACCACGACTTCGACAGCAAGGTTCCGGCCGAGCTGAAGGCCGAGGTCGACAAGATCAAGGCGGACATCGCCGCCGGCACCATCACCGTCACCTCGAAGGCCCAGCCGACCAAGTGACGACCGGCCGGCCCCTCCGGTGAGATCATCGGAGGGTCGGCGGGGGACAGGTACGACCGATCCGGCCGCTCCGGCGCCGCGGGTGACCACCCGTGGGGCCGGAGCGGCCGATCGCGCGCCACGTTGACCGGGTCGGTCCGGCCGGGTCAACGGCAGCTACGCTGCACCATCGCTCGCACTCCAGGAGGTTGCGCTGAGACTCGAACTGCGCGGCATCACCAAGCGATTCGGTGATCTGGTCGCCAACGACCACATCGATCTGACGGTGGAGCCTGGAGAGATTCACGCCCTGCTCGGCGAGAACGGCGCGGGCAAGTCGACCCTGATGAACGTGCTCTACGGGCTCTACCAGCCCGACGAGGGCGAGATCCTGGTCGACGGCAAGCCGCTGAAGCTGAAGGGCCCGTCCGACGCGATCGCGGCCGGGATCGGCATGGTGCACCAGCACTTCATGCTGGTGCCGGTCTTCACCGTCACCGAGAACATCATGCTCGGCGCCGAGCAGGTCCGGGGCGGCATCGCCGGTTTCCTGGACCGGCGGCGTGCCCGGCGCGAGGTCGCCGAGGTGTCCGAGCGCTACAACCTGCGGGTCGACCCGGACGCGGTGATCGAGGACCTGCCGGTCGGCATCCAGCAGCGCGTCGAGATCGTCAAGGCGCTCACCCGCGACGTCGACCTGCTCATCCTGGACGAGCCGACCGCGGTGCTCACCCCGCAGGAGACCGAGGAACTGCTGACGGTCATGCGGTCGCTGAGGGCCGCCGGCAAGTCGATCGTCTTCATCACCCACAAGCTCGGCGAGGTCAAGGCGATCGCCGACCGGATCACCGTGATCCGGCGGGGGAAGACCGTCGGCACCGCGTCGCCGGAGGCCAGCCGCGACGAGCTGGCCGCGCTGATGGTGGGGCGCAACGTCCGGCTCACCGTGGACAAGGGCACTGCCACGCCGGGCGAGCCGATGCTGGAGGTGGCCGGGCTGGTCGTGGACGACGACCGGCAGGTCCGGGCGGTCGACGGCGTGGACCTGACCGTACGCGCGGGCGAGGTGCTCGGCGTGGCGGGCGTACAGGGCAACGGCCAGACCGAGCTGATCGAGGCGATCATGGGCCTGCGCCCGGTGCTCGCCGGCACGGTCAGCCTGGGCGGCGACCGGATCGACGGCTGGACGACCAAGAAGGTGCTCCGCGCCGGCGTCGGCTACGTGCCCGAGGACCGCAGCGTGGACGGCCTGGTCAAGGAGTTCAGCGTCGCGGAGAACCTGGTGCTGGACATCTACGACCGGCCGCCGTTCGGCGCCGGGCTCGCGCTCAAGCCGGATGCGATCGCGACGTCGGCGAAGGAGCGGATCGAGCAGTTCGACGTACGCACCTCCTCGGCCGACGCGGCGGTGGGTACCCTCTCCGGCGGCAACCAGCAGAAGGTGATCGTGGCCCGGGAGCTGTCCCGGCCACTGAAGCTCTTCATCGCCGCCCAGCCGACCCGCGGCGTCGACGTCGGGTCGATCGAGTTCATCCACAGCCGGATCATCCGCGAGCGGGACATCGGTACCGCCGTCATGGTGGTCTCCAGCGAACTGGACGAGGTGATCGGGCTGGCTGACCGGATCGCGGTGATGTACCGCGGCCGGATCATCGGCATCGTCGGCCCGGACACCCCGCGCGAGGAGATCGGCCTGCTGATGGCCGGCATCAGCCCGGACGCGGTCTCCGAGCGCGCCGACGCCGCGCCGACCGGCGGCGCGGCCACCGACGGGGGCCCGGCGAGCGACGCAGGCTCCGCGAGCGAGGACGAGGCATGAGCGACCCCAACCCGCAGTCCGGCTCGCCGGACAAGGAACCGGCGAGCGAGGCGCAGGCCGCGCAGACCGCCCTCGGGAACACCGAACGGGCCGAGCCGTCGACGCCGGGCCGGTCGGCGCCCGACTCGGAGCCGAAGCCCAACCTGGGCCGGATGTTCCTGGACAACCTCTGGGCGGCCAACACCTTCACGGTGACCCTGCTGTCGCTGGTGCTGGCGATCGTGGTCGGCGCGGTGCTGATGATCATCTCGGATCCCGAGGTGCTCTCCACCTACTCCTACATCACCTCCCGCCCGTCCGACGCGCTCAACTCGAGCTGGACGCTGGTGAGTGAGGCGTACGCGAACCTGTTCAAGGGCTCGGTCTTCGACCCGGAGGCGTTCAGCGGCTGGCTGAACGGCGACAACGGCTGGCAGGCCGTGCTCGCGCCGATCTCCGAGACGCTCACCTACACGGCCCCGCTGGTCTTCACCGGCCTGGCGGTGGCGCTGGCCTTCCGCGGCGGCCTGTTCAACATCGGTGCGCAGGGTCAGGCCACCGTCGGCGTGATCCTGGCCGCGCTGGCCGGCTTCCTGCTGCCGCTGCCGCCCGGCCTGCACCTGCTGGTGGCGGTGCTGGCCGGCGCCCTGGGCGGGGCGATCTGGGGCTTCATCCCGGGCATCCTCAAGGCCCGCGCCGGCGCGCACGAGGTGATCAACACGATCATGCTCAACTACGTCGCCACGTACTTCCTCACCTGGCTCATCGTGCAGAACGGGGTGCAGGACCCGACCCGTCCCGACGCGATCAGCCAGGCGGTGGACACGTCCGCCCAGCTGCCTCGGCTGCTCGGTGACAACCTGCGGGTGCACGCCGGCATCCTGATCGCCGTGCTGGCCACCTGGGGGGTCGCCTGGCTGCTCAACCGGTCCACGCTCGGCTTCGAGCTGCGCGCGGTCGGCGCCAACCCGGACGCCGCCCGCACCGCGGGCATCAGTGTCACCCGGACGTACACCCTGATCATGGTCTTCTCCGGGATCCTGGCCGGCCTCGGCGGCTCGAACATGGTGCTCGGCTCCACCGCCAGCGCGTTGACCCCGCTGGTGGTCGCGCAGATCGGCTTCGACGGCATCCTGGTGGCGCTGCTCGGCCGGGTGAAGCCCTGGGGGGTGCTGCTGGCCGCGCTGCTGTTCGGGGCGCTCCAGGCCGGCGGCAACCGGATGCAGTCGTACTCGGGGATCTCGCTGGAGCTGGTGACCGTGCTCCAGGCGCTGATCGTCATCTTCATCGCCGCACCCGCCCTGGTGAAAGCGATCTTCCAGCTCCGGGCCGCACGGGCCGCCCGGTTGCAGACGAGCCTGGCGAAGGGCTGGTAACTCATGTCCACCATGGCTGTCCCCGACGTCGCGGTCGCCCCGGTCGACGAGGGCTTCTGGACCCGGAACCGCAAGGTCGGCCTCGTGCTGCTGGCGCTCGGCCTGCTCGCGGCGGTGCTCTTCGGTGCGCTCGCCACCGACCAGCAGGCCCGTTTCACGCTCAGCGACGACGCGGCCGGCGCCGCGCTGGAGATCAACGGCACGATCGGGGCGATCCTGTTCGGGATCATCGCGATCGCCGCCGGTGCGGCGCTGGTCGCCGGGGTGCCGAAGCGGTGGTTCGTCACCGTGCTCGGTGTCGGGCTGGTCGGCTTCGTGCTCTCCTTCCTCTGCTGGCAGGTCTCCGCCGCGCCGACCGGGCAGAACTTCATGCCGCTGGTCAACATCATCCGGGGCACGTTCATCCTGGCCCTGCCGCTGATCTTCGGTGCGCTCGCCGGGGTGCTCTGCGAGCGGTCCGGCGTGGTCAACGTGGCCATCGAGGGGCAGTTGCTGATGGGCGCGTTCAGCGGCGCGCTGTTCGGCAGCCTCTCCGGCAACGTCTGGGTGGGCCTGGTCGCCGCCGCCATCGGTGGCGCGTTCATCTCGCTGCTGCTGGCCGTCTTCGCCATCCGCTACCTGGTCGACCAGGTGGTCATCGGCATCGTGCTGAACCTGCTGGCGGTCGGCGTCACCGGCTTCCTCTACGAGCGCCTGATGCAGACCGACGCGACGAAGTACAACAGCGCGCCCCGCTTCGGCAACTGGAACATTCCGCTGCTCGAGGACATCCCGGTGCTCGGCCCGGCGCTGTTCCGCGGCAACATCTTCCTCTACCTCGGCCTGCTCCTGGTGCTGGTGATCCACATCGGGCTGTTCCGTACCCGGTGGGGGCTGCGGACCCGCTCGGTCGGTGAGCACCCGACCGCCGCCGACACGCTCGGCGTCAAGGTGCTGCGGGTGCGCTACCGCAACGTGCTGCTCGCCGGTGTGGTCGCCGGCATCGGCGGCGCGTCCTACACCCTCGCGCTCTACTCCTTCACCAAGAACATGATCGGCGGTAAGGGCTTCATCGCGCTGGCCGCGCTGATCTTCGGGCGGTGGAACCCGACCGGCGCGCTGCTCGCCGCGCTCTTCTTCGGCTTCGCCGACCAGCTCGCCACCTACCTGGGCGCGATCAACAGCGTGATTCCCAGCCAGTTCCTGGCCATGCTGCCCTACCTGGCGACGATCCTGGCGGTGGCCGGGCTCGTCGGCCGGGTCCGGGCGCCGGCCGCCGACGGCAAGCCGTACATCAAGGGCTGACGCCCCGGGCGCCGACGCGGCGGGGCCGACATGGTCCCGCCGCCGCAGGCCACGATGCCGGTGCGGCAGAATGATGGGATGACTGAGATCGACTGGGCGCGGTTGCGCGCCGCCGCCACGGACGCGATGCGGCACGCGTACGCGCCGTACTCGACGTTCCCGGTCGGTGCGGCCGCGCTCGTCGACGACGGCCGCGTGGTGGTCGGCTGCAACGTGGAGAACGCCGCGTACGGGGTGACCCTCTGCGCCGAGTGCGGTGTGGTCTCCAGCCTGCACGCCACCGGGGGCGGTCGCCTCGTCGCGCTCTCCTGCGTCGACGCCACGGGTGAGCCGCTGATGCCGTGTGGCCGGTGCCGCCAGCTGCTCTGGGAGCACGGCGGGCCGGAGTGCCTGATCGAGACCAAGGGCCGCCCGCTGCGGATGGCCGAGCTGCTGCCGCACGCCTTCGGCGTGGAGGACCTGGAAGCGGTGACCGGCGAGACGCCGGTGCCGGTGGTCCCGGAGCGGCTGGCCGCCTGGCGCGGGCGCGGCACGGTCTTCGTGCACCCGGACATGTCCGCCGGGCAGCAGGTCTGGACGGCGTACTGGGAGCGGTCGGCCGGGGACGACGCCGGCGCCGAGACCGGGGTGCTGGAGGAGGCTCCGAGCTGGGACGACCCGGCGGAAGCGATCACCTGGGGGATGGCCCGGACGCCCCGGGTCGTGGTGGTGGACGCGACCGGCACCATCTTCTGGGCCGGTGAGGGTGAGCCGCCTGCGGAGATCCCGGTGCGCTGGGCTGCTGGCTGAGGCTGCTCTGTGGTTGCGGTTTGGGGCCGGGGCCGACCGTCGGGCAGTTGCGGGACGGGTATCTCGATACGACTAGAGAGATCTTTTGATGAGTAGTGGTTTTGCTGCTGTTGATGTCATTCGGGTGAAGCGGGACGGGGGCGTGCTGTCGGACGCGCAGATCGACTGGGTGATGGACGCGTACACCCGGGGCGTGGTCGCCGATGAGCAGATGTCCGCGCTGGCCATGGCGATCCTGCTCAACGGCATGACCGGCCCGGAGATCGCCCGGTGGACCGCCGCGATGATCGCCAGCGGTGAGCGGCTGGATCTCTCGGCGGTCCGCCGCCCGACGGTCGACAAGCACTCCACCGGCGGCGTCGGAGACAAGATCACTCTGCCGCTCACCCCGTTGGTGGCGGCGTGCGGCGCGGCCGTCCCGCAGTTGAGCGGCCGGGGTCTCGGGCACACCGGCGGCACGCTGGACAAGTTGGAGTCCATCCCGGGCTGGCGCGCCGCGCTGAGCAACGACGAGTTCATCAGCCAGCTCGGCGACGTCGGCGCGGTGATCTGCGCGGCCGGCGCCGGGCTCGCCCCCGCCGACCGCAAGCTGTACGCGCTGCGCGACGTGACCGGCACCGTGGAGGCGATCCCGCTGATCGCCAGCTCGATCATGAGCAAGAAGATCGCCGAGGGCACCGGCGCGCTGGTCCTCGACGTCAAGGTCGGCTCGGGCGCCTTCATGAAGTCCGTCGACCAGGCCCGTGAGCTGGCCCGCACCATGGTCGAGCTGGGTGGTGCGCACGGTGTGCGGACGGTCGCCCTGCTCACCGACATGTCCACCCCGCTCGGCCTGGCCATCGGCAACGCGGTCGAGGTGACCGAGTCGGTCGAGGTGCTGGCCGGCGGCGGGCCGGCCGACGTGGTGGAGCTGACGCTGGCCCTGGCGCGGGAGATGCTCGACGCCGCCGGTCTGCCGGACGCCGACCCGGCGGCGGCGCTGCGGGACGGCCGGGCGATGGACTCCTGGCGGGCCATGATCCGGGCGCAGGGCGGCGACCCGGACGCGCCGATGCCGGCGGCGCCGGAGGTCGAGGTGGTTCGCGCGGAGCAGGACGGGCACGTGGCGGCCGTCGACGCGTACGCCATGGGGGTGGCGGCCTGGCGGCTCGGCGCGGGCCGGGCCCGCAAGGAGGACCCGGTCAGCGTGCCGGCCGGGGTGGTGCTGCACAAGCGTCCCGGCGATCCGGTGCGGGCCGGTGACGCCCTCTACGAGCTGCGTGCCGAGGACCCGGCGCGGATCCCGGCGGCGCTCGCGGAGGCCGCTCGCGCGGTGCGGATCGCGCCGACCGCGCCGGTGCCGACGCCGCTGGTCATCGAGCGGATCGGCTGACCGGACCAGGGGTCGGGGCGGCGTGGTGCCGGTCACCAGGGAGCGCTATTCTCGCAGGCCAAGGGGGGATAGCCGGCCTTGAGCCGTCGCGAGCAGACAGGAAAATGCGCCGTGACCGTACCTGCCCCCGACCCACGCGAGGTGCGCGAGGCGAGCCTGGACGAGCTGTCCCGGCTCGGCCTGCCGTTGCCCCCGTCCCAGTTCCCGCTCGTCTGGGAGCCGGGTGACAAGATCGAGCTGCGGCCCACGCCGGAGATCGAGGCGCGGATCGCCGTTTTGCACCTGATCCTGGCCCGCTGCTTCGGAATGCCGCCGCAGGCGGCGATGAGCTGGCTGCTCGGCTCGCATCTGGTGGAGATGGTGACCCCGCCGGAGTGGCAGTTCGTGATCGGGGGCAAGGGCGACCACCGCTCGTTCGTGCTGCACCACGACGCGCTCTACGCGCTGGCCTGGGTGCTCGGGCTGAGCAAGCAGCTGGACCCGACCCTGGCCGTGGACGAGCGGCTGGTCGAGCGGCTGCCGCACATCGCCGACGGGGAGACGTTCCCGCGCTGGCGGTCCCGGATCCTCACGGCGCCGCAGCATCCGGCCGACGCAGCCGCCCTGCTCGATCTGCACTACTGCCTGGACTGGGCCTACCTGGAGACCGAGCGGGTCGGGCGGTCGCTGCCCGGGCTGGTCGACGCGAACGCGATCGGGCAGCGACGCTGGGCGCTGGAGTGGGCGGTGATCCTGCGCGGGCCGTACCACGACGAGCCGCCCGGCTGGGAAGAGGTCGACCTCTCCACCTGACCTCAGCGGGGTCGCTGGACGTCGAGCCGGACGGCCACGGTGACCCGGACCGGTTCGGGCAGCGCGGCCAGCCGGGCGGCGAGAGCGGCCGGGTCGGTGTGCCATGCGCTGGGGCCCATCCCGACCAGGGTGGCGACCTCCGGCCGGGTCAGCGCCAGCTCCGCCCGGTGTACGGCTGAGCTGACCGCGGTGAAATGCCCGCCCAGGCTGTCGGTCACCCGGTCGGCCTTGTCCGGGTCCACCCGCAGCAGGTCGAGGGCGGCCACCAGTTCGGCGAGGTGGTCGGCGGCGGGGGTGACCACCAGCAACGTGCCGGCCGGGTCGAGCACCCGGTGGAACTCCGCGCCGTTGCGCGGGGCGAAGACGTTCAGCAGCACGGAGGTCGAGGCGTCGGCGAGCGGCAGACGCTGCCAGGTGTCGGCGAGCGCGGCGGCCGCTCGGGGATGCGCCCGGGCCGCGCGGCGCAGCGCCGGCTTGGAGACGTCCAGGGCCAGACCCACGGCGTCCGGCAGCGCCGCCAGCACCGCGCCGAGGTACCGGCCGGTGCCGGCGCCGGCGTCCACCACCAGGGGGTACGCCTCGACGTCGGCCGTCGGCGGTTCAACGCGTACCTCTGCCGTGGTGTCCTCTGTGGTGTCCTTTGCTCTGCCTACCTCCACGCGCCAGTTCTGCTCGGGACCCGTTGCGTCGGTTGACGCAGAGCGAAGGGCGGACGGGGCAGGTCGCGGATGCGTGGCGGCCGTCGCGCGGAGCCGGCCGGCGGCGTCCGCCGCGGCGGCGGCGAGGGCGTCCGAGATGACGTCGTAGTGCCCCGCGGCGAGGAAGTCCGCCCGGGCGGCCACCATCTCGGCGCTGTCGCCGGCGTGCGGGGCGCGTCCGGCGAGCAGGTTGACGTACCCCTGTCGGGCGATGTCGAAGCTGTGCCCGCGCGGGCAGCGCAGCGCCCGGGTGGTGCCGGCGGTCACCTCGGCCAGCGGCTCGCCACAGACCGGGCAGCGCAGCTGGTCGAGAATGCGGGGGTCCACCTCAGGCCGCCGGTTCGGGCTGCGGGCGGGCGGCCCGGGGCTCGGGGCCGGCGAGGTGGTCGACCACCCGGTGCGTGAGCGCGCCGAGCGCGTCGATCTCCGCCGGCGTGAGCAGGTCGATCAGGTGCCGCCGGACGGCGGCCACGTGGCCGGGGGCGGCCGACTCGATGGCCTGCCGGCCCGCCGGGGTGAGCACGACGATGGAGCCGCGGGCATCGTCGGCGCACTCCTCGCGGGTCACCAGGCCGCGCTGCTGCATCCGGCTCAGGTGGTGCGAGAGCCGGCTGCGCGACCACAGCATCCTGTCCGCCAGCTCGCTGAGGCGCAGCCGCCCCTGCGGCGTCTCGGAGAGGTCGGAGAGCACGTCGTAGTCCGGCTCGGAGAGGCCGGCGTCCTGGGTCAGCTCGCGGGCCAGCTCCAGGTCGAGCAGTCGACGCATCCGGCGGTAGCCACGCCAGGCGCGGTCCTCCCGTTCGTCCAGCCACCGTGGTGCGTCCATGCGTCCAGTCTAGCCGTTTCGTTGACATGTCATCTATTCGCCCCTAGGGTCGGTGACATGTCAACCAACCGCCTGTGGGAGCTGTTCGGCGAACGGGGACGCGGGGCGCTGGTCACCCTGCGCCGGGACGGCCGACCCCAGCTGTCCAACCTCGACTACCTGGCCGAGCCGGGGCTGATCCGCTGCTCCACCACGGGAGATCGGGCGAAGGTGCGCAACCTGCGCCGCGATCCCCGGGCCAGCTTCCACGTGACCACGCCGGATGGTGGCGCGTACGCGGTCGCCGACGGGACCGTGACCCTCACCGAGCCGGCCGCGGCCACCGCCGACGCGACGGTCGACGAGCTGGTCGAGGTCTACCGGCGGATTCGCGGCGACCACCCGGACTGGGCGGACTACCGCGCCGCCATGGTCGCCGACGGGCGGCTCGTCATCCGCCTCCACGTGCACCGGGTGTACGGCTGGCGGCCGTGACACCCGGCCGGTCCGGTGCCGGTCCGCCGGGGCCGCTGACTAGGGTCTGAGCATGGTCGCAACTATCCGGTACGAGGACATCGTCAAGGTCCCGAAGGCGCTGCTGCACGACCACCTCGACGGTGGGCTGCGGCCGGCCACGATCGTCGAGCTGGCCGCGGAGGTGGGTCACGAACTGCCCACCACCGACCCGGAGGCGTTGGGGCGCTGGTTCGTCGACGCGGCCGACTCCGGCTCGCTGGAGCGCTACCTGGAGACGTTCGCGCACACCGTGGCGGTCATGCAGACCGCGCCGGCGCTGCGCCGGGTGGCCCGCGAGTGCGCGCTGGACCTGGCCGCCGACGGGGTGGTCTACGCCGAGGTGCGGTTCGCCCCGGAGCAGCACCTGGAACGCGACCTGAGCCTGGACGAGGTGGTCGAGGCGGTGCTGGCCGGCTTCGCCGAGGGCGCCGCGCAAGCCGTCGAGGCGGGCCTGAGCATCCGGGTGGGCACCCTGCTCACCGCGATGCGGCACGCGGCCCGCTCGCAGGAGATCGCCGAGCTGGCGGTGCGGCACCGGGACTCGGGGGTGGTGGGCTTCGACATCGCCGGCGCCGAGGCGGGTTTCCCACCCACCCGGCACCTGGACGCCTTCGAGTATCTCCAGCGGGAGAACTTCCACTTCACCATCCACGCCGGCGAGGCGTTCGGCCTGCCGTCGATCTGGCAGGCGATCCAGTGGTGCGGCGCGGACCGGCTCGGCCACGGGGTGCGGATCGTGGACGACATCACCCCCGGCAGCGTGCCGGTGCTCGGCCGGCTGGCCGCGTACGTCCGGGACAAGCGGATCCCGCTGGAGCTGTGCCCGTCGTCGAACGTGCAGACCGGAGCGGTGGACTCGATCGCGGACCACCCGATCGGCCTGTTGCGGGACCTGCGGTTCCGGGTCACCGTCAACACCGACAACCGGCTGATGAGCGGCACGTCGATGTCCCGGGAGATGGCCCTGCTGGTGGAGACGTTCGGCTACGGCTGGCGGGAGTTGCAGTGGTTCACCATCAACGCGATGAAGAGTGCCTTCATCCCGTTCGACGAGCGGCTGCGGATCATCGATGAGGTGATCAAGCCGGCGTACGCGAAGCTGCTGGCCTGAGTGCTCAGTCGTGCGGGTGGCCGGCGAGCAGGCTGGCCACCCGCCGCAGCACCTCCCGGGCCCGGGCAGCCTCCGCACCCAGCCCGGTCTGTCGGCGCAGCACCGCAGGCTCCGCGCGCAGCAGCGCCACCCCGCGCCGGACCAGCACCCGCGGCGCCTTGCGCTGCTCGGACAGGTCGCGGGCCAGCCGGCGGACGAAGGTCGCCCCGCGCGGACGGCGCAGCGCGTACGCGCCGGCGAGCAGCCCCCGACGACGACATTCCTCGACGATCTCGGCGGCGAAGATCCCTTCAGCCACGAAAATTGGCGATCCGGCGACGTCAAATGGCCGGGTGGCCACCCTTCGATCCGCGCCGATCGCATAAACCGGCACATCGGCTCGGCCCTCACGCGCCAGTCGAGCAATCGTTTCCACCGCGGTCAGGGCGTCCCACGACTCGGGTGATTCCCAATCCACCTGGCCGTTTCGTAGCGGCAACGTAGGGTCATCGCCGTCTTTGTAGAAGTCGTCCAGGCAGAGCACTGGCAACCCGGTTTGCTGCGCTATGTACGACTTTCCGGAGCCAGAAGGGCCGGCGAGCAGGACAACGCGGTGCGGATGTTTCATTACCTTCAGTTACTCCGACCAGACGGACTGCTATCAAATCGCATCAACATCTCATCACACCTTCGGCGGGTGACAACCTGGGCTTTCTTCTTGCCGGGCGGCGTGATGGAATCTCGGGGGTCCGACCCGCCGGGTCGGACGCTGGGCGTTGCCCGGGGCAACACGTTCAAGCTGTAATCGCGAGGGCGGTGACGTGAGCAAACGGCCAAAGACGGCGGGCTCCTTCCTGTCGCGGCTGCGCCGGCCGGCCAGCCGGCTCCGGGACATGCCGATCTGGTCCAAGCTCGGTCTCATCATGATCGTGCCGACCATCGCCACGGTCGTGGTGGGCACCAGTGGTCTGGTCGACCACCTGGAGACGCTCAACAATGCCAACCGAGCTGGCGACCTGGCCAACCTGTCGAGCTACTCAGGTGACCTGGTCGACACGCTTCAGGATGAGCGGACCGCCGCCGTGCTGCTGTCGGCGGCGGACGGGCTGCAGCCGAAGGCGCAGTACCAGGAGGCCTTCAACCGGGTGAACACCCGGGTCGACCAGGCGAAGGGACCCTACCTGCAACAGCGGGCCGAGATCGAGGACCTGCCAGCCAGCCTGGAGGGCCTGCTCGACCAGATCGACCAGGACCTGAAGGACCTGCCGGGCGCCCGCAGCCAGGTGTTCAACAGCAAGCTCAAGCTCACCGAGACCGTCCAGGCGTACGAGGGCCTGATCAACAGGCTGCTCGCCATCCGTGAGTCGGCCACCCAACTCGCCGGTGACAACGAGCTGAGCGACCGGATGCGAGCTGCCGCGGCCGTCGCCCGGGAGAAGGAGTTCCTCTCCGTACGCCGGGTCGTCGTGCACCGCGCGTTGGACCAGAAGCGGCTGACCCCGGTGCTGCGCACCGACTACATCGCCAGCGGCACCGGCCAGCAGCAGGCGGAGCAGAGTTTCAAGGCCGTCGCCACCCCCGAAGAGGTTGCGTTCCACGACCAGACGATCGCCGGCGGTGACCGCCGCGAGGCGCAGAACTACATCGGCTGGATGGACGGCAACACCACCGGCGACATGCGCGGCGCGATCTTCGGTCCGGACCAGTGGGACTCGGCCATGACGGCCAACGCCAAGCTGATCCGCACCGTCGAGACGAGGCTCGACCGCGACGTGGTCGCCGAGGCCGACAACCTGCGCTCGGACGTCCAGCGTCAGGTTTTCCTGGAGACCGGCCTGCTGCTCAGCATGCTGCTGCTGGCCATCCTCTTCGCCTACCTGGTCGCCCGCTCGATGGCCCGCTCGCTGCGTGAGCTGCGGCAGGGCGCGCTCTCCGTCGCCCAGTACGGCCTGCCGCAGGCGGTGGCCCGACTGCGCGACCCGCAGGTCGTCGGGCAGCTCTCCCCGGTGCAGCTGGCCAACCAGATCGCCGAGCCGCTCCCGGTCCGCAGCAAGGACGAGTTCGGTCAGGTGACCGAGGCGTTCAACGCCGTCCACCTGGAAGCCGTCCGGACGGCCGCCGAGCAGGCGGCGCTGCGCGCCTCCGTCGCGACCATGTTCGTCAACCTGGCCCGCCGTTCGCAGATCCTGGTCGACCGCCTCATCGGGCACCTCGACCGGCTGGAGCGCGGCGAGGAGGACCCGGACCGGCTGGCCGAGCTGTTCCAGCTCGACCACCTGGCCACCCGGATGCGCCGCAACGACGAGAACCTGCTCGTTCTCGCCGGCGCGGACTCCACCCGTGTGCAGCGCGAGCCGGCGGCGCTCATCGACGTGCTGCGCGCCGCGCAGTCCGAGGTCGAGCACTACACCCGGATCGAGTTCGGGGTCATCGACCGGGACATCGAGGTCGCCGCGCACGCGGTCAACGACCTGGTGCACCTCGTCGCCGAGCTGTTCGACAACGCGACCGCGTTCTCGCCGCCGGACTCGCAGGTGATGGTCGAGGCCCGCCGGGTCGGCGACCGCGCCTCGCTCTACGTCGAGGACCGCGGCATCGGCATCAGCAACGACCAGCTGAACGAGCTCAACGAGCGTCTCGCGACGCCACCGCAGGTGGACGTGGCCGTGTCCCGGATGATGGGCCTGGTCGTGGTCGCCCGGCTGGCGTCCCGGCACGGGGTGCGGGTCGAGCTGCGCCCCGGCGGTGACCGTGGCACGGTCGCCGACGTGACCCTGCCCACCTCGGTGCTGGTGCCCCGGGCGCTCTCCGGCCGTGTGCAGCAGCCGCCGGCGCTGCCCGCGGCCGGTGGCCCGCAGCACAACGGCCCGGTGCCGGCCTTCGGCGCGCTGCCCGCACTGGGCAACGGCCCCCGCCCGAGCGAGTCCGGCAACCAGGTCACCCTCGGCGGTCGTCCGTTCGACCCGGCATCGCGCAACGGCGCCGGCACCCCCGCCAACACCGGTGCGTACCGTTCGATGCCGGCCTGGTCGGACCTCACCGGTGCGGCGGGCACGAACGGCGGTGACGGGTTCACCCCGCGCACGGCCAACGGCCAGCCGATCGACCCGCTGCCGCAGCGCCGCTCCGGCGACGACACTCCGGACGCGGGTCAGCAGCCGGCCATTCCGCGGCAGCTGCCCAGCAGCCCCGAGGCGCACCCGTACTCGCCGCCTCCGGTCTCCGCGCAGCCCTACTCCGGCGCACCGGTCTCCGCCTCGCCGGCCTCCGGCCAGCCGTACTCCGCGCAGCCCTACTCGGGTGCGCCGTACGCCGGTCCGCCGGTCTCGGCCGCCCCGTCCTCCGCGCAGCCGTACTCGGCTCCGCCGGCCGGGCACCCGTACTCCGCTCCGCCGGCCGGTCAGCCCTATTCGGCCCCGCCGGCCGGTCAGCCGTACTCGGCGCCGCCGGCATCGAGTCAGCCGTACTCGGCTCCGCCGGCATCGAATCAGCCGTACTCGGCGCCGCCGGCCTCCGGCCAGTCGTTCAGCGGCTTCGCGCCCCGATCGGCCCCGCCCGCCCAGACGCCCAACGCCCCCGCTCCGCCGGCCTGGCCGCCGGTGCCCGGTGGCGACCGCGACGCGGCGACCCCGCCGGTGCCCGAGCGGCTCGCCGCCGCCCTGGACATGACGACGGAGCTGCCACGGGTGCAGCGCCCCGCCGAGCAGCCGGCCGCTCCGGCCCAGCCGGCGGCACCGACCGCGGCGGCACCGGCGCAGAGCCGGCCGGCGCCGCAGCAGCCGCAGGCCCAGAACCGGCAGCGGTACGCGGACGAGACCATGGAGCTGCCGATCTTCCGGGAGCTCGAGTCGGCCTGGTTCCGTACCCGCCGGCCGGGTCCGGAGGAGGCGGCGGCCAAGGCGGCCGCACCGGCCGCCCAGCCGGCGGCGAATGGTGGCACAGCGACCCAGCAGTTCGCGACGGTCGAGGCCAGCGGTCCGGCAGTCCACAAGACACCACCCGGGACGACAGGTAACACACCGATGGCAGACACTCCGACGGCCGGAGGAGCGCCGCGGGACAACGGGTCGACAGCGAACGGGGGCACCCGCCCCAGCCTCGCCGAGAGCCTGCCGACCCGCCGGCCCCAACAGCAGCAGACCAACGGCTGGCAGACCGCCGCCGACGACGGTTGGCGTGCCGCCTCGGCAGCGGCCAGCGCGGTCCCGGTGAGCGAGACGACCACGACCGGTCTGCCGAAGCGCAAGCCGATGGCGCAGCTGGTCCCCGGCGCGGTGGAGAAGCCCACCACCTCGGTCCAGCGGCGTTCCCCGGAGGCGGTCCGTGGCCTGCTCTCCGCCTACCACCGGGGCGTGCAGCGAGGGCGTAGCACCTCGGACAACCCGACCAGCCCGGAGGCGACTCCGGGAGGGCAGCAATCCTCGCAGTCTGGCTCAGGCCCAGCGGCCGGGAGCGGGCAGAAGGAGCAAGAAGGATGACAACTACGCAGGATCTTGGTTGGCTGCTGGCCAACTTCGCCGACCGGGTGCCCGGTGTCGCGCATGCGGTCGCCGTCTCGGCGGATGGCCTGCTTCTCGCGTCGTCACGGGATCTCCCGCGGGACCGGGCCGACCAGCTCGCCGCGATCGCGTCCGGTCTGGTCAGCCTCACCCAGGGAGCGGCCCGCTGCTTCGAGGGAGGCGCCGTACTGCAGACCGTCGTGGAGATGGACAATGGCTTCCTGTTCCTGATGTCCATCTCGGACGGCTCGTCCTTCGCCGTGTTGGCCGCCCGCAGCTCGGACGTCGGGCAGGTCGGCTACGAGATGGCGTTGCTGGTCGACCGGGTGGGCGACGCGCTGACCCCGCAGCCGCGTGCGGCCGCGGGCATGCTGGGCTGACGCCTCGCCGATCGTGAGGTCGGCGCTACTGAAACAACGACAACGACGGGTTTCACCGGTGGGAGCCGGTGCCGGGTACGAAGGAGGTGAGCGGCGACATGGCCGATCGTGACGAACCGACCGGAGCGTTGGTCCGTCCATACGCCGTGACCCGCGGTCGTACCCGTCCCCGGCTCGACATCGCGCTGGAGGCGCTCGTCGAGACGACGGTGCGCGGTCGGGCCGCTGCCAATGGCAACGGTGGCCGCGAACACCAGTACATCGCCGCGCTGTGTGACGGACGCGTGCAATCGCTCGCCGAGATCGCGGCGCGGATGCAGCTCCCGCTCGGTGTGGCCCGGGTGCTCATCGCCGACATGGCGACGGACGGCCTGGTCGCAGTCCACGAGCCGACCATTTTGGACGACTCCGACGACGCGGTGGGCACTGAACTGCTGGAGAGGGTGCTGAGTGGACTTCGCAGGCTCTGACATGTCGCACCGCCCGCCGAACCCGAGTGGGCGCGTGACGTCGGCGAAGATCGTTATCGCCGGTGGATTCGGCGTCGGTAAGACGACGCTGGTCGGCTCGGTCTCGGAGATCACGCCGCTGACCACCGAGGCCATCATGACCTCCGCTGGCGTGGGCGTCGACGACACCCGGCAGGTGCCGGGCAAGACGACGACCACGGTGGCCATGGACTTCGGCCGGATCTCGATCGACCGTGACCTGATTCTGTACCTGTTCGGTACGCCGGGTCAGACCCGATTCTGGTTCATGTGGGACGAACTGGTCCGGGGCGCCATCGGTGCGGTCGTGCTGGTGGATACCCGCCGGCTGGCGGACTGCTTCGCGGCGATCGATTTCTTCGAGCACCGGCGGCTGCCGTACCTGGTGGCCATCAACTGCTTCGACGGGATGCAGTACCACGATCCGCAGGACGTTCGGGACGCGCTGGCGATCTCGAGCGACGTGCCGGTGGTGGCCTGCGACGCCCGCAACCGGGAGTCGACGAAGCACGTGCTGATCTCGCTGGTCGAGTACGTGCTCACCATGCGGCGTACGCGCGCCGTCGCTCCGGCCTGACCGGACGATTCGCGCCCGGTGGTGGCTCCGGCCGCCACCGGGCGCTGAGTGCTGTCCGGGGTCGTCTACGTAACGCCCGGCGTGGACGTTCGACGGTTCGGGCTGGGCGTCGGCTCGACCTCGGGGGCGCTCCAACGCGCCTCAGACGGCCGTACGCCGGTCGTGCCGTGCTGCCCCTGCCCCGGGTAGCAGCATCACCCGACGCCGCCGCTCCGCGGGGATCAGGCGGGCCAGCCGGTGGGCCACGCCAGCGGCACGACCGCCATCGCAGCCCCGGCCCGGGTGCCGCCGATCAGGGGCGTGCACCCGGGTGGAAGGCCGGTCGGCCGGAGGTCAGGACTGGTAGCCGGCGGAGCGGTACTCGTACTCCCGGTCGTCGTCGCGGTCGCCGTGGTCGCGGCTGAAGTCCCAGCCGCCGGCGGCCTCGCGACCCGGTCGGCCGCCCACCGCGAACCCGCCGATCTCCTGTCCCCGACGCCAGCCACGGAAGTAGCCGGTGGTGTTCTCCGCGAGGCTCGCCGCGTCACGCACTATCCGCAGTGGACGCTCTTCGCGCAACGGGGAGCCCGGGACCAGGTTGGCCTGCGGCACGCGCTTCGGCAGGCCGGCCGTCGTCTCGGCGCCCACCGCGGGACGGGCCGCCTGCTCGGCCGCCTGCCATCCGGTGTCGGCCGTGGTCGACCAGTCCAGGTCGGACTCCTCGGTCTGCCCGACGAACCAGGCGGACTTGGCCTGCGCGAAGATCAGCAGGTCCCCGTCGCCCTCGTCCGCCACCGGCGGCGGCCGGTGCTCGACCGGGGGTGCCGGCCGGTGCTCGACGGGGCGCTCCATGCGGGGCGCGGGGCGGCCGTTGCGGGCGGCCTGCTCCCGATCGACCAGCCGTAGCGGTGGCGTCTCGAGGCGCGGGTCGGTGGGTGGGTTGAGGCTTCCCTCGCGCAGCGCCCGGTCGGCCAGCGGCGGTGGCTCCACCAGCCGCAGCATGGGCGGCTCCTGCGGCAGGTCGTCCGCCAGCCAGGGTGGGGTGACGCGGCCGTCGGCCCGGCCCGGATCGGTCGGGGCGTCGATGCCGCGGCCGCCGCCGTACGGGTAGGCGGCCGGGTTGTTCGGCGAGCTGTCGGCCGGGTCCTCCGGGTTGTTGACCAGCGGCCAGTTGGCCCGGGACCCCGGCGGCGCCGACTCCTGGCCCGGTCGGGGAGTGGGCACCGGGATGCTGAGGTCGGTGGCGCTGAACCCGCCGGTGGGCGGCTCGTCGACCGGTCGTTGCAGGTGGCTCGGCCGCGGCTCGCCGTTGGTCTTCGGGCGGGGCGGGATGACCGTGCGCTGCCGCTCGGCCCGCGCGTTGTTGATCGCCGCGGTGGTCAGCGTCGGCCGGAACGGCTCGCCCGCCTCGGCCGGCGGCACCGCGCCGCGCTGCGCCGGCGCGATCGGGGTGATCCCGGGCGGCGGGGGCGGGCGAGCCGTTCCGGCC
>NZ_RCVJ01000073.1 GCF_003667505.1 Micromonospora sp. BL4
GGGGGTGACCGAGGGGGACGGGCCGGCGGTCGGGCCTTCCACCACGTGCCGTTCCAGGTTGACCTGGGCCTGCCCGGTGCCGCCGACGGTGATGTCGTCGTACGCCTGGAGCATCTTCTGCTGGTCGAAGTAGAGCACGCTCATCGACAGCGGGGTCGGCTTCTCACCCTCCAGGCCGCGCAGCCCGGCGCCGCCGGTGGAGCCCTCCACCATCAGCGTGGTGGGCTGCTGCCCGGGCGCCTGGGGCAGCTTGGAGATCTGCCGGGCGTGGGTGTGCCCCGCCAGCACCAGCGGGCAGGTGCCGGCGAGCGGCCCGGCCGACGCCGGGTCGTGCACCAGCGCGATGTTCACCGGTCGAGGTGAGCGGCGCACGGTGGTGGCCAACTGCTCGCCGGCCCCGATCACCTGGTCGGCCACCTGCTGGGTCAGCCCGCTGCCGGCCGGGGACGTGTTCTTGTCCGGGGTGAAGCGCGGGTCGCCGATGCCGGCGATGGTCAGCCCGGCGACCGTGGTCGTCGAGTTGTTCAACACGATCGCGTTCGGTTGGCGGGCCACCGCGGCGCCGGTACGCCCGGAGTCGTGGTTGCCCCGGATGAAGACGTACGGCTTCTTCAGCAGGCCGATCGAGCCGACGAAGGACGCCTCCGGCTCGCTGCCCCAGTCGGTGATGTCCCCGGTGTCGATCACCACGTCGATGTCGAACTGCTCGACCACCGTCCGGATCAGCTGCCAACCGGTCGGGTTGAGGTGCATGTCGGAGACGTGCAGCACCCGGGTGGTGCCCGGGGCCGGCTCGTACACCGGCAGCGCCGACACCGTGGTGTAGAGCTGGCTGACGTTGCCGACGATGCGTTGCAGCTGCTCGGCGTACTTCGTGTAGTCGTTGGCGATCCGGCGGGCGTCACCGACGATCGCCGGCGCGTTGACCAGCAGCCCCTCGTAGCGCGGCTCCTCGATCGCCTGCGGCCGCAGGGTGGCCGCCGCCGTGCCGAGGCTGCCGGCGGTGACCAGCAGCGCCAGCCCGCCGGCCCAGGCGGTACGCCGCACGTCGCGGAAGGCCAGCCCGGCCAGGATCAGGGTGACCAGTACCGCCGAGGCGAGAGTCCGCAGGCCGAGCCGCATCACCCCGGACCGGACGTCCTCGACGGCGCTCTGGCTGGCCCGGCTGATGCTGGCCGGGTCGTCGAGCAGCGCCTCGGTGCGCCCCTGGTCCAGTGCGCCCAGTCGTACGGTGAGCTGCGTCGGCCCGTCGTGGCTGTCGAGCAGCAGCGCGCCGAGCGGCGGCACGTCGACGGTGGTGCCGCCCGCGCTGGCGGGAGTGAGGGTGAGGTTGGCCCGGAACGGGCCGATGTCGGTGTCCACCCGGCCGCCGGCGAGCACCCCGAGGACCGCCCCGGCCAGGGCCACGGCGAGCACGGCGAGGATGACCGCGGTGCGGCGCACGGGACCGGGCCGGCCGGCCGGTCGACCCGCAGACCGCCGCGACGCGGCACCGGTCACCGGCTCGTCCCGGTCACCGGCGTCGTCGTGCTGCTCGTCGTGCTGCCCGTCCATGCTGAGAGTCTGACCTGCCCGTCGGAGGATCTTGGCAAACCTGACCGGATGGTGACGCGAATCAGCTGCGACCGCCGTCGCCGCCGGCGAAGACCACCCGCAGGAGACGGTCGTCGTCGGCCGCCGGGTCGCCCCGCCCGTCGTGGTTGGAGGTGCTCACCCAGAGCGACCCGTCCGGCGCGGCGGCCACCGCTCGCAGCCGGCCGTACCGGTTGGTCAGCAGCTCGCTGGGCTGCCCGAGCAGCGTTCCGGTGTCGGTCAGCTCCATCACCCAGAGCCGCTTGCCGCGCAGGCAGCCGGTGACCAGCAGCCGGTCCGTGGCGGCCAGGCCCGAGCAGGACGCGTCCGAGGTCCCCCACTGGGTGATCGGGTCGGTGTACCGCTTGTCGCCGGCCCGCCCCTCGACCTCGGGCCAGCCGTAGTTGCCACCCTTGGTGATCTGGTTGATCTCGTCCCAGGTGTTCTGGCCGAACTCGACGGCGTACATCCGTTTGGCGGCGTCCCAGGCGAAGCCCTGCACGTTGCGGTGCCCCAGGGACCAGACAGGGGAACCGGGGTACGGATTGCCCGCGGCGGGCTTGCCGTCCCGGGTGATCCGCAGGATCTTGCCGCCGAGGCTCTTCACGTCCTGGGAATTCGGGCGTTGGCCGGCGTCCCCCGTGCTGACGTAGAGCTGCCCGTCGGGGCCGAAGCCCAGCCCGCCGCCGTTGTGCACGTTGGCCTTCGGGATGCCGGTGAGGATCGGGGTGGGCTGCCCGCCGAGCTGCAACCGGACGACCCGGTTGTCCTGGTCGGCGGTGTAGTAGACGAAGACCGTCCGGTCCCGGTCGTAGCCGGGCGAGACGGCGATGCCCAGGAGGCCGCCCTCACCCGCCGCCGCCACGTCGGTGATCGTGTGCACCACCCGGATCCGCATCCCGTCCGGCCCGGACTCGGGCCCGACCTGGAGAATCCGGCCGCTGTCCCGTTCGGTGACCAGCGCCCCGCCGTCGGGCAGGAAGGCGATGGCCCAGGGCACCCGCAGCCCCTTGGCGAGCACGGTCGCCACCGCCTGCTGGCCGGCGCCGCCAGGGCTGGCCGACGTCGACGGGGTCGGCAGGTTGGGCGGCTCACCGGCCGGGTCCGGCTCCGGCTCGCCGAAACTGCAACCGGCGGTGAGGAGCAGCGCCGCGCAGGACGCGGCGAGGGCCACCCGGAGGCGGCGGATGCGAGAGTACGGGGGACGGGCGCTCACCCGGCCCAGGGTAGCCCGCCGGCCGGCTCGGCCGGGCCCGACGGGATCCGAACGGCCGCCGGCGGCGGCGCCGGTGATCCCGGATGGACCGGTCAGCGGGCCCGTACGGCCAGCAGCGCGGTGTCGTCCGCACGGTGCCCGATCGAGGTGAGCAGCAGGTCGCACAGCTCGTCGAGGGGCAGCGTGTCGGAGCCGGCCAGCCGGGCCACCAGCTCGGCCAGCCCGTCGTCGATGGGCCGGTCCCGCCGTTCGATCAGCCCGTCCGTGTAGAGCAGCAGCGTGTCGCCGACGGCCAGGCTGGTCGACCGGGTGGTTCGCCGCGACGGGCGAGCCAGGCCGAGCAACGGCTCCGGCGGCGCTTCGAGGATCTCCACCGCCCCGCCGGCGCGGACCAGCATTGCCGGCGGGTGCCCCGCGTTGCACCACGTCATCTCCCGGACACCGGAGCGCTCGGGACAGATCCGGACCAGCGTCGCGGTGGCCGGGATCGGCAGCCGCAGGCCGCGCATCGCGCCGTCCAGGTGGGTCATCAGCTCGCCGACGGTGTCCTGTCGGCCGAACGCGTTGCCGCGCACCAGGTTGCGCAGCTGACCCATGGTCGCCGCCGCCTCGATGTCGTGCCCGGCGACGTCCCCGATCGCGACGATCAGATCCCCGTCGGGTTGGACGAACGCGTCGTACCAGTCGCCGCCCACCGCCACCCGGTCGGCCGCCGGCTGGTAGCGGGCCGCCAGCTCCAGCTCCGCCACGCCCGGCAGCCGCGGCAGCATGCTGTGCTGCAGGACCTCGGCGACGTGCCGCTGTTCGCCGTACATCGAGCTGTTGCCGATCGCCTGTCCGGCCCGGCGGCCGATGTCCACCGCGGTGAGCAGGTCGCGGTCGTCGAACTGCTGGCGCTGAGGGTCGTTGACGAGGGTGATGGCACCCAGCACGGTGCCGCCGGCGGCCCGCACCGGCACGCTCAGGTACGAGGCGATGCCCAGGCGGCGGGCGATCGTCGCCATCTCCGGGTGCGTGGTCCCCCGGGTGACGTCGGCCAGCGAGGCCACCTCACCGAGGCGGGGCTGGCCGGTCCGCAGCACCGCCCGGATGATCGAGTCGGCGCTGAGCCCGGTTCGCAGCAGCGTGGCGAAGCGGTCGACGTCCGCCGTCCGGGCCGGATCGCGGTGCACGGCGACGACCTCGCGGGGCTGGCCGGTCGGCCCGACCAGGGTGAGCAGGCACCAGTCGGCGAGCAGCGGCACCATGGTGGCGGCGAGGCGGCGCAGCGCGGTGCCCACGTCCAGCGTGCCGCCCAGCGTCTCGCTCACCCCGGCGAGGAGTTCCAGCCGTTCGTGCGCCTGCACGACCAGTCGGCGGTCCTCCCGCGCGCCGTCCAGCGCGATCCGCAGCCGCAGCTCCGACGAGCAGGCGGCGGCCAGGTCGGCCAGCGTTCGCAGCTGCCCGGCGGTCCAGACCCGTGGTTTGCTGTCGATGGCGCAGAGCGACCCGAGCACCCGGCCGGAGAGGTCGGTCAGGGGCATCCCCGCGTACGCGACCACGCCGAGGTCGTCGATGGCGGGGTTGTCGCGTACCCGGGGGTAGAGCCGGGCGTCCGGCAGCACCATGGGCACCTCGATGTCCACGACGTGCTGGCAGAACGAGTGGCTCAGTGGGGTGTGCCGGCGTTCCGCCCAGGGCTCCGGCAACCCGACCGCACCCGGGAAGAATTGCCGGTCGTCGGAGACCAGGGAGACCAGCGCGACCGGCACGTCCAGCAGGTCGCTGACCAGTCGGGCGAACCGCTCGAACGCCTCGTCCGGGGCGGCGTCCAGCCCGGTGTCGGCGAGCGCCCGCAGCCGTGCCGGGTCGCTGAGCGCCGCGGGTGCGGCGATCGCGGGCCGGGGGCGGGCGGGGGAGCTGTCGGTCATTGCGAACCTGTCTGCCGGGGTGGAGGCCGAACTGGGATCCGGGGCTTCGTTATACCGCGCCCGCGCCCGGCCCTAACATCGTTGTGCCGAGGCTCGCTCGCCCCCGCGCCGCCACCCGAGGCTCCCCGTTTGCCGCCGTGCCCGCACCGTCCGTCGTGACGGAGGCTATCGTCGGCGGACGTGAAGGTATGGATCCCGCACCAGGCCGGCCTGGACCTCATCGGCGAGCTGCCCCCGGACGTGACGGTGGAGGTCGTCGAGCACGCCGACCGGTTGCCCTCGGCGGTGACCGACGTGCGGTTCTGGGTGCCACCGTTCCTGGCCGGCTCGGACGCGACCGCCCTGCTGCACGAGCTGCCCGATCTGGCGGCGGTGCAGCTGCTCTCCGCCGGGGCGGACGCCTGGGCCGGCCGGATGCCGGCGGGCGTCACGCTGTGCGACGCCCGAGGCGTGCACGACCCGTCCACCGCCGAGTGGGTCGTCACCGCGATCCTGGCCCAGCTGCGGGCGTTCCCGGCCTTCGTCCGGGCGCAGGCCGACCGGCGGTGGGCCTTCCAGGAGGTCGCCCCGACCGACGAGCTGACCGGCAAACGGGTGCTCATCGTCGGGGCCGGGTCGATCGGCACCGCGGTACGGGACCGGCTCGCCCCGTTCGACGTCAGCTTCACCCTGGTGGCGCGGACCGCCCGGCCCGCGCAGGGGGTGCACGGCGTCGACGAGCTGCCCCGGCTGCTGCCCGAGGCCGACGTGGTGGTGGTGCTGGTGCCGCTCACCGACGCGACCCGCGGCCTGATCGACAAGGAGTTCCTGGCCGCGATGCCGGACGGGGCGCTGCTGGTCAACGGGGCTCGGGGGCCGGTGGCCCGTACCGAGGCGCTCGTCGCCGAGCTGGGCACCGGCCGGATCTCGGCGGCGCTGGACGTCACCGACCCGGAGCCGCTGCCCGCCGACTCTCCGCTCTGGACGATGCCGAACGTGCTGCTCACCCCGCACGTGGCCGGATCGGTGCGGGGGCTGCTGCCGCGGGCCTACCGGCTGGTCGGCGATCAGGTGCGGCGGTTCGCCGCCGGCGAGCCGCTGATCAACACGGTGGTCGACGGGTACTGACGGGGCCTCAGCCAGCCGTGTCGGGCAGTTCCTGGCCGGTGGCGGAGACCAGCCGGGGCAGGTCCGCGCCGCGTACCGCCGGCAGGACCACCTGCTGTCCGTCGTCGAGCCGGGCGACCGCCCGCCCGCGCGGGTCGGTGACCAGCTCGACGACCCGGTCCCAGCCGATCCGGCGCTGCCCCGCCAGTGCCCGCAGGCGCAGCTCCCGGGCGTCGGCGTCGGTGCCGGCCCGCCAGGCCCACACCCCGACGGCGAGGGGGACGAGCAGCACCGGCAGCAGGTACGTCCGGGCGTCGGCCAGTGGCAGGGCACCGATGAAGGCGATGACCGCGGCCACCAGGATGGCTTGGTTGTACCGGAAGCGGACGGTGTCGGGCTTACTCACCCTCTGATGATCCCACCACCGGCCGGTCGGGCTCCCGGCGGGCGGTGCCCGGCCGGCCGTCAGGCCGTACAGTGACACGGGTCACTGGCTTCGCCGGGTGACCGACACGTAACCGATCTGGCCGCCGTTCGTTCTCGATTGTTGGGCAGTGGACCCGCAACGTCCGGTGCCCCTCACCGCCGCACCGCCCCCGTGCCCCCTCACGAAGGCGACCGCCGTGCTCCTCGCGTACCCGTTCCGCCTCCTCGTCCCCCGCCGGGCCGCACCGGAGGCCGCCGTGTCCGCGGCGGTGGCGCTGCTCGTCCTCGCCGGTGCCGCTGACCTGGTCCCGACCTCGGTGGTGATCGCCCTGGCCGGTGGCGCGGGCGCCACGCTCGCCGGGGTGCGGCTCTCCCGCCTGGCGACCCGCCGTCCCGCCGAGGCGTCGCCCGCCGAGCTGCCGCCCACCGAGGTGACGCCCACCGACCCGTCGACCGCCGAAGCCTGGCGCGCCGATCCACCGTCCGGCGGGCCGGCCACCGCCGATTCCGCCGCCACGGTGCCGTCGGCGCCCACGCCGTCCGCGGCGCGCGCGGGTGCGGCCGATGGGCTCCCGGTGGCACGTCCGGTCGGACGAGCCGCCCGGCGGCGTGCTGCTCGACGCGCGGCGGGCGTGCTGCTCGACGCGGCGGTGGTCGCGGCCGGCCTCACCGCCGCCGTGCTGCCGCTGGCCGACACCGGGCACCGCGCCGCCGCGCTGATCGGGTTCCTGGTCTCGGCGGCCCTGTCCGCGGCCGGCCTGCGCCGGCTCCCCGGCCGGACACGGCCGTCGGCCCGGCTCCGGCTGCGTCACCTGGTCGAGGCGACCGGCCCGGCCGTGGGGCTGGCCCTCGCCGCCTGGCTGCTGCTGCCCCGCGATGTCCTGCCGGCGCCCACCCGGCTGGTCGCGGCGCTGGGGCTCGGCGGGCTGGGGATGGCCGCGCTCAGTGCGCTCACCGGCCCGCACCGGCGCTCGGGGGCGGTGATCTGCCGGGGTGGAGTTCTGCTCACCCTGGTCGGCCTGGCGCTGCTGGCCACCCTGCCGCCCGCGCCGGCCGGTCGGGCGGCTCTGGTGGCCGTACCGCCGCTGGTGCTCGGGATGCTGCTCACCGCGTTCGGTGCGCGCGACGCGATGGATGCCGTCGCTGTGGAGGCGGCGGGTAGGCCCGCCGCCTGGCCCCGGTCGGTGCTTCCGGCCGCGTTGCTGCTGCTGGCGGCGGGTCTGCATCTAGGCGCCGGCCGTTCGCCGGACCGGATGAGCGTGCTGCTGGCCGTGGCCGCGGTGCCGCCGCTGGTGCTGCGTGAGTTGCTGCGCTCCGGCGACGCGGCCACCCCTGATCGCCGTGCCGCACACCGCCGGCGTGCCGGGCGGGCCGTCCGCCACCGCCGTGCGACCCGCTGGCTCGGCGCGCCGGACGACGGGCCGGCCACCTCGAACGGCGCCGGCTCGACCTGGTCGCCCGACGGCGAGGTGTCCTGGTCGGCGCTCAGTTCCCGGTCCGCGCCGGCCGGCGCCGGTCCGGGCAACCGCGCGGCCCTGCTGGACGCGCTCGCCGCGATCGGCGACGTGCCGGCGCCGGCCGGCGCGCTGCTGCTGGTCGACCTGCACGGCGCGGACGGGATCGGCCCGGCGGCCAGGGAGGACGTGCTGGCCGAGGCCGTCATCCGGGCCCGCGCCGTCGTCGCGCCCGGCGACCTGGTCACCGGGTGCGCGGGTACCGGCTTCGCGGTGGTCACCGCCGCCGGGCCGGTGCTGGCGTACGCGTTGGGCACCCGGCTGCTGACCGCGCTCACCCCGTCCTACCGGCTGGCCGGATCGGTGCTGCGGGTGCAGGCGAGCATCGGGCTGGCCGAGGTGAGCGGCGCCGGGCCGGCGGACGTGCTGCGCCAAGCCGAGCTGGCCCGGCGGCGGGCCGTGCAGCTGGGCCGCGACCGGGTCGAGTGGTACGACGCGTTCCTGGAGGAGCAGCTGGTTCGCCGGCTCGACCTGGAACGTGAGCTGCCGGGTGCGGTGGCGCGCGGCGAGCTGGATCTGGTCTACCAGCCGGTGCTCGACCTGGCCGGTCGGCAGCCGGTGGGCGCCGAGGCGCTGCTGCGCTGGCGCAGCCCAGTGCTCGGCACGGTGCTCCCGGCCGAGCTGTTGCCGGTCGCCGAGGACCTGGACCTGGTCGGCGAGCTGGAGTGGTGGGTGCTGGACCGGGCCTGCCGCCAGTTGGCCGACTGGTCGGCGGGCACCCGGGAGTTGTGGATGGCGGTCAACGTCACCACCCGGGAGTTGACCACGCCCGACTTCGTGCAGCGGGCCGCGGCCGTGCTGGCCGCGTACGGGGTGTCCCCGGAGCGGCTGGTGGTGGAGGTGGCCGAGCCGAGGGTCGCCGCCGACCTGTCGACCGTGGTGGCCCGGCTGGCCGGCCTGCGGTCGCTGGGCGTACGCACCGCGCTGGACGACTTCCGTGCCGAACACGCCTCGCTGGCCCAGCTGCGCCGGCTGCCGATCGACCTGCTGAAGGTGGGCCCGGAGCTGGTGGGCGCCCGACCGGACGGGCAGCCGCCACTGATCGACGTGGTGGTCAACGTCGGTGAGCGGCTGGGGGTGGAGATCGTCGCCGAGGAGTTGGAGTCACCGGGCCAGGTCGAGGGGGCGCACCGGGCCGGCTGCCGGTACGGGCAGGGCTTCGCGCTGGCCCGCCCGGCGACGGCCGAGCGGGTCGAGGCGTACTTCGAGGAGTTTCCCTCGACGTCCCGCTGACCACCCGCCCCGGGTGAACCGGTTCACCTGGTCCGCGGCGGCGCGGTGCTGCCGCGCGGGGTGAGGTGCGGCGTCTCGTCCTGGACGCGGGTCGCGGTCTGCCCGGCGATGACGGCGAGGAGTTGCCGGGCGGCGTGTGCGCCGTACGCCGGGATGTCGCGGCCCAACGCGGTCAGCGGCGGGTGCACCAGCCGGCAGAGCGGCGAGTCGTCCCAGGCCACGATGGACAGATCGCCCGGCACGGTGAGCCCCATCTCCTGGGCCACGGAGAGCCCGGCGATGGCCATCACGTCGTTGTCGTAGATGACGGCGGTGGGCCGCTGCGCGGAGCTGAGCAGGCGGCGGGTGGCCCGTCCGCCCTCCTCGCCGGTGTAGTCGGACCAGACGGTGACCGCGTCGGTCAGCCCGAGCCGTGTGCACACCGCGGCGAAGGCCTCGGTGCGGATCTCGGTGTGCCGCAGGTCGGGCAGGCCGCCGACCCGGGCGATGCGGCGGTGCCCGAGCGCGACCAGGTACTCCACCGCCTCGGTCAGCGCGGCCGCGTCGTCGGACCAGACGCTGGCCAGGTCGCCGGTGCCGCCCGGCCCGCCGATCACCACCGCCGGCAGCTGGAGCTGTTCGAGCGCGGGGATGCGGCGGTCGTCGGTGCGCAGGTCGCAGACGAGCACGCCGTCCACCCGGCGCTCGCCCCACCAGCGCCGGTAGACCGCGATCTCGGCGTCCTGGTCGGCCACCACCTGGAGGGTTAGCGCGTACGAGCGGGCGGAGAGTTCCGCCTCGACGCCGCTGATCAGCTCCATGAAGAACGGCTCGATGCCCAGTATCCGGGCCGGCCGGCACAGGGCCAGGCCGACGGCCTCGGCGGTGGCGCCGGAGAGCGCCCGCGCGGCGCTGCTCGGGCTGAACCCGATCTCGGCGGCGATGGCCAGGATCCGCTGCCGGGTGGCTTCGGAGACGCCGGGTTGCCCGTTCAGCGCGTACGACACGGCGCCCTTGGACACCCCGGCGCGTCGGGCGACGTCGGCGATGGTCGGCCGCTTCACCGGCGTGCTCCTTCACTCTCCGCCCACAGGGGCCGGGTTTCTGGCTGCCGCGCCACGCTCGGCCCGGTCGGCGCGCCGCGGGGTGTGTCGGCGGGCTCAACCTAGCGCAACCGCTGCCGGCCTCCGACGGCCGGACGCTCGGGATCGAATCGGTCGGCTGATGCAGCGGGCTTGCGCGGTTCAGCGTACCGATGGTCTCTCGGTTTCACGGCCCGGCTCGGTGTGCGGAGGTGTGGCGGAAAGCGCTCAACCACGCCTGTTTGCGCTCCCATGGACGCCTCCGGTCTGATCGGACGAGCGCGCCGTAACAGGCCGTTGACACCCCTGGAACCGGCCCGTACGGTGGCCTCACTTATCCGGTTCAGTCAACGTCTCTCGATGCCGGGAGCGTTCCCACTTGTTCGGAGGATGCCATGAAACGGTCCTGGACCCGGTGGGCCCGCGCGGTCACCGCGGGCACGGTCGGCCTCGCCCTGGTCGCCGCGTGCAGCGGCAAGAGCGGGCAGGATTCCGACGCGGCGGACGGTCAGGTCACCCTGAAGATCAACTTCTGGGGTGACTTCGGCCTCCAGGACCTCAAGACGAAGTACGAGGCGGCCAACCCGAACGTCAAGATCCAGCTGAACTCCGGCGAGTACAACGCCCAGCACGAGGACCTGCAGAAGAAGCTGGTCGCCGGCTCCGGCGCGGCGGACATCGCGGCCATCGACGAGGGCTTCATGGTGCAGTTCCGCAGCCAGTCGGACAAGTTCGTCAACCTGCTGGACAAGGGCGCCGGCTCGTACGAGAGCAAGTACCTGCCGTGGAAGTGGAAGCAGTCGCTCTCCGCCGACGGCAAGACCCAGATCGGCCTCGGCACCGACACCGGTGGCCTGGCCATGTGCTACCGCACCGACCTGTTCAAGGCCGCCGGGCTGCCCACCGAGCGCGACCAGGTCTCCGCCCTCTGGCCCACCTGGGACAGGTTCATCGAGGTCGGCCTGCAGTACACCGGCAAGACCAACAAGAAGTTCATCGACGCCGGCAGCAACCTGTTCAACCCGATCCTCGGCCAGCAGCCGGTCGGCTTCTACAACGAGCAGGACCAGCTCCAGATGGAGCAGGGTCCGAAGGTCGCCTTCGACTACACCATCAAGGCGATCCAGGCCGGCCTCTCCGCCAACCTGGCCAGCTTCCAGGCCGACTGGGACAAGGGCTTCACCAGCGGCTCCTTCGCGGTGCTCGCCTGCCCGGCGTGGATGCTCGGGCACATCAAGGACACCGCACCCGGCACCCAGGGCAAGTGGGACATCGCCGCGGTGCCCGGTGGCGGCGGCAACTGGGGCGGCTCGTTCCTGACCATCCCCAAGCAGAGCAAGCACGTCGACGAGGCGTACAAGCTGCTGGAGTGGCTGGTGCAGCCGGAGCAGCAGATCGAAGTCTTCAAGAAGGTCGGCAACCTGCCCTCGCAGCCTGCCCTCTACAGCGACCCGGCGATCGCGGACTTCACGAACCCGTTCTTCAGCAACGCGCCCGTCGGGCAGATCTTCCCGAAGATGGCGCAGGGCCTCACGCCGCAGTACCTGGGCAAGAAGAACGGCCCGACCCGGGTGGCGGTGGAGAACGTGCTGACGCGTGTGCAGAACAAGACCCTCAAGCCCGAGGCCGCCTGGGCCGAGGCGGTCAAGGAAGCCGAGAAGGCCAGCACCTCCTGAGCCGTCGGCGCGGGGGCGCGCCGGACACCGCGCCGCCCCCGCGCCGCCCGCGTGCGTACCCCGTCTCTTCGGCCCTGGAGTGTCCCGATGTCCACCACCCGCGCCGCGCCCGCGTCGTCGGGCCGCCGAGCCGCCACCGGGCGGCACGGCCACGGCACCGACCCGGACCACCGCCGACCCAGCTGGCGGGACCGGCTGTACCGCTTCGACATGCGCTACATGCCGTACGTGTTGATCGCGCCCTTCTTCCTGATCTTCCTGGTCTTCGGGCTGTTTCCGCTCGTCTTCAACGGCGTCGTCGCGCTGCGCAACTATCGACTGGACGACCCGACGCTGACCGGCTGGGCCGGCCTGGCCAACTTCCGCCAGCTCTTCGGCGACGAGGATTTCTGGAACGCGCTCTACAACACCTTCGGCATCTTCCTGCTCTCGTCGGTGCCGCAGCTGCTGCTCGCCCTGATCGTCGCCTCGCTGCTCAACCGCCGGCTGCGGGCGCAGACCTGGTGGCGGGTGGGCGTGCTGCTGCCGTACGTCACCCCGATCGTCGCCTCGACCATGGTGTTCAGCGTCTTCTTCTCCCGTGACTTCGGGATGGCCAACTGGGTGCTCGGCCTGTTCGGCATCGGCGGCGACGAACCGATCAACTGGCGGGCCGACAAGCTGCACGCCTGGATCGCCATCGCCACGATGGTCAACTGGAAGTGGATCGGCTACAACGCCCTGCTCTACCTGGCCGCCATGCAGTCCATCCCGCGCGACGTCTACGAGGCCGCCGCGGTCGACGGGGCCGGCCCGTGGCGTCAGCTCTGGCGGATCACCGTGCCGATGATCCAGCCGGTGATCGTCTTCACCGTCATCCTCTCCACCATCGGCGGGTTCCAGCTCTTCATCGAGCCGATGCTGTTCGACCTCAACTCCCAGGCCGCCACCGGTGGGCCCAACGGCGAGTGGCAGACCATCGCCCAGCTGATCTACAAGGTCGGCTGGAAGGACCTGAACCTCGGGTACGCGGCCGCCATGAGCTGGGCACTCTTCCTGATCATTCTGGTCGTGGCGGGCATCAACACGCTGTTGACCAACCGACTCTCCGGAGGGCGATCCAGGTGAGCGCCGTCGACACCGCACCGCCCCCGCCGGCGGTCACCACGAGCCGCCGCAGGCGGGCCGCCCTGATGGGCCGCGCGCCGCAGGACACCCCGGCCGGCATCGGGACGTACCTGCTGCTGGCCACCACCATGCTGTTCGCGGCGTTTCCGCTGTACTGGATGTTCGTCATCGCCACCAGCAACGACGAGGCGCTGGCCCAGATCCCGCCCGCGGTGATCCCCGGCGACCGGTTCCTGGTCAACCTGGACGAGGTCTTCTCCCTCCAGGACGTCTACTTCGCCGCCTCGCTGATCAACAGCGTCATCGTGTCGACCGTGGTGACCGCCGCCATGCTGTTCTTCTGCTCGCTGGCCGGGTTCGCCTTCGCCAAGCTGCGCTTCGCCGGCAGCCGGTGGCTGATGCTGTTCGTGGTGCTCACCCTCACCGTGCCGAACCAGCTCGGCGTCGTCGCGCTGTACATCGTGATGGGCAAGCTGGGTTGGAACGGCACCCTGCTGGCGGTCATCGTGCCCGGCCTCGTCACCGCGTTCGGCGTCTTCTACATGCGGCAGTTCATCCTCAACACGGTCCCCGACGAGCTGGTGGAGTCGGCCCGGATGGACGGCGCCACGACGATGCGCGTCTACTGGAACATCGTCCTCCCGGCGATCCGGCCGGCCCTCGCGGTGCTCGGCCTGCTCACCTTCGTGTCCACCTGGAACGACTTCCAGTGGCCGCTGATCACCCTCGGCGGCACCGACTACCCGACCTCGATGGTCGCCATCTCCGACCTGGCCAGCGGCAACTACGTCATCTACCGCCGCGTGCTCGCCGGCGCGTTCGTGGCTACCATCCCTCTGCTGATCATGCTGTTCATCGGTGGACGCCAGATCGTCCGCGGAATCATGGAAGGTGCGGTGAAATCTTGAGCCGACAGGCACTCCACGACGGCTGGACCCTGCGGGCGGCGCCCGGAGCGCAGGTCCCGACGGAGATCGCCGACCGGTCCGTGCCGGCCACCGTGCCCGGCTGCGTGCACACCGACCTGCTCGACGCCGGCCTGATCCCCGACCCCAACCTCGACGACAACGAGGTGGCGCTGGCCTGGATCGGGCGCACCGACTGGAGCTACCGGACGAGCTTCTCCCGCCCGCCGGGCGACCACGACCGGGTCGACCTGGTCTGCGCCGGCCTGGACACCGTCGCCACCCTGACCGTCAACGGTGTCGAGGTCGGCCGCACCGAGAACATGCACCGCGGCTACCGGTTCGACGTCCGTCCGCTGCTGCGCGACGGCGACAACGACCTGGTGGTCACGTTCGACTCGGCCTACCGGTACGCCGAGGCGCAGCAGGAGCGGCTCGGTGACCGGCCCAACGCCTACCCGGAGCCGTTCCACTTCATCCGCAAGATGGCCTGCAACTTCGGCTGGGACTGGGGGCCGACGCTGGTCACCGCCGGCATCTGGCAGGACATCGGCCTGCACGCCTGGTCCACCGCCCGGCTGGCCACCGTCCGCCCGCTGGTCACGGTGGAGGGCCGCGACGGGCGGGTCGAGCTGCACGTCGAGGTCGAGCGGGTCGCGGACGTCCCGCTGACCGTCCGGGCCATCGTCGCCGGCGCCCTCGCCGAGGCGGTCGTTCCCGCCGGCCAGCGCACGGCCGTGCTGACCCTCGCCGTCCGCGAGCCCGCGTTGTGGTGGCCGCGGGGGTACGGGGAGCAGGCGCGCCACCCGCTGGACGTCACCCTGCACGCGCCGGACGGCGACACCCTGGACACCTGGTCCCGCCGGATCGGCTTCCGCTCGGTCCGGCTCGACACCACCCCCGACGAGCACGGCACCCCGTTCGCGCTGTCGGTCAACGACGTTCCGGTGTTCGTGCGGGGGGTCAACTGGATCCCGGACGACGCGTTCCCCACCCGGGTCACCCGCGAACGGCTGGCCGGGCGGTTCGACCAGGCCGCGGCGGCCAACATCAACCTGCTGCGGGTCTGGGGCGGCGGCCGGTACGAGTCGGCGGACTTCTACGACCTCGCCGACGAGCGGGGGCTGCTGGTCCAGCAGGACTTCCTGTTCGCCTGCGCCGCGTACCCGGAGGAGGAGCCGTTCGGCAGCGAGGTGGCCGCCGAGGCCGCCGAGCAGGTCACCCGGCTGGCGCCCCACCCGTCGCTGGTGCTCTGGACCGGCAACAACGAGAACATCTGGGGCTGGCACGACTGGGACTGGCAGGAACCGCTCGCCGGGCGCACCTGGGGGCGCGGCTACTACCTCGAGGTGCTGCCCCGCATCGTCGGTGAGCTGGACCCGACCCGCCCGTACTGGCCGGGCAGCCCCTGGTCGGGCACCGAGGAGATCCACCCCAACGACCCGGCGCACGGCACCACGCACATCTGGGACGTGTGGAACACCGACGACTACATCAAGTACCGGGAGTACGTGCCGCGCTTCGTCGCCGAGTTCGGCTACCAGGGCCCGCCGGCGTACGCCACCCTGCGCCGGGCGCTGAGCGACGAACCCCTCGCGCACGACTCACCGGGCATGGCGCACCACCAGAAGGCGGCCGGCGGCGACGCGAAGCTCCAGCGGGGTCTGGACGCGCACCTGCCCGCCCCGGCCGACTTCGACGACTGGCACTACCTGACGCAGCTCAACCAGGCCCGGGCGATCCAGCTCGGGGTGGAGCACTTCCGCTCGCACCGGGACGTCTGCGCCGGCACCATCGTCTGGCAGCTCAACGACTGCTGGCCGGTCACCTCCTGGTCGGCCGTCGACGGTGACGGTCGGCGCAAACCGCTGTGGTACGCGCTGCGCCACGCGTACGCCGACCGGCTGCTCACCGTCCAGCCCCGTGACGGCGGTCTGGCGCTCGTCGCGGTCAACGACGGCGGCACGCCCTGGCGGACGTCGACCTCGGTGACCCGGCTGACCCTCGCCGGTGAGCCCCGGGCGAAGACGACGATGGAGCTGGACGTCCCCGCGTACTCGGCGGTGACGCTGGCGCTGCCGGCGGAGCTGGCCCGGCCGGAGGAGGAGCGGCGGGAACTGCTGGTCGCCGAGGCGGGGGAGAGCGCCGATCGGGCGCTCTGGTTCTTCGCCGAGGACCGCGACGTCGACTGGCCGGCGGCGGCCTGGGACGCGACGGTCGAGCCGGTCGACGGCGGGCAGCAGGTCCGGGTCACCGCCCGCACGGTGCTGCGCGACCTGACCCTCTTTCCGGACCGGCTGGAGCCGACGGCCTCCGTGGACGATGCGCTGGTCACCCTGCTGCCGGGCGAGTCGGTCACCCTCACCGTGCGCGCCGACGCCGCGTTGGACCCGGCGGCGCTGACCGCCCGCCCGGTGCTGCGCTGCGTCAACGACATCGCGTCGCCCTAGCGTCCCCCCAGGCGCTCGCGACCGCCGGTCGCTCCGCCGGGGCCAGCGGTCGGATGAGCTGATACCTCAGAGGTATTTTTATGCCTCTGAGGTATCACGCTTCACGGGGGACCGCGCGCCGACATGGCGCGCCAGGATGCGGCAGCGCTGTTCGTCTGCTTTGCATCTGGGCTCTATGTCTCGCTTGGTGGACCATGCTGGCCGTCAGCGATTTCCTGCATCCCAGGTACGGTGAATTCTGGGCTGTCCTGAGAAGAGATCGCTGTCGAGACCAGGCTCGCCGCGACCGGTTGCACAGGTTGGACGTCCTCAGGGGAACGAAGCCGTGGTGGCGCCGGCATCCAGGGTTTGAGGTTCTGGATGACCTGTTCGTAGAAGTCGTCAACGACGTCCGATGACCGCGCGCTGTCGCGTTCCGGATAGCAGGGGCCGCGGCGGCCGGGCGGGACCGTTTCAATGACAGACATGTGGGAGACCAGCGGCACAGCGGCGGCGAAGGCACTCATCCTGACGTCGATCCCGGTCGGCGCCGTCGGTTTCCTCGTCACCGGCTGGTGGGCGATCGTCCCGATCGTCGCCAACCTCGTCCTGCTCGCCGGCGGCGGCGTTCTGTGGTGGTGGGAGGCCCGGCGGAGGCGGCGCTGGTCGCAGTTACACCGGGTTGGCGTCCCCGATGCCGTCGAGGATCCCGCTGGCTACGGCGGCGCCGTCAATGACCTGGAGGATTCCGAGTCGCTGGTGTTGGCCTCGCGGCGGGTCCGCAGGCATCAGCTGACGTTGTCGACGACCAGCCGGCTCCGCCAGTACGGAATGCGGCGGTCGGTCACGGACGAGCCGGCCCGGGGCGCCAACGACCTGACGATGGTGGCGAACACCCTGACCGAGATCCAGGGCGTGCTCCAGTCGGCGCAGCGGCACGCCCGCCGGGAGCAGCTGTGGTGGTTGGTCGCGGGGCTGGCGGCGTCGGTCCCGATCGGCGTGGCCATCAACCTCGCCACCGGATAGGTAACATGCTGCCGGATGATCACCGAACATGTTCGAGACGCGGCGGTGACGGCGTTCGTCTTCGGTTTCTTCGCCTCCAGCTGGTTCGGCTGGGCGCAGGAGGCGCCCCCGAAGCGGTGGCGACCGGTGCTGATCGCCGGGTCGGTTCTCTCGCTGCTCACGGCTGCCGCCGGGGCTCTCCTCGGCTGGCGTCACTGGTCGGACGGCACGGTCTTCGACGACGACACCGGCCGTACCTTCGGCATCGTCGTCGGCATCGAATTTGGCGTTGCCGCCCTCGGCGTCGGGTTGCTCGCCCTGCTACGGCGCCGTGAGCTGAGCGCCCCCTGGGTCGCCCTCGTCGTGGGACTGCACCTCTTCCCGGTCGCGGCGCTGCTCGACTACCCGCTGATCCATGTCGTCGCCGCGCTGGTCACCGTGGTGGCCGTCGCGGCGGTCCCGGTCGCCCGGGCCCGCGCGGTGACGGTGAGTGCCGTGGTCGGGCTCGGCACCGGCGTCGTGCTTCTGGCCGCCGGAGTGTCCTCGCTGCTCATCGCACTGGTCGCCTACTGAGACCCGAGGCCTACTCCGGGACCCGAGGCCTACTCCGGGACGCGGCGGTAGGCGCCGTCGCTGGCCGAGGTGGCCATCGAGGCGTACGCGCGCAGCGCCGCCGAAACCGGCCGCTGCCGGTCGGTCGGGGTGTACGGCTTGTCGCGCTTCTCCTCGGCCACCCGTCGCGCCTCCAGTTCGTCGGACGGCACGTTCAGCTCGATGGACCGGCCCGGGATGTCGATGACGATCTCGTCGCCCTCGCGGACCAGGGCGATCAGCCCACCGGAGGCCGCCTCGGGGGAGACGTGCCCGATGGAGAGCCCGGAGGTGCCGCCGGAGAAGCGGCCGTCGGTGAGCAGCGCGCAGGAACGGCCCAGCCCGCGGCCCTTGAGGAACGAGGTGGGGTAGAGCATCTCCTGCATGCCGGGGCCGCCCTTGGGCCCCTCGTACCGGATCACCACCACGTCCCCGGCGACCACCTGCTTGGCCAGGATCGCCGTCACCGCGTCGTCCTGGGACTCGTAGACCTTCGCCGGGCCACGGAAGGTCAGGCAGTCGTCCGGAACGCCGGCGGTCTTCACCACGCAGCCCTCCGGCGCCAGGTTGCCGTGCAGGATGGCCAGCCCGCCGTCGGCGGAGTACGCGTGCTCGCGGTCCCGGATGCAGCCGCCGGCCGCGTCGGTGTCCAGCGACGACCAGCGGTTGGTGGTGGAGAACGGCTCGGTGGTGCGCACCCCGCCCGGCGCGGCGTGGAACAGCTCGACCGCCGTCGGCGTCGGCGATCCGCCGCGCACGTCCCAGTCGGTCAGCCACTGCGCCAGCGAGGGCGAGTGCACGGCGTGCACGTCCCGGTTGAGCTGCCCGGCCCGGTCCAGTTCGCCGAGGATCGCCGGGATGCCGCCGGCCCGGTGCACGTCCTCCATGTGGTAATTCGGCGAGTTCGGCGCGACCTTGGCCAGGCAGGGCACCCGCCGGGAGATCGCGTCGATGTCGGCGACGCCGAAGTCCAGCTCCGCCTCGCGGGCGGCGGCGAGCAGGTGCAGCACCGTGTTGGTGGAGCCGCCCATCGCCACGTCCAGGGCGACCGCGTTCTCGAAGGCGGCCTTGGAGGCGACCGTGCGGGGCAGCACCGAGTCGTCGTCGCCGTCGTACCACCGCTTGGCGATCTCCACGACGGTGCGGCCGGCCTCGACGAAGAGCGACCGGCGCGCGGCGTGGGTGGCCAGCGTCGAGCCGTTGCCGGGCAGCGCCAGCCCGATCGCCTCGGTGAGGCAGTTCATCGAGTTGGCGGTGAACATGCCGGAGCAGGAGCCGCAGGTCGGGCAGGCGGAGCGCTCGATCTCGCCGAGCTGCTCGTCGGTGACCGCCTCGTTCGAGGAGGCGATCATCGCGTCGATAAGGTCGATCTTGCTGTGCACGACGCCCTCGATCGCCATCGTCTTGCCGGCCTCCATCGGGCCACCGGAGACGAAGACGGTCGGGATGTTGAGCCGCAGCGCGGCCAGCAGCATGCCGGGGGTGATCTTGTCGCAGTTCGAGATGCAGACCAGGGCGTCCGCGCAGTGCGCGTTGACCATGTACTCGACCGCGTCGGCGATCAGCTCCCGGCTGGGCAGCGAGTAGAGCATGCCGCCGTGGCCCATCGCGATGCCGTCGTCGACCGCGATGGTGTTGAACTCCCGCCCCACCCCGCCGGCCTCGGCCACCGCGTCGGCGACGAGGCCGCCCATGTCCTTGAGGTGTACGTGACCAGGCACGAACTGGGTGAAACTGTTGGCGATGGCGACGATCGGCTTGCCGAAATCGTCGTCGGTCATCCCGGTGGCCCGCCACAGGGCCCGGGCGCCGGCCATCGTCCGACCGTGTGTGGAGGTCCTCGACCGCAGCTCAGGCATGCGTACCAGCATGACACCGCCCGCGCGTCGGCCGTGCCCAGCGGGCGCCGTGTCCCAACAGATGCACACCAGGTCCCCACGGCGAGCGCGCATCCGGCACTCTTGAGTGCGTGCACTTCCCCCCGGGCATGGTCGCTGTGGCGGCGCTGAGTGTGCTCGTCGCCGCTGCCGCCGCCGCACTGCTGACCGTGGTCGCCCGGCGGCGCACCGGGCCCCGCCGCCCGGCGCACGTGCTGCTCGTGGCCGCTGCCGGCGCCGCCCTGCTCAGCCTCCTGGTCGGGGTGTGGAGCGTGCTCGCCATCGGCGAGCACTGGGCGCACGAGCAGGGGCAGCGAACCGGGTGGGCCACGGCGGTGGCGATCGGCACGGCGGTGAGCGGGCTGGCCTTCGCCGCCGGCCTGCTCCGGCTGCCCGGTCTGGCCGCGACCGCGGCGGGGACCGCCCGGCTCGCCCTGGACGGGTTGATCATGGCTGCCGCGCTGTGGTTCGTCGGCTGGGTGCTCTTCTCCGAGCCCACCCGACTGCTCGGCGCCGCCACCCCGATGGCCTGCCCGGCGATCCTGCTGGCCACGGTGAGCGCCGCGCTCAGCGCCGGGCTCTGCGTGATCGTCGTCTTCCGGGCCGCCGCCCCGCGTCGGCGGCTGGCCGCACTCGGCGCCGGCATCAGCGCGGTGACCAGCGGCGGGCTGGGTCTCGCCGCCGGGCTCTGCCAGGCCGGCCCGAGCATGGCGCTGACCGGCGCGGCGGTGCTCGCCGCCGGTCTGCTGACCGTCGCGCTCGCGGTGCACCGCGCCGACCGGCCGGGGCAGGTCGACCTGGACCTGATCGGTCGCGACGGCGAGTACGCGATCGCCCCGATGCTGGCGATGGCCGCCTCCGCGATGTACCACCTCCTTCAGGACGGCCGGTTCACCGCGGCGGGCATCGTCGCCGGCAGCGTGGAGGGCTTCGCCCTGGTGGCCCGGCAGTACCTGACCCTCAAGGACGTCCGCAACTACGCCGACCGGCTGGCCGAGCGGGAGGCGCACTTCCGCGAGCTGGCGCACACCGACCCGCTGACCGCGTTGGCCAACCGGCGCGGGCTGCTGCGCGCGCTGCACGACAGCGCGGCGGCGGGCGCCCCGTGTGTGCTGCTCGGTCTGGACCTGGACGGCTTCAAGAACGTCAACGACATGCGCGGCCACGACGTGGGCGACGCCGTGCTGGCCGAGGTGGGTCGGCGGCTGCGCGGCAACCTGCGTCCCGGCGACGTGGCGGCCCGGCTCGGCGGCGACGAGTTCGCCGTGCTCATGGCGGGGCGGCCCGCCGACGCGGATCGGGTCGCCGAGCGGCTGCTCGGAGTGCTCAACCGGCCGTACGACCAGCCGGAAGGGCCCGTCTTCCTGTCGGTGAGCATCGGGGTGGCCGGGTGGGCCGGCGAGCCGGACGTGGAGTTGCTGCTGCGCCATGCCGACCTGGCGCTGCGCTACGCCAAGCAGCGCGGCAAGAACCGGATCGAGCGCTACGACGCCAGGTACGACCAGTTGCTGCGCCGGCGCACCACGCTGGAGCACGAGCTGCGCGGCGCCATCGACCGCGACGAGCTGCGGCTGGCCTTCCAGCCGGTGGCCTCGCTGCCGTCGGTGCGGCCGGTCGGCGCCGAGGCGCTGCTCCGCTGGCACCATCCCGAGCTGGGTAACGTCCGCCCGGACGAGTTCATCCCGCTGGCCGAGGAGTGCGGCATGATCGCCACCCTCGGCGCCTGGGTGCTGCACCAGGCCTGCTACCAGCTCTCCCGCTGGCTGGCCGACGGGCACGACGTCTGGGTCTCGGTCAACGTCTCCCCGCGCGAGCTGCACGCCCCGGAGTACGTGGTCCAGGTCGCCGAGGCGCTGCGCGCCCACCACGTGCCGCCGCAGCGGCTGGTGCTGGAGGTCACCGAGCACGCGGTCGCCACCGACCTGGACGAGCTGATCCGGCGGCTCACCGCGCTGCGGCTGACCGGCGTACGGATCGCGCTGGACGATTTCGGCGCCGGCTACTCGTCACTGGGGCAACTGCGCCGGCTGCCGATCGACATCCTGAAGATCGACCACAGCCTGGTCGCCGAGCACGAGCCGGTCCGCCCGGTCGGCGCGGACGGTCCGGCGTTCGCGCCGATGGTCGACATCGTCATGCGACTGGGCCACCAGCTGGGGCTGGAGGTGATCGCCGAGGGGGTCACCACCCCCACCGAGCTGGCCGCGGTGGTGGCTGCCGGTTGCCGGTTCGGCCAGGGCGCGCTCTTCGGCTGGGGCGTGCCCGCCGAGCACCTGGAGGCGATGTTGGAGGCGGCGACCTCGCCGGGCGCGCGTCCCGCCCCGCTGCCCACGCCACGCCGGGTTTCGGGCGGGTCCGGGCAGGTCATCCCGGTGGCCGAGGGCGCGTCGCCGCCCGACGCGCCGCGCTCCGTTAACCAACATGTGGGATCAGTTGACTCATCGCGTGAGATGCGTCAGGCTTAGCCGCATGTCGTCGTACCGGTCGCTGCGAGTACTTACCTGAGCGCACTCTCCCTCATCGAGAGTGCGCTGGCCCCGTGCATCTGCACGAGGGCCGTTTTTATTGCCATCGGAACCTGTCGGGGCGGGCCCCGCCCGCGTCGCTTCGCTTGACAAGCCCCAGCCATTCCAGCCGAAGGCCAGAACCGCCATGACGAGACCCACGCCAGAGACCCTCGCCCACACCGCCCGGCGCGCCCGCGCGGCCACCGAGCCGGCCGGCGACGTCGACTCCACCGCCGCGCGCGGCGCTGCCACCCCGGCCGTTCCGGCGGTACGGACACCCGCTCCAGCGCAGGTCTCCGGCGCCGGTTCGCTCGTGCGGTCCCTTGAGGCGCTCGGCGTCGACGTCGTCTTCGGCATCCCGGGTGGGGCGATCCTCCCGGCGTACGACCCGCTCTACGACTCCACCGTCCGGCACATCCTGGTCCGCCACGAGCAGGGCGCGGGTCACGCCGCGACCGGGTACGCGCAGGCCACCGGCAAGGTGGGCGTCTGCATCGCCACCTCCGGCCCGGGCGCGACCAACCTGGTCACCCCGATCGCCGACGCGTACATGGACTCGGTGGCGATGGTGGCGATCACCGGCCAGGTGGCCCGCCCGTCGATCGGCACCGACGCCTTCCAGGAGGCGGACATCCAGGGCATCACCCTGCCGATCACCAAGCACAACTTCCTCGTGCAGACGCCCGAGGAGATCCCGCGGGTGCTGGCCGAGGCGTTCCACCTGGCCAGCACCGGCCGGCCCGGCCCGGTGCTGGTCGACATCCCGAAGGACGTGCTCCAGGCGTCGACCACCTTCGCCTGGCCGCCCACCCTGGACCTGCCCGGTTACCGGCCCACGCTGCACCCGCACGGCAAGCAGATCCGGGAGGCGGCCCGGCTGATGGCCGGTGCCCGCCGGCCGGTGCTCTACGTGGGCGGCGGGGTGCTCAAGGCCGGAGCCACCGAGGGGCTGCGCCGGCTGGCCGAGCTGACCGGCATCCCGGTGGTCACCACGCTGATGGCGCTCGGCGCGTTCCCCGACTCGCACCCGCAGCACCTGGGGATGCCCGGCATGCACGGCACCGTCGCCGCAGTCTACGGCCTGCAGAAGGCGGATCTGATCGTCGCGTTGGGCGCCCGGTTCGACGACCGGGTCACCGGCAAGCTGGACTCGTTCGCCCCGGACGCGACGGTCGTGCACGCCGACATCGACCCCGCGGAGATCGGCAAGAACCGGCACGCGGACGTGCCGATCGTCGGCGACGCCCAGCACGTCATCGACGAGCTGATCGCGGCGGTGACCGTCGAGCGGTCGGCCGGGCACGGCGGTGACCTGGGTGACTGGTGGACCCAGCTCGACGACCTGCGCAACCGCTACCCGCTGGGCTACGACGAGCCGGCCGACGGCACCCTCTCCCCGCAGTACGTGATCAAGCGGCTGGGCGAGATCGCCGGCCCGGACGCGATCTACGTGGCCGGGGTGGGCCAGCACCAGATGTGGGCGTCGCAGTTCATCTCCTACGAGAAGCCGCACACCTGGTTGAACTCCGGCGGGCTCGGCACGATGGGCTACGCGGTGCCGGCGGCGATGGGCGCCAAGGTCGGCAGGCCGGACACGGTGGTCTGGGCGGTGGACGGCGACGGCTGCTTCCAGATGACGAACCAGGAGCTGGCCACCTGCGCGCTGGAGGGCATCCCGGTCAAGATCGCCGTGATCAACAACGGCAACCTCGGCATGGTGCGCCAGTGGCAGACGCTGTTCTACAACGAGCGCTACTCCAACACCGACCTCGGCACCCACAAGCACCGCATCCCCGACTTCGTGAAGCTCGCCGAGGCGCTCGGCTGCGTCGGGCTGCGCTGCGAGAACGCCGATGACGTGGACAAGACCATCGCCGCCGCCATGGAGATCAACGACGCCCCGGTGGTGATCGACTTCGTGGTCGGCAAGGACGCCATGGTCTGGCCGATGGTCGCCGCCGGCACCAGCAATGACGAGATCATGTTCGCCCGCGGCGTCCGCCCGGCCTTCGACGAGGATGACATCTGATGACCATGCACACCCTGTCCGTGCTGGTGGAGAACAAGCCCGGCGTGCTGGCCCGGGTCTCCGGCCTGTTCTCCCGGCGCGGCTTCA
This sequence comes from Micromonospora sp. BL4, assembly GCF_003667505.1. GTDB lineage: Bacteria > Actinomycetota > Actinomycetes > Mycobacteriales > Micromonosporaceae > Micromonospora. The sequence continues at coordinate 24,232 of NZ_RCVJ01000073.1, forward strand.
ACATCGACAGCCTCGCCGTGGGTGAGACCGAGAACCCGGACGTCTCCCGGATCACCATCGTGGTCAACGCGGAGTCGTCCCCGCTGGAGCAGGTCACCAAGCAGCTCAACAAGCTCGTGAACGTACTCAAGATCGTCGAGCTGGATCCGCAGGTCTCGGTCGCCCGGGAGTTGCTGCTGGTGAAGGTCCGCGCCGACCGGTCCGCGCGGACGCAGGTCCTGGAGACGGTCAACCTGTTCCGCGCCCGGGTGGTCGACGTGGCACCGGACACGCTGACCATCGAGGCCACCGGGACCCCGGACAAGCTCGACGCGCTGCTGCGCGACCTCGAGCCCTTCGGCATCAAGGAAATGGTCCAGTCCGGGTTGGTGGCGATCGGGCGCGGCTCGCGTTCGATCACCGCCGGTCCCGCGCTGCGGGCCGCCTGACCCATCCGCACAGACCACGACGGGCCGCCCGGGCCGTCGTACGAAAGGGAAGTCTCATGAGCGTTGAGGTGTACTACGACGACGATGCCGACCTCGGCCTGATCCAGGCCAAGAAGGTCGCGGTGATCGGCTACGGCAGCCAGGGCCACGCCCACGCGCTGTCGCTGCGCGACTCCGGCGTCGACGTGGTGATCGGTCTGCCGGAGGGCTCGAAGAGCCGTCCCAAGGCCGAGGAGCAGGGCCTGCGGGTCGTCACGCCGGCGCAGGCCGCCGCCGAGGCCGATGTGATCATGGTGCTCGCGCCGGACACCGCCCAGCGCGCCCTGTACACCGAGTCGATCGCCCCGCACCTCGCTCCGGGCAAGGCGATCTTCTTCGGCCACGGCTTCAACATCCGGTACGGGCTGATCAAGCCGCCGGCCGAGGTGGACGTGGCGATGGTCGCCCCGAAGGGCCCCGGCCACCTGGTCCGCCGCCAGTACGCCGACGGCAAGGGCGTGCCCTGCCTGGTCGCCGTCGAGCAGGACGCCAGCGGCAACGCGCTCGCGCTCGCCCTCGCGTACGCCAAGGGGATCGGCGGCACCCGGGCCGGCGCGATCCGGACCACCTTCACCGAGGAGACCGAGACCGACCTCTTCGGCGAGCAGGCGGTGCTCTGCGGCGGCGCGGCGGCGCTGGTGCAGACCGGTTTCGAGGTGCTCACCGAGGCGGGCTACGCCCCCGAGGTGGCCTACTTCGAGTGCCTGCACGAGCTGAAGCTGATCGTCGACCTGATGTACGAGGGCGGCATCGCGAAGATGCGGTACAGCATCTCCGACACCGCCGAGTACGGCGACCTCTCACGTGGCCCACGGATCATCGACTCCCGGGTCAAGGACGAGATGCGCAAGATCCTCGGGGAGATCCAGTCCGGCGAGTTCGCCCGTGAATGGGTTGCCGAGGACGAGGCGGGCCGGCCCAACTTCACCAAGTGGCAGTCCGAGGGTGCGGCGCACCCGATCGAGGAGACCGGCCGGAAGCTGCGCGGCATGATGAGCTGGGTCGACCGTCCGATCACCGAGACGGCCTGACGTCGACGCGGGATCGTCCGGCCGTCCCAGAAGAGGCCGGACGGTTCCCGCACGTCCATCTCGTCACTTGCCGGGGCCGGGTGACCAACGCCTCGGCCAGCTTTCGCCGATGCGGCAGATCGACGTGGGTCAGCCGCGCCACTAGACCAGCGCCGGTGACATGTCTGTTGAGCTGATACCTGTGAGTCATAGATATGACTCACAGGTATCACCCTCAAAAGTGTGCGACCCGCCGGGCCCGGCAGCAGGTGCGGCCCGGTAGCGGGTGGGTCGCCGGCGACGCGACGCCGCCAGACCAGTGGCTCGCAGCGGCGCCCCCAGAGCGCCCTTGCCCTCGCACGCCATGGCCTGGGCAACGATGACGGTCGGGTGAACGGGTGATGTCCATCGTCCGGCCCGGCGTGTGAGGGCCCTCACCCCGAAGACCGGAACATGCCGACCAGCGGGGCCCCTACGATCGCGGGTAGGTGCGCAGCCGGCACCTGACGGCCACGGCACGGATCAGCGCAGGCGCAGTGCGGCGCCCTGCCGCCCGCGCCGATCGCAAACACGACCTCTACGAGGACCGATGAATCCTGTCGTACTGATCGCCGAAGAACTCGCCCCCGCCGCCATCGAGGTGCTCGCCCACGACTTCGACGTCCGTCACGTCGACGGCACCGACCGTCCGGCCCTGCTCTCGGCGCTCTCCGAGGCCGACGCCGTCATCGTGCGCAGCGCGACCCAGATCGACGCCGAGGCGGTCGCCTCCGCGCCGCGCCTCAAGGTGGTCGCCCGGGCGGGCGTCGGGCTGGACAACGTCGAGGTGCCGGCCGCCACCGCGCGGGGCGTCATGGTCGTCAACGCGCCCACCTCGAACATCGTCTCCGCCGCGGAGCAGGCCGTCGCGCTGCTCCTCGCCGTGGCCCGCAACACCGCGAGCGCCAGTTCCGCGCTCAAGGCGGGGGAGTGGAAGCGGTCGAAGTACACCGGCGTCGAGGTGCAGGGCAAGACCGTCGGCGTGGTCGGGCTCGGCCGCATCGGGGTGCTCTTCGCGCAGCGCATCGCCGCGTTCGGCACCCGGCTGATCGCGTACGACCCGTACATCCAGCCGGCCCGGGCGGCGCAGCTCGGCGTGCGCCTGGTCGGGTTGGAGGAGCTGCTGCGGGAGAGCGACTTCATCTCGATCCACCTGCCGAAGACTCCCGAGACGGTGGGCCTGATCGGTGAGAAGGAGCTGGCGATCGTCAAGCCGGGCGTGCGCATCGTCAACGCCGCCCGCGGTGGTCTGGTCGACGAGCAGGCGCTCGCGGACGCCATCGCCGAGGGCCGCGTCGCGGGCGCCGGCGTCGACGTGTACTCCAAGGAGCCCTGCACCTCCTCGCCGCTGTTCGCCTTCGACAACGTGGTGGCCACCCCGCACCTGGGCGCCTCCACGCACGAGGCACAGGACAAGGCCGGCCTGGCGGTGGCCCGGAGCGTGAAGCTGGCGTTGCAGGGCGAGTTCGTCCCGGACGCGGTCAACGTGCAGGCCGGTGGCGTGGTCGCCGAGGATGTGCGGCCGCTGCTCCCGCTGGCCGAGAAGCTCGGCCGCGCGTTCACCGCGGTCGCTGGCGGGGTCGCCGCCAGCGTCACGGTCGAGGTCCGCGGCGAGATCGTCACCCACGACGTGTCGGTGCTCAAGCTCGCGGCCACCAAGGGCCTGTTCAGCTCGGTCGTCGAGGAGCAGGTCACCTATGTCAACGCCCCGCACCTGGCCGCCGAGCGCGGTGTCGAGGTCACCCTGGCCAGTCTGGCCGAGACGGCGGAGCAGCCCACCCTGGTCACGGTGCGTGGCGCGCTGCCGGACGGGCGGACGGTGAGCGTCTCCGGCACGGTCACCCACTCCGGCGCCCGGGAGGTTCTCAAGCTGACCGAGGTGGACGGCTTCGATGTGGAGATCGGCGCGGAGGGCATCCTGCTCTTCCTGCGCTACGCGGACCGGCCCGGTGTCGTCGGCACCGTCGGCACGCTGCTCGGCGGTGCGGGCATCAACATCGCCGCCATGCAGGTGGCCCGGCGCGAGGCGGGTGGCGAGACGCTGATGACGCTCACCGTCGACCAGGCGCTCGGCGCGGACCTGCTCACCTCGGCGGCCGACTCGATCGGCGCGACGGCGGCCAGCGCGGCGGACCTGCGCGACGAGTAGTCACGGCAGCACCACGAGGGGCCCGGCGACCGCTGGGCCCCTCGTCGCACCCGGGGTCGGGTGTCCAGCCGCCCGACGGGTCAGCCGGGCAGCCGGGCCGGGGGCGGATAGACCGAGCCGTCCTGCGGGTCGAAGAGCATCAGCCCGTGCTCGCCGGCCAGCCGCTCGATGTCCAGCAGCACCTGGTCCGCGCAGGTCGGGTGCAGGTTCAGCTCGACATGGTCGTGGGCGGCGTGCAGCGGCGCCACCGCCCACGGGCTGTCCGGGCCGGGGTGCCGGTCCGGGTAGGAGGCGGTGATCGCCCGGTAGAAGGACACCACTCGGGGGTCCGGGTAACGGTCCACGTGCCGCCCCTGCCGGCAACCCTCGACCGCGGCCCGCACGTCCTCGGGCGTCGCCCCGTCCTCCAGGGCCCACACGCTCAGATCGAAACTCACGGCGGACAGCGTGCCATCCGTCGTTCACCATGTCGAAACTGCCTCGCCGCAGGCCAATCACTGATCTGCCACGCTCCGGCCGCGACGGTCCGGTGTGGAGACTCTTGCGTCGAGTTGCGTCGATTCGCTAGCGTACCGACTGCGGTCACTGGCCGAGTTCGCGGCGTCGGCCCGTCTTCGGGTGGCGCGGTCGACGTCCGGCCCGACCGGTCCGCACCCCTCGATTGTGCGAGCCACGCGCACTCGTCGCTGACCGGCCCCCACGGCCGTTGCCGAGGCTGTGGGGGCCGATCGCAGCCCGACCGGCCGACTGTGGGGCGACCGAGGTGCGAATCGGGCCGGAGCACCGCGGGGAGACGGGCTCGGTGTGGCGACGTTCCGTTCAGCGCCGGTGGGCGAAGAGCGCGCGGTAGTCGGAGCCGCCGCGGAACCAGGCCAGGCCGGTGGGGCCGGCGGCGTAGAGGGCGGTGGCGTAGGCGTCGGCGACCGCCAGGTCGGGGCCGACGACCGTGGCGGCGACGAGCTGGTTGGCCGGCTCACCGGTGTGCGGGTCTACCACGTGCCCCTGTCGTCCGGTCACGCCGGAGGTGCCGACGGCGCCGGCGGTCATCTCCAGCACCAGCGGGGCGCGTTCGGGTGCGGTCGGGTGGTGCACCGCCACCCGCCACGGCCCGCCGTGCGGCGCGCGGCCGCGGACCACCAGGTCGGCGCCGGTGAGCACGGCGTAGTCGTGGATGCCCGCGGCGCGCAGGCGGGCCGCCGCGCGCTCCACCGCCCAGCCGCCGAGCAGGCCGCCCGGGTCGAAGCCGCCGGGCACCGCCCAGGCGTCGAACCACCCGTCGGTGGCGGCGCGCATCGCCGTGCAGCGGTCCACCAGGTCGGCCAGCGGAGGGTACGACTCGGGACTGATCTCGCCCCGGCGCAGCCTGGAGACCAGGCTCTCCGGCCGGTTCGGGCCGTAGGTGAGGTCGATGGCGCGCAGCTCCGCGACGCTGTCCCGCAGTGCCTCGCCGACGCCCCGCCGGCCGAGCCATTCGGGGGCGTTGAGCAGCATGGTGTATTCGGCGGTCGGGGTGCGCACGGTGTGTTGCACCGCGATCCGGCCCTGACTGGCGCCCGCCGGGTCGATTCGATGCCGCCGGCTGCCGAGCCGGAGGTCCGGCCGGCGGTTCCGGAACGCTGACGGGTCCGGCCAGCGGGTCCGCGGCTGCTCGTCGATGCGCATGGCACCTGCCCCCTCGCAGTTGGAGTCGCGTCGTCGGCGATCCCCGGTCGCGGGCCCCCGTGACCCGCTGACCCCCACCGTAGGCAGCGGAGATGACCGCCACATGAGTCCCGCCTGAGAGGGTGCTGTGTAATAAGGCTTTCCCATATCGTGGAAGCGGCGTACCGGGAGTCGGGACAGCGACGTACCGTTGCGGCGACGGTGCAGTCGAACGAAGGAGTGCGGGCGTGGCGCGGATCGCGGTGGTGGCCGGGGACGGCATCGGGCCCGAGGTGGTCGCGCAGGCCCGCAAGGTCCTCGACGCCGTGCTGCCCGGCGTGCAGGCCACCGAGTACGACCTCGGCGCGGCCCGCTGGCACCGTACCGGAGAGGTGCTGCCCGACTCGGTGCTGGCGGAGCTGGCCGGCCACGACGCGATCCTGCTCGGGGCGGTCGGTGACCCGACGGTCCCGCCGGGAGTGCTGGAGCGGGGGCTGCTGCTCAAGCTCCGGTTCGCCTTCGACCAGTACGTCAACCTGCGCCCGTCCCGGCTCTGGCCCGGGGTCGCCGGCCCGTTGGGCACCGTGAAGCCGGGCGAGGTCGACCTCGTGGTGGTGCGTGAGGGCACCGAGGGGCTCTACGCCGGCGCGGGCGGCTCGCTGCACCGCGACACGCCCGCCGAGGTCGCCACCGAAGAGAGCCTGAACACGCGGCACGGCGTGGAGCGGGTGATCCGCGACGCGTTCGCCCGGGCCGGCCGCCGGGAGCGGCGCAAGGTGACCCTGGTGCACAAGACCAACGTGCTCACCCACGCCGGGTCGCTCTGGTCGCGGGCCTTCGACGCGGTCGCCGCCGAGCACCCGGACGTCGCCACCGAGTACCAGCACGTCGACGCGGCCGCGATGTTCCTGGTCACCCAGCCGCAGCGCTACGACGTGGTGGTCACCGACAACCTGTTCGGCGACATCCTCACCGACATCGCCGCCGCGGTCACCGGTGGGATCGGGTTGGCCGCCAGCGGCTGCATCAACCCCGAGGGGGCGTACCCCTCCATGTTCGAGCCGGTGCACGGCTCGGCACCGGACATCGCCGGGCAGGGCGTCGCCGACCCGGTCGCCGCGGTGCTCTCCGCCGCGCTGCTGCTGGAGCAGCTCGGGCACGCCGAGGCCGCGGCCCGGGTCAACGCGGCGGTCGCCGCCGAGTTGGCCGGCCGGACGCCGGGCGTGACGCTGCGTACCGCGGAGGTCGGCGACCGGCTCGCCGCCCACGCCGTAGCCTGACCCGCCCCGGGCCTGCGCGTCCGGTCCGGCGAGCAGCCATCCGGGGCCGTCCATGTCCCGAGCGGCGCTACCCGCTGAACGACCGTTCGGGGTAAGTTTTTGGCACAGCCATGTCGGTGTGCGATCCCGCATGCCGTTGTCCCGCAGGGAGGTCAGCGCGATGAGCGGTGGTGACAAGCTCGACTTCGAGATCCGTCCGAATCCCGCGCCGGTATCCGCCACCGACCGGGCCGCCCTGCTGGTCAACCCCGGGTTCGGCCGGGTCTTCACCGACCACATGGTCACCGTCCGGTACGCCGACGGCAAGGGCTGGTACGACGCCCGGGTGGAGGCGCGCGGGCCGATCCCGATGGACCCGGCCAGCGCGGTGCTGCACTACGCGCAGGAGATCTTCGAGGGGCTGAAGGCGTACCGGACCGCCGACGGCGGCGTGACCATGTTCCGGCCGGACGCCAACGCCGCCCGGTTCGCCGCCTCGGCGCAGCGGATGGCGATGCCGACGCTGCCGCCCGAGGTCTTCATCGACTCGCTGCACAAGCTCATCGAGGTCGACCGGGAGTGGATCCCGACCGGCGAGGACGGCAGCCTCTACCTGCGCCCGTTCATGTTCGCCAGCGAGGTCTTCCTCGGCGTCCGTCCGGCCAACGAATACCTCTACATGGTGATCGCCTCGCCGGTCGGCGCGTACTTCAGCGGCGGGGTCAAGCCGGTCACCGTCTGGGTCTCACCGGACTACACGCGCGCCGCGCCCGGCGGCACCGGCGCCGCGAAGTGCGGCGGCAACTACGCCGCGTCGCTGGCGGCCCAGGCCGAGGCCATCGAGGCCGGCTGCGACCAGGTGGTCTTCCTGGACGCGGTGGAGCGCCGCTTCGTCGACGAGCTGGGCGGCATGAACGTCTTCTTCGTCTACGACGACGACACCGTGGTCACCCCGCCGTTGACCGGCACGATCCTGCCGGGCATCACCCGGGACGCCGTTCTCACGCTGGCCGGCGCGGCCGGGCAGCGGGTCGAGGAGCGGCCGGTCACCTTCGCCGACTGGCAGGCCGACGCGGCCAGTGGCCGGCTCCGCGAGGTCTTCGCCTGCGGCACCGCCGCGGTGATCACCCCGATCGGCGGGGTCCGCTTCCCCGACGGCGAGTTCCTGATCGGCGGGGGCGAGCCGGGCCGGGTCACCATGGCGTTGCGCCAGCAGTTGGTCGACATCCAGCGTGGCAAGGCCGACGACCCGCAGGGTTGGGTGCGCCGGGTCCTCTGACGCCCGCCGCGCGCCGGCCGGTCCAGCGGACCGGCCGGCGCGTTCGGTGCCGGGCCGCGTCGCCGCGGTGGCTAGTCGAGCAGGTGGTCGCGGAGGGCGGCGAGCTGCGCGTCGGTCACCCCGGCGTGGCGGAGGTACCCCTCAACTGAGCCGTGCCCCTCGCGCAGTTCGGCGAGGAACAGCTCCATCGCTTCGGCGGGCGAGGCCAGGAACGGCGCCGGCACGTGGTCCAGCCCGCCCGGGGTGGTCTCGGCCAGCCAGGCGCCGAACCGGGCCGACGCCTCGGTGCTGAGCGCGTAGTCCGCGACGATGTCCGCGTCGTCGACGCCGAGCACGGCGAGGGTCAACGCGCAGACGATGCCGGTGCGGTCCTTGCCGGCGACGCAGTGCACCACCACCGGGGCGTTGGCGGAGTCCGCGATCAGCCCGACCGCCTCGGCCAGCCCGGCCGTGCCGGTCTGCGCGAGGTCGGCGTAGCGGTCCGCGAGGTAGCGGGCCAGGCTCGAACCCTCCTCGTGCGGCTGCTCGGCCCAGTCCGCGTGCTCCGGGTGGATGTGCCGGTACGTCAGCCCCTGGTACGCCGGCACCCGGCCGTCGCGTGCCACCTCGGCCGGGCGGCGCAGGTCGATGACGGTGCGGACGCCGATCGCGGCGAACGCGTCCCGGTCCTGCTCGTCGAGGCGGTGCAGCGAGTCGGAGCGGTACAGCCGGCCCCGGCGCACGGTGCGGCCGTCGTGGCCGGTGTAGCCACCGACGTCGCGGAAGTTGAAGGTCGCGGGCAGCGGGATGTGTCGGTTGTCCTCGATGGCGTCCACGCTGACACGGTAACGGCCGGTGGGACGAAGCCCCACCGGCCGTCGGCTCCGATCGGCTACCGCCCGGTGCCGGGCGGAAGCGCGCCGTACGTCTCGTCGTAGTAGCCGCCCAGCTGGTTCCGGTAGGTCGGGTCGCTGTGGCTGGTCTCGTCGTACTCCGGGGCGGCCTTGATCTGGTCGCGGGTCCGGTCCACGGAGACGGTGCGCTGGTCGTGGTTGACCTGGTTGACCGTGCCGGCCGGCAGCATCACCTTCTTGCCGAAGATCCACGGACCGGTGTCCACCACCAGGTAGCTGCCGTCCACCTCGTGGCTGGCACTGTCGATCTTGCCGATTCCACCGTCGGTGGCCTCGACCGTGTAGCCGACCAGGTCGGCGTCGGCCACCCCGGCCTGGTCCCGGTAGCGCCAGGGGTCGAAGGCGCCGGCCGGGGCGCCACCGGGCACGGTGCCCTGGTCGCCTCCGCGCAGCGGCTCCGGCGCGGCGTGCGTCGCGTGCGGGTCGATCCTGTCCATGCCGTTCACTCCTGACTGTCGCCGACGCTCACGGCGTAGGTGAGTGCGTCCCCGCAGGAGCTACCCGGCCACCGGGGGCCGGAAACGGCGACGGGTCGAGGGCCGGAGTCTCGCGACGCTGCGTCACCGTCCCGGCATGTGGATTGTTCCTCCCAAAACCGGGGGAGGGTGGCAGAGTAGCGATCGTGACCAGCACCGCCCTGATTATTGCGACCTAGCGCGCCGGCCCTCCCTCCGCCGAGCGCGCAGACCTCCCGCATCCGCGGGGGGTCTTTTTGTTGCTCCGAGAAAGGATCCTCATGACGTTCCAGGTCTACGACACGACGTTGCGCGACGGCGCCCAGCGCGAGGGGCTCACCTACTCGGTGGTCGACAAGCTGGCGGTGGCCCGGCTGCTCGACGAGTTCGGCGTCGGCTTCATCGAGGGCGGCTGGCCGGGCGCGGTGCCCAAGGACACCGAGTTCTTCCGCCGGGCACGCACCGAACTGGACCTGCGGCACGGCGTGCTGGTCGCGTTCGGCGCCACCCGCAGGGCCGGTGTGGCGGTCGCCGACGACCCTCAGGTGCGCGGCCTGCTGGACGCGCAGACCCCGGCGGTGGCGCTGGTCGCGAAGGCCGACACCCGGCACGTCGAGCGTGCGCTGCGCACCACCGGCGCGGAGAACCTGGCGATGATCCACGACACCGTCAGCCACCTCGTCGGCGAGGGCCGCCGGGTCTTCGTCGACGGCGAACACTTCTTCGACGGCTACCGGCACGACCCGGCGTACGGCGCGGCCGTGGTGCAGACCGCGCTGGCCGCCGGCGCGGAACGCATGGTGCTCTGCGACACCAACGGCGGGATGCTGCCGTCCCAGGTGACCGCCGTGATCGCCGACCTGACCGACCGGCTCGGGATCGACGCGGGGCTGCTCGGCATGCACGCGCAGAACGACACCGCCTGCGCGGTGGCCAACACGATCGCCGCGGTCGAGGCGGGCGTCCGCCACGTGCAGGGCACCGCCAACGGGTACGGCGAACGCCCCGGCAACGCAGACCTCTTCGCGGTCGTCGCGAACCTCGAACTCAAGCTGGGCATGCCCGTCCTACCGGAGGGCTGCCTCGCGCAGATGGTGCGGGTCGCGCACGCCATCGCCGAGATCGCCAACATCGCCCCCGACACCCACCAGGCCTACGTCGGGGCCGCCGCCTTCGCCCACAAGGCGGGGCTGCACGCGAGTGCGATCAAGGTCGACCCGTTGCTCTACAACCACGTCGACCCGTCGGTGGTGGGCAACGACATGCGGATCCTGGTGACCGAGATGGCCGGCCGGGCCAGCGTCGAGCTCAAGAGTCGTGAGCTCGGCCTGGACCTGGCCGGCCGGCCGGAGGCGCTGACCCGGGTCACCAACCGGGTCAAGGAGCTGGAGGCCGGCGGTTGGTCCTTCGAGGCCGCGGACGCCTCCTTCGAACTGCTGGTCCGCTCCGAGTTGCCCGAGGGCGGCCCGGCGCGGCCGTTCACCCTGGAGTCGTACCGGGTGCTGGTGGAGCACCGCGAGGACGGCGCGGTGGTCTCCGAGGCGACCGTCAAGATCCGGGTACGGGGTGAGCGGGTGATCGCCACCGCGGAGGGCAACGGCCCGGTCAACGCCCTGGACGAGGCGCTGCGGGTGGGGCTGGCCCGGCACTACCCGCAGCTGCGCGATTTCGAGCTGGCCGACTACAAGGTGCGCATCCTGGAGGGCAGCCACGGCACCGGCGCGGTCACCCGGGTGCTGCTGGAGACCGCCGACGGTGGCGGCCGCGACTGGACCACCGTGGGCGTGCACCCCAACGTGGTCGAGGCCAGCTGGCACGCCCTCGTCGACGCCCTCACCTACGGCCTGGCCCCCGCCCCGGTCTAACCC
>NZ_RCVJ01000072.1 GCF_003667505.1 Micromonospora sp. BL4
AGATGTGTATAAGGGACCGAGGGTGGGGCGCGTGACGCTCGTTGTGGATCCGGCTTCCGGGGTGGGGTTTCAGGACGTGCCCGGGGCCTCGGTGGACGAGGTTGATGCGGCGATCTCACGTGCCGCGACGGCTTTTGAGGCTTGGCGGGCCGTGGCGCCGGGGGAGCGGGCGCGGATGTTGCGGCGGTTCGCCGCGGTGGTCGACGCGCACCTGGACGAGCTGGCCACGCTGGAGGTCCGCAACTCCGGGCACACCATCGGCAACGCCCGCTGGGAAGCCGGCAACGTCCGGGACGTGCTGGACTACTACGCGGGCGCGCCGGAGCGGCTGACCGGGCGGCAAATCCCGGTGCCCGGCGGGCTGGACGTCACCTTCCACGAGCCGCTCGGCGTGGTCGGGGTGATCGTGCCGTGGAACTTCCCGATGCCGATCGCCGCCTGGGGGTTCGTCCCGGCCCTCGCCGCCGGCAATACTGTGGTGCTCAAACCCGCCGAACTGACCCCGCTCACCGCGCTGCGGCTGGCCGAGCTGGCCCGCGAAGCCGGCCTGCCCGACGACGTGTTCACCGTCGTACCGGGCGAGGGCGCCGTGGTGGGGGAGCGGTTCGTCAGCCACCCGGCGGTCCGCAAGATCTGCTTCACCGGCTCCACCGAGGTCGGCACCCGGATCATGGCCGGCTGCGCCGCCCAGGTGAAGCGGCTCACCCTGGAGCTGGGCGGCAAGAGCGCGAACATCGTGTTCGCCGACGCCGACCTGGAACGCGCCGCCGCGACCGCGCCCGGCGCGGTGTTCGACAACGCCGGCCAGGACTGCTGCGCCCGGTCGCGGATCCTGGTCCAGCGCCCGGTGTACGACCGTTTCCTGGAACTGCTCGAACCGGCGGTCCGTGCCGTGCGGGTGGAGGACCCGGCTCGGGACACCGCCGAGATGGGTCCGCTGATCTCCGCAGCCCAGCGGGACCGGGTCGCCGGCTACCTGACCGGGGCGAAGGTCGCCTTCACCGGCTCCTGCCCCGACGGACCCGGGTTCTGGCACGCGCCCACCGTGCTGCTGGCCGACTCGCCGGCCGACCGGCACTGGCGGGAGGAGATCTTCGGCCCGGTGGTCTCGGTGCTCCCCTTCGACGACGAGGCCGACGCGATCCGGCTCGCCAACGACACCGAGTACGGCCTCTCCGGCTCGATCTGGACCCGGGACGTCGGCCGGGCGCTCCGGCTCGCCCGCGCCGTCGACTCGGGAAACCTCAGCGTCAACTCGCACTCCTCGGTGCGCTACTGGACCCCGTTCGGCGGGATGAAGCGCTCCGGGCTGGGCCGGGAGCTCGGTCCGGACGCGCTGCACGCCTTCACCGATGTCAAGAACGTGTTCATCTCGACCGAGGAGTGACGCCAGTGCAGGGTCGGTTGCAGGACCGGGTGGCCGTGATCACCGGAGCGGGCAGCGGGATCGGGTTGGCCACCGTCCGACGGTTCGCCGCGGAGGGGGCCCGGGTGGTCTGCGTGGACATCGACGCGGCGGCCGGCGAGCGGGCCGCCGAGGAGTGCGGCGGCGAGTTCGTGGCCACCGACGTCGCCGACGAGTCGGCGGTACGTGACCTCTTCGACGGGGTGGTCGACCGGCACGGGCGGGTCGACATCGCGTTCAACAACGCCGGCATCTCTCCGCCGGACGACGACTCCATCCTGACCACCGGTCTGGACGCCTGGGAACGGGTGCTGCGGGTCAACACCACGAGCGTCTACCTCTGCTGCAAGTACGCCATCGGCCACATGCGCCGCCAGGGCAAGGGCTCGATCATCAACACGGCCTCGTTCGTGGCGCTGATGGGCGCGGCGACGTCGCAGATCGCGTACACCGCGAGCAAGGGCGGGGTGCTGGCGATGACGCGGGAGCTGGGCGTGCAGTTCGCCCGCGAGGGGATCCGGGTCAACGCGCTCTGCCCCGGCCCGGTGGCCACCCCGCTGTTGCTGGAACTCTTCGCCGCCGATCCGGAGCGGGCCGCCCGCCGGCTGGTGCACGTGCCGATGGGCCGGTTCGGGCAACCGGAGGAGATCGCCGCCGCGGTGGCGTTCCTGGCCAGCGACGACGCCTCGTTCATGACCGCCGCGCAGTTCGTGGTGGATGGGGGCATCACCGGCGCGTACGTCACGCCACTATGACCAGGCCGCTGATCGGGATCAGCGCGTACGTCGAGCCCGCCGACTGGGGCGTCTGGCGGGGCGTGCGGTCCGTGCTGGTGCCCGAGGCGTACGTGCGGGCGGTGACCGCCGCCGGCGGCCGGGCGGTGGTGCTGCCACCGGACGACGAGGACGGCGACGTGTTGGCCGTCCTGGACGGGCTGCTGCTGGCCGGTGGCGCCGATGTCGGCCCGGGGCGGTACGGCCAGCCGCCCGACCCCAGGACCGAGGACCGGCCCGACCGGGACGACGGCGAGTTGACCCTGCTGGCCACGGCGCTCGCCGCCGAACTGCCGGTGCTGGGCGTCTGCCGGGGGATGCAGCTGCTCGCCGTCGCGTACGGCGGAACCCTGCACCAGCACCTGCCGGACGTGGTCGGTCACGAGATCCACCGCCCGGCGCCCGGCGTCTACGGCGCGCATCCGGTGCGGTTCGCGCCGGGCAGCCTGGCGGCGACGGTGTTGGCCGGGGTCAACCAGGTCAACTCGTACCACCATCAGGCGGTCGCCGACCCCGGGCGGCTCGCCGTCAGCGGCTGGGCGGGGGACGGTGTGATCGAGGCGGTCGAGGACCCGGGTCGGCCGTTCGTGCTCGGCGTGCAGTGGCATCCGGAGAACGAGCCGGATCCCCGCCCGATCACCGCGCTGGTCCGGGCCGCCGCCGGCGACCGCCCAGGCGCGGCCGTCACCGCTCCCGACGACGCGGCGCGGTCGGTGGGATCCCGGGCGACGTGACGTACGTCGCACCCGCCGGGCGTCGTGGCCGGTGGGAGGATCGGCGCATGGGCAAGGTCTATCCGGAGATCGACGGTCGGTTGCGCGACTTCATCGCGGCCCAACCGGTCTTCTTCGTGGCCACCGCACCGTCAGGTGCCGAGGGGCACGTCAACATCTCACCGAAGGGCATGCGGGGCACCTTCGTGGTCCTCGGTCCGCACCGCGTGTCCTATCTGGACTACCACGGCAGCGGCGCGGAAACCCTCGCCCACCTGCGGGACAACGGCCGGATCACCCTGATGTTCTGCGCCTTCGACGGGCCGCCCAAGATCGTCCGGTTGCACGGCCGGGGCAGCAGCGTCGCGGTGACCGAGGAGACGTTCGCCGATCGGCTCGCCGAGTTCCCCGAGCCGCCGGACGTGCACGGCGTGCGGGCCGTGATCACCGTCGACGTGGAGCGGGTCAGCGACTCCTGCGGGTACGCGGTGCCGCTGATGGACTACCGCGCGGAACGCGACCTGTTGCTCAGCTCACACTCACGCCGTACCGCCGACGACCTGGTGACCTACCGGGCCACCAGGAACGCGGCGAGCATCGACGGGCTGCCCGTCTTCTGAGCCGCCGAGGCGCTCCCACCGGGGGCCGCCGCCACACCGTCTCGGCCGCACTGTCGGGTCGCCGACGGGTCGAGCGTGGGTAACCAGCGTCCGAGGGGCGTCATGCGTTACGTTGCTGCTCCGCTGGGGTACAGGTCCGGACACGGCACGCGGAGATCAACGGCCGAGGGCACGGCCGGAGCGGGAGGCTGTATGAGCTCGGCTCAGGGGGGCGCGGACGCGGAGGTTTCCTCCGCGGTCGGCGAGGAGCACCCCCCAATGCTGGCGGCCGCGTTCGCGGCGGGCGGGGAGTTGGGTGGGCGACTGAGCAGCCTCGACTGGTCCTCGACACCCGTGGGCGCCCCGGGCGGCTGGCCGCCGGCGCTCTCCAACGCGGTCGGCATGATGCTCGCCTCCAGTGCGCAGATCGTCATGTTCTGGGGTGACGACCAGCTCGCCTTCTACAACGACGCCTACCGCCCGACCATCGGCGCCAAGCACCCGGATGTGCTCGGTCAGCCGGCTGCGCGGCACTGGGCGGAGACCTGGGAGGTGCTCGGCCCCCTGCTGGAGGGCGTACGGCGCACCGGGCGGTCCTACCGCGGCGAGGACCACCCCTTCCTGCTGGACCGGCACGGCTTCCTCGAAGAGACCTACTTCGACGTCTCGTACGACCCGATCCGAGGCGCCGACGGGTCGGTCAGCGGCGTCTACTGCATCGTCAACGAGACCACCGGCCGGGTTCTCGGCGAGCGCCGGCTGCGGGCGCTGGCCGAGCTGGGCGCCGAGCTGGCCGAGGTGGGCAGCGCGGCCGAGCTCGGCCGGACCGCCGCCGAGGTGCTCGGCCGACACCGGGCGGACGTACCGTTCGCGCTGATCTACCTGGCCGACGACGCCGGCCGCTTCACCCTGGCCGGTTCCGTCGGCACCGGCCAGGGTGCCGTCGACGTGGACCCCGAGCTGCTCGCCCGGGTGACCACCGACGGCATGCCTGCGACGATCGACGTGGCCGGGCTGTTCGACCCGTGGCCGGCCGGCGCGGCGGACCAGGCGCTGGTGCTGCCCGTCACGGCGACGAACGAGCGGGTCGGCGCGCTCGTCGTCGGCGTGGCCCGCCGGCTGCCGCTCAACGACGAGTACCGGAACTTCCTCGACCTGGTCGCCGCTCAGGTCTCCCGGGCGGTGGGCAAGCAGCGGGCGTACGAGCAGGAGCGGGCCCGTGCCGCGGAGCTGGCCGCGCTGGACCGGGCGAAGACCAACTTCTTCGCCAACGTCAGCCACGAGTTCCGGACCCCACTGACGCTGGTGCTCGGCCCGCTGGAGGACCTGCTGGCCGACCCGGCGCTGCCCCCCGGGTACACCGACCGGCTCACCATGATGCACCGCAACGCGCTGCGCCTGCTCAAGCTGGTCAACACCGTGCTGGACTTCTCCCGGCTGGAGTCCGGTCGGCTGGCCGCCCGCTACCAGCCCACCGACCTGGCCGACTACACCGCCCGGCTGGCCAGCACCTTCCGCTCGGCCACCGATCGGGCCGGGCTGCGGCTGGTGGTGGACTGCCCGCCACTGCCGGCGCCGGTCTTCGTCGACCGGGACATGTGGGAGAAGATCGTCCTCAACCTGGCGTCGAACGCGGTCAAGTTCACCTTCGACGGCGAGATCCGGGTCCGGATCCGTGCCGTGGACGGCGCCGCCCGGCTGGAGGTGAGCGACACCGGCGTGGGGATCGTGCCGGCCGAGCTGCCTCACGTCTTCGAGCGGTTCCACCGGGTTCCGGGGGTGCGCGCCCGCACCCACGAGGGCACCGGGATCGGCCTGGCGCTGGTCCGGGAGCTGGTCGAGATGCACGGCGGCGAGGTCGGGTTGACCAGCCGGGTCGACGAGGGCAGCACCTTCACGGTGACCATCCCGTTCGGATCGGCGCATCTGCCCACCGACCGGGTCGCGGCGTCCAGCCCCCTGCCGGAGGGCGAGCCCGACCAGGCCCGGCTCTACGTGGCCGAGACCGCGTTGTGGACCGGCGCCGAGCCGGCGCCGGAGTTCGCCGCCCGGCCGGCGGGGGTCGCCCCGGCCGGGCGCATCCTGGTCGTCGACGACAACGCGGACCTGCGCGAGCACGTCACCCGGCTGCTCACCCCGACCTGGGAGGTGGTCACCGCCAGCGATGGGCTGGCGGCCCTGCCACTGGCCCGCGAGGGCGGGTTCGACCTGGTGCTCACCGACGTGATGATGCCCCGGCTGGACGGGTTCGGGCTGGTCGGCGCGCTCCGCGCGGACCCCCGTACCCGGCATGTGCCGATCGTGCTGCTCTCCGCCCGGGCCGGTTCCGCGGAGGCGGTGGCCGGGCTCTCCGTCGGCGCCGACGACTACCTCATCAAGCCCTTCTCCGGCCAGGAGCTGGTCGCCCGGGTCCGGGCCAACGTCGAGCTGGGCCAGCTACGCGGGCAGATCATCCGCCGGCTGCGGGCACTGGCCGACGCGGCCGTCGCGGTGAACACCGCCCGGTCCACCGCCGACGTGCTCCAGGTCGCCGCCCGGCACGCGCTCAACCTCGCCGAGGCCGCCCGGGTGGTGGTCACCGCCACGGGAGCCCGGTCCGAGGCGGACGCCGGCGGTGTCACCGCCGCCGACCCGTCCTTCGTGACCGAGCTGACCGGCACCACCGGTGAGCAGCTCGGCGAGTTGCGGGTCTGGCGGCCGCCCGGCGACGACGCGCAGGCCGACGAGGCCGCTCTCACCCAGCTCGCCCGGCTGGTCGGGGTGCGGCTGGAGAACGCCCAGCTCTACGAGGCCGAGCACCGGATCGCCACCACCCTGCAGCACAGCCTGCTGCCCCGATCACTGCCGCAGCTGCCCGGCGCGGTGGTGGCCAGCCGCTACCTGCCCGGCAGCGCCGACGTCGAGGTCGGCGGCGACTGGTACGACGTGATCGCGTTGGAGGGCGAGGAGCTGGTGCTGGTCATCGGTGACGTGGTCGGCAAGGGCGTCCCGGCCGCCGCGGCGATGGGGCAGCTCCGCAACGCGCTGCGGGCGTACGTGCTGGAGGGCTACGACCCGGCCGAGTCGCTGACCCGGCTCAACCGGTTGGTCGAGTCCACCGAGGGCCGGTCCTTCGCGACCGTCGTCTGCCTGCTGTTCAGCCCGCGTACCGGCCGGCTGCGGTACGCCAGCGCCGGTCACCCGTCCCCGCTGCTGATCCGAGGCGGCGACGTGGCGTTCCTGCACGACCGCGCGCTCGGTCCGCCGGTCGGCGCCATCCCCGGCACGACGTACCAGGTCGTCGAGGGGGAACTGCCCGCCGGCGGCCGGCTGCTGCTCTACACCGACGGGTTGATCGAGGACCGCCAGCTCGGCATCGACGCCGCGCTGGCCCAGCTGCGCACCGACGCGGCCAACCTGGGCGAGCACGTGGAGGACCTGATCGACGCGGTGGTCGAGCGCGTCGTCGGGCGACCCCGCCGTGACGACGTGGCGGTGCTCGCCCTGGAGGCGGCCGAGCTGAACCGTTTCGAGCTGCGGCTGCCGGCGGACGCGACCCGGCTGAGCGTGCTGCGCAAGCGCCTGGAGGATTTCCTGGTCGCGCACGGGGTTGGCGAGACGGACCTGTTCGACCTGACCGTGGCGGTCTCCGAGGCCGCCGCGAACGCCATCGAGCACCCCGTCCAACCCACCACGCCGATGATCAGCGTCGAGGTGGCCATCGAGGACCGCACGGTGACCGCCACGGTGCGCGACAGCGGGCAGTGGCGGGAACCGACCGGCGCCGGGTTCCGCGGGCGGGGGCTGACCTTGATCAAGGCGTTGGGTGACCTGTCGGTGCGGCGTACCGACGAGGGCACCGAAGTGACGCTGCGTCGGCAGTTGCAGGCCTGAGGGAGCGACGGAGGGTGTGGCGCGCGGTCGTTCAGGCCGGGCTCAGCCAGCTCTGCTCGCCCAGGCCGGAGATGTCCAGCACCCGGCGGACCTGCCGGGACGGCAGCACGGTGAGCGCGCCGGGAAACTGCTGGGCGAGCCGGACCAGGGCGTGGATGGCGGCGGAGTCGAAGAAGGTGACCGCCGTCAGGTCGAGGGTGATGCGCTCGGAGGGCTCCCGCAGGGCGGTCTGGAGCATGGTGTCGGCGGTGGCCATGTCGACCTCACCGGCGACAACCACCTGGAGGTGATCACCGTCGATCTCCGCGCTGGCGGAGAAGACGGGTGGTGCTCCCCCTTGATCCACGCAGACACCATGGCACAGCCGACCTGGCACGGCAACAACCGGTCCGGAGCGGCGGTGGCGCGGGTCACCAGCGGGTCCGGCGATAGGCTTGTGGCATGACCGTCCGTCCGCCGCTGACCCCAGGCACGCTCTCCCCGATGCGACCGGTGCCGGCCCACATTCCCCGACCGGAGTACGTGGGCAAGAAGCGCCCTCAGGAGTGGCGCGGCTCGCACGTGCAGACGCCGGAGACCATCGAGAAGATGCGGATCGCCAGCCGGCTGGCCGCCCAGGCGACCCAGCTCGCCGGTGAGCACTGCAAGCCGGGCGTGACCACCGACGAGATCGACCGGGTGGTGCACGAGTTCCTCTGCGACCACGACGCGTATCCGTCGACGCTCGGCTACCGGGGCTTCCCCAAGTCCTGCTGCACCAGCCTCAACGAGGTCGTCTGCCACGGCATTCCGGACTCCACCGTCCTGAAGGACGGCGACATCATCAACGTCGACGTGACCGCGTACATCGGTGGGGTGCACGGCGACACCGACGCCACGTTCTGCGTCGGCGAGGTCAGCGAGGAGGCCCGGCTGCTGGTCGAGCGGACCCACGAGGCGATGATGCGCGGCATCCGCGCGGTCGCCCCGGGCCGGCAGATCAACGTGGTGGGCCGGGTCATCGAGTCGTACGCCAAGCGGTTCGGCTACGGGGTGGTCCGTGACTTCACCGGTCACGGGATCGGCGAGTCCTTCCACAGCGGGCTCTACGTGCCGCACTACGACAGCCCACGGCCCACCGACATCATGGAGCCGGGGATGACGTTCACCATCGAGCCGATGATCACGCTGGGCACCTACCAGTACGACATGTGGGACGACGGGTGGACCGTGGTCACCAAGGACCGAAAGTGGACGGCGCAGTTCGAGCACACCATCGTGGTGACAGACGACGGCCACGAGATCCTGACCCTGCCATGACCGACACCCCAGCGGCGTTGCGCGAGGCGCACCACGCGGACGTCTCCGGCGGCTGGCTGCGCCCGGCCGTCTTCGGCGCGATGGACGGGCTGGTCACCAACATCGCCCTGATCGCCGGGGTCGGCGGCGGCGGGGTCTCGCCGCGCAGCATCGTGCTCACCGGCTCCGCCGGTCTGGTGGCCGGCGCGATCTCGATGGGGCTCGGCGAGTACACCAGCGTCCGCTCGGCCAACGAGCAGGTCGCCGCCGAGGTGGCCAAGGAGCGGCGGGAGCTGGAGCGGCACCCCGAGGCGGAGGCCCGCGAGCTGGCCGACGCGTGGGTGGCCCGCGGCCTGCCGCGGGACCTGGCCACCCAGGTCGCGGAGGCGGTGCGGCGCGACCCGGAGGAGGCGCTGCGGGTGCACGTCCGCGAGGAGTTGGGCGTCGACCCCGACGACCAGCCCAGCCCGTGGACGGCCGCGATCTCCTCGTTCCTGTTCTTCTCGGTGGGCGCGCTGGTGCCGCTGCTGACGTACCTGTTCGGCGCCACCGAGCTCTGGCTGGCGCTCGCCGTCGGCGGGCTCGGGCTGTTCGGCGCCGGAGCGGTGGTGGCCCGGTTCACCAACCGGCCCTGGTGGACCAGCGGCCTGCGCCAGCTGCTGCTGGGCGCCGCGGCGGCCGCCGCCACCTACCTGATCGGTTCGCTGATCGGCGTGCAGGGCGGGCTGTGACGCCGGTCAGGCGGTCAGCAGCTCGTCGACCGTGCCGTCGACCGGGCGGCCGCGGGCGCTGAGCTCCTCGGCCTGCCGGGCCAGCACCATCCCCACCTCGGTCATGTCCGCGCCGGCCAGCCCCGTGCGGCGCACCGCGTCCCCCGGGTCGCGAAAGTAGGTGCGGCTCAGCAGCCCCGTCACCGTGGCCGCGGCCAGCCGTGCCTCGCCGAGCATCAGCAGCGCCTGGTCCGTCTCGTACCACTCGGCCAACCGGGCGGCCCGGGCGTGCGCCGCGCTGCCCCGGTACCAGGCCTGCCGGGCAGCGGTGCTGAACTCCGCCGGCCGGGCCCGGGCCAGTCGACCGAGGTGCTCGTCGCGCAGCGTCGGCAGCCAGCCCGTCGGGTCGTGCAGAGCCCGCGTGGTGACGTACCGGTCGGCGGTCAGCGGCCACAGGGGGGAGAGCACCCGGGCCTGCCCGAGGTAGTCGTCCGCGGCGGCCACGGTCAGGTCGACCAGCACCCCGTCCACCCGCCGGGTCGCCGGTGCCGGGCCGGTGCCCGGTCGGTAGGTGACCACCAGCATCCCCACCTCACGGTCCCCGCCGCCGTCGTCGTCGCCGTGCGCCAGCGGGCCGTGCACCGCGACGGCGAGCACGTCGGCCGGAAAGCGCCGCCGGGCCGCCTCGGCGACCTGCTCCGCCACCGTCCACCGTCGATCGTCGCGGGCCCGGTCGACACCGGTCAGTTCGCTGCTCGCGCTCACGGGATCACCCGCGTTCGCGACTGCGGGGCTCGCCACACCGGCTCACTCCTCGCGCTCACCGGGCCACCTGTGTTCGCGACTGCGGGGCTCGCCACACCGGCTCACTCCTCGCGCTCACCGGGCCACCTGTGTTCGCGACTGCGGGGCTCGCAACACCGGCTCACTCCTCGCGCTCACCGGACCCCCCTCGCCTTGCGACTGACGGCCAGCCTAGCCAGCCGGTGGCGGGCCGGCGGGCGCGCCGCGCCCGGTCGGCACCAGCCGGAAGATGCGAATCTCCCGGCCGCCGGCCCGCTGCACGTACGTGCGGTACGCCGGCCACTCGGTCACCAGGAGCTGCCACAGCCGGTCCCGTTCGGCGCCGCTGGCGGGCTCGGCCCGTACCGGCACGCGGCGACCCTTCACGTCCACCTCGGCGGCCGGCTCGGCGAGCAGGTTCATCGCCCAGCCGGGCTGGTGGGTCTGCCCCCAGTTGGAGCCGATCACGACGTACGCGTCGCCGTCGGGCACATAGAGCAGGGGATTGCTGCGCGGCTTGCCGGAGCGGCGGCCGGTGGTCGTGATCACCAGGGACGGGATCAGGCCCAGCGCGACCACCCGGCCCCGGGTGAGTCGGCCGACGATCCGGTCGGCGGGCACCAGCAGGCGGGCGGCGGCGCCGAACCAGCGGTGGTGACCGACTCGACGGGTGAGGCTTCCCAGCACTGACACGCCGACAGTCTGCCGGCTGCCGCGCCCCGGCGGCACCCCCGAATGCCCGCCGGGGCGCGCTGGTCAGTCCAGCCGCCGCTCGATCGGCAGCCGGGCGCGGGTGAACAGGCCCGCGCCCAGCATCGCCACGACCGGCACCAGCACCAGGACGCCGAGCGCGGGCCACGGCACCAGGAACGGGTACGGCTCGCGCACCGGCCAGGCGGTGGCGTACTGGCGGTTGACCGAGAGCAGCACGATCGCGGCGGTGCCCAGCCCGGCCACGATGCCGAGCACCGAGCCGAGGCCGGCGATGATCCCGGCCTGGCAGATCGCCAGCATCCGGCGTACCGCCGGGGCGGCGCCGACCGCCGCGAGGGTGGACAGTTCGGCGCGCCCCTCGGCGGCGGCGAGCGCCGTGGCTATGCCGGCCGCCCCGACCGTGATCAAACCGGCCGCCGCCGCGAGCAACAGGAGCAGCGGTGAGTTGTCGGGTGGCGCGGCTCCCTGCTCCACGCTCAACGAGAATGTCCCGAAGGCCTGGAGGGCGGCGGTGAAGCGCTCCTGCCGGTGCGCGTCCGGCGGGCTCGGCGTGCCGATCACCCAGCCGCTCGGCGACCAGCTCAGGCCGAGGTGTCGAGCCGCGGCGGGGGACAGCAGCAGGCTGGGCTGGCCGACCGCAGCGCTCAGCGCGTACGAGCGCAGCTCGCCGGTGGTGGCGACCGGCCCGTCCGACCCACCCTGCACCCTGTTGATCCGCACGGTCACCCGGCCGTCGTGCAGATAGCGTGGGTCGGTCACCACGGCGCCCCCGGCGCGCAGCACCGCGGTGGCGGCGGCGATCTCCGCCGGATCCGCGCCGATGAGGAGTGGCAGCGCGCTGCCGTCGTCCACCAGCGTCTGGACGTAACCGCCGTAGTAGTCCCCGCCCGGGGCCACGCAACGCGGGTCCGCCCGGGCCTGCCGCCGCTCCGCCTCGGAGAGGCCGTCCGCGGGTCGCCAGGGGCAGGCCCGCTCCGGTGGCAGCTCCGGCTCGACGTAGCAGTAGCCGCCGGGCGTGGCCGGTGGTTCGCATGCCGCGGCCTGTAGCGGGGCCACCGCGTCGGCGTCCAGCTGCGCCCGGGCCGCCGCGCTGACCTGGGCCAGCGTCGGCCCGGGGTCGCGGGGCGGCTCGGAAGGGCTGACCAGCACGTGACCGGTCGGCAGCATCGGCTGGTAGGCGCGCGCGTCACGGGCCCCGTCGCTGGCCAGGTATCCGCCGAGCGCGACGCTGCTGGCCACCGCCGCCATCACGGCGCAGATGGCCGGCGCGGCGGCGGCCCGGTTGCGGCTGGCGTCACGCAGCGCGATCCGGGGCGCCAGCGGCAGCACCCGGCCGAGGCGGGCGAGCGCGCCGATGAGAGTGGGCGTGCAGCAGACCAGGCCGAGTTCGCCGAGGATCAGGCCGGTCAGGATCACCGCCGGTGAGGTCTGGGTGGCCCCGAGCGCGGCGAGCGCCGCCCCACCGACCACCAGCGTCAGGCCGAGGACCAGCCACCGTGCCCGGGGCGGGGGCGGAGTGCGTCGCCCGGCGAGCCCGGCGAGGACGTCCTGCCGGGAGGCGGTCCAGGCCGGTGCGAGCGCGGCGAGCACCCCGGCCAGCACCGCGACCCCACCCAGCAGGACCAGCGCCGACGGCCAGCAGCGGTACCCGCCGAAGCGCGCGCCGAAGACGTACTGCTCGACCAGCGGGCGGCCGGCGAACGCGGCGCCCACGCCGAGCAGCAGGCCGGCGGCGGCGCCCAGCACGCCCAGCACCACGCCGTCGGCGAGCACGACCCGACGAAGCTGGGCGGCGTCCCCTCCGGCCACCGCCACCAGCGCGAGGTCACGTCGCCGGCGGCGGACCCCGACCGCGAAGGCCGGCCCGACCAGCAGTACGACCTCCAGCAGCCCGAGGCCGGCGATCAGCACGCTGGTGCTCAGGTCGGCGGCGTCGGCCGGACCGACGAGCCCGAGCCAGCGCCGGGACGGCTCCGCCGCCGGGCCGCCGGGGTGGCGCGGCGCGACCAGTACGCCGCGCTCGTTGAGCCGGGACACCAGTGCCGCGTCGACGGAGCCGGGCACGTCCACCAGCCAGGTGCTGTTCGGCTCCGGATCGGTGCGCGGCACGGCGGCGGGGTGCAGCGCCACCACCGGGCCGAGATCGTCGGGGAATTCGACCACCCCGACCACGGTGTACGCCCTGGTCCCGTCGGCGGTGGCCAGGGCGGCGCCGAGGTGCAGGTCCAGGCGGCGGAGCGCCGCCGGGCTCACCGCGACCTCGCCGGGTTGCCGTGGCGCCTGTCCGGCCTGGAATCGCACCAGCCCGCGGGCCAACGGGTCGGTGAGGTCGAGCACCCGTCCCTGCACGTTCTCGTCGCGTTCGGGCCCGTGCACGGCCAGCGGGATCGGCGCGCGCACCTCGGTGACCCGGCTTCCGGAGTGGAGCAGCGCGGTCACCTCGGCGGCGCTCGTCGGCCGCCGGCCCGATGCGTCGTCCCCCTCCCGGGGATACCAGGTGTCACCCCACTCGTCCTGCCCGATCGGGGTGTCGGCGATCCAGCGGAGCTCCGCGTCGGCGATACCGAGCCGGCGGTCGATCCGCTCCTGCGGGGTCAGCTCGGCCATGTCGTAGCTCGCCGCCAGGAAGGTCAGCACCAGCACCGGCAGGGCGATCATCGCGAGCACCAGGACGGTTCGCCGGCGCGCCCGGCGCGATTCTCGCCGGGCGATCCGCAACGCCGCCCGCCAGGAGCCGATCAGCTCGGCCGTCCGCCGCCGGCGCGGCGGGACGGGTGGCGCGACTGGCGGGGCCGCCGGGACATCGGCGCGGCCGGGGGGCCGCAGCGCCCGGCGGATGGTCACCGGTCGCTGCCGGACAGCAGTTGCTCGACGCTGCCCAGCGGCGCCGTCGTGTCGACGAGAACCCCGTCGCGCAGGAACACCACCCGGTCGGCCCAGCCGGCGTGCCGCGCCTCATGGGTGACCAGTACGCCGGCAGCCCCCGCGTCGACCCGGCGGCGCAGCAGGTGCAGCACGGCCTCGCCGGTCTGCGAGTCCAACGCCCCCGTCGGCTCGTCGGCGAGCACCAGGCGTCGTTCGCCGACCAGGGCCCGGGCGATGGCCACCCGCTGTTGCTGGCCACCGGAGAGCTGGTCGGGGAAGCGGTCGCCCAGGGCTGGCAGGCCCACCTCGGCCAGCGCGGCCAGTGCCGCCGCGCGGGCCCGGCGCCCGCCGGTGCCGTCGAGCTCCAGCGGGAGGGCGACGTTTTCCACGGCGCTGAGGCTGCCCAGCAGGTTGAGCTGCTGGAAGATGTAACCGATACGGCGGCGGCGCAGTTGGGCCAGCCCTCGGCGGTCCAGGGCCCCCAACGGTTGTCCCTCGACCCGGACCTCGCCGTCGGTCGGGCGGTCCAGCCCACCGGCGAGGGCCAGCAGCGTCGATTTGCCGGAACCGGACGGACCCATCACGGCGACCAGCTCACCCGGCCGGACGACCAGGCTGACGCCGCGCAGGGCGTGCACCGCCGCGGGGCCGGACCCGTGGGTGCGGTGGACGGCGCGTAGCTCCAGCACCGCGTCGTCCGCTCCGCTCACCGTCGCGCCTCCTCGTCGGCCCACCGCGCCGCGTCGGACGCGTCCGCGTCGCCCGGTCTGGGCGCGGGCGGCCCGGGGGGCGCGGGTTGGTGCCGCACCAGACTGGTCTCGCAGTGGTCCAGCCAGCGCACCTCCGCCTCGGCCTGGAACACCATCGAGTCCAGCACCAGCCGCCAGGGCAGGTCCTCCGGCCGGTTGCTGCCGTACTTCAACCGGGTCAACTCCTGCAACGCCCGCATCGTCGCGCTGCGCTGGGCTTGCACCACCGAGCGGACGTCCACGCCGGGGGTGGTCAGGGCCAGCGCCAGCTTGATGGCCAGCTCGTCACGCGGGCGGTCGGTACGGCTGACCGGGGTGGCGAACCACAGCGCCAGGTCCGCCCGGCCGGCGTCGGTGATCTCGTACGGGCGTTGCCCGGCCTCGCTCTCCGGCAGCGGGCGCACCAGACCGTCGCGTTCCAGACGGGACAGCGTGGTGTAGACCTGCCCGATGTTCAGCGGCCAGGTCGAGCCGGTCGACTCCTCGAACGCGGCGCGCAGCTGGTAGCCGTACATCTGGCCGCGTTCGAGCAGGGCGAGCAACCCGTGACGGATGGACATGGCAACGGAGTATGCATACCTGGTATGCGCTCCGCAACCGCAGCGAACCCGTTCAGGTCGGGCGGCCGGGAAACGCGACAGTCGGCGGGGTGAGCCCGGCGGTCTTTCGCCACTTCGTGGCGCGCACGGCGTAGTCGACCAGGGCGGCCAGCGCCTGGTCCCGGTCGGCGCCGGTGGTGGAGGCCAGCGCGGCCCGCCAGTGCGCCGCGGTGCGCTCCTCCACCTCCACGGCCAGGCGCAGCGCGCTCGCCCGGTCGGTGACCGGGAACGGCAGCGCGTAGCCGGCCCGGTCCGGTGGCACGGTGCTGGCGGCGGTGCTGAGCTGGACCACCAGCGCGTCGCGCCGGCGTCGGTGCGCGGCTTCGGCCTGGTGCGCGGCGTCCCGGGCCGCCCCGTTGAGGCGGACGCCGATCCGCCCGTAGGCGTAGATGGCCGCGTACTCGGCGGACAGGGCGGCGGCCAGCGCCTCCCCGGCGGACGGCTGTCTCACTTCAGTGCCTCCTGGTGGGTGGCCCGGGCGGCGACGATCGACCCGAGCAGCGCCGCCCGTTCCGCCGGGGCCGAGGCGCAGGCGACGGTGGCGGAGCGCTGGCCGGTCTTCTCCAGCGTCCGCAGGGCGGCCAGCGCGCCGGCCGGCTCGGTCGCCGGGGCGTCGGTCGGGTCCGCGGCG
Organism: Micromonospora sp. BL4; assembly: GCF_003667505.1. Lineage (GTDB taxonomy): Bacteria > Actinomycetota > Actinomycetes > Mycobacteriales > Micromonosporaceae > Micromonospora. The sequence goes on from NZ_RCVJ01000072.1 coordinate 15,693, forward strand.
GGCACCGACGGCAACGCGACGCCGATCACCCGGGCCAGTTCGGTGGCGTGCGCGGTGTGCGCCTCGGCGATCGGGCCGAGCCGGTCGGCCAGCTCCGGGTGCGCTGCGGCGCTGGCCCGGTGCGCCGCGGCCAGCCCGAGTGACTCGTCCACCATCGGCCGCAGCGGGTCCGGTGGCGGCGCCGGCTCGTCGTCACGGTCGAAAAGATCACAGCCGGTCAGCGGCGTCGCCGCGCCGCCGAGCGCCAGCAGCATCCCGGCACGTAGGAGCTTTCGCCGGGAATGCCCGGATGCCTGGTCGCGCTGTGTCGTTCTGCCGATCCCCACCGGGCAAGTCAACACCATCCGCGCCGCTCCGGGGGCCACTGACGTCGGTGCGCCGCCCGGTCCGCCGACGGGCCGGCGCGTTACGCTCTGCGCAGCCACCGGCGCGTCCGCTCCGGTGGCGTGCCGGCATGGCGGGACGAGCGGGACCGTCGACCAGGGAAAGGGTGCGGAGATGACGCAGCGTGGCCGTGCCACCAGGTCGACAGGCCGACCCCGCGACGGCGCAGGTCCCCGCGGTGGTGATCTCGCCGCGCGGCGTACCCGGTTGCGGGCTGTGATCGAGCCGGTGGTCAACGGCGTCGGCTACGACCTGGAGGACCTGTCGGTCTCCCGGGCCGGCCGGCGGCACGTGGTGCGGGTGATCGTGGACGCCGACGGCGGGATCGACCTGGACGCCGTCGCGGACGTCTCCCGCGCTGTCTCGGCCGCGCTGGACGAAGCCGAGGAGACCGGCGGCGACATCGTCGCCGGGGAGTACCAGCTGGAGGTCAGCTCGCCGGGCGTCGACCGGCCGCTCACCCTTGCCCGGCACTGGCGGCGCAACGTGGGGCGGCTGGTCAAGGTCACCGTCCGGGGCGCGGCCGCGCTGCCCGGCCAGCGCGGCGAGCAGCCCGCCGGGGACCGTCAGCTGACCGGCCGGGTGGTCGCCGCCGACGACGAGGGCGTGCAGCTGGAGACCGACGACGGCCGCGCCACCTGGGCGTACGCCCAGCTGGGGCCGGGTCGGGTGCAGGTCGAGTTCACCAGGCTCGCCGAGCTGGGCGAGCCGGACGAGCTCGACGACGCGGACGAGACCGACGACATCGACGATTCAGACGACATCGACGACGAAGATGATGTGGAGGACGAGGAGAGGTGAACATCGACCTCGCGGCGCTGCGCGCACTCGAGCGCGAGCGGGAGATCCCGTTCGACACGATTCTCGCGGCGATCGAGACCGCGTTGCTGACCGCCTACCGGCACACCGACGGCGCCGAGCCGCACGCCCGGGTGGAGATCGACCGCAAGTCCGGCGCCGCCCTGGTGTACGCGCAGGAGATGGACGAGGACGGCACCCTGGTGCGGGAGTGGGACGACACCCCGCACGACTTCGGCCGGATCGCCGCCATGACCGCCAAGCAGGTGATCCTCCAGCGTCTGCGCGAGGCTACCGACGAGGTGCACTTCGGCGAGTACGTCGGCCGTGAGGGCGACCTGGTCACCGGTGTGGTGCAGGCGCACGAGACGCGCACCGAGAAGGGCATCGTCAGCGTCGACCTGGGCAAGCTGGAGGGCGTGCTGCCGCAGTCCGAGCAGGTGCCCGGCGAGCGGTACGCCCACGGCGAGCGGGTCCGCTGCGTGGTGGTGCACGTGGCCAAGGGCATGCGCGGGCCGCAGATCACCCTGTCCCGGTCGCACCCGGCGCTGGTCAAGAAGCTGTTCGCGCTGGAGGTGCCGGAGATCGCCGACGGCACGGTGGAGATCGGCGCGATCGCCCGTGAGGCAGGTCACCGTACGAAGATCGCCGTACGCTCCACCACCCCCGGGGTGAACGCCAAGGGCGCCTGCATCGGCCCGATGGGCCAGCGGGTGCGCGCGGTGATGAGCGAGCTGCACGGTGAGAAGATCGACATTATCGACTGGTCGGACGACCCGGCCACCTTCGTCGGCAACGCGTTGTCGCCGGCCAAGGCGCTGCGCGTCGAGGTGGTGGATCTTGCCGCCCGGGCCGCCCGGGTGACCGTTCCGGACTTCCAGCTCTCTCTCGCCATCGGGCGGGAGGGGCAGAATGCCCGCCTCGCGGCCCGATTGACCGGTTGGCGGATCGACATCCGGTCCGACGCGGAGCAGACCAGCCCGGCCGTGCGCGGGTCAGCTGATCACGTGCCGGAACCGGGCGGCGCGATCTCGGGCAGCTAGGGGTAGACTTCCTCCAGTGGTACGACGCGCGCAGCCGGAGCGCACCTGTGTGGGTTGCCGGCAACGTGCGCCGGCCAGCGAATTGCTGCGGATCGTCGCGATCGGGGACGAGGCTGGTTACAGTCTCCGGCCCGATCCGCTCCGCAGGCTGCCGGGTCGGGGAGCGAACATGCACCCGGATCCGGCCTGCTTCGCGCTGGCGGTGCGGCGCCGCGCCTTCGGGCGTGCGCTGCGCATCACCGAGGTCCTCGACCACGGTGAGCTGGCGGAGCACGTCGATGCGCCAACCACTACGTCCGGTCAGCCCGACCGGGCGAGGGTCGCTAGCAGGGTAGGACGACCGACATGAGCACACGATGAAGTCCCTGAAATGACCAGGCTTCAAGTGCACGAGTGAGGTCGCTGCGGGTGCTGCCCGCACGACCTCGGAGTGAGGAGTGCAGTGGCAGGCAAGGCCCGCGTTCACGAGCTTGCAAAAGAGCTCGGGGTCGAGAGTAAGACCGTTCTCGCCAAGCTGAAGGAAATGGGCGAGTTCGTGAAGTCCGCGTCCAGCACCGTCGAGGCGCCCGTCGCCCGGCGGCTGCGTAACGCATTCGTCGCGTCCGCCGGTGCTCCGGCGCCGGCCGCCCCGTCGGCGCCCGCGCCGACGCCGGCTTCGACCCCGACGCCATCCCCGACCCCGGGCGCGCCCCGGGTCTCGGCCAAGCCGATGCCGCCTCGGCGGCCGGCCGCGCCGGCCCCGGGTCCGAAGCCGAAGGGTCCGGTGCCTGGTGCGCCGCAGCCGGCGGCCCCGGCCCCGGTCGCCAAGCCGGCGAGTGCCCACGACATCGAGGTGGCGGCCGCGGAGGCGCGTGCCGCCGCGCTGAAGGCCGAGCAGGAGGCCGCGGTCAAGGCCGCGCAGGCCGCTCGCCAGCAGCAGCGGGACAACGTCCGCCGGGAGCCTCCGGCAGACGGCAACCGTCCCGGCCCCGGCCCTCGGCCGGGTCCCGCGGCCATGCCGCCCCGTCCCGGTTCCCCGGCAGCTCGTCCGAGCACGCCGGCGCCGGGTCCTGGCGCCCGACCGGGCGGTCGTCCGCCGGCGCGCGGCGCCGGTAACAACCCGTTCGGCATCCAGGGTGGCCAGCAGCGGCCGCCGGCCGCGGGCGCGGGTGGCCCCCGGCCCAACACGCCGGCGGGCATGCCGCCGCGGCCGAGCCCGAACTCCATGCCGCCGCGGCCGAGCCCGGCGTCCATGCCGAGCCAGCGTCCGGCTGCCGGTCGCCCCGGCCCCGGTGGTGGCGCGGGTCGTCCCGGTGGTGGCGCAGGTCGTCCCGGCGGCGGTGGCGGTGGCTTCCGTGGCGGTCCCGGCGGCGGTGCGGGTGGCGGCGGCGGTTACCGCGGCGGCCCCGGTGGCGGCGCGGGTGCCGGCGGTGGCGGTGGCTACCGTGGCGGTCCCGGCGGCGGCGGTGGTGCTCCCGGTGGCGGTTTCCGTCCGGGTGCTCCGGCCGGTGGCGGCGGTCGTCCGGGTGCGGGCGGTCGTGGCCGTGGCGGTGGCGCCGCGGGTGCCTTCGGGCGTCCGGGTGGCCGGCCGACGCGCGGTCGCAAGTCCAAGAAGCAGCGCAGACAGGAGTTCGACAACCTGTCGGCTCCGACCATGAGCTCGGGTGCTCCCCGGGGTCAGGGTCAGGTCGTCCGGCTCTCCCGTGGCGCCTCGCTGTCGGACTTCGCCGACAAGATCAACGCCAACCCGGGTTCGCTGGTCCAGGAGATGTTCAACCTGGGCGAGATGGTCACCGCGACCCAGTCCTGCTCTGACGACACCCTGCAGCTGCTGGGTGAGCACCTCGGATTCGACATCCAGATCGTCAGCCCGGAGGACGAGGACCGCGAGCTGCTCGCGCAGTTCAACATCGACCTCGACGCGGAGGTGGCCGAGGAGCGTCTGGTCAGCCGTGCGCCGGTCGTGACCGTCATGGGTCACGTCGACCACGGTAAGACCAAGCTGCTCGACGCCATCCGCAAGGCGAACGTCGTGGCCGGCGAGGCGGGTGGCATCACCCAGCACATCGGTGCCTACCAGGTCCACGTGCCGCACGACGGCCTGGACCGCGCGGTGACCTTCATCGACACCCCGGGTCACGAGGCGTTCACCGCCATGCGTGCTCGTGGTGCCCAGGTGACGGACATCGTGATCCTGGTGGTCGCGGCCGACGACGGCGTGATGCCGCAGACGATCGAGGCGTTGAACCACGCCAAGGCGGCTGACGTGCCGATCGTGGTCGCGGTCAACAAGGTCGACAAGCCGGAGGCCAACCCGGACAAGGTTCGCCAGCAGCTGACCGAGTACGGCCTGGTCGCCGAGGAGTACGGCGGCGAGACCATGTTCGTCAACGTGGCCGCGAAGCCGGGCATCGGCATCGAGGAGCTGCTCGAGGCTGTCCTGCTGACCGCCGACGCGTCGCTGGAGCTGACCGCTCCGATCGACGGGCCGGCGCAGGGTGTGGCCATCGAGGCGCACCTGGACAAGGGCCGCGGTGCGGTGGCGACGGTGCTGGTGCAGAAGGGCACCCTGCGGGCGGGCGACTCGATCGTCGCCGGTGGGGCGCACGGCCGGGTCCGGGCCATGCTCGACGAGAACGGCAACCAGGTCTCCGAGGCCGGGCCGGCGCGTCCGGTCATGGTCCTGGGTCTGACCGCGCCGCCCGGCGCGGGTGACACGTTCCTCGCCGCGGCGGACGACCGTACGGTGCGGCAGATCGCCGAGCAGCGCCAGGCGCGGCGGCGGGCGGCGGCATTCGCCAACTCCCGTGGTCGGGCCACCCTCGAGACGCTCATGGAGCAGCTCAAGGAGGGCGAGAAGACTGCGCTCAACCTCATCCTCAAGGGCGATGGCTCCGGTTCGGTGGAGGCCCTGGAGGACGCGCTGTTCAACCTCGACATTCCCGAGGAGGTCCAGCTCAAGGTCCTCGACCGGGGCGTCGGCGCGATCACCGAGAGCAACGTCATGCTCGCGAGCGCCTCGTCCGAGCCGGTCACGATCATCGGCTTCAACGTGCGGGCCTCGAACAAGGTCCGCGAGATGGCCGACCGCGAGGGCGTGGAGATCCGGTACTACACCGTCATCTACCAGGCCATCGAGGAGATCGAGGCGGCGCTCAAGGGCCTGCTCAAGCCGGAGTACGAGGAGGTCGAGCTGGGCAGCGCGGAGATCCGCGACGTCTTCCGCTCGTCCAAGATCGGCAACATCTCCGGTTGTATCGTCCGGTCCGGTGTCATCCGGCGCAACGCGAAGGCGCGCCTGCTTCGGGACGGGACGGTCGTGGCGGACAACCTCACGATCAGCTCCCTGAAGCGGTTCAAGGACGACGCCACGGAGGTCCGCGAGGGCTTCGAGTGTGGTCTGACCCTGGGTGGTTACAACAACGTCCAGGTCGGCGACATCATCGAGACCTTCGAGATGCGGGAGAAGGTTCGCGCCTGATCCGGCGGTGACACGCTGATCAAGGGGTTTACGCCGTTCGGCGTAAACCCCTTGATCATGCGGGGCGGGTTGGCGGTATCGTCCGGGGCGATGTTCACCGGAACCGCGGTCTTCGACCTGCTGCTGCCGGGCGACTCCCGGTCGCTCAAAGCCAAGAGATCATATGTACGGCCGATCGTGGCGGCGCTGCGCCGCTTCGAGGTCTCGGCCGCCGAGGTGGGCGCGCTCGACCTGCACGGGCGGGCGCAGATAGCGGTGGCCGTGGTGGCCGCCGAGGCGGCGCACGTCCGCGAGGTGCTGGATTCCTGCGAGCGCCTGGTGGCCGGTCGCCCCGAGGCCGAGCTGCTGTCGGTCCGGCGCCGGTTGTACGGCGCGGAGGACGACTGACCAGGGTGCCGGCGGTGCTCGCCGACCCGGCCGGTCGCGAAGGTAATGTTCGAGATGTTGGCCGGTCGGCCGGCGGCCCGCGGGTCGCCGCGTCGGCCGGGAGCAGGACGCCGTGGAGGTGGCGAGATGTCTGATCCGGCCAAGGTACGCCGGCACGCGGAACGGGTGCGTGAGCTGGTCGCGTCGGTGGTGCGGAGCCAGATCAAGGACCCGCGGCTCGGCATGATCACCATCACCGACGCCCGGATCACGGCTGACCTGCGCGACGCGACGGTCTTCTACACCGTGCTCGGTGACGCGGTGGCCCAGGCGGACACGGCGGCGGCGCTGGAGAGCGCCAAGGGTCTGCTGCGCAGCACCGTCGGCAAGGCGCTCGGGCTGCGGCACTCGCCGACGCTCACCTTCGTCCTGGACGACGTGCAGGACCAGGTCAAGCACATCGACGACCTGCTCGCCGCGGCCCGCAACGCGGACGCCGAGGTGCAGCGGCTCGCCGCGCAGGCCGAGTACGCGGGTGAGGCGCAGCCGTACCGGGTCGACGAGGAGTCGGACGAGACCGACGAGGGCGCCGAGGTCCCGGAGAACCCCCGGGGTGAGGAAGCGCGGTGACCGGCAACGCCGGTCCCCAACTCGCCACGGCCGTCGGTGCCGGCCCCACCCAGGCGGACTGGGCGGCGGCCGAGGCGCTGGTGCGCGGCCTCGCGCCGACCGGCCGGGTGCTGCTGATCTGTCACGTCAACCCGGACGGCGACGCGCTGGGCAGCATGCTCGGCTTCGGTCTGGGCCTGCGTCAGCTCGGCGTACGCCACCTGCAGGCGACCTTTCCCGGGCCGCCGGAGGTGCCCGAGCCGTTCCGGGGGATGCCCGGGCTGGACCTGCTGGTTCCGGCCAGTGCCGCGGATCCCGACCCGGACCTGGTGATCTGTTTCGACGCGGCGAGCGAGTCGCGCCTCGGTGAGCTGGTCGGACGCCTGTCGTCCGCGCCCGCCGCGCTGGTGCTCGACCACCATGCCTCGAACACCGGCTTCGGCACGGTCAACCTGGTGGACCCGGCGGCGGCGGCGACCTCGGTGGTGGCCGATCAGCTGCTGGGCCGGCTCGGTGTGCCGCTGGACCCGGCCATCGCGGAGTGCCTCTACGTGGCACTGACCACGGACACGGGCTCGTTCCGGTTCGAGGCGACCACCCCGGCGGTGCACCAGTTGGCCGCCCGGCTGCTGGCCACCGGCATCTCACCGGGTGACATCTCCCGGCGGGTCTTCGACACCCGTCCCTTCGGCGCGGTCCGGCTCTTCGGCGAGGTGCTGGGCCGGGCCCGGCTGGAGCCGGCGGAGGCGGACGGTCGGGGCCTGGTGTGGACCTTCGCCACCCTGGACGACCTGGCCCGGCACGACCAGCGACCCTACGTGTTGGAAGCGTTGATCGACTCGGTGCGGTGCACCGCCGAGGCGGACGTGAGCTGCGTGCTGAAGCAGACCAGGCCTGCCGAGTGGGCCGTCTCGATGCGCAGCAAGGGCGCGGTCGACGTCAGCCGGGTGGCGGTCGCGCTGGGCGGTGGCGGTCACAAGTTCGCGGCCGGGTTCACCGGTCGGGGCGCCGTCGAGCAGGTGGTCGAGGCGATCCGCGGCCAGCTGGACGCGGCGCTGATCCGCCCCGGCGGCTGACCGGCCCCCGCGTCGTCGTACGGCCCGGAACCGGTGCGGAACGCCGGCCGCCACCGCCCTGCGGTGGGGGAGATCAGGGTCAACTCCGGGGAGTGTTGGTCTTCCCGCGTTCGGTGAGACCGGGAAGAATTGCGGGATGGAGCAGCCGCACGACCTCACCGTGGAGGCCCCCCGTGCCTGGGATCGGCCTGCCGTCTCCGTACCGGTCCTCGTCTGTCTGTCGCTCGTCGGTGGCCGGTTCGCGTCCTTCTCGACCGAGGCCAACCTGTACACCCTGGGCACCGGCGGGGTGCTGATCTGGCTCGGTCTGAGCAACCGGGTGGCCCGCCGCCCGGCGCCGCGCCGGCTGGGCGCGGGCGCGGCCTGGTGGGCGCTGCCAGTGGTCGTCTTCGGGGTCTTCGAAGGTGTCACCTTCGTGCTGGCGGTGGGCGACGACTTCCCCACCTTCTCCCGGCTGGCCGATCCCCTCCTGGAGGATCATCTGACCCGGTCGGCGGCCTGGTTCGCCTGGCTGGCCGCGTTCTGGGGGTTGGTGCGGCGATGATGCGGGCGCTCGCGATCGGCGGCTTCCTCACCGCACTGGCCCTGTTCGGCGTGGTCGAGTGGTTGGCCCGGCGGGAGGGTTCCCGGATCCCCACCCTGGGCGAGGTCTGCGCGTACGTGATGCGCTACGAGGTCGGCCCGGTGCCGGTGGGCCGGATCGGTCTGTTCGGCTTCTGGTGGTGGCTGGGCTGGCACTTTCTGGCCCGCTGAACTGGGTCGTAGCCCGTCCAGATGGCGGGAACCGTGAGCAGTATGTGGACCTGAACGATAGCTTGGGAGACGGCCGGCACCGGTTGCGGTGCAGGTCGCGGGTGGTGGTGCCACACCTTGTGCCGCCTCCCTCCCGGGTCAGACCGACCCGGGCGCACACCGCCCAGCCGGCTGCTCCGGTAACCCCGGACCGCCGTGGGGCGCTCAGCACGACCGCCCGTGCGGGTCGCCGCGTGCCGGTGGCTCGCACACCGGAAGGAGCGCCACCATGCCGAACAAGCCCAAGCCGGAGACCGCCGACGACGCCCGCGAGCAGGCCCGCCGCGCGCTCCAGACGTCGATGGACACCCGTCAGTGACCCGATCCGTCCGGCGGTGACGCCGTCGACGGCCTTTGTCCGAGGCGTCACCGCCCGATCGGTTCCGTCCCGTCCGGGACACCCCGCGCACTGATCCCGCATCGTCCTACGGGGTAGCCCCCGCCGGCCTCCGCCGGTAAGTGCTGGCCACCCTTGCGATCCTTACTGAGCTCGTGACAGGATCGCCGGCGATGGACACCAGCACGCTTGCCGCGTCCCCCCGCCGAATCGCCGGCCTCGCCCTGCCCGCCCTCGTGGTGCTGGCCGCCGAACCGCTCTACGTGCTGGTCGACACGGCCGTGGTCGGTCACCTCGGCCGGGTGCCGCTGGCCGCGCTCGCCGTCGGCGGCACGGTCATGACACTCGCCGCGTGGCTCGGCACCGTGGTCGCGTACGGCACCACCGGGCGTTCGGCCCGCCGCTACGGCGCCGGCGACCGGGCGGCGGCGGTGGCCGAGGGCGTCCAGTCGTCCTGGTTGGCGTTCGGTGTCGGGCTGCTGGTCGCCGTCGGCATGCAGATCGGCGGCGGCGCGCTCGCGCGTACCCTCGCCGGAGGTGGCGGCGAGGTGGCCGACGCCGCCGCGCAGTGGCTGCGCGTCGCGGCGCTCGGCGCCCCCGGCCTGCTGCTCGCCGCGGCCGGCAACGGCTGGCTGCGCGGCGTGCAGGACACCCGCCGCCCGCTCCTCTTCGTGCTCGGCCCCAACCTGCTCTCCGCGCTGCTCTGCCCGCTGCTGGTCTATCCCGCCGGGCTCGGTCTGGTGGGTTCGGCCGTGGCCAACGTGATCGCCCAGACGCTCGCCGGGGTGCTCTTCGCCGCGGCGCTGGTCTCCGAACGGGTGTCGCTGCGACCCCGGCCGCAGCTGATCCGCCAGCAGTTGGTGCTCAGCCGGGACCTGCTGATCCGTGGCGTGGCGTTCCAGGCCAGCTTCCTTTCCGCGACCGCCGTCGCCGCCCGTTTCGGCGCCGCCGCCGTCGGCGCCCACCAGATCGCCCTCCAGCTCTGGTTCTTCACCGCGCTGGTGCTCGACGCGCTCGCGATCGCCGCGCAGTCCCTGGTGGGCGCCGCGCTCGGGGCCGGCGACGAGGCGGGCGCCCGGTCGCTGGCCCGCCGGATCGGGCTGCTCGGCGGCCTCTGTGGTGTCGGCTTCGCGCTGCTGATCGCCGCCGGCGCCGGCGTGGTGCCGTCGTGGTTCAGCTCCGATCCCGAGGTACGCGAGCAGGCCATGGTGGCCTGGCCCTGGTTCGTCGCCATGCAGCCGCTGGCCGGGGTGGTGTTCGCGCTCGACGGCGTGCTGATCGGCGCCGGCGACGTGCGTTACCTGCGCAATCTCACCATCGTGGCGGCGCTCGGCGGCTTCCTGCCGGCCATCTGGCTGGCGTACGGGCTCGACCTCGGGCTGGGCGGCATCTGGGCCGGGCTCACCCTGTTCGTGGTGATCCGGCTGGTCGCCCTGCTGTTGCGGCTGCGCGACGGCCGCTGGGCGGTCGTCGGCGTCGTCCGCTGAGGCGGCGCCCGCCCACACACGTCGCCCTCCGGGGCGTCTGGCAGGCTTGGGCGACGTGAGCACCGATGGACTGATCGTGGTCGACAAATCCGGCGGCATGACGTCGCACGACGTGGTGGCACGGATCCGCCGACTGGCGAAGACCCGGCGGGTCGGGCACGGCGGCACGCTCGACCCGATGGCGACCGGAGTGCTGGTGATCGGTGTGGGCCGGGCCACCCGGTTGCTGACGTACGTGATCGGCGCGGCCAAGAGCTACACCGGCACCATCCGGCTCGGTCAGGCCACCGTCACCGACGACGCCGAGGGTGACGTGATCGCCACCACCCCGGCCGGTCAGGTCACCGACGACGCCATCCGGGAGGCGCTGACCGCCTCGACCGGGGAGATCGACCAGGTGCCGAGCGCGGTGAGCGCCATCAAAATCGACGGTCAGCGGGCGTACAAGCGGGTGCGTGACGGGGAGAGCGTCGAGCTGCCCGCGCGGCGGGTCACCATCTCCCGCCTGGAGGTGCTGGCGATCCGTCGCACCGAGCCGGACGTGGTGGACGTGGACATCGACGTCACCTGCTCCTCCGGCACGTACATCCGGGCCATCGCCCGGGACGCGGGCCTGGCGCTCGGCGTCGGTGGGCATCTGACCGCGCTGCGCCGGACCGCCGTGGGTGGCTTCACCCTGGCCGAGGCGGCCACCCTCGACGAGCTGGAGCAACGTGCCCCGGACGTGGTCAACCTGCCGCTCGACGCGGCAGCCGACCGGTTCTTCCCACGCCGGGAGGCGACGCCCGACGAGGCGCGGGTGCTCGCCCACGGCGGGCCGCTCGACCCGACCGGCCTGACCGGGCCGTACGCCGTCTTCGGGCCGTCCGGCGGCCTGATCGCTATCGTCAGCGAGCGGGACGGGCGGGCCCGCGCCGAGATCGTGCTCGCCCCGGCCTGACGGCGGAGCCGGTACGCCCGGGGGCGCGGATCCGCCGGGCGAGTGTCAACAAGGGGCCCTTCCGCGGCGCGAGGCGTCAGGAAGGAGCCCTTCCTTACCGAGGGGAGCGGCATGCAGCGGTGGCGGGGGTACGACGCGGCGCCCGGCGGGTGGGGGCGCTCGGTCGTCACCATCGGCGTCTTCGACGGCGTGCACAAGGGGCACCAGGCGACCATCGGGCACGCCGTGGCCCGGGCCCGCGAGCTGGGCGTGCAGTCCGTCGTGGTCACCTTCGACCCGCACCCGGCCGAGGTGGTCCGCCCCGGCTCGCATCCGGCGGTGCTCACCGAGCCGGCTCGCAAGGCTGAGCTGATCGAGGCGCTCGGCGTGGACGTGCTCTGCGTGGTGCCGTTCACCCCGGAGTTCTCGCGGCTGCCCGCCGAGCAGTTCGTGCACGACATCCTGGTCGAGCACCTGCACGCGGCGCTGGTGGTGGTCGGCAGCAACTTCCGCTTCGGGCACCGGGCGGCCGGCGACGTGGCGCTGCTGGAGCGGCTGGGCCGCACGTTCGGCTTCGGCGTGGAGGGCGGCCCGCTGGTCGCCGAGGACGGCACCGTCTTCTCCTCGACGTACATCCGTTCCTGCGTCGACGCCGGCGACGTGGGGGCCGCGGCGGCCGCGCTGGGCCGCCCGCACCGGCTGGAGGGCGTCGTGGTCCGCGGTGACCAGCGGGGGCGGGAGCTGGGCTTTCCCACCGCCAACCTGCTCTGCCACCGGTACGCGGCGGTGCCCGCCGACGGGGTGTACGCGGCCCGCTTGGTCCGGCGCGGGCAGCGCGAGCCGCTGATGGCGGCGGTGTCGGTGGGCACCAACCCGACCTTCTCGGGACGGGAGCGGCGGGTGGAGGCGTACGCCCTGGACTTCGACGGCGACCTCTACGGCGAGCGGCTGGCCCTGGACTTCGTGGCGCACCTGCGGGGGCAGATCCGCTACGACTCGATCGAGCCGTTGATCACGCAGATGAATCAGGACGTCGAGCGCACACGGCGTGCTCTGGGCTGATCGTCCCCCGCGTCGCGTCCCCTCGCCGAGGCCCTTGACCGGGCGCTTTCGGCGGGTGCTGGTAGTCTGGCGGAAACGTCGGGTGACCGGCGTGGGGCCTCGCGTGCCTGCTCGACGCCGCGGGTGCGAGGTACCGGTCCGTTCCCGGTCCATCGGGACGACGGACACCTACTTGATCAACCCACTGAAACAGGGAGAACATGGCGCTCGACCAGGAAGCCAAGGCCACGATCCGCGCGGAGTACGCGACCGCCGAGGGCGACACCGGTTCGCCGGAGGTCCAGGTCGCGGTCCTCACCAAGCGGATCGCTGAGCTGACCGAGCACCTGAAGGTGCACAAGCACGACCACCACAGCCGCCGTGGGCTGCTGCTGCTGGTCGGCCGGCGCCGTCGGCTGCTCAACTACGTCCAGAAGAAGGACATTGCGCGCTACCGGTCGCTCATCGAGCGGCTCGGCCTGCGCCGGTGACGTGACGGGGGAGTGGCCGACCGGCCGCTCCCCCGATCGGCGTCCCACCTGAAGAACACGGGCCGCGCGACCACCCGACAGGGAGCCGGTCAGCGTACCGGTCTCCGGTAGTGGCCCCCGGGAATCCCGGCATCATGCCGGCCACCCGGGCGCTTCGATCGAAGACCGGCCGGCTGAGCAGTTCCCCGTGTCGTGGGGCCCACGACGCGAAGGAGCACTACAGCACATGACCGAGACCAACCTCGGCACCGAATCCCGCACCGCCGTGATCGACAACGGGTCCTTCGGCACCCGTGAGATCACCTTCTCCACCGGTCGGCTGGCTCGCCAGGCCGCCGGTTCCGTCGTCGCCCAGCTGGGCGAGACGGTCGTTCTCTCCGCCACCACCGCCGGTAAGCACCCGAAGGAGCAGTTCGACTTCTTCCCGCTGACCGTCGACGTCGAGGAGCGGATGTACGCCGCGGGCCGGATCCCCGGCTCGTTCTTCCGCCGTGAGGGCCGGCCCAGCGAGGACGCCATCCTCACCTGCCGCCTGATCGACCGGCCGCTGCGCCCGTCGTTCGTCAAGGGCCTGCGCAACGAGGTCCAGGTCGTCGAGACCATCCTCGCGCTCGACCCGCAGCACCCGTACGACGTCGTGGCGATCAACGCCGCCTCGATGTCGACCAAGCTCTCCGGCCTGCCGTTCTCCGGCCCGATCGGCGCGACCCGGGTCGCGCACATCGACGGCCAGTGGGTCGCCTTCCCGACCCTGGAGGAGCTGGCTCGCGCCACCTTCGACATGGTCGTGGCCGGCCGCACGCTCGAGGACGGCGACGTCGCGATCATGATGGTCGAGGCCGAGGCCACCCCGAACGCCGTCGCCCTGATCTCGGCCGGTGCCACCGCCCCGACCGAGGAGATCGTGGCCAGCGGCCTGGAGGCCGCCAAGCCGGCGATCCGTGAGCTGTGCCGCGCGCAGAGCGAGCTGGCCGAGGTCGCCGCCAAGCCGGTCACCGAGTTCCCCGTCTTCCTCGACTACCAGGACGACGTGTACGACGCGGTCGCCGAGCTGGCCCGCGCCGACGTGTCCGAGGCGATCACCATCTCCGGCAAGGCCGACCGCGAGGAGGCCCTGGACCGGGTCAAGGCCCGGGTCGCCGAGGAGCTGGGCGCTCGGTTCGAGGGTCGGGAGAAGGAGCTCAGCGCCGCCTTCCGGTCGCTGACCAAGTCCGAGGTGCGCAACCGCGTGCTGCGCGAGCAGGTCCGCATGGACGGGCGTGGCCCGCGGGACATCCGCCCGCTGACCGCCGAGGTCGGCGTGCTGCCGCGGGTGCACGGTTCGGCGCTGTTCGAGCGCGGCGAGACCCAGATCCTGGGTGTCACCACGCTCAACATGCTCCGCATGGAGCAGATGGTGGACACGCTGTCCCCCGAGAACCGCAAGCGCTACATGCACAACTACAACTTCCCGCCGTACTCGACCGGTGAGACCGGCCGGGTCGGCTCGCCGAAGCGTCGCGAGATCGGCCACGGCGCGCTCGCCGAGCGGGCGCTGATCCCGGTGCTGCCGTCGCGCGAGGAGTTCCCGTACGCCATCCGGCAGGTCTCCGAGGCGCTCGGCTCCAACGGCTCCACCTCGATGGGTTCGGTCTGCGCCTCGACGCTGGGCCTGCTCAGCGCCGGTGTGCCGCTGAAGGCGCCGGTCGCCGGCATCGCGATGGGGCTCATCTCCGACGAGGTGGACGGCAAGACCCAGTACGTGACGCTGACCGACATCCTCGGTGCCGAGGACGCGTTCGGTGACATGGACTTCAAGGTCGCCGGCACGCCGGAGTTCGTGACCGCGCTCCAGCTCGACACCAAGCTCAACGGCATCCCGTCGGACGTGCTGGCCGCCGCGCTGCAGCAGGCGAACGAGGCCCGGCAGGTCATCCTCGGTGTCATGAAGGCGGCGATCGAGGCTCCGGCCGAGATGTCCGACTACGCGCCGCGGGTCACCACCGTCAAGATCCCGGTCGACAAGATCGGCATGGTGATCGGCCCGAAGGGGCAGACCATCAACGCCATCCAGGACGAGACCGGCGCCGAGATCTCCATCGAGGACGACGGCACGATCTACGTCGGCGCCACCAACGGCCCGTCGGCCCAGGCGGCGGTGGACCGGATCAACGGCATCGCCAACCCGACGCTGCCGAAGCAGGGTGAGCGGTTCCTCGGCACGGTGGTCAAGACCGCCGCGTTCGGCGCGTTCATCTCGCTGCTGCCGGGTCGTGACGGCCTGCTGCACATCTCCAAGGTGGGCGACGGCAAGCGGGTCGAGCGCGTTGAGGACTTCCTCAACGTCGGCGACCGGGTCGAGGTCGAGATCGCGGACATCGACGCCCGCGGCAAGATCTACCTGGACAAGGTCCGCCCGGAGGGCGCCGAGGCGCCGGCCGCCGGTGAGGCTGCCGGTGGCGACCGGCCGGCTGGCCGCGACCGGGGTGACCGTGGCCCGCGTGACCGCGGCGACCGCGAGCGTGGCGGCGACCGTGGCGGCCGTGGCCCGGAGCGCGGCGAGGGCGGCGGCAACGGCGGCGGCGAGGGTGGCGAGGGCGGCGAGCGTCCGCGCCGCCGGACCCGGCACAGCTGATCGTCGTACCTCGCATCACCCACCCCTCGTCGAACCGGGAGCACCACGTGAGTCGGGCCTTCAGTGCGCCGTTTCCACCGGATCGACGGGGGGTGGTCGCGTCCCGGGACACCGGGGCGGGCCGCTCCGGCGGCACCGCCCGGGCGGTGACCCGGACGCTCAGCGACGACCCGCTGGGCGGCACGGTACGACGTACCGTGCTGCCCAGCGGCCTGCGCGTGCTCACCGAGGCGATCCCGGCGATGCGCAGCGTCTCCTTCGGCATCTGGGTGGCGGTGGGCTCGCGGGACGAGACCGGCCCACAGGCCGGTGCCGCGCACTTCCTGGAGCACCTGCTCTTCAAGGGCACCCACAAGCGCACCGCCCTGGAGATCTCCTCGCAGATCGAGGCGGTGGGTGGCGAGACCAACGCCTTCACCACGAAGGAATACACCTGCTACTACGCCCGCGTGCTGGACGAGGACCTGCCGCTGGCGATCGACGTGATGTGCGACCTGGTCGCCGACTCGCTGCTGGAGCCGGCCGACGTGGAGACCGAGCGCGGCGTGATCCTCGAAGAGATCGCCATGCACGACGACGAGCCCGGTGACGAGGTGCACGACCTCTTCGCCCGCGCCATCTACGGTGACCACCCGCTGGGCCGACTGATCTCCGGCACCGAGGAGACCGTCACGCCGATGACCCGGCGGCAGATCCAGAGCTTCTACCGGCGCCGCTACACCGCGCCGCAGATCATCATCGCCGCCGCCGGCAACCTCGACCACGCCGCGGTGGTCAAGCTGGTCCGCCAGGCGGTGCGCGGCACCCCGCTGGACAGCGACCCGGCGACCCCGGCGCCGTACCGCAAGGCAACGCCGGCGGTACGCACCCGGGGCGCCACCACCCTGGTGGAGTCGAAGGAGACCGAGCAGGCGCACGTCCTCCTCGGCTGCCCCGGCATCGACCGCATCGACGAGCGGCGCTTCGCCCTCGGGGTGCTCAACAACGTGCTCGGCGGCGGCATGTCCAGCCGACTGTTCCAGGAGATCCGCGAGCAGCGCGGCCTCGCGTACTCGGTGTACTCCTACGCCAGCCAGTACGCCGACAGCGGCCTGTTCGCCGTCTACGCCGGCTGCGCGCCCGGCAAGGTCGACGAGGTGCTGGCCCTGACCCGCGCCGAGCTGGCCCGGGTGGCCGCCGACGGGCTGACCGAGGCCGAGGTGGCCCGGGGCAAGGGCATGAGCAAGGGCTCGTTCGTGCTCGGCCTGGAGGACACCGGGTCCCGGATGAGCCGTCTGGCCAAGGGTGAGCTGCTCTACGGCGACCTGATGCCCGTGGACGAGCTGCTCCGCCGGGTCGACGAGGTCACCGTGGAGGACGTGAACGTCCTCGCCGCCGAGCTGCTCAGCCGACCGATGTCGCTGGCCGTGGTCGGCCCCTTCGGCGAGGGTGACTTCGCGGTCTGAGGGCTGCCGCCCGTCGCGGTCGGGGCGCCGAGGTGGGCGTACCAGCTGGTGGAGCGCACCGGATCCGGCCGGAGGGGCACGTCCCGATTGGGATAGGTTGTGCCCCGTGACTGACGAGCAGGAGAAGACCCCGGCCCAGCCGCTGCGGGTCGGCGTTTTTGGTGCGCGCGGCCGGATGGGCGTCGAGGTCTGCAAGGCGGTCGACGCCGCCGACGACCTCGAACTCGCCGCGTCGATCGACCAGGGCGACAGCCGCTCCGCCGTGTCCACCGCCGAGGTGGTCGTCGACTTCACCACGCCCGACGTCGTCATGGACAACCTGCGGTGGTGCATCGACCAGGGCATCAACGCGGTCGTCGGCACCACGGGCTTCACCGAGCAGCGGCTGGAGCAGGTGCGCGGCTGGCTGGCCGACAAGCCCGGGGTGGGCGTGGTCATCGCCCCGAACTTCGGCATCGGCGCGGTGCTGATGATGCAGTTCGCCGCGCGGGCCGCCCGGCACTTCGAGTCCGTCGAGATCATCGAGCAGCACCACCCGCGCAAGCTGGACGCACCGAGCGGCACCGCCACGCACACCGCCCGGCAGATCGCCCGCGCCCGCGCCGAGGCCGGCCTCGGCCCGGTGCCGGACGCCACCAAGGACGAGGTGCCGGGCGCGCGGGGTGCCGAAATCGACGGGGTACGCGTACACGCCGTGCGCGCCACCGGGCTCGTCGCCCACCAGGAGGTGCTCTTCGGCACCACCGGCGAGACGCTGACCATCCGGCACGACTCGTACGACCGGGCGTCGTTCATGCCGGGTGTGCTGCTGGCCGTACGCGCGGTGCGCAACCGCCCGGGCCTCACGGTCGGCCTGGACGCCCTGCTCGACTGACCGATCCGCTCCTCCGCACGCGCGCCCGCCGATGCGCGCGCCCGCCGGCCCGCGCCCGCCTGTTCGCTCGCCGGCCCGCCCCCCCGGCCGGCGCCCGCCTGTTCGCTCGCGTCCGCCCGTTCGCTCGCCCGTTCCCTCGCCCGCCGGCCCGCGTCCGCGTGCAGTGCTGCCCCCGCACGCGCAGCGCCCGCGCGCGGCGCAGATCTTGGACACTTACCGTCAGCGCGGAACGGAAACTGTCCAAGATCTGCGGGTACGGGTCGGGGTAACATCCGCCGGATGATCAATGGGGGACACCTGGACCGGAGCGGGCGGCGCGTCACACTCCGGCCGGTCGACGACGACAACTGGCGGGCGGTGGCCGACGTCGCGCCGCGCGACGACCAGCGCCGGTTCGTGGCCGCGCTGGGCGCGCGTTACCTGCTGCTCAGCAGCCGTTCCGAGGTGTGGACCTCGTTGGCGGTCTACGCGGACGAGACCGTCGTCGGGCACGTGATGTGGGGCGTGGACGACGACGGCTCGCACTGGATCGGTGGGATGCTGATCGACGCCGCCGAGCAGAACCGCGGTGTCGGACGAGCGACGGTGCGAACTCTGGCGGCCTGGCTGTCCACACGAGAGGGCAACCCCCCGGTCCGCCTCTCGTATCACCCCGACAACACCCAGGCCGCCACCCTCTACAGCTCCCTCGGCTTTCACCCGACCGGCGCGGTGGAGGACGAAGAACTGGTGACAGAACTGTCCGCCCACCCCCGCTGATCATGAGGTTGTCGTCACGCCACGCCGAAGCGGGTGACAGCAAACCTCATGATCAACAGCGGTCGGGGTTCAGTGGGGGAG
>NZ_RCVJ01000140.1 GCF_003667505.1 Micromonospora sp. BL4
GCGGGGCCGGTTGTCGCCCGCCAAGGGGCGCCGGGGTGGCGGCCTGGCAGCGGGCAGCGGGCACTGCGCGGGGCCGGTTGTCGCCCGCCAAGGGGCGCCGGGGTGGCGGCCTGGCAGCGGGCAGCGGGCACTGCGCGGGGCCGGTTGTCGCCCGCCAAGGGGCGCCGGGGTGGCGGCCTGGCAGCGGGCAGCGGACTGTGGGTAGAGAAAAGCCGACCGGAGACACCCTCGGGGTGTCTCCGGCCGGCTATGTCGGGTTGCGGATTCAGTTCGCCATCAGATCGGCGCCACGCCAGCTGAACTCGGGGTCCGTCGCGAACCGGACGGTGATCTTCACGAGATCCTCCGCGTACTTGTTCGCGTGGTGCCCACAGAAAACCAACTCGCTCCCACCCGCCAGAGTGATCCGGAGCTTGCCGGCAGCATTGCAGCGGTCGCACCGTTCATCGGCGGCTGGGGGTGCCACCGTCTCGGGCGGCGGCGTGAGGGTCGGGGTCATCGCCTTCCTCCTCTGGTCGTCACCGATGAACAATCTCTTCGGTCGTTGCTCACCTATCGTGCAACACCCTTGCCAGGCCCTGCCTTCCCTGTGTGCCCGCGGGGGACCGAGGTCACACATGGCTGGGACAGTGTGCCGTGCACCCAGGGTGCCACGTCAACGATCACATTCGTGCATCCGGACGATCACCATCTGGTGTTGCACACCAGGTGGTCAAAACGACACGTTCGGTTGACGAAACCCGCTCAGTCCAGGTAATCCCGCAGGACCTGCGACCGGGACGGGTGACGCAGCTTGGACATCGTCTTGGACTCGATCTGCCGGATCCGCTCCCGGGTCACCCCGTAGACCTGGCCGATCTCGTCCAGCGTCCGCGGCTGGCCGTCGGTCAGGCCGAAGCGCAGGCGTACCACACCCGCCTCACGCTCGGAGAGCGTCTGCAACACCTGCTGGAGCTGGTCCTGCAGGAGCGAGAACGAGACCGCGTCGACCGCGACCACGGCCTCGGAATCCTCGATGAAGTCGCCGAGCTGGCTGTCGCCCTCGTCGCCGATGGTCTGGTCCAGCGAGATGGGCTCCCGGGCGTACTGCTGGATCTCCAGCACCTTCTCCGGTGTGATGTCCATCTCCTTGGCCAGCTCCTCCGGCGTGGGCTCGCGGCCCAGGTCCTGGAGCAGCTCACGCTGTATGCGGCCGAGCTTGTTGATGACTTCCACCATGTGCACCGGGATGCGGATGGTGCGGGCCTGGTCGGCCATCGCGCGGGTGATCGCCTGCCGGATCCACCAGGTGGCGTACGTGGAGAACTTGTAGCCCTTGGTGTAGTCGAACTTCTCGACCGCGCGGATCAGGCCGAGGTTGCCCTCCTGGATCAGGTCCAGGAAGGCCATGCCACGTCCCGTGTACCGCTTGGCCAGCGACACCACCAGACGGAGGTTCGCCTCCAGCAGGTGGTTCTTGGCGCGCTCGCCGTCGCGGGAGATCCAGCCCAGGTCACGGACCATCTCCCGGGTGAGCTTCTCCTCGCCCTCGTCGGCCGCGCGCAGCCGCTCCGCGGCGTAGAGCCCGGCCTCGATCCGCTTGGCCAGCTCCACCTCCTGCTCGGCGTTGAGCAGCGGAACCTTGCCGATCTGCTTGAGGTACGCGCGCACCGAGTCGGCGGAGGCGGTCAGCTCGGCGTCCCGCCGGGCCTGCTTGAGCGCCTCGGACTCCTCGTCGTCCCACTCGAAGTCGTTGTCGGTGGCCGAGGCGGCGGCGTCGGTCTCGGCGGCCTGGGTCAGCTCGGCCGGCTCCTCGACCACCACGTCCTCGATCGCGGCGGCCAGCTCCTCCGGGTCGATCTCACCCTCGGCGCCTTCGCCCTTGGCCTTGCCGCCGGCCTTGGCCGGCTTGGCGCCGGCGGCCGCGGCGACCGTCGCCTTGGTCGCCCGGGTCGACTTGGTCGCGGCCTTCGCCGGCGCGGCGGCGGCGACCTCGGCGGTGCTGCCGGCTGCCTTGCGCGCGGCCACCTTGCGCGGCGCCGGCGTCGACGGCGCCTCGTCGGAGGCGGGTGCCTGCTTGGGCGCCGGCGCGGCGGCCTTCTTGGTGGTCTTGGCGGTGGTGGCCCGGGACGCCGGCGTCGTCGAGCGGGCCGCGGCGACCCGGCGGCGGGTGCTCGCCGAGCCATCGACCACCACGGTCACTCCCGCCTCGGAGAGTGCCCGCAGGATCTTCTTGGCCTGGGCCGGAGTCACCTCGGCGGACTCGACGGTGCGCGCGAGCTGAGCCGACGTGAGCTGACCGCCGGCGCTCTGCGCGTGGGCGATCAGAGTGTCGGTGAGCGAGCGAACGTCGGCGCCGGTCTGGCGGGGTTCTGTCACGAATGACCTTCCGGAGGCGAAGAGCGGGCACGGCCGGGTCGTCCGGCACAGCGTGGGGCAACCGGGCCGGGCGATGTGGTTGAGGGACCTCCGTGTCCCGGGCCGGCCGGTGGTCGGCGGTCCGTGGCGCGGTGGCAGGGGTGAATTGTAACGCCGTCTGCGGCGATCATCCTGCGCCGCACGGAGTACCTGCGGTGGGGACCGCCGATTCGGCGCAGATGTGGACTTTGTAAGGATGATACTCGCGCCCGGCCCGGAACACCCCGGTCGTGCGGGAAGGGGACGTGGGATGGACCGTTCGGTGCCGCCACCAGAGGATCTGTTGGCGATCGCGCTCGACGTTGCGCGGGACGCCGCGGCCACCGCGTACCGGATGCGCGCCGAGGGCGTCGCCGTGGCCGCGACCAAGAGTACGGTCACCGACGTGGTCACCGCAGCCGACCGGGCGGTCGAGCGGCAGGTGCTCGACGCGCTGCACCGGATGCGGCCGGGCGACGCGGTGCTCGGCGAGGAGTACGGCACGGGGGCCACCGGGCCGGTCGGGCCGGGCGGGGTGCGCTGGATCGTCGACCCGATCGACGGCACCGTCAACTACCTCTACGGGCTGCCGTACAGCGCGGTGTCGCTCGCCGCCGAGGTGGACGGCGTGGTGGTCGCCGGCGTGGTGCGCAACGTCAGCACCGGCGAGGAGTGGACCGCCACGGCCGGCGGGGGCGCCTGGCGTGACGGCGTCCGGTTGCGCTGTTCCGGCGAGACCGACCTGGGGCAGGCGCTGGTCGCCACCGGCTTCGGCTACGACGCCGGCCGGCGGGCGCACCAGGCCCGGGTGGTGGCCGGGCTGATCGCGCACGTGCGGGACATCCGCCGGCTCGGCGCCGCCGCGTTGGACCTCTGCCTGGTGGCGGAGGGGCGCCTGGACGCGTACTTCGAGAAGGGCCTGGCCGCCTGGGACCTGGCGGCCGGTGGGCTGGTGGCCGCCGAGGCGGGTGTGCGGGTCACCGGCCTGGACGGTCGTCCGCCCGGCCCGGACCTGGTGCTCGCGGCCCCGCCGGCGCTCTTCGCGCCGCTGCACGACCGCCTGGCCGCCCTGGATGCCGCCGGCGGCCCCTGACCGGCGCGCCCGGCAGGCGGCCGCCTGCCGGGCTGGTGGCCCCCCGGCGCGGTGCCGGAGGGGTCAGCGTCCGCCGACCTGCCCGGTCACTTCTTGGCGACCGGGGAGGGGCACGACTCCGGGGGCGCGACCGGAGCGCCCAGGTCACCGAGGGACTGGTTCACCTCGGTCGTCGTGGCGAGCTGCTGGAAGCGGCTGCCCAGCACCACGTCCACCGTGTCGTCGGTGCGCTTCGGGTCGTAGCCCGGCTCGGCGTTGTTGAGGAAGTACGCCTGCAGCAGGTGCGCAGAGCCGACGCCCTTGGGGCCGTACCGCAGCACGGCCACCTCGGCGATCCCCTTGGGCGCGTTGCCGACCTTCTTGACCTGGAACTTGCGGTTGCGGAAGTCGTCCGCGACGCTGCCGGCCCGGCCGGGCTCGTCGGTCGCGTTCAAGACGTTGATCTTGACGTCCTTGGGTTCGTGCAGAGTGACGTCGGCCAGCGGCCAGCCATCCGGGCAACCCTCGGCCGTGCCCGCCTTGCCCTGGGTGTCCCGGACCAGCGCGGTGATCACGAAGGCCAGGGCCAGCACCCCGAGCATGCCGACGACGACGAGTGCTCGCACTCGCGCAAAACTCATCTGGGCGCTCCCGGACGTCAGGTGGGTGGCGGCGGCCGCCAACGATCGCACTGACCGGCGGCCGTCGAATACGCCGCTGAGGTTAACGGTTGTCCGGCCGTCGCGTGGAAACAGTCCGACATGCCGGCGCGCCGACCGTGAACCGGGTACTACTACCCCTATCTTCGTGTCGCCTGAGTCACATTGGGAACAACTTCGGGTGCTGGGGCGTACATCTCAGCCGCGAGGGCGGTATACATGCCTCGCCCAAAGGGGGGTAAGGTTCCGCGCTCGCAGGGGAGTCGCCCCAGCGGGCTCGACCCGTTCGGTCCCCCGGGTCGGGTGCCCGACACAAGTGGTGGCCGGCCAGCGGAACCGAAACAGCGTCGTCCGGCGTTACAACCGGAAGCGACAACATCGATATGGGAGAGTGAAACCGATGGCCACCGACTACGACGCCCCGCGTCGCGACGAGGTCGACCTCGGCGAGGACAGCCTGGAAGAGCTCAAGGCACGGCGCGTCGACTCACAGTCGGGCGCGGTGGACGTCGACGAGGCCGAGGTGGCCGAGAGCTTTGAGCTGCCCGGCGCCGATCTGGCCGACGAGGAGCTCACGGTCAAGGTGCTACCGATGCAGCAGGACGAGTTCCGGTGTGCTCGCTGCTTCCTGGTGCACCACCGCAGCCAGCTGGCGGTCGAGCGTAACGGCGAACTGATCTGCCGTGAGTGCGTCTGACACTCACGACACCAGCGGCGGCCTCCTGATCGGGGCCGCCGCTGCCGGTGTAGCCATGCGGCACCGGTGGGTACCTGCTTGACTCGTAGAGGTAGCCACAGCACCGGGAGGTCCGACCCCATGAGCGATCGAGGTGACACCACCGGCACCGGCGCGGACGACCTCGGCGCCACCGTCGCGGCGTTGACCGCGGACGACATCGAGCCGGCACGGCGCCGCCAACTGCTCACCCGGATGGTCGGGCAGGCCCGGGCCCGTGGCATCGGCGACCTGTTCAAGCCCCGCGCCGCCGTGCGCTGGATGGTCGACACCGTCGCCGAGATCGCCCCGCACGTACCGGTGCGGGACCTGGCCACCCTGCGCCGGCACTTCCCGGGGCTGGATGACAACGCCCTGGCCGAGCGGTTGATCCGCAACGCGGCCCGGACCACCGCCGGGATCGGCGCCGCCGGCGGGGGAGTCGCCGCCGTCGAGTGGACGGTCGCACCGACCCTGCTCTCCGCGCCGGTGCTGCTCGCCGCCGAGACGGTCGCCGTGGTGGCGGTGGAGCTGAAGCTGGTCGGCGAGCTGCACGAGGTGCACGGCGTGACGCTGCCGGCCGGTGGCAGCCAACGGGCGGTCGCCCTGGTGCACTCCTGGGCCACCCAGCGCGGGGTCAACCCGATGATGCCCGGCGTGGGGGTGGGCGCGGTGCTCGGCACCGCGGCCCGCAAGGAGCTGCGGGACACCCTGCTCCGGCGCTTCGGGCGCAACCTCACCACGCTCGGGCCGTTCCTCACCGGGGCGGCGGTGGCGAGCTTCCTCAACCGCCGGGCGACCCGGTCGATGGCCGACCAGCTCCAGGTGGACCTGCGCCGGCGCGGCATCGCCCGGCCGGCCCCGCCACCGGCCCTGCCCGGCCCGCCAACCGGCACCTGACCGGCACCTGACCCCGGGCGGGGCGGGGTGCCGGGCTAGCTCGGCTGGTCGGCGTGCCGCCGGGCGTCGCGGGCGGCCAGCACGGCCTCGGCCAGTTCGACCGGATGGCGGGTGCTCACCACCCAGAACGGGGTCGGGTCGGCCGGATCGTCGAGCACCACCTGCACGGCCCCGCCGATCCACGGCCGCTGCACCACGAAGGCGAGCGGGTCCGCGCCCACCCCGAGCACCTCACGGCGACCGGCCGCGTCCAGCGGCACCACGTCCGCCACGAAGCGCACCGGCAGCCGGGCGTCGTCCACCCGCAGCTCACCGTCGGCGACCGCGACCCGGATCCGGCCCAGCCACCACAGCCCGGCCGCGGTGACCGGCAGCAGCACCGCGAACGGCAGCCAGGCGCGGACGCCGCCGGCACCCATCCAGATCTCGACGGCCAGCAGCGCGGCGGCCACCAGCCCGACCAGCCACAACCACCAGGACAGGTCGAGCCGTTCGGTGTACGCCGTGCGGGCCGTGACCGGTGGCTGACCGGCGGACGGAGAGGGCGACATGCTCACTCCTGCGAGGGTACGGCGCACGACGGCCCGGGTAACCGGCAGGATGGCAGGGTCACCCCGATCAACTCGGACGGAAGAGAGACCTGTGACCGACGTCGTACCCGTGCCCGTACGGCTGCTCGATGCCGAGCTGCCGCTGCCCGCGTACGCCCATCCCGGCGACGCCGGGGCCGACCTGGTGGCGGCCGCGGACGTGGAGTTGCCTCCCGGCGGCCGGGCCCTGGTGCCCACCGGCGTGGCCATCGCGCTGCCGGAGGGGTACGTGGGCCTGGTCCATCCCCGCTCCGGCCTGGCGGCCAGGCTCGGCGTGACGGTGCTCAACGCGCCCGGTACGGTCGACGCCGGCTACCGGGGTGAGATCCTGGTCAACCTGATCAACCATGATCGGGAGTCGCCGGCGAAGATCACCCGCGGCGACCGGATCGCGCAACTCGTGGTCCAGCGGGTCGCGCGGGCGCGGTTCGAGCCGGTGGCCGAGCTGCCCGGGTCCCAGCGTGGGACCGGCGGGCACGGCTCCACCGGCGGGCACGCCGGGCTGGTGCCGTCGCCGGCCGGCCCGGACCGGGTCGAGCAGCGGCTGAACGAGCCGGGCCGCGGGCAGACGGAAGAGATGGCAGGGTGAGTGTGAACAGCGGAGGGTGGGCGCAGTGATCTTCTCCCGTAAGCGGGCCGGTGCCGGGCGGCACACCCGTGACGAGCGGACCACCGAGGTCGGCGGTCAGAGCACCGAGGAGTCGACGCCGACGCTGGAGCGCGGCCCGTACGACATCACCGAGGTCAACGACGACGTGCAGCGGCTCGACCTGGGCAGCCTGCACATCCCGGCGGTCGCCGAGGTGGAGGTGCGGGTGCAGGCCGACCCGCAGGGCGTGATCCAGCAGGTGGTGCTGGTGCACGGGGAGAACGCCCTGCAGCTCGGTGTCTTCGCCGCCCCCCGGTCCGAGGGGATCTGGGACGAGGTGCGCGAGGAGATCCGCCAGTCGCTGCTCCGTGACGGCGCCGACGCCCAGGAGGTCGACGGCGAGTACGGCCCGGAGCTGCACGCCCAGGTGCGTACCCCGGACGGCCCGACCAACCTGCGGTTCGTCGGCGTCGACGGGCCGCGGTGGATGGTTCGCGGCGTCTTCCAGGGCCCGGTGGCCCTCGACCCGACCACCGCCGGTCCGCTGGCCGAGTGCCTGGACGGCCTGGTGGTCGACCGGGGGCAGGAGGCGAAGCCGGTTCGCGAGCCGCTGCCGCTGCGGCTGCCCAAGGAGATCGCCGACCAGGCCGGCGCCGAGGCCGGGGACGCGTCCGCCGCCGAACCGCGCCAGGTCTGACCCACGCGCACCGGCCCGCCGGAACCGGCCCCGTCGGCGTACGCTGGCGGGACGGTTCCGGCGTTGCCGGGGCCGGGCCAGTGCCGGCCGGGGCCGGCGCGCGTGGAGAGGGTGACGCGGAGGTCATGACGACCGACGAGAGCCGGGTGTCGCTACGGCGCATCCTGCAACGGCTCACCGCCAGCGAGGCCGAGATCGACGCGCAGGAGCTGCGTCGGGAGAGCGCCGAGTGCGGCGGTGTCCCGGCCCAGCAGTGTTCCCGGGGCCAGGTGGTCTCGGTCGCCGGTCGGCTGCGCACCGTGGTCTACACGCCGCGGACCAACCTGCCCACCCTCGAGGCCGACCTGTACGACGGCAGCGACGTGGTCACCCTGGTCTGGCTGGGCCGGCGGCACATCGCCGGGATCGAGCCGGGGCGGCACCTGACCGCGCGCGGCCGGGTCGCGGTGCGCGACGACCGCAAGGTCATCTACAACCCCTACTACGAGCTGGACTCGCCGAAGTGACGGCGCTGCGGACGGAAGGCCGGCAATGACGACGGGACAGCACCGGGCGGCACAGCCGGAGACCGGCCCTGAGGACGACGAGCGGCTGCCGACGATCGCCGAGCAGATGGCCGACCAACTGGGCGGCTGGCGGGGGCTGGTCGAGTCGAGCATCCCGGTGGTGGTCTTCGTCGTCGCCAACATCATCGGCGAGCTGCGGCCCGCGGTGATCGCCTCGGTGGCCGTCGCGCTGCTGATCGCCGGGCTGCGGCTGGCCCAACGCCGGCCGATCCGGCACGCGGTCAACGGGCTGTTCGGCGTCGGCATCGGCGCGGCCATCGCCTGGCGTACCGGCGACGAGCGCGACTTCTACCTCCCCGGCATCCTCTACGGCATCGGCTACGGCATCGCCCTGCTGGTTTCGGCGGCCATCCGGCAGCCGCTGGTGGGCTGGATCTGGTCGGTGCTGGTGGCCAAGGGCCGCGCGGAATGGCGGGACGACCCGAAGCTGGTGCGCACCTTCACCCAGCTGACGGTGCTCTGGGGCGTGGTCTGGCTGGCCAAGGTGGGCGTACAGGCCGGGCTCTACCTGGCCCACCAGGACACCGCGCTGGGCGTGGCCCGGCTGGCGCTGGGCTACCCGCCGTACGCGCTGCTGTTGCTGATCACGGTCTGGACGGTGCGCCGGGTCACCCGGGAGCCGCAACCGACCCCGCTGCCCGGCGCCTGAGCGCAGGCGCGCCGGGCCGGACAGCCGGCACGGGTCAACGGGAGCTGCGGGTCCGCTCGACGCTGTCGGGGCCGAGGATCACCGTGCGGACCTGGTCCTCCACCTCGGCGGTGCAGACGAAGACCAGCTCGTCGCCGGCCTCGATCGGGTCGTCCGGGCTGGGCACCAGGACCCGCTTGCCGCGCAGGATCGCCACCAGCGCGGAGTCGCGGGGCAGCGGCACGGCGTGGATCGGCTGACCGACGTACGGCGCGGTCGGCGGCAGCGTGATCTCGACCAGGTTCGCCTCGCCCTGCCGGAAGGTCATCAGCCGGACCAGGTCGCCGACGGTGACCGCCTCCTCGACCAGCGCCGCCATCACCCGCGGCTTGCTGACGGCGACGTCCACGCCCCACTGCTCGGTGAACAGCCACTCGTTCTCGGCCCGGTTGACCCGGGCGACCACGCGGGGCACCGCGAACTCGGTCTTGGCCAGCAGCGACACCACCAGGTTGACCTTGTCGTCGCCGGTCGCCGCGACCACCACGTCGCAGCCGGCGACGTTGGCCTCCTCCAGGCTGGCCAGCTCACAGGCGTCGGCCAGCACCCACTCGGCGGACGGCACCCGCTCCGGGCGCAGCATCTTCGGCTGGCGCTCGATCAGCATCACCTGGTGGCCGTTCTCGATCAGCTCCTGGGCGATCGAGCGGCCCACGTTGCCGGCGCCCGCGATGGCGATCCGCATGGCTCAGTGCCCCCCTTCCGGCGGCGTCGCCGCCACCGACGTGACCGTCGCCACGATGTCGTCGCTGACCAGCATGAAGACCTGGTCGCCCTCCTGTACGACGGTCGAGGCGGTGGGCAGCGTGCCGATGCCGAAGCGGATCAGATAGGCCACCCGTGCCCCGGTCGCCTCCTCCAGGGCGCGTACCGGCCGGCCGACCCAGTCCTTGTGCACCGGGACCTCGACGATCGACACGGTGCTCGTCGGGTCGCGGAAGATCTCCACGTTGCCCTCCGGCACCAGGTGCCGCAGCATCCGGTCCGCCGTCCAGCGCACGGTCGCCACGGTGGGGATGCCCAGCCGCTCGTAGACCTGGGCCCGGCGCTGGTCGTAGATCCGGGCCGCGACCCGGGACACGCCGAACGTCTCCCGGGCCAGTCGAGCCGAGATGATGTTGGAGTTGTCGCCGCTGGAGACGGCGGCGAAGGCGTCCGCCCGCTCGATGCCGGCCTGCCGCAGCACCTCGCCGTCGAAGCCCGCCCCGGTCACCGTGATTCCGGCGAAGTCGGGGCCGAGCCGGCGGAACGCGTCGGCGTCCTGATCGATCACCGACACCGAGTGCCCCCGGGACTCCAGGCTGTGGGCCAGGGTCGACCCGACCCGGCCACACCCCATGATCACGACGTGCACGCTGTCCCTCCCAAGGTGCGTACCGCTCCCGCTGCCGGTGGCCTTTCGAGTGCGAGCCTGCCACGTCCAGGTCGGGAGCGGGGACCGACCGTACCCCGTCGTCCCAGCCAGCTGTGATCGCCCACCCCCGCGCTCGGGGCGTGGTGGTCGTACTCTTGGCGATCGTGGCCAGTTCCACCTCGCTGCTGAAGCGGCTGCTCCTCGGTCGACCGTTCCGGTCCGACCGCCTGCAGCACACCCTTTTGCCGAAGCGCATCGCGCTGCCCGTGTTCGCCTCCGACGCGCTGTCCAGCGTCGCGTACGCGCCCGACGAGATCCTGCTGACCCTCTCCATCGCCGGAGCGTCCGCGTACGTCTTCTCGCCGTGGATCGCGCTGGCCGTGGTCGTGGTCATGCTGACCGTGGTCGCCAGCTACCGGCAGAATGTGCACGCCTACCCCTCCGGGGGCGGGGACTACGAGGTGGCCACGGTCAACCTCGGCCCGAAGTTCGGCGTCGGCGTGGCCAGCGCCCTGCTCGTCGACTACGTGCTCACGGTGGCGGTGTCGGTCTCCTCCGGGGTGGCGAACCTCGGTTCGGTGGTGCCCTTCGTGGCCACCCACAAGGTCATGATCGCGGTGGCGGCGGTGGTGCTGCTGAGCGCGGTCAACCTGCGCGGCCTGCGTGAGTCGGGCACCGCGTTCGCCATCCCCACCTACGGCTTCGTGATCGTGATGGGCGGGATGCTGCTCACCGGGCTGGTCCGGGTCTTCGTGCTGGGCGACGAGCTGCGCGCGCCGAGCGCCGATCTGGTGATCCAGGCCGAGCACAGCGTGACCGGTTTCGCGCTGATCTTCCTGCTGCTGCGGACGTTCAGCTCGGGCGCCGCCGCGCTCACCGGAGTCGAGGCGATCTCCAACGGGGTGCCGGCGTTCAAGGCGCCGAAGAGCCGCAACGCCGCCACGACGCTGCTGCTGCTCGGCACCATCTCGGTGAGCATGCTGGTCGGGATCATCTGGCTGGCCCGGCTGACCCATCTCCAGTTCGTCGAGGACCCGGCCCTCCAGATCGTCTCCGGTCCCGAGGGGTACGTGCAGAAGACCGTCACCACCCAGCTCGGCGAGACGGTCTTCGGCTCCGGGTCGGTCCTGCTCTACGTGGTGGCCGGCGTGACCGCGCTGATCCTGTTCCTGGCCGCGAACACCGCGTTCAACGGTTTCCCGGTGCTCGGCTCGATCCTCGCGCAGGACCGTTACCTGCCCCGGCAGTTCCACACCCGGGGCGATCGGCTGGCCTTCTCCAACGGCATCGTCTTCCTGGCCCTCTTCGCGATCGTGCTGATCGTCGGCTTCCAGGCCGAGGTGACCCGACTCATCCAGCTCTACATCGTCGGGGTCTTCGTCTCGTTCACCGTCTCGCAGGCCGGCATGATCCGGCACTGGAACCGGCACCTGCGGACCGAGCGGGATCCCGAGGCGCGTCGCCGGATGCAACGGTCCCGGGCCATCAACACGTTCGGCGCCGGCCTCACCGGTACGGTGCTGGTGATCGTGCTGATCACCAAGTTCCTGCTCGGCGCCTGGATCGCGATCGCCGCGATGGCGGTGATCTACCTGGTGATGCTCGGCATTCGCGCGCACTACGACCGGGTCGCCCGGGAGTTGACCCCGCCGGACGAGGGCCGCGCCGTGCTGCCCGCCCGTAACCACGCGATCGTGCTGGTCAGCAAGCTGCACCAGCCGACCCTGCGGGCCATCGCGTACGCCCGGGCCACCCGGCCGGACACGCTGACAGCGGTGACCGTGAACGTGGACGACAAGGACACCCGGGACCTGCAGGCCGAGTGGGAACGGCGGGAGATGGCCATCCCGCTCACCGTGATCGACTCGCCGTACCGGGAGATCACCCGGCCGATCCTGGACTTCGTCGCCTCCACCCGCCGCAAGTCGCCCCGGGACGTGGTCACCGTCTTCATCCCCGAGTACGTGGTCGGCCGCTGGTGGGAGAACCTGCTGCACAACCAGAGCGCGCTGCGCCTCAAGGGCCGGCTGCTCTTCGAACCGGGGGTGATGGTGGTCAGCGTGCCGTGGCAGCTCGCCTCGACGGCGAGCAAGAACCTGGACCGGCTGGACGCCACGCTGTCCCGGACCCCGGCGCGTGGGCCGCGGGTGGCACCACGCGGCACCCTGCCGCCGGTCGTGCCGCCGGTGGTCTCCGCGCCGTCCGGCGAGGGCAACCCGGACGCCGGCGGCCCGGTCGGGACCGGCCGTGACTGAGCCGGGCGTACGGCCCGCGGCGTCACCTCCGCAGCCGGAGCGTGGGCTGGCCGAGGCGGAGCTGGTCGAGCTGACCGTCGACGCGGTCGCCCCCGGCGGGCACTGCGTGGCGCGGGTGGACGGCCAGGTGGTCTTCGTCCGGCACGCGCTGCCCGGCGAGCGGGTGATCGCCGAGGTCACCGAGGTGCACCGGGGGTTCGTCCGGGCCGACGCGGTGACCGTGCTGGAACCCTCGCCGGACCGGGTCGAGCCGCCCTGCCCGTACGCGAAGCCGGGCGCCTGTGGCGGCTGCGACCTGCAACACGTCGCCCCGGACGCGCAGCTGGCGTGGAAGGCCGCCGTGGTGCGTGAGCAGCTGGTCCGCCTCGGCGGGCTGACCGACGCCGAGTTGGACCGGCTCGGTGTCCGGGTGGAGGCGCTGCCCGGCGGGCTGCTGGGCTGGCGCTCCCGGGTCCGTTACGCGGTGGACGCCGCGGACCGGGCCGGCCTGCTCAAGCACCGCTCGCACGAGGTGGTGCCGATCGACCGCTGCCGGATCGCCCACCCGGCCATCCAGCAGCTGCCGGTGCTCACCCCGACCGGTGCGCGCTGGCCGGCGGCGGAGGCGGTGGAGACCGTCGCCAGCACCGGCGGGGACGTGACCGTCGCGGAGATCCGCGACGGTGTGGCGACCCCGGTGAGCGGGCCGTCCGTGGTCCGCGAGGTGGCCGCCGGACGAGACTGGACGCTGCCCGCGTCCGCGTTCTGGCAGGTGCACCCGGCGGCGGCCGACACCCTGTCCACGGCCGTGCTGGAGCTGCTCGACCCGCGGCCGGGCGAGCGGGCCTGGGACCTCTACGGCGGCGCCGGGCTGTTCGCCGCCGGGCTGGCCACCGGGGTCGGCGCGAGCGGCCGGGTGACCCTGGTGGAGGCCGCGCCGCAGGGCGTCGCCGCCGCCCGGGAGAACCTGGCCGACCTGCCCCACGTCGAGGTGGTGTCCGCCCGCGTGGAGACGGCGCTGGCCCGTCGACGGATCACCGGCCCGGTCGACGTGGTGGTCCTCGATCCGCCGCGCTCCGGGGCGGGCGCCCCGGTGGTGCGCGCGCTGGCCGCGGCCGGCCCGCGCGCGGTGGCGTACGTGGCCTGCGACCCGGCCGCCTTCGCTCGGGACGTGCGCACCTTCGCCGAGCTGGGCTGGCGGCTGGAGGCGCTGCGCGGTTTCGACCTGTTCCCGATGACCCAGCACGTCGAGCTGGTCGGGCTGCTGCTCCCGCCGGTATGAGCGACCCGATGAAGATCGTCGGCTTGATGTCGGGGACGTCGTACGACGGGGTGGACGTCGTGGCCGCGGAGTTCGCCACCGAGGGGGACACCCTGTGGCTGCGCCCGCTGGGGCACCGAGGCCTGGACTACGACGAGGAGCTGCGCGCCGAGATCGCCGCGCTGCTGCCGCCGGCGGCCACCACCATCGAGGCGGTCTGCCGGCTCGACAACCGCCTCGGCGAGGTCTTCGCCGACGCGGCGGCCGTCGGCCTGGAACTGGCCGGCGGGCGGGTCGACGCGGTGGTCTCGCCCGGTCAGACGGTCTTCCACTGGGTCGCCGACGGGATGGCCCTCGGCACCCTGCAACTGGGCGCGGTGGCCCGGGTGGCGGCCCGGGTCGGCGTACCGGTGCTCAGTGACCTGCGCTCGGCGGACATCGCTGTCGGCGGGCAGGGCGCGCCGCTGGTGCCGGCCTTCGACGCGCTGCTGCTCGACGGCGCCGCCGGGCTGCGCGCCGCGCTGAACCTCGGCGGCATCGCCAACCTCACCGTGGTCGCGCCGGGCGCGCCGGTCCTCGGGTACGACGTGGGCCCGGCCAACGCCCTGCTGGACGCGGCGGCCCGCCGCTTCCTCGATCAGCCGTGCGACCTCGACGGCGCGCGGGCGGCGGCCGGCCGGGTGCACCCGGGGCTGCTCGCCGCGCTGCTGGCCGAGCCGTACTACGCGGCGGCCCCACCCAAGTCCACCGGCAAGGAGCTGTTCCACGCCGGCTACCTGGACCGCCACCTCGCCGCGCTCGGCGAGCCGGTGCCGGTGGACGACCTGCTGGCCACACTCACCGAGCTGACCGCGCGGGTGGTCGCCGCCGAGTGCGACCGGCACGGTGTGGTCGAGGTCATCGCCGCCGGCGGCGGTGTGCGCAACCCCACCCTGCTGGGGCGGCTCGCCGCGCTGGGCGCCGACCGGTGGCGGCTGCGCGGCACCGACGAGTTGGGCGTGCCCGCGCAGGCCAAGGAGGCGTACGCGTTCGCGCTGCTCGGCTGGCTGTCCTGGCACGGTCTGCCCGGATCGATCCCGTCGGTGACCGGCGCCGCCCGTGGCGCGGTGCTCGGCTCGTGGACCCCGGCCGGTCCGGCGTACTCCGGCACCCCGGCCGGCCCGCCGCGCCGGCTGCGGATCCGTCTCTGAGCAGGCGCTCAGCCATCGGGCACGGCCCGGGCGGCTCGGGTCGGGCTGCGGAGTATCGGAGGGCCGATAGACTCTGCGGTCATGAGCGTTGAAGAGGACACGGCCAACCACGGTCGGCTGCTGGGGACGGTGCGCGGTCCGCAGGACGTCAAGCGGATGTCCGGCGAGGAACTGGACGTTCTCGCCGCCGAGATCCGGGACTTCCTGATCGCCAAGGTCTCCCGCACCGGCGGGCACGTCGGACCCAACCTCGGTGTGGTCGAGCTGACGCTGGCCATGCACCGCGTCTTCGACTCCCCCCGCGACCGGCTCCTGTTCGACACCGGTCACCAGGCGTACGTCCACAAGATCCTCACCGGGCGCCAGGCCGGCTTCGACAAGCTCCGCCAGCGTGGTGGCCTCTCCGGCTACCCCAGCCAGGCCGAGAGCGAGCACGACCTGATCGAGAACTCGCACGCCTCCACCGCGCTCTCCTACGCCGACGGCCTGGCCAAGGCGTACGCCCTGCGGGGTGAGGCGCGCAGCGTCGTGGCCGTGGTCGGCGACGGCGCGCTCACCGGCGGCATGTGCTGGGAGGCGTTGAACAACATCGCCACCGCCGGCAACTCGCTGGTCATCGTGGTCAACGACAACGGCCGGTCCTACTCGCCCACCATCGGCGGCCTCGCCGACCACCTCTCCTCGCTGCGGCTCAACCCGGGCTACGAGAAGGTCCTCGACACGGTCAAGGACGCCCTCGGCTCCACCCCGCTGGTCGGCAAGCCGATGTACGAGGTGCTGCACGCGGTCAAGAAGGGCATCAAGGACGCGGTCGCCCCGCAGGCCATGTTCGAGGACCTCGGCATCAAGTACGTCGGCCCGGTGGACGGGCACGACGTGGCGGCGGTCGAGTCGGCGCTGCGCGCGGCGAAGAACTTCGGCGGCCCGGTGATCGTGCACGCGGTCACCCGCAAGGGGTACGGCTACCGCCCCGCCGAGGAGGACGAGGCGGACTGCCTGCACGGCCCCGGCAGCGCCTTCGACGTGGAGACCGGCGCACTGCTGGCCGCTCCCTCGGTGAAGTGGACCCACGTCTTCGCCGACGAGCTGCTGGCCATCGCCGACGAGCGGCCGGACGTGGTGGGCATCACCGCCGCGATGGCCGAGCCGACCGGCATCGCGAAGCTGGCCCGCAAATACCCCGAGCGGGTGTACGACGTGGGCATCGCCGAGCAGCACGCGGCCACCTCGGCGGCCGGGCTGGCGCTGGGCGGCCTGCACCCGGTGGTCGCGGTCTACGCGACCTTCCTCAACCGAGCCTTCGACCAGGTCCTGCTGGACGTGGCGATGCACAAGCTGCCGGTGACCTTCGTGCTGGACCGGGCGGGCATCACCGGCCCGGACGGCCCCAGCCACTACGGCATCTGGGACATGTCGGTCTTCGGGGTGGTGCCCGGGCTGCGGATCGCCGCCCCCCGGGACGCCGCCACGCTGCGCGAGGAGCTGCGCGAGGCGATGGCCGTCAACGACGGCCCGACCGTCGTGCGCTTCCCGACGGGAGCGGTCGCCGCGGACCTGCCGGCGCTGCGCCGGGTCGGCCCGGTCGACGTGCTGGCCGAGTCGGCCCGCACCGACGTGCTGCTGGTCGCCGTCGGCTCCTTCGGGCAGCTGGGCATGGAGGTGGCCGCCCGGGTCGCCGAGCAGGGCTACGGCGTCACCGTGGTGGACCCCCGGTGGGTCCGCCCGGTCCCGGCCGAGCTGGTCGAGCTGGCCGCCAGCCACCGACTCGTGGTCAGCGTCGAGGACGGCGTGCGGGTCGGTGGCGTGGGCGACGCGCTCGGCCAGGCCATGCGCGACGCCGACGTCCGCGTGCCGCTCAAGGACCTGGGCGTACCGGCCGACTGGCACCCGCACGGCACCCGCGCGCAGATCCTCGCCGACCTGGGCCTGACCGCGCAGGACGTGGCCCGGAACGTCACCGGCTGGATCTCCGGCCTGGACGCCACCCCGGACCGTCTGACCCCCACCACCAACGCCTCAGTCCAGAACTGACCCACCCACGCCACAACGAGGGCGGGCGGCCCCGGGGCCGCCCGCCCTCGTTGTGGCGTGGGTGGGTCAGTTCTGGACTGAGGCGTTGGTGGTGGGGGTCAGACGGTCCGGGGTGGCGTCCAGGCCGGAGATCCAGCCGGTGACGTTCCGGGCCACGTCCTGCGCGGTCAGGCCCAGGTCGGCGAGGATCTGCGCGCGGGTGCCGTGCGGGTGCCAGTCGGCCGGTACGCCCAGGTCCTTGAGCGGCACGCGGACGTCGGCGTCGCGCATGGCCTGGCCGAGCGCGTCGCCCACGCCACCGACCCGCACGCCGTCCTCGACGCTGACCACGAGTCGGTGGCTGGCGGCCAGCTCGACCAGCTCGGCCGGGACCGGGCGGACCCACCGGGGGTCCACCACGGTGACGCCGTAGCCCTGCTCGGCGACCCGGGCGGCCACCTCCATGCCCAGCTGCCCGAAGGAGCCGACGGCGACCAGCAGCACGTCGGTGCGGGCCGACTCGGCCAGCACGTCGACCGGGCCGACCCGGCGCAGCGCCGGCAGGTCCGCGGCGACCGCTCCCGTCGGGAAGCGCACGACGGTCGGGCCGTCGTTGACGGCCATCGCCTCGCGCAGCTCCTCGCGCAGCGTGGCGGCGTCCCGGGGGGCGGCGATCCGCAGCCCGGGCACCACCCCGAAGACCGACATGTCCCAGATGCCGTAGTGGCTGGGGCCGTCCGGGCCGGTGATGCCCGCCCGGTCCAGCACGAAGGTCACCGGCAGCTTGTGCATCGCCACGTCCAGCAGGACCTGGTCGAAGGCTCGGTTGAGGAAGGTCGCGTAGACCGCGACCACCGGGTGCAGGCCGCCCAGCGCCAGCCCGGCCGCCGAGGTGGCCGCGTGCTGCTCGGCGATGCCCACGTCGTACACCCGCTCGGGGTATTTGCGGGCCAGCTTCGCGATGCCGGTCGGCTCGGCCATCGCGGCGGTGATGCCCACCACGTCCGGCCGCTCGTCGGCGATGGCCAGCAGCTCGTCGGCGAAGACGTGGGTCCACTTCACCGAGGGAGCGGCCAGCAGTGCGCCGGTCTCCACGTCGAAGGCGCTGCCGGGGCCGTGCAGGCAGTCCGCCTCGTCCTCCTCGGCGGGGCGGTAGCCGTACCCCTTGCGGGTGACCGCGTGCACGATCACCGGGCCGCCGAAGTTCTTCGCCGCGCGCAGCGCCGACTCGACCGCCGCCACGTCGTGCCCGTCCACCGGGCCGACGTACTTGATGCCGAGGTCCTCGAACATGGCCTGCGGGGCGACCGCGTCCTTGATGCCCTTCTTGACCGCGTGCAGCACCTCGTACATCGGCTTGCCGACCAGCGGGGTGGAGCCGAGGGCGTCCTTGACCGTGTCGAGGACCTTCTCGTAGCCCGGGTTGAGCCGCAGCGAGGAGAGGTGGTCGGCGAGGCCGCCGATGGTGGGCGAGTAGGACCGGCCGTTGTCGTTGACCACGATGACCAGCGAGTTGCCGGCGGTGGCGATGTTGTTCAACGCCTCCCAGCACATGCCGCCGGTGAGCGCGCCGTCGCCGACCACGGCCACGACGCTGCGCGCCTCACCCCGCAGGGCGTACGCCTTGGCCAGGCCGTCGGCGTAGGAGAGCGCGGTGGAGGCGTGCGAGTTCTCGATCAGGTCGTGCTCGCTCTCGGCCTGGCTGGGGTAGCCGGAGAGGCCACCACGCTGGCGGAGCTTGTCGAAGCCGGCCTGGCGCCCGGTGAGGATCTTGTGGACGTACGCCTGGTGACCGGTGTCGAACAGGAGCCGGTCGCGGGGGGAGTCGAAGACGCGGTGCATGGCCAGCGTCAGCTCGACCACACCGAGGTTGGGTCCGACGTGCCCGCCGGTGCGGGAGACCTTGGCGATCAGGAAGTCCCGGATCTCGGCGGCGAGAACGTCCAGTTCCTCGCCGGACATCCGCTTGACGTCCTGCGGACCGCGCACCGTCCCCAGCAGCCGACCGTGGTTGGCCGTGTCCTCTTCAACGCTCATGACCGCAGAGTCTATCGGCCCTCCGATACTCCGCAGCCCGACCCGAGCCGCCCGGGCCGTGCCCGATGGCTGAGCGCCTGCTCAGAGACGGATCCGCAGCCGGCGCGGCGGGCCGGCCGGGGTGCCGGAGTACGCCGGACCGGCCGGGGTCCACGAGCCGAGCACCGCGCCACGGGCGGCGCCGGTCACCGACGGGATCGATCCGGGCAGACCGTGCCAGGACAGCCAGCCGAGCAGCGCGAACGCGTACGCCTCCTTGGCCTGCGCGGGCACGCCCAACTCGTCGGTGCCGCGCAGCCGCCACCGGTCGGCGCCCAGCGCGGCGAGCCGCCCCAGCAGGGTGGGGTTGCGCACACCGCCGCCGGCGGCGATGACCTCGACCACACCGTGCCGGTCGCACTCGGCGGCGACCACCCGCGCGGTCAGCTCGGTGAGTGTGGCCAGCAGGTCGTCCACCGGCACCGGCTCGCCGAGCGCGGCGAGGTGGCGGTCCAGGTAGCCGGCGTGGAACAGCTCCTTGCCGGTGGACTTGGGTGGGGCCGCCGCGTAGTACGGCTCGGCCAGCAGCGCGGCGAGCAGCCCCGGGTGCACCCGGCCGGCCGCCGCCCGCGCGCCGTCGAGGTCGCACGGCTGATCGAGGAAGCGGCGGGCCGCCGCGTCCAGCAGGGCGTTGGCCGGGCCCACGTCGTACCCGAGGACCGGCGCGCCCGGCGCGACCACGGTGAGGTTGGCGATGCCGCCGAGGTTCAGCGCGGCGCGCAGCCCGGCGGCGCCGTCGAGCAGCAGCGCGTCGAAGGCCGGCACCAGCGGCGCGCCCTGCCCGCCGACAGCGATGTCCGCCGAGCGCAGGTCACTGAGCACCGGTACGCCGACCCGGGCCGCCACCCGGGCCACCGCGCCCAGTTGCAGGGTGCCGAGGGCCATCCCGTCGGCGACCCAGTGGAAGACCGTCTGACCGGGCGAGACCACCGCGTCGACCCGCCCGCCGGCCAGTTCCAGGCCGACGGCCGCCGCGTCGGCGAAGACCTCGCCGAGGCGGTTGTCGAGCCGGCAGACCGCCTCGATGGTGGTGGCCGCCGGCGGCAGCAGCGCGGCGATCTCGGCGCGCAGCTCCTCGTCGTAGTCCAGGCCTCGGTGCCCCAGCGGGCGCAGCCACAGGGTGTCCCCCTCGGTGGCGAACTCCGCGGCCACGACGTCCACCCCGTCGTACGACGTCCCCGACATCAAGCCGACGATCTTCATCGGGTCGCTCATACCGGCGGGAGCAGCAGCCCGACCAGCTCGACGTGCTGGGTCATCGGGAACAGGTCGAAACCGCGCAGCGCCTCCAGCCGCCAGCCCAGCTCGGCGAAGGTGCGCACGTCCCGAGCGAAGGCGGCCGGGTCGCAGGCCACGTACGCCACCGCGCGCGGGCCGGCCGCGGCCAGCGCGCGCACCACCGGGGCGCCCGCCCCGGAGCGCGGCGGATCGAGGACCACCACGTCGACCGGGCCGGTGATCCGTCGACGGGCCAGCGCCGTCTCCACGCGGGCGGACACCACCTCGACGTGGGGCAGGTCGGCCAGGTTCTCCCGGGCGGCGGCGACGCCCTGCGGCGCGGCCTCCACCAGGGTCACCCGGCCGCTCGCGCCGACCCCGGTGGCCAGCCCGGCGGCGAACAGCCCGGCGCCGCCGTAGAGGTCCCAGGCCCGCTCGCCCGGCCGCGGGTCGAGCAGCTCCAGCACGGCCGTGGACAGGGTGTCGGCCGCCGCCGGGTGCACCTGCCAGAACGCGGACGCGGGCAGCGTCCAGTCTCGTCCGGCGGCCACCTCGCGGACCACGGACGGCCCGCTCACCGGGGTCGCCACACCGTCGCGGATCTCCGCGACGGTCACGTCCCCGCCGGTGCTGGCGACGGTCTCCACCGCCTCCGCCGCCGGCCAGCGCGCACCGGTCGGGGTGAGCACCGGCAGCTGCTGGATGGCCGGGTGGGCGATCCGGCAGCGGTCGATCGGCACCACCTCGTGCGAGCGGTGCTTGAGCAGGCCGGCCCGGTCCGCGGCGTCCACCGCGTAACGGACCCGGGAGCGCCAGCCCAGCAGCCCGCCGGGCAGCGCCTCCACCCGGACACCGAGCCGGTCCAACTCGGCGTCGGTCAGCCCGCCGAGGCGGACCAGCTGCTCACGCACCACGGCGGCCTTCCACGCCAGCTGCGCGTCCGGGGCGACGTGTTGCAGGTCGCAGCCGCCACAGGCGCCCGGCTTCGCGTACGGGCAGGGCGGCTCGACCCGGTCCGGCGAGGGTTCCAGCACGGTCACCGCGTCGGCCCGGACGAACCCCCGGTGCACCTCGGTGACCTCGGCGATCACCCGCTCGCCGGGCAGCGCGTGCCGGACGAAGACCACCTGGCCGTCCACCCGCGCCACGCAGTGCCCGCCGGGGGCGACCGCGTCGACGGTCAGCTCGACCAGCTCCGCCTCGGCCAGCCCACGCTCCGGCTGCGGAGGTGACGCCGCGGGCCGTACGCCCGGCTCAGTCACGGCCGGTCCCGACCGGGCCGCCGGCGTCCGGGTTGCCCTCGCCGGACGGCGCGGAGACCACCGGCGGCACGACCGGCGGCAGGGTGCCGCGTGGTGCCACCCGCGGCCCACGCGCCGGGGTCCGGGACAGCGTGGCGTCCAGCCGGTCCAGGTTCTTGCTCGCCGTCGAGGCGAGCTGCCACGGCACGCTGACCACCATCACCCCCGGTTCGAAGAGCAGCCGGCCCTTGAGGCGCAGCGCGCTCTGGTTGTGCAGCAGGTTCTCCCACCAGCGGCCGACCACGTACTCGGGGATGAAGACGGTGACCACGTCCCGGGGCGACTTGCGGCGGGTGGAGGCGACGAAGTCCAGGATCGGCCGGGTGATCTCCCGGTACGGCGAGTCGATCACGGTGAGCGGGATGGCCATCTCCCGCCGTTCCCACTCGGCCTGCAGGTCCCGGGTGTCCTTGTCGTCCACGTTCACGGTCACCGCTGTCAGCGTGTCCGGCCGGGTGGCCCGGGCGTACGCGATGGCCCGCAGGGTCGGCTGGTGCAGCTTGCTGACCAGCACGATCGCGTGGTTACGGGCGGGCAGCACGGCGCGGCCCTCGTCCGGCGGGGTCAACTCCCGGGCGACCCGGTCGTAGTGCGCGCGAATGCCGAGCATCACCAGGTAGATCACCGCCATCGCGGCGATCGCGATCCAGGCGCCGAGCAGGAACTTGGTGATCAGCACGATCACCAGCACCGTACCGGTGAGGCCGGCGCCGAACGTGTTGATGGCCCGGGACCGTTGCATCCGGCGACGCGCCTCGGGATCCCGCTCGGTCCGCAGGTGCCGGTTCCAGTGCCGGATCATGCCGGCCTGCGAGACGGTGAACGAGACGAAGACCCCGACGATGTAGAGCTGGATGAGTCGGGTCACCTCGGCCTGGAAGCCGACGATCAGCACGATCGCGAAGAGGGCCAGGAAGACGATGCCGTTGGAGAAGGCCAGCCGATCGCCCCGGGTGTGGAACTGCCGGGGCAGGTAACGGTCCTGCGCG
Organism: Micromonospora sp. BL4; assembly: GCF_003667505.1. Classification (GTDB taxonomy): domain Bacteria; phylum Actinomycetota; class Actinomycetes; order Mycobacteriales; family Micromonosporaceae; genus Micromonospora. Next base: position 22,486 of record NZ_RCVJ01000140.1, read on the forward strand.
AGGATCGAGCCGAGCACCGGGAAACCGTTGAACGCGGTGTTCGCGGCCAGGAACAGGATCAGCGCGGTCACGCCGGCCACCACGTAGAGCAGGACCGACCCGGAGCCGAAGACCGTCTCGCCGAGCTGGGTGGTGACGGTCTTCTGCACGTACCCCTCGGGACCGGAGACGATCTGGAGGGCCGGGTCCTCGACGAACTGGAGATGGGTCAGCCGGGCCAGCCAGATGATCCCGACCAGCATGCTCACCGAGATGGTGCCGAGCAGCAGCAGCGTCGTGGCGGCGTTGCGGCTCTTCGGCGCCTTGAACGCCGGCACCCCGTTGGAGATCGCCTCGACTCCGGTGAGCGCGGCGGCGCCCGAGCTGAACGTCCGCAGCAGCAGGAAGATCAGCGCGAAACCGGTCACGCTGTGCTCGGCCTGGATCACCAGATCGGCGCTCGGCGCGCGCAGCTCGTCGCCCAGCACGAAGACCCGGACCAGCCCGGTGAGCAGCATCCCGCCCATCACGATCACGAAGCCGTAGGTGGGGATGGCGAACGCGGTGCCCGACTCACGCAGGCCGCGCAGGTTGACCGCGCTCAGCAGCACCACCGCCGCCACCGCGATCATGACCTTGTGGGTGGCCACGAAGGGCACCACCGAACCGAGGTTCGCCACCCCGGAGGAGACCGACACCGCCACCGTGAGCACGTAGTCGACGAGCAGGGCGCTGGCCACGCCGACGCCGAACTTCGGGCCGAGGTTGACCGTGGCCACCTCGTAGTCCCCGCCCCCGGAGGGGTAGGCGTGCACATTCTGCCGGTAGCTGGCGACCACGGTCAGCATGACCACGACCACGGCCAGCGCGATCCACGGCGAGAAGACGTACGCGGACGCTCCGGCGATGGAGAGGGTCAGCAGGATCTCGTCGGGCGCGTACGCGACGCTGGACAGCGCGTCGGAGGCGAACACGGGCAGCGCGATGCGCTTCGGCAAAAGGGTGTGCTGCAGGCGGTCGGACCGGAACGGTCGACCGAGGAGCAGCCGCTTCAGCAGCGAGGTGGAACTGGCCACGATCGCCAAGAGTACGACCACCACGCCCCGAGCGCGGGGGTGGGCGATCACAGCTGGCTGGGACGACGGGGTACGGTCGGTCCCCGCTCCCGACCTGGACGTGGCAGGCTCGCACTCGAAAGGCCACCGGCAGCGGGAGCGGTACGCACCTTGGGAGGGACAGCGTGCACGTCGTGATCATGGGGTGTGGCCGGGTCGGGTCGACCCTGGCCCACAGCCTGGAGTCCCGGGGGCACTCGGTGTCGGTGATCGATCAGGACGCCGACGCGTTCCGCCGGCTCGGCCCCGACTTCGCCGGAATCACGGTGACCGGGGCGGGCTTCGACGGCGAGGTGCTGCGGCAGGCCGGCATCGAGCGGGCGGACGCCTTCGCCGCCGTCTCCAGCGGCGACAACTCCAACATCATCTCGGCTCGACTGGCCCGGGAGACGTTCGGCGTGTCCCGGGTCGCGGCCCGGATCTACGACCAGCGCCGGGCCCAGGTCTACGAGCGGCTGGGCATCCCCACCGTGGCGACCGTGCGCTGGACGGCGGACCGGATGCTGCGGCACCTGGTGCCGGAGGGCAACGTGGAGATCTTCCGCGACCCGACGAGCACCGTGTCGATCGTCGAGGTCCCGGTGCACAAGGACTGGGTCGGCCGGCCGGTACGCGCCCTGGAGGAGGCGACCGGGGCACGGGTGGCCTATCTGATCCGCTTCGGCATCGGCACGCTGCCCACCGCCTCGACCGTCGTACAGGAGGGCGACCAGGTCTTCATGCTGGTCAGCGACGACATCGTGGCGACGGTCACGTCGGTGGCGGCGACGCCGCCGGAAGGGGGGCACTGAGCCATGCGGATCGCCATCGCGGGCGCCGGCAACGTGGGCCGCTCGATCGCCCAGGAGCTGATCGAGAACGGCCACCAGGTGATGCTGATCGAGCGCCAGCCGAAGATGCTGCGCCCGGAGCGGGTGCCGTCCGCCGAGTGGGTGCTGGCCGACGCCTGTGAGCTGGCCAGCCTGGAGGAGGCCAACGTCGCCGGCTGCGACGTGGTGGTCGCGGCGACCGGCGACGACAAGGTCAACCTGGTGGTGTCGCTGCTGGCCAAGACCGAGTTCGCGGTGCCCCGCGTGGTCGCCCGGGTCAACCGGGCCGAGAACGAGTGGCTGTTCACCGAGCAGTGGGGCGTGGACGTCGCCGTCAGCAAGCCGCGGGTGATGGCGGCGCTGGTCGAGGAGGCGGTCACCGTCGGCGACCTGGTCCGGCTGATGACCTTCCGGCAGGGCGAGGCGAACCTGGTCGAGATCACGCTGCCGCCGACCGCGCCGTACGTCGGTCAGCCGATCCACGCCGTGCCGCTGCCCCGCGACTCCGCGCTGGTGGCGATCCTGCGCGGCAAGCGGGTCCTGGTGCCCAGCCCGGACGACCCGATCGAGGCCGGCGACGAGCTGGTCTTCGTCTGCACCGCCGAGGTGGAGGACCAGGTCCGCACGGTGATCCTCGGCCCCGACAGCGTCGAGCGGACCCGCAGCTCCCGTTGACCCGTGCCGGCTGTCCGGCCCGGCGCGCCTGCGCTCAGGCGCCGGGCAGCGGGGTCGGTTGCGGCTCCCGGGTGACCCGGCGCACCGTCCAGACCGTGATCAGCAACAGCAGCGCGTACGGCGGGTAGCCCAGCGCCAGCCGGGCCACGCCCAGCGCGGTGTCCTGGTGGGCCAGGTAGAGCCCGGCCTGTACGCCCACCTTGGCCAGCCAGACCACGCCCCAGAGCACCGTCAGCTGGGTGAAGGTGCGCACCAGCTTCGGGTCGTCCCGCCATTCCGCGCGGCCCTTGGCCACCAGCACCGACCAGATCCAGCCCACCAGCGGCTGCCGGATGGCCGCCGAAACCAGCAGGGCGATGCCGTAGCCGATGCCGTAGAGGATGCCGGGGAGGTAGAAGTCGCGCTCGTCGCCGGTACGCCAGGCGATGGCCGCGCCGATGCCGACGCCGAACAGCCCGTTGACCGCGTGCCGGATCGGCCGGCGTTGGGCCAGCCGCAGCCCGGCGATCAGCAGCGCGACGGCCACCGAGGCGATCACCGCGGGCCGCAGCTCGCCGATGATGTTGGCGACGACGAAGACCACCACCGGGATGCTCGACTCGACCAGCCCCCGCCAGCCGCCCAGTTGGTCGGCCATCTGCTCGGCGATCGTCGGCAGCCGCTCGTCGTCCTCAGGGCCGGTCTCCGGCTGTGCCGCCCGGTGCTGTCCCGTCGTCATTGCCGGCCTTCCGTCCGCAGCGCCGTCACTTCGGCGAGTCCAGCTCGTAGTAGGGGTTGTAGATGACCTTGCGGTCGTCGCGCACCGCGACCCGGCCGCGCGCGGTCAGGTGCCGCCCCGGCTCGATCCCGGCGATGTGCCGCCGGCCCAGCCAGACCAGGGTGACCACGTCGCTGCCGTCGTACAGGTCGGCCTCGAGGGTGGGCAGGTTGGTCCGCGGCGTGTAGACCACGGTGCGCAGCCGACCGGCGACCGAGACCACCTGGCCCCGGGAACACTGCTGGGCCGGGACACCGCCGCACTCGGCGCTCTCCCGACGCAGCTCCTGCGCGTCGATCTCGGCCTCGCTGGCGGTGAGCCGTTGCAGGATGCGCCGTAGCGACACCCGGCTCTCGTCGGTCGTCATGACCTCCGCGTCACCCTCTCCACGCGCGCCGGCCCCGGCCGGCACTGGCCCGGCCCCGGCAACGCCGGAACCGTCCCGCCAGCGTACGCCGACGGGGCCGGTTCCGGCGGGCCGGTGCGCGTGGGTCAGACCTGGCGCGGTTCGGCGGCGGACGCGTCCCCGGCCTCGGCGCCGGCCTGGTCGGCGATCTCCTTGGGCAGCCGCAGCGGCAGCGGCTCGCGAACCGGCTTCGCCTCCTGCCCCCGGTCGACCACCAGGCCGTCCAGGCACTCGGCCAGCGGACCGGCGGTGGTCGGGTCGAGGGCCACCGGGCCCTGGAAGACGCCGCGAACCATCCACCGCGGCCCGTCGACGCCGACGAACCGCAGGTTGGTCGGGCCGTCCGGGGTACGCACCTGGGCGTGCAGCTCCGGGCCGTACTCGCCGTCGACCTCCTGGGCGTCGGCGCCGTCACGGAGCAGCGACTGGCGGATCTCCTCGCGCACCTCGTCCCAGATCCCCTCGGACCGGGGGGCGGCGAAGACACCGAGCTGCAGGGCGTTCTCCCCGTGCACCAGCACCACCTGCTGGATCACGCCCTGCGGGTCGGCCTGCACCCGCACCTCCACCTCGGCGACCGCCGGGATGTGCAGGCTGCCCAGGTCGAGCCGCTGCACGTCGTCGTTGACCTCGGTGATGTCGTACGGGCCGCGCTCCAGCGTCGGCGTCGACTCCTCGGTGCTCTGACCGCCGACCTCGGTGGTCCGCTCGTCACGGGTGTGCCGCCCGGCACCGGCCCGCTTACGGGAGAAGATCACTGCGCCCACCCTCCGCTGTTCACACTCACCCTGCCATCTCTTCCGTCTGCCCGCGGCCCGGCTCGTTCAGCCGCTGCTCGACCCGGTCCGGGCCGGCCGGCGACGGCACCAGCCCGGCGTGCCCGCCGGTGGAGCCGTGCCCGCCGGTCCCACGCTGGGACCCGGGCAGCTCGGCCACCGGCTCGAACCGCGCCCGCGCGACCCGCTGGACCACGAGTTGCGCGATCCGGTCGCCGCGGGTGATCTTCGCCGGCGACTCCCGATCATGGTTGATCAGGTTGACCAGGATCTCACCCCGGTAGCCGGCGTCGACCGTACCGGGCGCGTTGAGCACCGTCACGCCGAGCCTGGCCGCCAGGCCGGAGCGGGGATGGACCAGGCCCACGTACCCCTCCGGCAGCGCGATGGCCACGCCGGTGGGCACCAGGGCCCGGCCGCCGGGAGGCAACTCCACGTCCGCGGCCGCCACCAGGTCGGCCCCGGCGTCGCCGGGATGGGCGTACGCGGGCAGCGGCAGCTCGGCATCGAGCAGCCGTACGGGCACGGGTACGACGTCGGTCACAGGTCTCTCTTCCGTCCGAGTTGATCGGGGTGACCCTGCCATCCTGCCGGTTACCCGGGCCGTCGTGCGCCGTACCCTCGCAGGAGTGAGCATGTCGCCCTCTCCGTCCGCCGGTCAGCCACCGGTCACGGCCCGCACGGCGTACACCGAACGGCTCGACCTGTCCTGGTGGTTGTGGCTGGTCGGGCTGGTGGCCGCCGCGCTGCTGGCCGTCGAGATCTGGATGGGTGCCGGCGGCGTCCGCGCCTGGCTGCCGTTCGCGGTGCTGCTGCCGGTCACCGCGGCCGGGCTGTGGTGGCTGGGCCGGATCCGGGTCGCGGTCGCCGACGGTGAGCTGCGGGTGGACGACGCCCGGCTGCCGGTGCGCTTCGTGGCGGACGTGGTGCCGCTGGACGCGGCCGGTCGCCGTGAGGTGCTCGGGGTGGGCGCGGACCCGCTCGCCTTCGTGGTGCAGCGGCCGTGGATCGGCGGGGCCGTGCAGGTGGTGCTCGACGATCCGGCCGACCCGACCCCGTTCTGGGTGGTGAGCACCCGCCATCCGGTCGAACTGGCCGAGGCCGTGCTGGCCGCCCGCGACGCCCGGCGGCACGCCGACCAGCCGAGCTAGCCCGGCACCCCGCCCCGCCCGGGGTCAGGTGCCGGTCAGGTGCCGGTTGGCGGGCCGGGCAGGGCCGGTGGCGGGGCCGGCCGGGCGATGCCGCGCCGGCGCAGGTCCACCTGGAGCTGGTCGGCCATCGACCGGGTCGCCCGGCGGTTGAGGAAGCTCGCCACCGCCGCCCCGGTGAGGAACGGCCCGAGCGTGGTGAGGTTGCGCCCGAAGCGCCGGAGCAGGGTGTCCCGCAGCTCCTTGCGGGCCGCGGTGCCGAGCACCGCGCCCACCCCCACGCCGGGCATCATCGGGTTGACCCCGCGCTGGGTGGCCCAGGAGTGCACCAGGGCGACCGCCCGTTGGCTGCCACCGGCCGGCAGCGTCACGCCGTGCACCTCGTGCAGCTCGCCGACCAGCTTCAGCTCCACCGCCACCACGGCGACCGTCTCGGCGGCGAGCAGCACCGGCGCGGAGAGCAGGGTCGGTGCGACCGTCCACTCGACGGCGGCGACTCCCCCGCCGGCGGCGCCGATCCCGGCGGTGGTCCGGGCCGCGTTGCGGATCAACCGCTCGGCCAGGGCGTTGTCATCCAGCCCCGGGAAGTGCCGGCGCAGGGTGGCCAGGTCCCGCACCGGTACGTGCGGGGCGATCTCGGCGACGGTGTCGACCATCCAGCGCACGGCGGCGCGGGGCTTGAACAGGTCGCCGATGCCACGGGCCCGGGCCTGCCCGACCATCCGGGTGAGCAGTTGGCGGCGCCGTGCCGGCTCGATGTCGTCCGCGGTCAACGCCGCGACGGTGGCGCCGAGGTCGTCCGCGCCGGTGCCGGTGGTGTCACCTCGATCGCTCATGGGGTCGGACCTCCCGGTGCTGTGGCTACCTCTACGAGTCAAGCAGGTACCCACCGGTGCCGCATGGCTACACCGGCAGCGGCGGCCCCGATCAGGAGGCCGCCGCTGGTGTCGTGAGTGTCAGACGCACTCACGGCAGATCAGTTCGCCGTTACGCTCGACCGCCAGCTGGCTGCGGTGGTGCACCAGGAAGCAGCGAGCACACCGGAACTCGTCCTGCTGCATCGGTAGCACCTTGACCGTGAGCTCCTCGTCGGCCAGATCGGCGCCGGGCAGCTCAAAGCTCTCGGCCACCTCGGCCTCGTCGACGTCCACCGCGCCCGACTGTGAGTCGACGCGCCGTGCCTTGAGCTCTTCCAGGCTGTCCTCGCCGAGGTCGACCTCGTCGCGACGCGGGGCGTCGTAGTCGGTGGCCATCGGTTTCACTCTCCCATATCGATGTTGTCGCTTCCGGTTGTAACGCCGGACGACGCTGTTTCGGTTCCGCTGGCCGGCCACCACTTGTGTCGGGCACCCGACCCGGGGGACCGAACGGGTCGAGCCCGCTGGGGCGACTCCCCTGCGAGCGCGGAACCTTACCCCCCTTTGGGCGAGGCATGTATACCGCCCTCGCGGCTGAGATGTACGCCCCAGCACCCGAAGTTGTTCCCAATGTGACTCAGGCGACACGAAGATAGGGGTAGTAGTACCCGGTTCACGGTCGGCGCGCCGGCATGTCGGACTGTTTCCACGCGACGGCCGGACAACCGTTAACCTCAGCGGCGTATTCGACGGCCGCCGGTCAGTGCGATCGTTGGCGGCCGCCGCCACCCACCTGACGTCCGGGAGCGCCCAGATGAGTTTTGCGCGAGTGCGAGCACTCGTCGTCGTCGGCATGCTCGGGGTGCTGGCCCTGGCCTTCGTGATCACCGCGCTGGTCCGGGACACCCAGGGCAAGGCGGGCACGGCCGAGGGTTGCCCGGATGGCTGGCCGCTGGCCGACGTCACTCTGCACGAACCCAAGGACGTCAAGATCAACGTCTTGAACGCGACCGACGAGCCCGGCCGGGCCGGCAGCGTCGCGGACGACTTCCGCAACCGCAAGTTCCAGGTCAAGAAGGTCGGCAACGCGCCCAAGGGGATCGCCGAGGTGGCCGTGCTGCGGTACGGCCCCAAGGGCGTCGGCTCTGCGCACCTGCTGCAGGCGTACTTCCTCAACAACGCCGAGCCGGGCTACGACCCGAAGCGCACCGACGACACGGTGGACGTGGTGCTGGGCAGCCGCTTCCAGCAGCTCGCCACGACGACCGAGGTGAACCAGTCCCTCGGTGACCTGGGCGCTCCGGTCGCGCCCCCGGAGTCGTGCCCCTCCCCGGTCGCCAAGAAGTGACCGGGCAGGTCGGCGGACGCTGACCCCTCCGGCACCGCGCCGGGGGGCCACCAGCCCGGCAGGCGGCCGCCTGCCGGGCGCGCCGGTCAGGGGCCGCCGGCGGCATCCAGGGCGGCCAGGCGGTCGTGCAGCGGCGCGAAGAGCGCCGGCGGGGCCGCGAGCACCAGGTCCGGGCCGGGCGGACGACCGTCCAGGCCGGTGACCCGCACACCCGCCTCGGCGGCCACCAGCCCACCGGCCGCCAGGTCCCAGGCGGCCAGGCCCTTCTCGAAGTACGCGTCCAGGCGCCCCTCCGCCACCAGGCAGAGGTCCAACGCGGCGGCGCCGAGCCGGCGGATGTCCCGCACGTGCGCGATCAGCCCGGCCACCACCCGGGCCTGGTGCGCCCGCCGGCCGGCGTCGTAGCCGAAGCCGGTGGCGACCAGCGCCTGCCCCAGGTCGGTCTCGCCGGAACAGCGCAACCGGACGCCGTCACGCCAGGCGCCCCCGCCGGCCGTGGCGGTCCACTCCTCGCCGGTGCTGACGTTGCGCACCACGCCGGCGACCACCACGCCGTCCACCTCGGCGGCGAGCGACACCGCGCTGTACGGCAGCCCGTAGAGGTAGTTGACGGTGCCGTCGATCGGGTCGACGATCCAGCGCACCCCGCCCGGCCCGACCGGCCCGGTGGCCCCCGTGCCGTACTCCTCGCCGAGCACCGCGTCGCCCGGCCGCATCCGGTGCAGCGCGTCGAGCACCTGCCGCTCGACCGCCCGGTCGGCTGCGGTGACCACGTCGGTGACCGTACTCTTGGTCGCGGCCACGGCGACGCCCTCGGCGCGCATCCGGTACGCGGTGGCCGCGGCGTCCCGCGCAACGTCGAGCGCGATCGCCAACAGATCCTCTGGTGGCGGCACCGAACGGTCCATCCCACGTCCCCTTCCCGCACGACCGGGGTGTTCCGGGCCGGGCGCGAGTATCATCCTTACAAAGTCCACATCTGCGCCGAATCGGCGGTCCCCACCGCAGGTACTCCGTGCGGCGCAGGATGATCGCCGCAGACGGCGTTACAATTCACCCCTGCCACCGCGCCACGGACCGCCGACCACCGGCCGGCCCGGGACACGGAGGTCCCTCAACCACATCGCCCGGCCCGGTTGCCCCACGCTGTGCCGGACGACCCGGCCGTGCCCGCTCTTCGCCTCCGGAAGGTCATTCGTGACAGAACCCCGCCAGACCGGCGCCGACGTTCGCTCGCTCACCGACACTCTGATCGCCCACGCGCAGAGCGCCGGCGGTCAGCTCACGTCGGCTCAGCTCGCGCGCACCGTCGAGTCCGCCGAGGTGACTCCGGCCCAGGCCAAGAAGATCCTGCGGGCACTCTCCGAGGCGGGAGTGACCGTGGTGGTCGATGGCTCGGCGAGCACCCGCCGCCGGGTCGCCGCGGCCCGCTCGACGACGCCGGCGTCCCGGGCCACCACCGCCAAGACCACCAAGAAGGCCGCCGCGCCGGCGCCCAAGCAGGCACCCGCCTCCGACGAGGCGCCGTCGACGCCGGCGCCGCGCAAGGTGGCCGCGCGCAAGGCAGCCGGCAGCACCGCCGAGGTCGCCGCCGCCGCGCCGGCGAAGGCCGCGACCAAGTCGACCCGGGCGACCAAGGCGACGGTCGCCGCGGCCGCCGGCGCCAAGCCGGCCAAGGCCGGCGGCAAGGCCAAGGGCGAAGGCGCCGAGGGTGAGATCGACCCGGAGGAGCTGGCCGCCGCGATCGAGGACGTGGTGGTCGAGGAGCCGGCCGAGCTGACCCAGGCCGCCGAGACCGACGCCGCCGCCTCGGCCACCGACAACGACTTCGAGTGGGACGACGAGGAGTCCGAGGCGCTCAAGCAGGCCCGGCGGGACGCCGAGCTGACCGCCTCCGCCGACTCGGTGCGCGCGTACCTCAAGCAGATCGGCAAGGTTCCGCTGCTCAACGCCGAGCAGGAGGTGGAGCTGGCCAAGCGGATCGAGGCCGGGCTCTACGCCGCGGAGCGGCTGCGCGCGGCCGACGAGGGCGAGGAGAAGCTCACCCGGGAGATGGTCCGTGACCTGGGCTGGATCTCCCGCGACGGCGAGCGCGCCAAGAACCACCTGCTGGAGGCGAACCTCCGTCTGGTGGTGTCGCTGGCCAAGCGGTACACGGGACGTGGCATGGCCTTCCTGGACCTGATCCAGGAGGGCAACCTCGGCCTGATCCGCGCGGTCGAGAAGTTCGACTACACCAAGGGCTACAAGTTCTCCACGTACGCCACCTGGTGGATCCGGCAGGCGATCACCCGCGCGATGGCCGACCAGGCCCGCACCATCCGCATCCCGGTGCACATGGTGGAAGTCATCAACAAGCTCGGCCGCATACAGCGTGAGCTGCTCCAGGACCTGGGCCGCGAGCCCACGCCGGAGGAGCTGGCCAAGGAGATGGACATCACACCGGAGAAGGTGCTGGAGATCCAGCAGTACGCCCGGGAGCCCATCTCGCTGGACCAGACCATCGGCGACGAGGGCGACAGCCAGCTCGGCGACTTCATCGAGGATTCCGAGGCCGTGGTCGCGGTCGACGCGGTCTCGTTCTCGCTCCTGCAGGACCAGCTCCAGCAGGTGTTGCAGACGCTCTCCGAGCGTGAGGCGGGTGTGGTACGCCTGCGCTTCGGCCTGACCGACGGCCAGCCGCGGACGCTGGACGAGATCGGCCAGGTCTACGGGGTGACCCGGGAGCGGATCCGGCAGATCGAGTCCAAGACGATGTCCAAGCTGCGTCACCCGTCCCGGTCGCAGGTCCTGCGGGATTACCTGGACTGAGCGGGTTTCGTCAACCGAACGTGTCGTTTTGACCACCTGGTGTGCAACACCAGATGGTGATCGTCCGGATGCACGAATGTGATCGTTGACGTGGCACCCTGGGTGCACGGCACACTGTCCCAGCCATGTGTGACCTCGGTCCCCCGCGGGCACACAGGGAAGGCAGGGCCTGGCAAGGGTGTTGCACGATAGGTGAGCAACGACCGAAGAGATTGTTCATCGGTGACGACCAGAGGAGGAAGGCGATGACCCCGACCCTCACGCCGCCGCCCGAGACGGTGGCACCCCCAGCCGCCGATGAACGGTGCGACCGCTGCAATGCTGCCGGCAAGCTCCGGATCACTCTGGCGGGTGGGAGCGAGTTGGTTTTCTGTGGGCACCACGCGAACAAGTACGCGGAGGATCTCGTGAAGATCACCGTCCGGTTCGCGACGGACCCCGAGTTCAGCTGGCGTGGCGCCGATCTGATGGCGAACTGAATCCGCAACCCGACATAGCCGGCCGGAGACACCCCGAGGGTGTCTCCGGTCGGCTTTTCTCTACCCACAGTCCGCTGCCCGCTGCCAGGCCGCCACCCCGGCGCCCCTTGGCGGGCGACAACCGGCCCCGCGCAGTGCCCGCTGCCCGCTGCCAGGCCGCCACCCCGGCGCCCCTTGGCGGGCGACAACCGGCCCCGCGCAGTGCCCGCTGCCCGCTGCCAGGCCGCCACCCCGGCGCCCCTTGGCGGGCGACAACCGGCTTCGC
>NZ_RCVJ01000114.1 GCF_003667505.1 Micromonospora sp. BL4
CACGTACACGTAGGTGGGGGCGGCGGCGAGGGTGCTCAGCCCACGGTCCGCGCTGATGCGGGGGGCGATCTCGATGATCTGCCGGTCGGCCGTCCGGTCGATCTGGTCGGTCACGTCAACCCGCAGGTCCGGTCGGATGTCGGCGAGGCCCAGGATGGCCAGCGGAGCGGCCACCTCGACGCCGGGGATGCGTTCGATCCGCCGCCACTGGTCCATGGTGACGCCGCCGTAGGCCGCTGTGGGCCGGTGCTGGGGCAGCAGGCCCGCGTCGGGCACTGACGGGTGGACCAGGATGTCGTACGACGGCCGGAACTGACCGTCGATGGAACCGCGGGCGACCAGCCGGGAGGTGGAGGCGACGCCGGTGAGCACGGTGAACCCGGTGGTCGCAACCAACACGGCGGCGAACACCGCCAGGCTCCGGCCGGGCGTGTGCCGCAGTTGTGACCAGACCATCCGCAACATGGGTGGGGGCTTCTCCGCTCTGGCTGTGCCGTCAGCTTCGGAACGGACATGCTGAGCATCCGGTCCGCTGCCGCTTCGAGCATTCGTACCGTTTCCACTCCCTCCGATCGACCTGTCGTGAGTGCCGTACGAATTCGTGACGCTGTCGGTTCCTGATGGCCTCACCCCCGTTTGCGCGCCAGTACGTCGGCGCTAGACAATCCGTCCGTCGTGAATCCCGACGGTCCGGTCACAGCGGTCCGCCAGCGACGCCTCGTGGGTCGCCATGAGCAGGGTCATGCCGTGCTCGTCACGGAGCCGCCAGAGCAGGTCGATGATTCCGGCGCCCGTGGCGGAGTCCAGGTTGCCGGTCGGTTCGTCGGCCAGCAGCAGCCGGGGCCGACCGACCAGGGCCCGCGCGATGGCGACGCGCTGCTGCTGGCCGCCGGAGAGCTGCCCGGGCATGGCGCGTTCCCGGCCGGCCAGCCCCACCTCGGCCAGCAGGTTCCGGGCCCTTTCCACCTCGTCGAACCCGGGCCGGGTCGGCACCAGGGGGGCGAGAACGTTGTCCAGCGCGGAGAGCGCGGGCAGCAGGTGGAAGCGCTGGAAGACGAAACCGATGCCGTTGCGGTACTTGGCGAGCCGCCTGCCCGACAGGCGGGTCACCTCCACGTCGTCGACCTCGATGCGGCCCTCGTCGGCGCGTTCGATCGCGCCGATCAGGTGCAGCAGGGTGGACTTGCCCGAACCACTCCGGCCGGTCACCGCGACGGTGGCGCCCGCCGGCACGTCGAGGGTGATCCGGTCCACGCCGACGATCGTTTCGTCACCCGAGCGGAACCGCTTAACCAGATCGGTCACCCGAACGGGCGTGCCCCGGGTGTCGGTGCGCTGGCCGCCGGCGTTCATCGGGCACCGGGCGTCGTCAACGCTGCGAAATCGCGCCGAAATGGAGAATGCACGAGAAGCTCGCTCATTGCCCAGCCCCCGTACTGCTCGGCATGACACGAGAAGCTACATGAGTGAGCGTCAATCAATCAACCATCAGCGGCGTGGAGTTTGAACCGTATCCCGGACCGTGTCGATGCTGTTCGTCCACCCCGGGCTCGCGCACCTGCGCCGTCTCGCCAGGTCCCACAGCTGCTCCCGCCGAGTGGGATTTGCACCCGTAGTGCATTTGCCTCCGGTTCCGTGGCTGCCTGGGCCACCGGCCTTCGACAAGGTGATCTACAAGAAGCGCAACGTCGTGGAACGCTGCTTCACTGCCCGTCGTCGGGCGCGTTCCATTCAGCGGGAGAGGCCGTCGAGGGCCTGCATGATGACGTCGGTGACTGCTTGGGCTTGGGTGACCATGACGACGTGGGAGGCGTCGATCTCGGTGATCGTGGCGCCGGCGCGTTGGGCCATCTGGAGCAGGACATCGCTGCCAGCGGCCTTGTCCCCGGTGGCGACGATGGCCCAGGAGGGCAGCTTCTTCCAGGCGGGGTCCGACGTGGGTGTGGAGAATGCCAGCGAGGAGGCAGAGCGCTGGGTTGCCGCCATGACCGCGGCGTCCTTTTCGGCGACATCGGCGGCGAACGCGTCGTGAAACTTCGCCGGGTCGATGTAGAACTCAGTCTCGGTGCCCGACGTGGTCGGGTACTGCACCGGCAGCAGCACCGCGGTCAAGACGCTGTCCTTTGAGTTGCCTTCGACATCCATCAGGCTCTCGCCCTCGTCGGGCGCGAAGGCGGCGACGTAGACAAGACCGACGACGTTGTCAGCGCGCGAGGCGGCATTGGTGATGACGGCCCCGCCGTAGGAGTGGCCCACGGCGAGTACCGGCCCCTCGATCTGCTGTAGTTGGCTCGCGACGTATGCGGCGTCCTCCGTGATCCCACGCAGCGGATTGGACACCGCCTTCACCGCGATTCCTGTGGCTAAAAGGCGGGCCACGACCCCGCTCCAACTGGAGCTGTCGGCGAAGGCGCCGTGCACGAGAACGACCGTCGGTGTGCCGGTACGGGAAGCGGCGGTGGTCATCTTCTCTCCCTCATCGACGGGTGTCATCCTCAGCCCAGCCGCTGTGGAAGGAGCTGGCTTCGCTCCGGGCTCCACTGAGTGACGCGGGGGCCCTTCTTTGCTGACCGTAACCGTCGGGGATGCCTCGCGTGTCTTAACTGCTTATCTAGCTGGTCCGTCATTCGTAGTGCTGGCCCGGCGGTTGAACGATCTTGTCCGGGTGGCCCAATCGGGCGTGGTAGGACGAGTCAGCTCAGCTGTCGAGCGGCAACGCGGGCAGCTGAAGCAGTAGCAGCTACCGCCCGAGGACGCGTCCCGCCTCGCTGCGGACGGCCGAAGACGTGACGGGCGCCCAAACGGCAAACAGTTCGCGGAAATAAGCCTGGTGCATATCGAGCAGCGACGGCATCTGAGCGATGACGTCCAACTCGTTGACGATGCTCAGATCGACCAACGGGGTCAGCTGGTCGGAGCGGACCCTCCTTGTCTGCCCGGTGAAGCGGTCGTGGACCTCCCCGCTGGTTGCGAGCTGCCGCCACGAACGCTTCCGGTCGCACGCCATACAGTCTCGGGTGCCGGGTGCCGGGTGCCGGGTGCCGGGTGCCGGGTGGCTGGTCGCACCCGCAGCAGGCGCACAGACGAGCAAGCAGACTATGGGGTGCCGCCGGATTCACTCGTCACGCCAGCGCTGAGAGCCTGACCCGCGTCACCACCACCGCCCCTACCACGAAGACTGCCACGGCGACGCCGACGGCTCTCGCGAGCGCTCTGGCGGATCGCCTTCCGCGCGGTAACCAGTTCCATTTTCCTGCTGTCCGCCAGGGACGACGCCCTGCGCCGACGCCGTAGTGCCACGACGACGACCAACACAAGGACGACCAGCAGAGGCAGAGCGAGCCACGCGAGGCGAATCCCGGCCATACCTGGAGGGTAGAGGCATCAGTCGATGAAGGGACTCGGACGAACTGCCGGCATGCCGACCCGTGCCCGATCTATCGGTCAACGCGGGTCAGCAGGGGTAGCGGCACGGCCTCGGACCGCGCCGCTCCGTCCTTCGCGACCAGTCTCACGCCAGCTCACCTCGTCGAGCTGATCGGCGACTGTGGTCGGCCAGGCACCGTCCAAACTGACCGTGCGAGGATGATTGAGCATGAGCCTCGACGCCTGGAGCTTGCTTGACGGCAGAGCTGAGCGTGCAAGGCGGTCGTGGTCAGCGGTCACGCCGACACGTCCTCTGGGCGAACGAGTCCGCGCCCGGGCGATCGCGGCGAGGCCGTTCGGCATCTTCTCGAGATCTGCCCGGCTTGTAGACGTGAGCCATCGCGGTGGGGGTCCTCCTCGGGCTCACCCCACCGCGGTCCCTCGTGGCGACCTCAGCAACCGGGCATGCGCGTCACGCTGACGTAGACCTTGCTGACCACGGCGTTCTGGCCGGGCGTGCCGGTGACCCACAGCGACTGGTTGTCGCAGAACAGTGTCTTCCGGCTTCCGACCTGGAACCAGCCGGACCAGTTGTTCGACTCGAAGAGGTCGCCGCTCTTGTTGACGGTGAAGGTGCCGGCGCACACGGACAACCAGGACATGGCGCTGTTCGGCCAGTTGGCGTAGAGCCCGACGATCTGGCCGTTCTGGCAGTTGGCTGGGGCTGCCTGCGCCGCGGTCGCGGTGACCAGCGACGTCGACAGGCCCAGCACCGCGGCCGCGACGCCAGCCGCCACCCGTCGCCGTGCGGTGATTCGAGGGGCTCGGGGACTCGTGCGCATGTGACGCTCCTGTTCGTGTGGGGTGACCGGCGGCGCCGATCAGGGACAAGAGCGTGCCTGACAGATGTTGGATTTGTGTTGGATCGTTCTGCTCCAGCCCGGCGAGGATGTCCTGCATTTCCGGCAGGCGGCGGTCGCCGAGCGGTTCGAGCAGGCCAATCGCGTCCCTCATGGCGTCGGCGGCGCCCGGTCGCCGTGGGGTGAGGACGTCGGAGACGGCGTGCAGCGAGGACGCCGCACGCATCCGATCGCCGCTGCGCCTGGCGAGGGCGACGTCCTGCCGGGTCATCGATGCCCACCTGCGATGCCCCGTCCTGCAGCGTCGTCTCGCCGAACTCCCAGAACACGCCGACGCATCCGTAGTGGATGTTCGAGGTTGGCAGGTCCACGGCTGGGTGGGACTGACTGGCCCGGAAATGCAGTTCGATGGGGTTGGCTGGCAGGGCAGGATGTCGGGGTGATCTGGGGCAGACGCGACGGTCAGGTCCTCCCGCCCTCGATGGTCGGGCAGGACCGGCTGCTTGGGGCGGTGCGAGTTGCTGTCGGAAACGCCGGAGCAGGCCAATGGGACGCGGTTGACCGTTTGGTCGACGCGCTGCTCAAGGTCGATGCCGTAGGCGATGAGGTGCTGGCGCGGTCGGCATTGGGGCTGGTGGCCGGCGTACCGCGGTTGGTGGTTCGACTCGACGAGCACGCGCGGTCGGCACCGTGGTACGACCAGTACCGGGAGCCCGCGTGGCGGCGGGTCGCGGGACGGTTCTCGGGTGCGTCGTCGGGGCCGGTGGCGACGGCGCTCGCGAGCATGCACGGTGACGGGCGGATCCGGGAGCGTGCGGTCGCGGCGATGGTTGCCCGCCCGTACGCGGAGGTGATGCCGTTCCTGGTGGTGCGTACCGCTGATTGGGTCGGGCCGGTGCGGGATCGGGCGCGGGCCGGGCTCGCGGTGTCGCTCGCCGACGGCGCTGCTCTCTACCTGCCCGCCGTTCTGCCGATGGCGCTGCGCCTTGAGGCGCGTCTGCGCGCTGGCTTCGCGGTCATCCAGGTGCGGGCAGCGGTGTTGGCTGCGACGGAGCAGTCGTGGCGCGGCCTGTTCGGCTCGGGTGATCGTCGGGAGCGGCGGTTCGTCTTCGACGTCGTGCTGGCGCAGGGTCGGCTGCGTGTGCCGGAACTCGTGACCCTCGCCGAGTCGGATCCGGATGTGCGAGTGCGGGCGCGGGCGGCGGAGGCGGCGTGCCGTGACGCGGTCTGGACTCGCCGCCACGATGTCCTACGCCGGCTGGCGCGGTCGACTCGGGCCGAGGTACGGGTGGTGGCGTTGACCGGGCTGGTGCGGGTGGGCCAGGACGCCGACGTCGTCCGGTACCTGGATGACGGCGCGCCGTTGGTGCGGGCCGTGGCCCGAGACGCGGCCCGCCGCCTCGGTACGGACGCGCGGGAGCACTACCGGAGAGGCGTCGACACCGACGAGCCGGCTGTCGGGGCGATCGCCGGACTCGCCGAGACCGGCTCCGTGGCGGACGGCCCGTTGCTGCTTCGGCTGCTCGGCCACGAGCGGCCGAGGGTACGTGCCCAGGCGGTACGGGGTCTGCGGCTGCTGGACGCAGTCGTGGCGGGGGAGCTGGTGGCGTTGGTACGAGACCCGTCGCCGGCGGTGGTGCGGGAGGTGACCCTGGCGCTGCGCCCGGTCGCCGGCGCTCTGCCACCGGCCCTGCCGTGGGACCTGCTCCGGGATGGCCGTGCGGAGTTGCGTCGGGCCGGCTACAAGCTCCTGCGTGGCCGTGGCGTCGGCATCGAGCTGCGGGCGGCCCTGATCCTGGCCGCCGACGTGGACCCACGCCTGGCCGAGCGGGGCAAGGCCGATGCCACCCGGATCACCCGCGATGCTGCGTTCACCGCCTGGCGATCTGCTCCTCGGCCGGAGTTGCAGGTCACCGCGACGGAACACGCCGAACTGGTCACGCTGGCGGCGCGAGCGGCGGCTGCGCTCGGAGAGGAGACCGGTCGGCAGCTCGCTGATTGGCTGACGAGTGGCCGCCCCGGCGAGTGACGACGCCACTGGCCGGGAGGGCGCGGCGATCCGCGCGCCGTCGTCGCCCGTGAGACCTTTCAGATGTGTTGAGGTCGGCCCACCGTCAAAGGATGAGTCAGAGCGGCCGGGTGCGGCTCAGCCCGATGAGGTCGAACCCGCCGGATCTCGGCGGCGGGTGGCGAGCTGGGCGAGCGCGCGGAGTCCTGCGATCACCTCGGCGCTCGCCGGGGCGTGGTCGGGGTCGCTGACCCACTGGAACATCAACCCGGAGATCAGAGCGGTCTGTACCGCCCCGACGGTGCGAACGTCATGCTCGGACACCTCATCGACCGCTCGGCCGGTCAGCCCGGCCGTAAGGCTGCGCAGGCCCTCCCGCTGACCGGCGGCAAGCTGCTCGCGTAGCTGGGGGTTGTGCTCCGACTGCAGGAACGCCTCGATGGTGGCGATCCACAATGGTCGGTGAGTCACGAAGGACGTGATCACGCCCTCCCACTCGCGTTCATACCGTTCCGCGGGGTCGGTCACCGTCGCCACCCGCTCAGCGATGAGTTGGCCCACCTGGGTGCCCCACTCCTCCAGGGCCTGGAACATCGCCGTGTTCAGCAACGCCTCGCGCGACCCGTAGTGGTATCCGATCGCTGCGGTGCTCACGCCAGCCGCCGCCGCGATGTCGCGGGCGGTGGTCCTTGCGTAACCCTTCTCCAGCAGACACTGCTTGGCCCCGTCGAGCAGGTCTTCCCTGTTGCCCATGCGAGCAGTCTACCAGCTTGTTGCACGGGTGGCTCAGACAAGCGTGTTGCACAAACGTATTGCACAAGCGTGCAAGTGGTTGTTACGGTCGGTCCACTTCGGAACCACAGGGAGCACGGGTCACTGGAGGTAGAGCGATGACGAAGATGCGAAACGCCGCAGCGAGCAACGATCAGCGGGAAACGGACCGACAGCCCCGGCCCGGCGAGCGCGAGCGCTCCGGTCCGGGGCGTGACGTGCGGCGAATCCTGGACGTCGACGCGCTGCGCGGCTTCGCGCTGCTCGGCATCCTCGTGGTGAACGTGTGGTACTTCGCCTCGGGGTTCGCGTTCCACCGGGTACTCGATCCGGCCTACGACAGCGGCCTGGACCACGGCGTGCACACCGCGGTGGCGTTGCTCTTCGAGATGAAGTTCTACCTGCTGTTCTCGTTCCTGTTCGGCTACAGCTTCACCCTGCAACTCGACTCGGCCAACCGGCACGGCGCCGCGTTCCGCCCCCGCTTCCTGCGCCGGCTCGCCGGGCTCTTCGTCCTCGGCGGCATCCACGCACTGCTGCTCTTCCAGGGCGACATCCTCAGCACGTACGCGGTGCTCGGGCTGGTGCTGCTCGCCGTACAGCGGATCCGGCCGCGCACCGCGCTCATCCTGGCCGGCGTCCTGATCGGGCTGGTGGTGCTGTTCTTCGCCTCTCTGGCGCTGGCCAGCGTCTCCTCGGTCGACCAGGCGGCGGCCCTGACCGCCGGACAGCAGACCACCGAGGCGCTGGCGGGCGGTCCCTCGTCGGTGATCGCCGAGCACCTGCGCACCCTGCCGACGATGGTGGCCGGGACGATCGTCCTCCAAGCACCGGTCGCCTTCGCCATGTTCCTGCTCGGGCTGGCCGCCGGACGCCGCCGGATCCTCGCCGACGTATCGTCATACCGCCGCGGCCTGCGGCTGCTCCAGTTGATCGGCTACCCGATCGGCCTGGCTGGTGCGATGACAGTTGTCGGGCTGGGCGGTATCGCCACCGTCGAAGGGCTCGCCCTCACCACCGCCACCGGCCCCGCCCTGGCCGCCGCATACGCGGCCAGCATGCTCCAGCTCTTTCACACCGGAGCCGGCCGGCGGGTGGCCGCGGCGCTCGCCCCGGGCGGGCGGATGGCGCTGACCAACTACCTTGGCCAGTCCCTGGTCTGTGTGCTGCTCTTCACCGGTGTCGGATTCGGCCTGGTCGGTCGGATCGCCCCGCTGGGCGTACTGGCCATCGCGGCCGGCATTTTCGCCGCCCAACTGGCGGTGAGCGCGTACTGGCTGCGCGGCCACCGGTACGGGCCGGTCGAATGGCTGCTGCGGGCGGTCACCAACGCCGAGCGGCCGGCCTGGCGGCGCTGACCCTGGAGCAGAGCAGCGGTGGCGCCGGTCGACGGACCGGCGCCACCGTCCTGCCCCGACCGTCGTCTATTCGGCGCATGCTCCATGCCGTCGATTCGTTCAGTCCGTCGGTCTGCCGCAAGACCTCGGCTTGCCGAGGATCTGGCACCCGTGACAGGGTGTGCGACATGACGATCAGAATCGAGTTCCGCCCGACCTGGTGAGCGACGTCGACGAGCGCGAGGCGCTCGGTCTGCCGACGATCCTCAATCACGCCACCGCCGCGCACGCCGCCCATCCCGACGGCCCGCTCCCCAGTGGCGGCCGGCCGTACCCGGACCCCGACCACGTCGCAAGCGCCTCATCGATCGGCGCGTCGTACCGCGACCGTAAGCGGCTTCTCATCGACCTGGTGACGTCGGTTCACCAGGCTGTACCTTCACCCGCCGCTGCTGGGAAACGCTTGACTGAGGCGTTGGCGTCAATGCGCGTCGATCACCGCGTGGTTGTCCCACTTCTGGAGGCGGTCGCTGACGTCGATCCGCGATGGCGGCGACAGGTGGGCCGGGAACTCGCCTACGGTGGTCGACAGCGTGGCACGGTGAGTGTCGGACTGGCGCTGCTGACTGGCGTCGCCGAGCCTCACGATGCCGGCCCGGTTCGCCTCCTCGGGCTGCTGAGCAGTCCTTTTGGTGAGCTGGCCATCCGGGTTCTGCGCGATGTTCCCGGCGCCGCGGGTGATCTGGTCTGGCTGGCCGAGCGCTCGGACCGGTGGCGGCACGCGCAGGCGGTCGCAGCTCTGTGCGCCCTCGCGGAGCCGGCGACGTTCGACTGGCTGCTCGAGCACGGCATCAGACTCGACGGCCGGTCGGTGACAGCCGCTCGCCCGATCGCCGAGACCGTCAATATCGCCGACCGGGTGGCGGCTGACGACGTCAACGAGGATGTTGTCGAGCAGGTTGGGCGGGTGCTCCTGGCGATGACCCAGCGGGCCGCAGGGAACGCCGAGCTCCGCGCGTACCGCGACGCGCGCACCGCGATCACTCGCTTCGCGTACGCAGCCCCGGTCATGACCGCGACGCTCGACCGGTACGCGTTGATCGTTGGACTGCTGTCGGACCTCGCCATCGGCCAGGCGGCGACCCTCAGGTGGCAGCGCCAGGATCTGGACCGGGTGAGATCGGGGCTCGATCGGCTCCTTGCTCAGCCGGCCTGGGCTGACGTCCTGGAAACTGCTCAACGATCTGCCGATCCCAAGGCCTGTCACCGAGCGCACTGGGCTGTCTGGGCTCGAACGACGTACCGGCCGCCACAACCGATAGGACTCACCATGGGCGGTGCTACCAGCCGAATGTCGATCCGGGTCGCAGTAGCTGACCCGGAGTATGCCGGTGCCGTGGAGACGAGAATATTCATCGACGATCGGCCCATCGTCGTGGAGACGTTCACCCTCGGACCGGCCGAGCCGCCCGAGTACCTTCTCGGTCCCGCCCATCGGCTCCACGCCGACGTCGAGCCACACGAGGTGCGGTTGGCCGAAGCGGGGTGCACCGAGGGCTGCTGCGGCGCTCTCTACGTCACCATCCAGCGACGCGGCGACGAAGTCGTGTGGCGCGACTGGCGGAACCCGGACGACTCTGACCTCACCGTGCCGGTGTTCACGTTCGACGCGGCTCAGTACGACGCCGAGATCGCCCGCGCCGAATCCGACCGCACCTGGGAGTGGCACGAGCGGACCGTGGCCCGCCTCGTGCGTGGGCGACTGAGCGACGAACCCGAACTGCTGGGCAGATGGGACTGCCACCCCGGCTGGATGGAAGCCCGTCCGAATGACCGCGGACGCATCCACGTGTCGTACCTCTTCCCGCGGCGTCAGACCGGCGGCGCCGAACCGTGGCTCCAGTTCGTGGCCGTTCTCGACGTTCCCGCGGGCGAGCCGGCGACCGTCGCCGACGACATCGTCAAAGAACTCTGTGACCGCGACCCGCGCAGGCAGGACCGGCTGGCCGGCGGTAGCCGGGAAGCCGCGGAACAGCTCGGCTTCCAGTGGCCACCGCACCGAGCGTAGGACTGACGACGGCTCGGGCCGGCCCGGCGGCTACGGCGCGTCGCCGCGCACGGACCGGTCGGCGGCGCGACGCAGGCGGTCGTGCCGGGAGGGCTCCTCCCGGGCGGGCATCCGCTGCCGGACGGGGTCCACCGGCCGGGCCGGCACGCGCGGGGCCTGCCCGCTCTCCGTCAGCAGGTCCTCCGTCTCCTGGACCAGGTAGTGCGGGCGGCGTTTGGTCTCGTAGTAGATCCGGCCGATGTATTCCCCGACGACGCCGAGGATCATCATCTGGATCCCGCCGAGACCGATCACGCTGACGATGATGGTGGTGTAGCCGGGCACGTCGATGCCCTTCTCGACGGCGTCGGCGACCACCCAGATCATGTATCCCAGCGCGATCAGGGTGAGGAACAGGCCGCCGTAGATGGCCAGTCGCAGCGGCCGGTTGTTGAACGACAGGAGACCGTCGAAGGCGTAGTTGAAGAGCTTGCCGAACGTCCACCGGCTTCGACCGGCCCGACGTGTCTCGTTGCGGTGCGCGACCACGACCGTCCGGAACCCGATCCAGGAGAACAGTCCCTTGGAGAACCGGTTGTACTCGGGCATGGCGAGCACGGCGTCCACCGCGAGCCGGGACAGCAGCCGGAAGTCACCCGCGCCGTCCAGCAGCCGTACGTCGATCCACCAGTTGACCACCCGGTAGAAGGATCGCGAGGCGAGCATCCGCAGGAACCGGTCGCCATGCCGGTCTCGGCGGGCGATCACCTGGTCGAAACCCTGGCGGTACAACGCCACCATGTCGGGCAGCAGCCGCGGCGGGTGCTGCAGGTCGGCGTCCATAATGACCACGGCGTCCCCGGTGGCGCGCTCCAGGCCGGCCAGCATCGCCGCCTCCTTGCCGAAGTTCCGGCTCAGCGACGTGTACCGCACCGACGGGTCGCCGGCGGCCAGCCGGCGAAGCGCCACGAGGGTGCCGTCCGCGCTCCCGTCGTCGACGTAGACCACCTCGACATCGACGTCGGACAGCTCGGCCAGCGCGGCGGTCACCGCCCGGTGCAGCCCTTCCACCGACGCTTCCTCGTTGAAGCAGGGGACCACTACCGACAGCCGCACGTCGTCACCCCGCCCGGCCCGTATCGGGAGAGCCGTCACCCGAGGTCGTAGACCAGCGCACCGTCGAGCTCCTCCCGCGTGATGCCCAGTCCGTCGACCGGCCGGGCCGCGATGCCCTCCCACGGCGTCCCCACGGCCCGGTCGGGCAGGACCACGACCGACCGGACGCCGATTCCGCGCAGGTAGGCGACGCTGCCGGGATCGGGGAAGGTGGCCGCCGTCGTCCGGGTCTGCGCCAGGGTGGCGGGCTCGAAGCCGGCGAGCCCGTTCGCCACCCGGGGAAACCCGTCGGTCGTCCACAGCATGTAGTGCAGGTCGTTCGTGCCGCCGATCGGCAGCAGCAGGACGGGCTCCTGCGCCACCCGCATCGCGGCCGGTGGCCGCGGCACCACCAGGTGCGGCGTCCGGTTGACCCCCTCCAGCCCGACCAGGACCAGCGGTATCAGGAGAAGCGCCGGCGTCAGCAACCGCGTGCGCCTCCGGGTGGGGGAGCGTTGCCCCGACTCGGCGATCGCCGTCACCAGCCCGGCCGCCAGCACCGCCAGCAGCAGGCTGGTCCAGTGCATCATCCGGCCCGGCGTCCGCAGCGCGTCCCAGCCGGGCAGGTGCCGCGACAGCGTGAGGTAGCCGGGGTCACCATCGCCGCCCAGCGTGACGCCGAGGCCCAGCAGCACCGTCCCGAGGACGCCCAGCGCCAACGCGACCCGGTGCCGGACCGGATACACCGAGACGAACAGCCCCGCCATGGCCATCCCGATCAGGGCCATCCCGGGCAGCAACGCCATCTCCGGGGGCCAGGACAGCTGTGCCCGGGCCGCCGCGTGCCGCTCACCCCACAACCAGGAGTCCGCCGGCGCGGTGATGAAGCCGATCGGCGGCGGCGAGAACATCTCCGTCCAGTCCAGCGACCGCACGGCCTGCGGATTGAGGTCGACGACCCGCAGGTAGAGCAGCCCCAGGAGCAGCGTCACCGCGCCGAAGACGAGCCCCCCGGCCAGATCGGCCAGCAGTAACCGGCGGCCGAACGGGACTCTCGTCCGCTGCCGCCACCACGACCAGCCGTAGCAGCCGGCGGCCACCAGCACCGCGGCGAGCAGGAAGTAGACCAGTGGCAGCCCGATGCCGAAGCCCAGGCTGACCTGCCAGGCGGCGACGACCCAACCGGCCAACGCCCACCCAGGTCGGCGTCGCTCCGGCCGGTACCCGTGCCGCAACGACCAGCCGTGCCCGCGCGCCAGCATCGCCAGGGACAACGCGATCCCACCGCTGGACAGGATGTTCAGGTGACCCGCGTGCGCCAACCGCCACGGCGCGAACGCCCACGCGAGCCCGGCGACCGCGCCGCCCCACCGGCCCGCCCCGAGCTGGCGAACCAACGCGTACGCCCCGACGAACGCCAACGCGTGTGCCAGCACGTACATGATGTTGTAGTGGACCAGTGCGGCCTCGAAGCCCGAGCCGAGCGCGCCCATCGGGGCGTATCCGAGGAGGGTGTCGCTGTAGGCGAACGTGTACCTCTCCGGGTAGAAGGTGTTCGAGTGCCAGAGGTCGAGGGGCTGGCTCACCAGCGCGTGGCCCGACCAGGCGATCTGCCACGCCTGCAACGTCGGGTCGCCGAGGTCGCCGGGCACCGTGCTGGCCGGGTGCCGCATCGTGGGCCAGGTCAGCGCCACCGCGAGCAGCACGCCACCGACCATGACGCCGGTCCATTCGTGGCGTAGCCAGCGCCACCGGGCCCAGCGGTCACGGGTCGGGGTGGGGGCCGGGCTGTGGTCGTCGCTCGCGGCGACCGGCGGGCCGTCGGCGGCTCGGGTAGACACGATATGCATGATCCTCGATGCTGATCGTGTTGTCGACGGTCGACCCGAAGTGTGGACTCGCCGAGTGATCGGTCGGAACTGGTGATCCAGGCGAGCATGATGCCGCCGGTGATCATTGCCAGCGCGGTGGAGCGGCCGGAATGCTGACCGGGTCCCTGTGCAGGACGATTCCGAGCGAGATCGCGCCGCTCGTGCCGATGCCGGTGAACACGGCGTAGGCGGTACCGGCCGGCAGGTCCTGCATCGCCCGCGCTGGCCGAACCCGTTCCCGCCCCAGACCCGGGTATCCCGCCGTCTCCAAGCGGCCCGATTCGCACTGCGACGCCGAGCCCCATTGGCCCGCGAGCACACCTCCGCCCCGACCGGCCGGTACCGCCTATGGCCGGTACCGCCGCGATCGGGGCGGTTGTGCATCTACTGGCCACCGCCATCGAGGAGGGCCGGGGCCTGCCCTCGATGAGCGGCGTGCTGGCCGGCGCCGCCTACCGCTTGCTGGTCTGGCGGCGGGGCCCCGGCCTGCGGCTAGCGCAGATGCCGGGCGAAGAACCCGGCCGCGTCCTCCCCTGCGAACTGCGGGACACCGGTGTGTCCGCCCATGTTGGCGTGCAGCGATTTCTCCTTGGAGCCGAAGGCGTCGAACAGGTCCAGCGCCGCCTGCCGGTCGTTTCCTTCGTCATCCCACTGCAGCAGGACATGCAGCGGAATGGTGACCTGTCGGGCCTCCTCGAACATGATGCGAGGCACGAAACTCCCGGCGAAGAAGCCGGCGGCCACAATGCGCGGCTCGACCACCGCGAGCCGGATGCCGACGGAGATCACTCCCCCCGAGTACCCGACCGGGCCGCCGATCTCGGGCAGCGACAGGAGGGCGTCCAGGGCGGCCTGCGCTTCCGGGACCGCCTTGTCGACGAGCGGGAGGATGAGGGCGTCGATGATCTCGGCGGTGACCGGCTCGCCGGCCTCCATCGCCCGGCGGAGGTCGGCGCGGGCCTGCTCGGCGGCGGCCCAACGGGGCCGGTCACCGCTCCCGGGGAGCTCGATGGTGGCCGCAGCGAAGCCCTCCGCCACGGCGTGCCGGGCCCGCGCCACCAGGCGGGGGTACATCTTGTGCAGTCCGAGCGGGGGGTGGCCGAACAGGATCAGCGGGACCGGTGTGGATGCGGACGCGGGCGTCCACAGGATGCCGGGGATCTCGCCGAGGGTGAATTCCCGTTCGAGGACGCTGTCATCGAGGCGCCGTTCAGAAGTGAATCGCATGGTCGTGCCCTTCGGGAGTGCTCGTGAACGGCGCTCCCGGACGACCTATCGCCCGACCGTGACCCCAGAGGGGAGCACCCATGTCGAAACGTTCACGGGTACCACCTCCTCGGTCTCTCGCACGGCCTCCGGAAAACTAGCAGCGGCCGCCGTGATCCGCCAAACGATTTCTGCGCAGGCTCCGTGGCCGGATGCCACGGACAGGCCGCAGTCGACCGGCGCGGTCGAGACCAAGCAGGTCCAGGCGTTGACGGCTGCTGACCAGCATTAGCTGCACCTGCCGGGCGGCTATTGGTTTTGCGTGCGTGTCGGGGCGGCGCGGTTGGCGTTGCGGATGATGCGCGGCCTGGTCGTGCTCGGCGCGAGGTGTGGCGGGGCGGTGGTTGACGATGTGTCCGACAAGAAGCTGCCCGCGCGTGCGGGGACGACGCCAGGCGAACGCCCGCGGCCGGGCTTACGTAGGGAAGACCCCGCTTGCAGGGAGGGCGGGGCCAGCATCCGCGGCAGCAACAGCTACATCGGAAGACCTCCGCACGCGCGGGGGCCTTTCGGACCTGTATCGGCCGACCCGGGCGTCGTCCCCGCACACACGGAGGGTCTTCCGGGCTATGCGTATGCGCAGAGGGGCCTGAAGGCGTCGTCCCCGCACGCGGGGATCTTTCCACGACGGCGCTGCGGCGGTCGGACCACGACCGGTTGTCCCGCAAGCCGGGCGTCTTCCCGAGCTGTCAAGGCGGCGACCACCACAAGCGTTTCTGCGTGGACTTGCTCAAGGGACCAGTTCGGGCGACGTGAACCCTCACGCTGCTCCGGCGCTCACCGCGATTTCGCCGTTCATGCCGGCTGGGTAGAAGCCACCCGAAGCCGCCGAGGTCGGGCTCAAGTACACGATGTTCAAGATGGACTGGGCCGATCGGCCGTAGCACATCCCGTTTTCATCCGTGGGGATGAAATTCGGGTCCGCCGCCGTGCCGACACCCTGATCGTCATCGGCCGGACCATCAAGACTGTTACGCGCGTCGGAGATCTTTTTTACCGAGTCAAATACTGTGTCTTCGGCCAGTCCGGCGCTGTAGAGCGCGGATCGGACAACGCCCGCGTGATATGCCTCGGTGGCCAGCAGACCGGCTGCCGCATCAAGGTACGTTTTGTTCGACAACAGTGACGCGGATCCTTTGAAGGCCGAAACTCCGACGTCTTCGAAGAGGAACGCCGCAAAGAGGAAGTTGAGATCGTTCGCGTACGGATCGAAGCTTTCGCCTTGCTTGATCAGCCCAGCGGCAGTCGCCGCCGCAGTGAAGCTCGTGTCCAGCGAAATCGCGGGACGGGCAACAGCCGCATTGCCGAGCGCGGATCGCAAGAAAGCCACATGCTGCATCTCGTCGGACGCAATTTCCTTCGCGAATCTCTGCACGAAGTTGCTGCTGAAGTTGACTGATCCTCCGCCGGACACCTCGCCGCGCACCCCGGCGCCGGTAGTCATGTCGTCAGGCAGCCCGGATCCCGTCGTCGCACGAAGATAGAACTCAGCTTCGAGATATTCGAGGTTGAGGGCGAAGTTGAGGATAGCCGCGTCGCTCGGCGAGCCACCACCCGCCGGGTCGGCTTTGCACACCCCTGGATCTACCAAGGCCGCCAGCCTCCGCCGATCCGTTTCGGATTCTGCACTGCGTGACACTGCCTCTGTGATGAACCAGTTGTCCATGCCGCCTCCGTTTTGATGCATCCAGGTCCCCTGGCTGTCCGCGCCGGCCGACCTGAGTGGAAGGGATGACACTCACGTTAGGTTGCGCAGACGAACCTCAGGAATTGTTTGCCGAAAGGCGGTACGGGATGAATCAAACTTCGACTACGCTGCGCGCGGTGGACCGTGCACCGGTGCGCGGCGCGCGCAGTCGCCAAGGTACGCCGGCTCCTCGGGGGTCCGGCTGACCGTGGGTGCCGGTGACCGCGGAGGTGCGTTGGTCATACGGCGCTTTCAAGGTCGAGCAGGGCGTGTTTGGCGAGGGGTCGCCGCGGTAGCTCCCGGCAGCACGGTGCGGCGGAATCCGCGCGACAGTTGCCAGTTCGGGGGGCAGGCCGAGTTCGAGGTCGGCAGCAGGCAGAACGGACGGCTGCACGTCTCTTGCGACGACAGGGCCGGGTATCAACTCACACGGGAGGCGCGGTCGTGGGCATGGCACCTTCGGCGAGCTTGAGTCGCGTCCAGACGTTCATGTTGATCACAACGCCCACGATCTCCAGGATCTCGTCCTGCGTGAAGTGCGTGGTCATCCTGTCGT
This sequence comes from Micromonospora sp. BL4, assembly GCF_003667505.1. Taxonomy (GTDB): domain Bacteria; phylum Actinomycetota; class Actinomycetes; order Mycobacteriales; family Micromonosporaceae; genus Micromonospora. The sequence goes on from NZ_RCVJ01000114.1 coordinate 16,865, forward strand.
GTGCCTCCTGGAACCGGTTGTTGACGGTGGCGTCGGCGGCTCGGGTCAACGCCTCGGCGTAGGCCAGCGCGGCTCGCTCCTCCTCGGTGAACAGGTGCGTCTCCCACCACGCGGTGAGGGTCTCGATCTTGGATGGCGGGATGTCGGCGGTACGGGCAGCGGCGTGGTGCACCAGAAGGCAGTAGCTGCAATTGTTGATCTGTGCGACGCGTAACCGCAGAAGCTGGGCCAGTGCCGGTTCCACCTGGAGTGTGGCGGTATGGCCGAAAGCTGCGGCCCCGGCGTTTGCCAGAGCCATGAGTTGCTCGTTTGACGTGGCGTTCAGTCGGACGTTCTGGATCTTGGTATCCAAGTGATGACCTCCTGGAGGTCACAACGACAACACCGGTGTGGGGATGTCCACGTAGCTGGACAGCCGCATCCGCGAGTCCCAGCAGCCTTGATAGCTGGCGTAGGTCGCGTATCGCGTCCTCAGGTGCGCAAGCCCGGTGACGGGCATGCCCCGGCATCTGGAATCAAGAGCCTGCACCCATCCGGCTGACTCCTCGTCCACGCCTCGGCCCCGTGCCGGCGCGCGGACCCGGGATCCGCGCGCCGGAGGTGTCAGGCCGTCGCCCGCTTCGGGAGCTTCCACCCGGGGCGGGGGAAGTGGCAGGTGTAACCGTTGGGGTAGGTCTGCAGGTAGTTCTGGTGCTCGGGCTCAGCTTCCCAGAAGTCGCCTGCCGGGGTGACCTCGGTAACGACCTTGCCGGGCCACAGGCCTGAGGCGTCGACGTCGGCGATGGTGTCCTCGGCGACCCGCTTCTGCTCGTCGTTGGTGTAGAAGATCGCCGAGCGGTAGCTGATGCCGATGTCGTTGCCCTGGCGGTTCTTCGTCGAGGGGTCGTGGACCTGGAAGAAGAACTCGAGCAGCGCGCGGAAGTCGGTCTTCTCGGTGTCGTATACGACCTCGATGGACTCCGCGTGGGTGCCGTGGTTGCGGTAGGTGGCGTTCGGGACGTCGCCGCCGCTGTAGCCGACGCGCGTGGACACGACGCCGGGCTGGTGGCGGAAGAGCTCCTCCATGCCCCAGAAGCAGCCGCCGGCGAGGATCGCCTTTTCGGTGGTCACATCGTCTCCTTACTTGTCGTCGGTGTCAGTGTTGCTGCCACTCGTGAACAGGGTGCGGTATTCGCCGTACCCCGCGTTCGCGAGGTCGTCGAGGTGGATGAACCGCAACGACGCGGAGTTGATGCAGTAGCGCAGTCCACCCTTGTCGCGGGGACCGTCGTTGAAGACGTGGCCGAGGTGGCTGTCCCCGTGCAGCGAGCGGGCCTCAGTCCGGATCATCCCGTGGCTGGAGTCTTTGCTCTCGACGACGTTCGTCTTGGCGATCGGCTTCGTGAAGCTCGGCCAGCCGGAGTTGCTGTCGTACTTGTCGACCGATGCGAACAGCGGCTCGCCGGACACGACGTCGACGTAGATGCCGGGCTCGTGGTTGTCCCAGTACGCGTTGGCGAACGGCCGCTCGGTGCCGTTCTCCTGGGTCACGCGGTACTGCTCCGGGTCAAGCTGCGAAACGGCGTCCGGGTTCTTGTGGTAGTGGGTCTGCTGGGGCACAGCTCTCCCTTCCCGGCCTTTCGGCGTGGAACTGGGGAACGAGGCGAAACGCACCTGTAGAGACACCCTGCGGGCCGGCTGTATTCCCGCGGCCCTCAGCTTCCTTGGACCATCAAGTCCGGGATGACTATTGAAAGTTCGCGGCTAGGTGGCGTCGCTGTGGCGGGTGGCCTCGGAGATGTCGCCGCCACAGTAGCACCGGCGTGATCCCAAGAGTGGACTTGACCGACCAGTTCTACCGCGACTAGGTTCGGGGCGGCCGACGGGGTGCCTCCGCTGGCGACGAACTGTCCGACGTGCCTACCGGCGTCGAGTTCACGGACGTCGTGTCACTCTCGGGGCGCCGGGTGCGGCCAACACACACCGCGATTGGGTGGGGAAGGGGCCAACTGTCGTGAGTGAGGGTTTCGGGGGCCGTAAGGTCGTGGTCGTCGGCGGCGGAAGCGGCATGGGTCTCGCCACGGCCCACCAGGTCGTCGCGGGGGGCGGCACCGCCGTGATCACGGGCCGCGACCAGGACAAGGTCGGGGCCCGCCGTCCGGAGGAGATCGCGAAGCGGTGTCATCCCTGCTGTCGGTGAAGTCGAGCTGGATGACCGGCGCCATCGTCGAGGTCGACGGCGGCACCGTGGCCGGCCGCAACTGACTCTCGAAACGTAACGCCGGGGTCGCGCTGGCGGAGCCTCGACCCCGGCGCCGCATCACCGACGACTTCGCTGTCGCGCTCGTTCCTCGACACTCTCGCGCCACAACCGCTACCGATCAACGTGGTGAGACACCGAGGCCTGACGCCGCTGATGCTGGTGAAACGAAACGTGCACCTCGTGCCCGTGCAAACGAGGACTGGATACAGGGAGGCGCCGGATGAAGGCGATCGTAGTGACGGACGAGGCCGCGGGAATGGCCGGGATGACGCTAATGGAGCGGCCCGAGCCGGACGCGGCGCTGAACGACGTCGTTGTTCAGGTCCATGCGTCGGGATTCGTCCCGACTGAGTTGGCGTGGCCCTCGACCTGGACCGATCGCCTCGGTCGTGACCGGACGCCGTCGATCCCCGGGCACGAGCTGGCCGGGGTGGTCACCGCTCTCGGCTATGGCACCACGGGTCTGTCGGTGGGGCAGCGGGTGTTCGGCCTCACGGACTGGACCCGCGACGGCACCCTGGCGGAGTATGTGGCCGTCGAGGCGCGTAACCTCGCGCCGCTTCCCGGCGACGTCGACTTCACGGTGGGCGCGAGCCTGCCGATCTCGGGCCTGACCGCGTGGCAGGGACTGTTCGAGCACGGCCGCCTTCGGGCGGGTCAGAGCGTCCTCGTGCACGGCGCGGCCGGCGCAGTCGGTTCGATGGTGACGCAGCTCGCACGCGAGTTCGGCGCCTACGTCATCGGCACCGGGCGCGCTGCCGACCGTCAGACGGCGCTCGACTTCGGCGCGCAGGAGTTCGTTGACCTCGAGAATGATGTCCTCGAAGACGTCGGCGGAGTCGAGCTGGTGTTCGATGTCATCGGCGGAGACATCGGGAAGCGGTCCGCAGGCCTGATTCGAGCCGGAGGAACGCTGGTATCCGTCGTCGGCCCGCCGGAGGCGCGGCCCGCCGACGGCCTGGCGGTCGACTTCGTCGTCGAGCCCGACCGCGCTCACCTGGGTGAGGTCGTCCGACGGGTGCGGGACGGACGACTGCGGACGAACATCGGCAGGGCCGCGACCCTCGACGACGCCGTCGCCGCTTTCAATTCGACCGAGCGGATCACCGGGAAGACGGTCATCCGCGTTCGTCCGTAAGGAGTGGGAGGCAGCCCTCCTTGTGGATCAGCGTCAACCCGGGGTCGAATCATGGTCAGCCGCGATTGACCCTCGGAACGTAACGGCGGTTGAGCTGCGGACGTGCCGGTACGCGTCCGCAGCCCCCGCCCGCCGGAGACCACCAGCACTCCTTGCCCCGCCCCGGCCAACTGGCGCGGCTCCAGCCTGACGTCGACGAGCTTGCCGAGTGCATCGCGGTACTCGTCGCCGGCGCCCACCTAGAATCTCGCGTCTGGTCAGCGACCTGGGAGTGCCCAGTCAGGTCGGATGAAGCGGCAGGACTATCCCGCCCCGGACTGTTGGGTGACCGATGTCGGAGACGTGGGCATGTCCGGATGCGTCACGATTGAGCGGATTCTCAGCGCTCAGGCAGTCGGCACCGGCAGGCTGAGGACGAGCGACCCACGCAGGTCGACCAGGACACGACCGGCCGTGCGCACCACGCGCATAACGACGTCCTCGCAGCCGGGACACCGGGCGACGAGGCCGGGCGCTCGGTCGAACACGCGCATCGCGGCCAGCGGACGGGTCGTCCGGCACCCGGCGCAGGTGAGCTCGGCAACGGTGAGGTCGGTCCCCATGATCTCGCCGAGCGGCCCGGCGAGGGCGTTGCCGTCCACCCAGGGTGCGTCGTCGGCTCCGACGTTGGTCGGCATGCTCATCCTCCGGTGGGTCCGAAACGTTCAGTGCGGATGTTCGTGGGATCGTGGCCGATGTCGACGAGGAGGTCGGCAACGGTCTCGACGAAGCCGGTGGGTCCGCAGACGAACGCCACAGCGTCGGCATCGCGGGGCCAGGCGACGCGAGCGAGGGCGTCCGCGTCCAGTCGTCGGGGTGGAGCCGGCGAACCAGGAGGCGCGACCCTGGTATAGACGTGTGTGACGGCGATGCGCCCATCGCCTGCGGTTTGTGCAGCGGCAAGATCCGCCGTGAACAGCGCATCGGAAGGGGATCGCGTCGAGTAGAGCAGCCTGGTGGGATTCGTCGCCGCGCGCACCATCGACATCAGCGGTGCCACGCCGGACCCGCCGCCGATCAGCAGCGCCGGGCGCGGATCGGCGGGTCGGCGTACGAACCAGCCGCCGAGCGGCCCACGGATCTCGAGCTGGTCACCCGGTTCTGCAACGTCGACGAGGTACGGCGAGACCTCACCGTCGGGCACCGCCTGGACGGTCACCTCGAGCCGGTCGGGCCCCGGGGCGGATGCGATCGAGTAGCTGCGGTACGCCGTGTAGCCGTCGGGAGCCGTCAACCGGACGTCGACGTGCTGGCCTGGCACGTGACCTGTCCAGCCGTCGACGTCGAGGACCAGGGTCCGCGCCGTCGCAGTCTCCGCGCGGGTGGCGGCGACGGTCGCCGGCTGCCAGGTCAGTCTGACAGGTATCGCTGCTCGCGCCATGGGTCCCCGTAGTTGTGATAGCCGGCCGTCTCCCAGAACCCAGGCTCGTCGTCGAGGCGCAGTTCCAGAGCGCGCAGCCACTTCGCGCTCTTCCAGAAGTACAGGTGAGGAACGAGGAGACGCGCTGGCCCGCCGTGCACCGGAACCAGCGGCTCACCGTCGAACTCGTACGCCACCCAGGCCTGGCCGTCGAGAAGGTCCTCGAGCGGCAGGTTCGTGGTGTAGCCGCCGTAGGAGTGGGCGACGACGTACTCGGCCGTCGTCTCGACGTCGGCCAGCAGCGTGTCCACCGAGACGCCTCGCCAGCGCGTGCCGAACTTCGACCAGTGCGTCACGCAATGGATGTCCACGGTCGGTTCTTCGGCAGGAAGGGCGGTGAACTCCGCCCATGACCACGTGCTCCGCTCGCCGGTCTCGGTGACGACGGCGAGCTCCCACCGGTCGAGGCCGATGCGCGGTGTCGGTCCCGCCGACAGCACCGGAAAGTCGTCCGTGCGGTACTGGCCGGGCGGGAGGTCCGTGTCGTCGCGTCTGCGGCCCCCGAAACCGCGTGTGATCAATGCCATGCGTCCCTCCCCATGTGGCCAGGCGGCCGCGATCCCGTTGCTGCCCGTGCTTCCGCTCGGCCGGTGATCCACCCCGCCCGTGACGTCATCGTCTGCGAGTGCCCCGGTAATGAGATTTCACCCGTTGGGACCGTAGTCGCCCGCAGTCCGGAGTATATTGACTGGACCATGACGTCCAGAATAGGCTGGCGTGGCGCCAGCCGGCAAATCCCTCCACTGGCCGCCAGTGGGTGGGGTCAACAGGGGGACTGGCGGTCGTGGCGGTGCGTACCCCATCTGGCGGATAACTCCGCAGCGCGAGTATAAAGGACTATGGAGTCCATGCGGCGCGGCTAGGGACTGTTCCGAGTTGGTCGTCGACATGTTGCAGCCGGTGCGAGATGGCCGCGGGCCAGGTCTTGTCCGATGTCAGGAGAGTTTGATGAACCCTGTTCCCTCCGGTGGGGACGTTGTCGATGGCCAGCCCGTCGATGCGGCGGACATGATCGCCGCCCTGACCGCTGCACAGTTCGTGTTCCAAGACGGCGCCACACAATCGTTCACGGCAGAGGGTCGAACGACCTACGTCGACAGGGGCACACCGTCGGCTGGCGAGTGGTCTGTTACGGGTGACGGGACCTTCGCTTCGTTCTGGCCGCCAACGTACCGGGCGACGTACACGGTTCGGTGGATCGTCGAGGACGGCGTGCGAGTGGGCGTCAGCTTCACGGATGCCCGGAGCCGAGTCCGCTACGACGGCCGATACCGATGACTGGACGAGATGCGAGCCATACGTCGAACCACGATTGGCTCCGTGCTTCCTCTGCTCGCACCCGCCGTGACCAGTCTGATGAACAGGGTTCAACTAACGGGTCGGCTCGCCGGACGGCTCCGAGAGGAACGATTTGATGTGGTCCAGCGCCATGTCCAGAGCAACTTCCATGGGTTCGACGTTGTGCGCGGCGTTCGCCAGCAGGTAGCCGCCTTGCAAGGCTGCCATCAACCCCGTGGCCAACTTCTCCGGGTCGGCGTCCTGGCGCAGTGCGCCGCTGTCCCGCATCCGGTGCAGACCATCACTGATCAGCTTTCCCCATGCCGCAAACGTCTCCGACAGCATCGATCGAGCCTGCTCATCTTGATCAGACAGCTCGACAGCCATCGACCCGAGGCCGCACCCGTACTTGCCGTTGTTCAGTGAGTTGGCCTGGACCAGCGCGTTACGCCACCGGACCAGCCCTGAGAACGATCTCAGTCGTTCGAGCCCTGCGCGCTCACGCTGAAGCACAAGCGCGCCTCGATATTTGACCAACTCGCGCACGAGCTCCTGCTTGTCCGCGAAGTGGTGGTAAAGCTGCGACTTGCTCGTCTGGCTTGCCTCGCGGACGTCGTCAAGGGTCGTCGCGTTCACCCCGCGCACGAACATCAGCCGGTTCGCCGCCTCGAGGATCCGTTCTCGGGTCGCGATGCCCCGTTGGCTGATCCTCCGCTGCTTCGTCGGCGCAGCCACCTGCTCGTCGCCCATCGGTCAAGTGTATCCATCGGCGCGCGCTAAATAATCTACGAAGGATGGGACCTTGGAGTCCATTCAGCGCGATGTCGCATTGACGTGATGGTGAAGGACGAGCGGATGCCCTGCCAGCTTGGTGGGACGGGTGCTATGTCCGCGGGATCATCAATAGGGCGAATCTTTGCCCGGACCATACGGTCCTCATTGTGGCAAGTTGCTGCTGAGAGTTGCTCGGCGCTGCGTCACGGGCGGTGCGCCGGAGGACAGCCATGTCAACACTCGTTGACATACGTGGGTACGTCACGCGCATCACCGCGGCTGACCTGGCTGCGGCCAGGAAACAACAAGGGGGGAATCAACGGAGCAAACAAGTGAACGCGAGGAAGTCCTCGCGTCAGCGAGGTGTTCAGCGGCAGCGGGGAACTTGACCAGATTGCCGGTATTCGGGTTCGCCAGGCCTGGATACGTGGTCATTTCGCCGCGGCAGTTGGTTGCCAAGTGATCCGTTCGTAGCAGACCAGGGCGATCAGGATGATGGCGACTAGAGCGAGGGCGGCGAGGGCGGGAAGGTGTCGGGCGACCGGCAGCAGCGCGAGAATGATGCCGGCCGCGAGGATCGGGGCGGGTGGGGTGTGCCGGACGGTGAGTCGAAGGAACAGGGCCCGACCAACGAGGTAGAGGGCCGGGCCGCCGAGCAGAGCTGCGGTCGAAGTCCAGTCCAGCGAGGTCCCAGCGGGCCGCCGGGGCGGGTGGTGGGTCATGTGGGCGAGCACCACCTCTATGCCGACGGCCAGGTAGATGATCCCGGCGATGAGCACGAAGTGAGTCAAGCTGTAGGCGATGCTGCCTGTCCGAGTCCGGTCGGCAACGGGGATCCGCGCCAGGGCTTGACCGGCGGGTGCGGCGGCGTTTTCGAAGTACAGCCACCACAGAGTCAGCGCCGTGGTCAGGGCGAGCAGCGCAGCGATCAGGACCGGCCAACGAATGACCGCCGATCCGGCGCCGACGCCCACCGCGATCAGCGACTCGCCCAGAGCAATGATCACTATCAGGCCGTGCCGCTCGGCGAAATGGCCGGGGCTTGGCAACGGAGCGCGTCCGGCAGACACCGCGATGAACAGGCCGCCGACGCAGTCGATGAGGAACGCCGCGGTCCACAACAGCGTCTGCGTGGCGCCGCCGAACACCGCGCCGAGAAGCAGAGCAGGAAAGCCCAGCGAGACCGGGATGAGCCGCAAGCGCAGCGAAGCGCGTAGCCGCGCGTTACCGGCCGAAATGTGCCAGACGAGGGCCAGATACACCGCCCGGATGACGATGTAGACGAGGGCCAGGGTCATGGGCGCGGCCAGTGACTGGCTGTCGTGCCGCCACGCCTGGGGGAGGACCAGGGCGGCCACGAACATCGCGGCCATGACAGCGGTGTTTCCGGCGCGGACCAGGCCCACGTCGGCGCGGACCTGGTTGGCCAACCAGGCGTAGTTGGTGAACGGCCACCACAGCAGCAGCAGGAGCACAAGGCTGTGCGCCAGCCTGAGTGGCGTCGGCGCCTGTGCCGTGAACGTTGCCACCTGGATGAATGCGAACACGAACACCAGGTCGAAGAACACCTCGAACGGCGTGGTCCGATGGGCTTCCTCGGTCGGCACCGGCGGCCTGGCCTGGAAGATGCGTTTCATGGGCCTATCTTGTTTCGCCCAACGACCGGCAGATCCGGACTCAACACTTAAACCCGGCAGCCGCCGCCGGGCATCACGGATGACTTCGGCGCGGATGACCTGTCGAAACGTCGATGCTCGCCGGTGAAGCCCTTCGGTGTGTGTGGCGGACCCCAGCGGGTAATGGTCCCCGGCACGCCGACCGTCGACACAGCGACTAGGAGCGAGCGATGGGCACACGACATGCCTTGGCCGATGACCTCGCTTCCGTGGGGTTCTCGGTCCTGCGCTCCGCACTGGCGACGAACATCTTGTGGATCGGTGCGCTCAAATTCAAGCAGTACGAGGTCGAGAACGATGAGCCCCTGGTCACCTCGAGTCCGCTGTTCTCGCGGTTCCGGACGAAGCTGGGCGCACGAAAGCTCAACCGACTCATCGGTGTCACGGAGATCACCGTGGGCTCTCTGATCGCCGCGAAGCCCTTTGCGCCCAGAGCGTCGGCGATCGGCAGCTTCGGGGCGGCGGGGATGTTCCTCACCACGCTCAGTTTCCTGGCCACGGCACCCGGAACTCGGCAGGAAGGGCAGGGGAAGTTCAGCCTTTCTCAGCTGGGGCAATTCCTGTTGAAGGACACGGTGCTCCTCGGTGCCGCTCTCTTGACAGCTGCCGAGTCGCTGCGCGTCGCCGGCCACCGGTAACGCCTGAGTTTCCCTCGCTTTGATGGAGCGTGGGCATCTGCCTGCGCTCGCTGACCCAGAACTAGCTGCACCGTACGAGTAGCTGACGAAAAAGCTCCGCGGTGACCGGCTGCTTCGAGCTGGCCCGGCCTTCTTCAGGTGGGACGAATCGCGCCACAGGCGTTGCTTAGGCCTGCTCTGGCTGGGAACAGGGACGAACAACCCAGGTGAGCATCGTCGGACACGACGAAATCCGGCCCTGCAGCGGCCACCAAGCGGGCTCAGGCCCGTGGGGCGCGTCCGTGTCCGAGCCCGGTTCGCTGTCGCGACGCCCAGTCGGGCCCGGTGGCGACGGCGCCGCTGGCGTTGCTACAGTCAGTTTGTTGCCGAATCAAATTTCTCAGCGGCAACTACCTTTGAAAGGACCCCTCCGATGACCAAGCTCTCCGTCATCTACTACTCCTCGACCGGCACGGTCCACGCCATGGCCAGGCGGCTCGCCGAGGCTGGCGAGAAGGCCGGCGCCGAGGTGCGGCTGCGCCAGGTTCCGGAGCTTGCACCCGAGGAGGCCATCGCCTCCAACGCCGCCTGGAGCCAGCACTTCGACGCCACGAAGAGCGAGGCAAAGGCGACCGCCGACGACGTCGTCTGGGCCGACGCCGTGCTGTTCGGCACCCCCACCCGCTACGGCAACGTCTCCAGCCAGCTGAAGCAGTTCATCGACACCCTAGGCCCGCAGTGGGGCCAGGGGCTGCTGGCCGACAAGGTGTACGCCGGCTTCACCGCATCCATGACCGCCCACGGCGGCCAGGAGTCGACGCTCCTGGCGCTCTACAACACGATCCACCACTTCGGCGGTCTGGTCGTCGCCCCCGGCTACACCGACCCGTTGAAGTTCGGCGACGGCAACCCGTACGGCGTCTCGCACGTCACCGGCGGCGGCAACGACGCTCCGCTGGGCGACGCCCAGCTCAACGCCCTCGACCACATGGCCCAGCGGGTCGTCAAGATCGCCAGCAAGCTCAGCGCCTGACAAACCCGCAGGCGCCGGTCGTCTCCGAGCGGCCGTAGAACGATCAGAGGGCAGCGGTTCGAGCCCGCAGCAGGCCAAGGGCCGGTCTCCCCGCACGGGAGACCGGCCCTGGTCCGCCGCTTGAGGGACCGCTCGACGTCGTCCCGGACGCACGCTGTCGCCGGGTAGCTGCCGTGCCCCGAGCCTTCGCGGACTGGTGGTCGGTGAACGCCGGGGCGACGCGTCGACGGTCGGGCGGAAACGGTTGGGGGAGTGCTCAGCCCCGGCCGCCCGAGTTGTCAGCCCCGGTCCTGGAAACCGAGTCCCCCACTGCGTGCAACACGGTAATTTTCCGCTATGGGCATCACCGGCGGCATAGCATGCGTCTTTCTGATTGCCGTCATCGTGGCGGGCATCGCGTTCTGGGCGGTGCGGTACGGGTTGGGCCCGAAGAAGCCACCGCCACCATCGGACGTTCTGGAGCCGCCGCAGCATCCGCGCGACGGTCGCTGACGCGGCGACCGGCGAAACCGGGGCTTTCCTGGCCACTCCGGTCGACCGTCCCGTGAGCACGGCCGCGCGCGCCCTGATCTCGCTGGTCAGCGAGATCATGCCCGGAGGAGGCGCTGCGACGCCCGAGGATCGGGCGTGAGGCCCTTCCCGCCGGCCCACGGCCGTGCTCGGCGCCCGCGGCCGTGGCGCGCTGAGCGCCGACTCAGGTTCTGATCGGGTTGACGGGGACACGTTCTGCGTCGTGGATGGCGAGCGAAGACGGCCCATCCGGGTATCTGGCGGTAGGGTCCTCGACGTGCTGCGGCGGTGGACCCTGACGATCCTGATGGCGACGTGCGGCGTGCTGGTCCTGGTGGCGCAACTGGCCGCCGGCTTGCCCGTCGTCGGCGGCGTCGAGTTGCTGATCTTCTTGGCACTGGCACTGCTGCTGTCGCCGCGGGCCTTTCCCCGCTCAATGGACGCCGCCGAAGCGCAGCGGGCCAGCGCCGCGGACGGCAGGCCGATCGTGTACTGGCGCCCCGGCTGTCGCTACTGCCTTCAGCTCCGGTTCTCCCTCGGCCGGCTCGCCCGGAGGGCGCACTGGGTGGACATCTGGCGCGACCCGGCGGGTGCCGCCGCTGTCCGGGCGGTGGCCGACGGCAACGAGACCGTGCCCACCGTCGTGCTCGGCGGTCGGGCTGTCGTGAACCCTGACCGGGCCTGGTTCCGCGAGCAGCTCCGCTCGTTCTGAGCGCGCCCGGCGAGGTTGTCGGCTGCCCCATGGCGTGGCGGTAGCCGTCAGCGCGTACGACGTTCGGCATCTCGGTGAGCCGTACCGGATTGGTCTCGTGAAGTTCGATGTCGGCGATGCGCCGGTGCCCGCGCTCGGCGAGGTGGGCGACGATCAGGCCGGCGCCTACGAAATTGTCGTCTGCGACGGTGTCGTGGACGGCCGAGTGTCCGCATCGCCCGCGGCGCGGCAGCGCCGCAGGCCGCCGACCCTGGCGTTCAGCACGGGCCGGCCCAGGACGTGGCGGCTGCGAGCCCCCGGCCGCGGTGACCCTGGCGAGCATTCTGTCCGTCGACCGGTGGACACCCGCCCTCGACCGACCGGTCGTCCCGCGACCGGGCTCGGCGGGCGGAGCATCGGGACATGACGGAATCCCCCGCGGTCCGGGTACGCGGACTGCACAAGCGGTACGGCCGGCGCGCCGCGCTGGCCGGGATCGACCTGGACATCGCGTACGGCGAGGTGGTCGCCCTGCTCGGCCCCAATGGCGCGGGCAAGACCAGCACCGTGGAGATCCTGGAGGGACACCGGAGCCGCGACGGCGGCGAGGTGACCGTGCTCGGGGTGGACCCGGCGCGGGTCGGCCGGTTCGGTCGGGCCGCCCGGGACTGGCGGTCCGACATCGGCATCGTGCTCCAGGAGGCCACTGACCTCGGCGAGTTGACCGTGGGCGAGACGGTCCGGCACTTCGCCCGCTACTACCCCGCGCCCCGCGACCCGGCCGAGGTGATCGAGGTGGTCGGACTGACCGACCGGACCCGGACCCGGGTCCGCAAGCTCTCCGGCGGCCAGCGGCGCCGGCTGGACGTGGCCGTCGGTCTGGTCGGCGACCCCCGCCTGGTGTTCCTCGACGAGCCGACCACCGGCTTCGACCCGGCCGCCCGGCGGGCGTTCTGGGAGCTGATCCGAACCCTGGCCGGAGGCGGCACCACGATCCTGCTCACCACGCACTACCTGGACGAGGCCGAAACCCTCGCCGACCGGGTGGTGGTGCTGGCCAGCGGCCGGGTGGTCGCCGACGACCCGCCGACAGCCCTCGCCGAGCGGGCCGGCCACCAGGTCACGGTGCGGTGGTCCGGCGGCGAGCGCCGGACCGACGACCCGGCGACGGTGATCGCCGAGCTGACCCGGCGGTTCGGCGGCCCGATCCCCGGGCTCACCGTGACCAGACCCAGCCTGGAAGACGTCTACCTCGACCTGATCGGACACCGGCCATGACGATGACCAGCGGCACCAACCACCCGTCCGCGGTGACGCTCGGCCTGCACCGCGGCGTCGTCGAGCTGAAGGCGTTCTTCCGCGAGTGGGATGCGGTGGCCTTCACGTTCGCCCTGCCGGTGGTCACCCTGGCACTGCTCGGCTCGCTCATCTCCGGGGTCTACCCGGGCAGCGACGTCACCTCCGCCCAGTACCTGGCGCCCAGCATGATCGCGGCGGGGATAGCGGCCGTCACCTTCGTCAACCTCGGCGCCGGCATCGCCAGCGACCGGGAGGACGGCACCCTCAAGCGGCTCCGTGGCGCACCGATGCCACCGATCGCGTACTTCCTGGGCAAGACGGTGCAGACGATGGTCGTGGTCGCGGCCGAGATCGTGCTGCTGCTCGCCGTCGGGGTGGCCCTGTTCGACCTGCGGCTGCCCACCGATCCGGGGCGCTGGCTCACCTTCGGTTGGGTGCTCCTGCTCGGCGTCACCGCCTGCTCGCTGCTCGGCATCGCGGTGAGCAGCGTGATCCGCTCGGCCCGCAGCGCGGGCGCGGTGACCCAACTGCCGTACCTGGTGCTGGCCTTCGTCTCGGGCATCTTCTTCACCCCGGTCAGCGCCCTGCCGCAGCCGCTGCTGGTGCTGGGTTCGGTCTTCCCGCTGAAATGGATGGCCCAGGGCTTCCGCTCGGCGCTGCTGCCCGACACGATTCTCGGTGCGGAGGTCGTACGCGACTGGGAGCACGGGCGGACCGCGCTCATCCTCGCGGCCTGGTGCATCGGAGGTCTGCTGCTGTGTCTGACCACCTTCCGCTGGCGCGGCCGACGGGACCGGTGAGCGCGGGCGATCCGCCGCCCTCGGCGGCGTGGGTCGCCCGGTTCCCACTCTGGGACGCCTACTTCGCGGTGCTGACCGTCGCCATCGGGGTCGCCGTGGCGACCAGCGCCCCACCCGTGCCGTACCGCGTCGGGTCCGTCGCGCTGCTGGCCACGATCAGCATCTGGTACGCCGTCTTCGGCCGGGCGCTCATGCGGTACGGGGTCGGGGGCTCGCAGCCGTACCTCTATCTAAGCGTCGCCCTCGCGCTCTACGTGGCGGCGGTGGCGCTGGCGTCGTCCGCGTCGTTCGCCCTGTTCGTGCTCCTGCCGCAGGCGTTCATGCTGCTGCCGACGGCGTCCGCGGTCGGCGCGGTGGTGGTGTTCACCGCTGTCCAGGTGGTGCTGGACTGGCTGCGCTCCGGCGGCGGCCCGGACGCCCGGGAGACGCTGCTGGCGGCCGTGATGATCGCCGTCGTGGTGTCGGTGACCGGAAGCTGGGTGCAGCACCTGTTCGTCGACGCCGACCGGCGGGCCGCGCTGGTCGACGAGCTGGCCGCCTCCCGTGACGAGGTGGCCCGACTGTCCCGGCAGGCCGGCGTCGACGCCGAGCGGCAACGGCTGGCCGGCGAGATCCACGACACGATCGCCCAGGGACTGTCCAGTGTGGTCATGCTGATTCAGGCGGCCGACGCGGAGTTGGACCGCGACACCGGGCAGGCCCGCCGCCACCTGGCCCTCGCCGTGACCACCGCCCGGGCCAACCTGGCCGAGGCGCGGGCACTCGTCGCCGCGCTGACCCCGGCGGAGCTGGCCGGGTCACCACTGGTCGAGGCGGTGCGGCGGGTGGCGGACCGGTTCACGGCCGAGACCGGCGTGCCGGTCACCCTGGCCACACCCGGAACGCAGCGTCCGCTGCCCACCCCGGTCGAGGTGGTCCTGCTACGGGTCACCCAGGAGGCGTTGGCCAACGCGCGCAAGCACGCCGCCGCCGGCCGGGTCGAGGTGCGCCTCGAAGGGCGGGACGGCGTCGTCGTGCTGGAGGTCCGCGACGACGGCTGCGGCTTCACCATCCCGCCGGCCGGCGACGGGTACGGTCTGGCCAGCATGCGGAACCGGGTCGAGCAGGTCGCCGGCACGCTGCGGGTGTCGTCCAGCCCCGGGGCCGGCACCACGGTACGGGCGGAGGTGCCGATCGGATGATCTCGGTGCTGCTGGTGGACGACCATCCGGTGGTGCGGGCCGGGGTGCGCGGCATGCTCGCCGGCGAACCGGACATCGAGGTGGTCGGCGAGTCCGCCTCGGCCGTCGAGGCGGTCACCGCCGTCCGGGCGGTGCGCCCCGACGTCGTGCTCATGGACCTCCGGATGCCCGGGGTGGACGGCGCGGCGGCGACCGCCGAGGTGCTGGCCGTGGCGCCCGGCACGCGGGTGGTCGTGCTCACCACGTACGAGACGGACGGGGACATCCTGCGCGCGGTCGAGGCCGGAGCGGCGGGGTACCTGCTCAAGGACGTGTCCCGGGCCGAGCTGGTGGACGCGGTCCGCGGCGCCGCCCGCGGCGAGACCGTGCTGGCGCCGTCGGTGGCCGGCCGGGTGCTCCGTCAACTCCGCAACCCCCGGCCGGCCACCCTGTCACCGCGTGAGGTCGACGTGCTGCGGCTGGTCGCGCAGGGTCTGTCCAATGGTGAGATCGGGCTGCGGCTGCACATCACCGAGGCCACCGTGAAGACGCACCTGCTGCGCGCGTTCGCGAAGCTCGGCGTCACCGACCGGACCGCGGCGGTGACGACCGCGATGGCCGCGGGCCTGCTGCCGTCCTGACTCAGCGGTCACCCGCGGCCAGCCGGTCCGGCGACCGTCGCATCACTGCTGTGGTCGCCGGAGACGTCAGCCCGCGGCGGCAGTGCCTACAGGGCGTCCGTGGTCTCTTTCAGGATGCGGGCAAGTGCGTCGTAGTCGACGCTCTGCCCATCTTTGATGTCGACGGCTTTGCGTTCACCGTTGCCCAGAGCCCGAAGGAACCCCTTGACCTCCGGAATGTCCGTTGCGTTGAACACCATGAACGAGACCTTGTCCTTGGCCACCGCGATGACGGCCGCGTAGTGCCCGTTCTTGAGGTAGTGCGGCTTGCCGTACTGGAGCCGCTCCTCGACATCCGGAATGGTCTGGCGGACCATCGCACGTAGTTTCTCGCAGACATCGATCTGCCACGGCTGCGCCTTGTTGACGTACTGGGTGACCTCGTCACTCATCGTCTTCCCCCTCATCGTCGTTGCCAAGAACGACGGCCCCGGTCGAGACCGACGCGACGCGCCGTGCATAGGCCGGTACAGGCTCTCCGAGGAGAGCCTGTACCGGAGGATCAATCTAATCCAGTTGGGTGCGCAAAACTGTCCCGGCGATCCCGCCCGGACCGGACGGACGCCTACCTCTGGCGAATGGTGATCGTCGCCTTGCGGTAGTTGTTGCGCTTGTCGCTCTTCGTCGGGTCGTAGTTCTGTTCGATGTTTCCGGCCGCGTCGACGGAGAACCAGTGGAACGTCGTCGTCTCGGTCACGTGGAACACCTCGCCCGGCTCCCGGAACTCGGTCGCCTCGTAGCGCGGCGACTGGAGCGTGGGCCGGCTGCCGTCCGTCGTGTAGTAGATCGTGGCCGGCTCGTTGGTCTCGAAGCGCACGTCGACGGGCTTGGAGTACTTCCCGCCGCCGGGAACGAGCGTGGAGCGCGGGTCCTTCTTGTCCTTGCCCCAGTCCGCCGCGACCCGGAACATCTCCATGATTCCGTTGGCGTACTCCATCGTCTCGGCGTGTCCGCTGACGAGGTTGGGATCGCCCTCCCACACCGGCTGGAACGAGCCGCCCTGCCAGTTGCCAGTGGCCGGGTTGTAGACCGAGCCGCCGACCTCCCAGCCGAAGGCGTAGATCCCATAGGTGTGGTACAGGTCCTCGCGCACGTTGCCGGCGGAGGAGTAGAGGACGTCCGACGAGCCGCCGACGTTCTCCGGCGTCACGACGGTCTCCCGGTGCGCCTTGACCTGCGACAGGATCCTGCCCGCCGACTGCCAGTAGAACGCCTCGTCGCCCAGCGGCGGGCGCGGCGTGGTGATCCGCCCGTCCGCGATGTAGGCGCCGGGCTGCCAGAACAGCTGGCCGCCGTTGGAGTGCACCGACATCATGAACTTGATGTTCTTGTACTTCTCGACCAGCCAGATGATGTTCGCCGCCTCAGGTTCGGACAGCTTCTCCGGTCCCTGGTAGGTGTCGCTGACGCAGCTGGTCGACGCACCCGCGTAGCCGTCGTGACCCGACCCGACCCGGTAGTTGCGGTTCAGGTCGACGCCCCAGGAGTTGCGGCGGGCCGGATCGGCGTTCTCGTCCGGGCAGTGGTTCGTCATGTTCCGGCGCTGTGAGGCGAAGTTGTAGAAGCTGTAGTTCGCCCCGTCCGGGTTGTTGGACAGAATGAAGAAGACGTCGGTGCTCTCGACGATCTTCTTCGTCTCCCTGTCGGACTTGTAGTTGTGCACCAGACGCTCGGCCGACTCCAGCGACGTCGTCGCGGGCACCCACTCGCGGGCGTGGTCCTGCGCCTGGATCAGGACGCCGGGGTTCCGGCCGTCGCGGTGCTTACCGATCCGCAGGACGGGGATCGTGACCGGGCCACGCGGCACCTCGCCCTCCGGAGCGCCGACGCGCTTCTGGTCGAGGAAGTCGGTCAGCGCGACCGGGCCGGACGTCGGCGCGACGATGCCGGTGCCCGCGTTGGTCCGGTACGGGTGTGACCGGTCGATGAGGCCCTGGGACTGGGTCTCCAGCGCCGCCGCCACCTCGGTAGCCGTACTCGCGACCGCGGCGGAGGCGTCCTTCGCGAGGAGGACGCGCACTGCCTTGCCCGCCACCTCGACGCTGAGCGGGAGGTCCGCCCCCGGCCGGTCCACGAACTCGACGGTGATGTCGTTGCCGCCCTCGTGGCCCCACGCCGCCGAGCTGACGACGACCGCGGACTGCCCGGTGCCACCGATGGTGGCCTGCGCCTTGCGCTGGTAGCCGTTCGTCTGGTTCGGCAGGTAGACGATCTCGGCGATGTCCGGGTACTGCCGGGCGATCTCCTTGGCGCGGCTGTAGAGCTGCTGGGGGTTGCGGTAGCCGTCGACGAAGTCCGACTTGTAGCCCCGGTTCTCCGTCAGCGGCGGCGGAGCGTCCTCGAGCCAGTCCGAGACGTCGCCGGTGGTGACGCCGCCGGTCGAGCTGGTGACCCGGATCTGGTTCGGGCGCGCGTCGAGCTTGAACAGGTTCCGGTGGAACATGTACTGCCCGGAGTCGACGAATCGGCTCATCGTCCGGGCGAAGCCGAACGGGGTGCGGCGGCCCGAGTCGTTCTCGAGCTGCATCGTGACGATCGGGTCGGCCTGCTGCCCTTCGGTGGTGCGCGCCTCGACGTAGAGGAAACCCTGGCCCTTGGTGGTGAACCAGTCAGCGCGGACGACCCGTACCGTCTCCTCGTGGCTGAGCGGCTGGGCAGCTTGCGTACGGAGAGCCTGGATGCCGCCGTCGGCCTCCTCGCTCCAGGCGAAGCCCTCGTTGTCGCCGAGGATCTTGACGCCCATCGCCTTCAGTTCGGCAGTCTGTTCGGCGGTCAGCACCGCCTCGCCCTCGATGCCGCTGGGCACGCGCCGGAGGCCGTGTTCGAGGTCGAAGCCGGCGGCGACCACCTTGTCCAGCATGTCGGCGCCGGTCAGCTGGATGCGTACGGGGCGCACCAACTCCTGGTCCTCGAGGTGGGAACGCCCCGAGCCCGCCGTCGCTGCGGAATCCGCGGGATCCGCGCCTGCGGGCGCGGGCGCGGGCACGGTGAGGACGCTCGCCACCAGGGCGGGCAGCGCGAGAAGCGCGATGCGCAGTCGTCTGCGGTGCATGCTTCCCTCCTTCTGTTTGCGGCCTGTGGTTGATGCCGTGGCCGACCCACGAACGGACGGGACCGGTCCAGGTAGGACGGCCGTGCTGAGCTCACCCACGGCGAGCCTGGATACGACGACGGTCACCGTCGTAAGAGGAGCGTGCGGGCTGTGGGCGACCTGAGTGCGGTGAGTGTATGCACGTTCTTCGCATCGACGGGTCGCGTGAGCCGGATCTTGAGCATTGCTTGAGTTGGCCGTTCGAGGCGGCGGAATAGGCTTCAGCCATGAGTGGCGTGCAGAGCGGTGTCCGGAACGCGGTGAATCCCCTTCGTCAGCTCACGATCGACCAGCTTCGGCAACGGACGAGCCTCAAGTGGCGGGAGTACCCGGACGACGTGCTGCCGCTCTGGGTGGCGGAGATGGACGTGCCGCTGGCCGAGCCGGTCGCGCGGGCGATCACCGACGCCGTCGCGCGCGGCGACACCGGCTACACCGCCGGCACGGCGTACGCGCGGGCGCTGGCGGAGTTCGCCCGGCGGCGGTGGGGGTGGGACGGCCTGGCCGTCGAGCGCACCGCGCTGACGCCCGACGTGATGCACGGCGTCGTCGAGGCGCTGCGCCTGGTCACCGAGCCGGGGGACGCGGTGGTCGTCAACTGCCCGGTCTACCCGCCGTTCTACGAGTTCGTGGCGCACGCCGGCCGCCGGATCGTGGAGGCGCCGCTCGGCGAGGATCTGCGGATCGACCTCGGCACACTGAAAGACGCGTTCCGGCAGGCTCGGGCCGGTGGGCGGCCAGCGGCGTACCTGCTGTGCAACCCGCACAACCCGACCGGCGTCACCCACACCGCGGACGAGTTGGCCGCCGTCGCCGGCCTGGCCGAGCGGCACGGGGTGCGGGTCGTCGCCGACGAGATCCACGCTCCGGTGCTGGCCGCGGGGGAGCGTTTCGTGCCGTACCTCTCGGTGCCCGGCGCGGAGAACGGCCTGTCGCTCATGTCCGCCTCCAAGGGGTGGAACCTGGCCGGCCTGCGCGCTGCGCTGCTCGTCGCCGGCCCGGCCGCCGCCGGCGACCTGGCCCGCGTTCCGTACGAGGTCAGCGTCAGCACCAGCCACCTCGGCGTGATCGCCCACACCGCCGCCTTCCGCGACGGCGGCGAGTGGCTCGACGCCTTGTTGACCGGCCTGGACGACAACCGTCGGCTCCTCGCCGGGCTGCTCGCCGAGCACCTGCCGGCGATCCGTCACCGCCCCGGTCAGGCCACCTATCTCGCCTGGCTCGACTGTCGTGCCCTGGGCCTGGGCGACGACCCCGCCACCGTGTTCCTCGAGCGTGGCCGGGTGGCCCTCAACTCCGGATCGGCCTTCGGCACCGGCGGCGACGGGCACGTGCGGCTGAATCTGGCCACCGCACCGGAGCTGATCACCGAGGCGGTACGCCGGATGGCCACCGCCGTCGCCTGACGATCCCGTCACGCGTACGCGAGCAGGATTGCGGCGGCGGGCGAACGCGTCCCCTGATCGTGTTCGCCCGCCGCCGGCCCGCGTGCTCGTCGGCCCCGGTCAGGCCAGGCGCAGCCGAGGCTCCAGGATCACCTCGAAGAGCCGGTCCCACGGCAGCTCTACCCGCGCCGACTCGAAGCCGGCCAGGGCCGCCGTGAACGTCTTCGCGCCCCGGTGGCCCAGCACGATGCGGTGCCCCGCGAAGTGGTCGGCGAAGTACCGCTCGGTCAGCGGCACCAGCCGGTCGCGCACCCAGCCGTCGAAGTAGCTCTTCTGCTCGGGGGTGAGCGCGAGCGGGTCCCAGCCCTGCGCCCGGGCGTGCGCGTACGCCTCGACCTGCACGACGTTCTTCCACGGGTCGTCCTTGACGAGCCGGTAGAGCAGGTACTCGGCGTGCGCCTGGCCGGGCCCGCGCAGGTCCGGCACGCCGAACCCGCTGCCGGAGGAGCGAAGGTACGCCCACCGCGCGGTGCCGTGGCCGAGCGCCAGGCCGAGGGCGTTGCCGCCGGTGTTCCACCCCGAGTACGACAGCAGCGCCGCGAGATCCAGGCGGCTCTCCATCCGCGCGACCAGGTCGTGGTCCGCCTTGTTCACGATGAGCGGGTCCACCACGATGACCGGGGTGCCGGCAGCCAGCAGCGTCCCGATCCGTCCGACGAAGGCGTCCAGGTCGGCGGCCCGCTGCCCGGGCGCCGAGGACGGGGTGTTCACGGCGAGCACGATGTCCGCGTCGCCGCTGACGACCCGGCCCCCCACGGCGGTCACGTGCCGACGGATGTTCTCCGCGAACGGGATGCCCTCCAGTTGGGCGGTCCAGTCCTCGCCGGAGACGCCCGCGTACTCCACGCGGTAGGTGGGCTTCGTGGGGGCTGCGATCACGCGCGCGACCAGCAATGCGTCGACCTCGTCGGCGCCGGGGAAGATCTCCACTCGATCGCCGACGCCGAGTTCAGTGACGAGCGCCTCCAACTCCACGCGCTCGGCTCGGGCCAGGCCGACCGGCGCGGTGTCGTCCTCGGAGAGCACGAGGTGGCTGATGGTGCCGTCGGCGACCCACTCGACCATCAGCCGGTTGACCTGGTGGTTGCGGGCCCGCGCGGCGAGATAGTCCTCCACGACCTGGTCGGGGATCCGCGCCCGGACGGCGTCGAGTTGGGCCCGCAGCTCCTCCTGCCCGAGGTTCACCACCTGGTCGTAGAGCTTCGCCCAGGTGACCAGCAGGTCGCGGTATTCGTCCAACCCGGTGCCGGTGCTGGTGATGGCGAGACGCTGGATGGTGTCGTGCACCTCGATCACCGCCCCCGGCCGGGCCGAGCGCAGGTTGCGGATCGCGGCAAGGTTCTCCAGGGCGGCCGCCAGGGTCGGGGCGGCGGTGCGGGAGGCGATCAGGCCGCCGTAGGCGAGCATGCTGACCGAGATCACGTACCCGTCGACGCCCTCGGTGGTGCCGAGCCAGCGGGCGATGGCGGCCCCGTCGCCGGGGGTGAAGAAGCGGCCGAGCAGGTCCCGTGGCGGCAGCCGCACCTGGGCGCCGGCGCTCGCGGCGGTCATCTGCGGGGCGTAGGTGTTGACCGGCCGGTCGTCCAACGGGACCAGCGCCATGGTCAGCTGCCGACCGGCGGGCTTGGCGAACGCGGGTCGGCCGATGGCCACGGTGCTCAGCCCGGCCACGCCGGTGGCCAGGAGGGTACGCCTTCTCATCCTCACTCCTTCTTTCTCGGGGCGCTCGCCGCGCGGGGGGTGCTCGGCACGAGCCGGCGGGTGATCCACAGCGGTGAGGTGACGGCGTTGCCCGTCACCACCGCGTGCGCACCCGCCTCGAAGGCCCGGCCGATCTGGTCCGTGCCGCGGTACCGCCCTTCGGCGATCACCGGCACGGGCAGCAGGGCGACGAGTCGCGCCACGAGCCCGAGGTCGGGCCCGTCAGTCGGTGGGCTGGCCGGGGTGTAGCCGGACAGCGTGGTGGCCACGGCGTCCGCGCCGGCCTCGACGGCGGCGACGCCCTCGGCCGGGGTGGAGACGTCGGCCAGGACCAGCGCGTCGGTCCGTTCGCGGAGCACGCGGACCGTGTCGGCGAAGGAGCGTCCGTCCGGTCGGGGGCGGTCGGTGGCGTCGATCGCGATGATGTCCGCACCGGCCAGCGCCACCTCGAGCGCGTGCGCCGCCGTCGGGGTGATGAAGACGCCCTCGGTGCCGTGCTTGTACAGCCCGATCACCGGAACGTCGACGGCGGCGCGTACGGCCGCGACGTCGTCCGGTCCGTTGACCCGGACCGCCACCGCGCCGCCGCGGACCACCGCGGCCGCCACCCGGGCCTGGACGTACGGGTCCCGCATCGGGTCGTCCGGCTCGTCCGGCAGCGGTTGGCAGGACACCACCAGCCCGCCGGCCAGGTCGTCGAGCACGCTCACCCGGTGCTCCTTTCGATGTCATGTTCGTCGATGGCCAGTCGGGCCGCGCCGACCACGACCGCGTCAGCGCCCAGCGTGGCGGGCAGCAGCGCAACGTCGGCCCAGCCCGCCGGCACCTCGGCCGAGTAGGCGCCCGACGCGGCGGGCAGCAGGGCGCCGGCCGCCCCGCCGGCAACCAGGACAGCGTCCGGGTCGAGCAGGGCCACCAACCCCGCCAGGGCCGCACCGAGGGCGCTGCCGGCCCGCTCCACGACCCGCCGGGCGACCTCGTCCCCGGCCGTCGCGCGGTCCGCCACCGTCCGCCCGCTGACGCGGGCGCCGGTCTCGATGCGGTACGCGGCGGCCAGTCCGCTGCCCGAGGCGATCGCCTCCAGGTGCCCGTACCGGCCGCAGCCGCAGCGCAGCCGTTCGGCCCCCGGGGCGGGCAGGTGCCCGACCTCGCCGGCGGCGCCACGGGCACCGGCCTCGACGCGGCCGTTGCGGACGACCGCGCCGCCCAACCCGGTGCCGACGGCCACCAGCAGCACATGAGCGCGGTCCCGTCCGGCGCCGGCCCAGCATTCGCCCAGCGCGGCGGCGTTCACGTCGTTGGTGACCCGCACTCCTCGACCCAGCCGGGCGGCCAACGCGTCGGCGACCGGGGTGCCGGTCCAGCCGGGCAGGCTGTCGGTGGCGTACCGGATGCCGCCGGTCGCGGGGTCGACCGTGCCGGCGGTGCCCACCCCCACCGGCCCGGCGGTCGCGCCGAGCAGGTCGGTGGCCAGCCGGGCGGCGGCGTCCAGCACGGCCTCGGGCCCGGACCGGGCCGGCGTGGGCGCCTCGCGGCGCTCCAACACCCGCCCGGCCCGGTCGACCAGCGCGGCGGCCGTCTTGGTGCCGCCGATGTCGATGCCGACAACCGGTGTCGTCATCCCTTGAGGCCGGTGTGCGCGAGACCCTCGACGAACTGCTTCTGCGCGATGACGAACACCACCAGGACGGGCAGCGCGGTCATCGACGCCGCGGCCATCTGGACGTCCCACATGGGGCCGCCGTAGGCGTCGACGAACTGGGTGAGCGCCTGGGGCAGGGTGAACTTCTCCGGAGAGGAGAGGAACACGATCGGTTCCAGGTAGAGGTTCCAGCTGTGCAGGAAGGTGAAGATGGCCACCGCGCCCAGCGCCGGCCGCGACAGCGGCAGGGCGATCCGCCAGAAGGTGGCGAACCGGCCCAGCCCGTCGACCCGGGCCGCCTCCTCCAGCTCACCGGGGAGGCTGATGAAGAACTGCCGCATGATGAACGTCGCCAGGACACTCGGCGCGCCGAAGATCGGCACCAGGATCAGCGGCCAGTGGGTGTTGACCAGGCCGAGTTTGAAGAACATCTGGAACAGCGGCACGATCGTCACCTCGCTGGGAATGAGCAGGCCCGCGAGGACGACAAGGAACAACACGTTCTGGCCGCGGAACCGGATGCGCGCGAACGCGTACCCGGCCAGCGCCGAGACGGCCATCGTGCCGACCGTGACGACCAGCGCGATGTAGAGGCTGTTCAGGTACTGCTGCCCGAACGGCTGCAACTCGAACACCCGCTGGTAGGCGTCGAACCGCGGGTTGGTCGGCAGGAGCTGCGGCGGGAAGGCGAAGATGTCCGCCACCGGCTTCAGCGACGAGGTGACCATCCACCAGGTCGGGAAGACGAACGGGATCGCCAGGACCAGCAGCACCCCGTAGAGCACCAGCTTGGTCCGCCGGGACAGGTCACGACTCATGGAAGACCCACCTCTTGCGCATCTGCCACTGCAACACGGTGAGGGCGAGCACGATGACGAACAGCAGGATCGACAGCGTGGCCCCGTAGCCGAAGTGGTGGAACTGGAAGGCCTGCTGGTACAGGTAGTAGACGAGCACCGTCGTCGACGTGCCGGGGCCACCCTGGGTGAGCACCGCGATCTGCGCGAAGACCTGCAACGACCCGACCACGGTGATGATCGAGGTCAGCAGGATCGTCGGGCTGATCAGCGGAACGGTGATCCGCCAGAACTGGCGCATCCGGCTCGCCCCGTCCACCTCCGCGGCCTCGTACAGCTCGGCCGGCACGCCCTGAAGGGCGGCCAGGAACAGCACCATGTTCAGGCCGACGTTCTTGAACACCTGCACGACGATCACGGACACCATCGCGGTGCTCTCGCCGCGCAGCCAGTTCGGCCCGTCCACGCCGATGGTGTCGAGCAGCCCGTTGATCCCGCCGTTGTCCTGGAGCAGGAAGCCCCAGACGATGGTCCACGCCACCAGCGAGACCACCACCGGGGAGAAGAACAGGGTGCGGAACACGATCGTGCCCCGCAGCCTCTGGTTGAGCAGAACGGCCAGCAGCAGGGCCAGGCCGAGGTTCAGCACCACCAGGCCGACGGAGAACAGCCCGGTGGCGCGCAGCACCGCGCCGAGGTTGGGATCATCGGCGAGAGCCGTGTAGTTGTCCGTGCCGACGAAGTCGAAGGTCCCGGCGAGCACGTTCCACTCGTGCAGGCTGTACCAGAGCACGAGGATCAGCGGCAGGATCACGAAGACGGCGCTGCCGAGCAGTTGCGGGGCGATGAACACGAAACCGGTGAGCTGGTCCCGGCGGCGGCTGGTCCAGAACGGCCGGGCCGGGCCCGGGGCGGGCCCGGCAGCAGCCGAGCCCACCCTGGTGTCCGTCTGGGTCATGATCGTTGGCCTTACTTCGCCAGCAGTGGCTGGATCTTGGCGCAGACGCCGTCGAGTACGGCCTTGACGTCCGCGGTCGGCTGCCACAGCGGGTCGAGCCCGGCGCGGACCTGCTGGCTCAGCTCGGCCTGCCCGGAGTGGCTCGGCTTGACCACGCCGCTGGTGATGCCGTCGATGACGACCTTCTGCAACTGCTCCGGCTTGAGCTGCGGGTTCGTCTTGGCGAGGGTCTCGGCGGTCAGCTGCGACTGTCGGGGCGGCGGGAAGAACTGGGCGAGCTTTGCCGAGTTCGTGGGGTTGGTGAGGAAGGCCAGGAAGTCGGCCGCCTGCTTGGCGTGCGGGCTCTTCTTCATCACCCCGACGCCGGCCTGGCCGACCACCGCGTAGTTCCCCTTCGGCCCCGCCGGCAGCGGCACCAGGTCCCACCCGAAGCCGCCGTCCTTCAGCAGCGAGGCGCGGGAGATCTGCGTGATCGTCATGGCCGAGTCACCGGCGAAGAAGTCGGCGGTCGTGCCCGGACCGGGCAGCGCCTTCTGGGTGAAGGTGGCCCGGTGCAGCGTGGTCATCGCGTCGACCATCTCGGGGCTGTTGAAGCCGCAGGCCTTGCCGTCCTGGCTCCACGCCTGGGCTCCCCACCCGGCCCAGAAGGTGGACAGGTTGTCCCAGCCCTTGTAGTCGAAATCCCGAATGACCATGCCGGCCTTGCCGGACTTCGTCGCCGTCGCCGCGGCGGTGGCCAGGGCGTTGTCCCAGGTCCACTGACCGGCCGCGATCAGCTCGGCCGGGGTCTTCTGCCCGGCCTTCTTGACCATGTCGGTGTTGACGAAGACCCCGAACGGCGAGGTGGAGAAGGGGTACGCGTACAGCTTCCCGTCGTTCTGCCACAGCTTGAGCGTGGCGGGGGAGATGTCCTCGTACTGGTAACCCTCGGCCTTCTTGAGAGCGTCGTCGAGGGGCAGCAGCGCGCCCGACGCGACGAAGTCGGGGGCGGAGTTCTCGAACACCCACGCGAGGTCGGGCGCGTTCCCGCCCGCGATCTGGGTGGTCAGGGTCGTGGTGTAGGTGTCGAACGGCAGCGGATCGAACTTGATCTCCGCCACGTCCGGGTGGCTCGTGCGGTACTCGTCGGCGATCTCGTTGAACAGCTTGAGATGCGCCTCGTTGGCCGACCAGACGGTCATCCGCAGCTTCGCCGGGCCACTGTCCTCGGCCTCGCCACCGCCGCCGCAGGCGGTCAGGGCGAGCGCGCCGGCCAGTGCCACGGCGACGCCGCGCAGGGCCTTTCCTGCTCTCACAATCTTCTCCTCACCGGGGGTGTGTGTTCAGTAGCCCGCGATCCGCGGCCAGCGCTGTTCCACGCCGGCCGCGGTGAGGCGGTCCTGGAAATCGGCCAGCAGACCGGGGGTGTTGCGGACCGCACGCGGGGACTCGCCCCGCGCCAGACAGAAGTCGGCGAGCAGGCCGGCGACCTCGCCGACGTTCCACTCGACCGGATGCAGCCGGTAGCTGCCGTTGGTGACGTGCGTGGTGCCGATGTTCTTGCCGGCCGGTAGCAGGTTCTCCATCCGCCGCGGGATCAGCGCGCCCAGCGGGATCTCGAACGGGCAGGAGCCGACGTCGATGTAGTTGTCGCCGCCCGTCGACGGGTGCAGGTCGATGCGGTACATGCCCACGCCCACCGCGTCCGGGTAGCTGACCGCGCCGTGGTCACCGCGGACCGCCAGGGACAGGTCCTGCTCGGCCACGGTGTACTCGGCCCGGATCCGGCGGGACTCGCGGATGTACGGTGCCTGGGCCAGGCCGTCCGCGCTGCCGGTCACGTCGCCGCGCAGCCGCAGCCCCGGGAAGCCGGTGCCGCCGTCCGGCCGGGGCGCCTCCGTCTGGAGCCAGTAGAGCACCGAGTACGACAGCTCGCGGGCCTTGGCCAGGTGCCACGAAGCGTTCGGCACATCGATGACCGGACCCTCGAAGTAGTCGATCATCGGCCAGTTGACCAGCGTGATGTCGCTGCCGTACGCGCCGTCGGTGAAGTTGCGCCGCGCGGCGATCCGCCGGAACGTCCACAGGTTGCCGTCACCGGGGTTGACGCGTTGGTCGGCGTTGACGCTCAGCGGGTCGTCGTCCGGGTTGGGGGTGAAGCTGCGCTCGACGATCTCCAGCGTGCGGGGGTGCGGCGACTTCCAGGACAGCAGCCGGTCACCCCAGAAGTCGGGCTTGTAGTCGCGCCAGAAGTCGTACCCCGCGGGGCGGTCGATGGTGTGGTCGCCGTCGACGTGGTCGAGGGCGAAACAGACCGACACCGCCTGCATGTTCATCGGCTGCGCCTCGGCCGGTGCGCTCGGCTCACCGGTGTCCGCCTGCGACTCGAACCCGGTGACGTACTCGGTGCCCGTCAGCGGCAGCAACTCGCCGGTCTCGGTGGCGTCCAGGACGTACGGCGCGACCACGTCGATCCGCTCGTCCCGGTCGCGGTGCGCCAGCGTCACGCCGGTCACCCGGTCCCCGTCGGTCTCCGCGGCGACCGGCCGGTACGGCTGCAGCACCCGCAGTCGTCCCGAACCGATGTACGGGGCGAGCATCTGGTCGAGGACGGCGACGGCCACCCGCGGCTCGTGGCAGAGCCGGCTCACCCAACCCGCACCGGGGTTGAGGTCCGTCCAGGCCCGGGACCGTTCGGTCAACGGGTAGTGGCGACGGTAGTAGTCGCGGATGCCGTTGCGCAGCGCCCGGTAGCTGGCGGTGGCGCCGAACTGCTCGATCCAGGAGTGTTCGTCCGGCGGGACGGCCTGGCTGGTGAGTTGCCCGCCGAGCCAGTCGAACTCCTCGGTCAGGATGACGGACCGGCCGGCCCGGACCGCGGCGAGCGCCGCGGCGACGCCGCCCAGTCCGCCCCCGACGACGAGGACGTCCGTACGCATGAGTACCACGTGCTTCCTTCCAGTTGCGCGGACGACCGTTCAGCGCTGGTCGACCGCCGGATCAGGGGTGCCGAGGGTCCTGCCCTCGACGAGTTCGCAGGCGAGAAGTCGCTGGTGGAGGCCGGCGGCGCTGCCATCGATGACGCCCGTCAGCACCTCGACCGACTGCCGGCCCATCTCCTCGCGGGGGATGCGGAATCCGGTGAACGCGATGTCGGTGGGGACCGGGGACGTCGGATCGCCGAGGGTCACGATCGACAGGTCGCCGGGCACGCTCAGGCCGCGCCGACGGGCGGCGGACTCCAGCGCGACCGCCGTGGCGAAGTCCTCCACGAAGACGACGGTGGTCCCGTCGGCCAGCAGGGTGTCGACGGTCGCGTCGGCCTCCCCGGCCGACGCCGACATCTGCCCGGCGCTCTCCGCGGTCGTCGCGGCGGCCCGGAACCCCCGGAGCCGGTCTTCGGAGGATTCCGCGGGGGCGCCCATGCTCACGTACGTCAGGCGGCGGTGACCGCGCCGCAGCGCCGCCTCGACGAGCTGGGCCACCGCCGAGGCGTAGTCGGCGCCGACGTAGGGGACCGGCCCGCCGGCGTCGTCGCGGCGCCCGACGGCGACGTACGGATATCCGTCCCGGTTGAGCCGGTGCAGCTCCGCGCCGTCGATCTCGCGCCCGAGCAGGATGCACCCGTCGGCCAGGCGTAGCCGGTTGTCGTGGTGGAAGATGCGTCGCCGGCCGTCCACCACCGGTGCGCTGGTGAGCAGCAGCAGGTCGCAGCCGACCCGCTCGGCGTACTCCTCGATACCGAGCAGGAACGGGTGGAAGAAGTCCCGGCTGCCGCTGGGGAAGGCGGGCTCGTACGTGAAGACGCCGATGATCCGGTTGAACCGCGAGGCGAGCCGGCGGGCCACGGGGTCGGCGGCGTAGCCGGTCTCGGTGATGACCCGCAGCACCCGGTCCCGGGTCTCCGGGGCGATGCGGACGTCGGCGTCGGTGCGGTTGTTGAGCACCAGCGACACGGTCGCCTGACTGACGCCGGCCATCCGCGCGATGTCACGTTGGGTGACGCGTCTGGGGGGAGCGGTCACGGCGGGTCCTTCCGGTGCGGCTAATGCGTATTAGCGCTCGTGTTGGCAAGGAGCCTCGTGGGTGAAGCGGCGTGTGTCAAGGGGTGGCCGCAAGATTTCGGCGCGGTAAAACCGCTGGAGTAATGCGCATTAGCGGTCAGGGTCCCCACCGGGCTGGCGGGTGGCCCGGCCGGATTGGCGGACACCGAGCGGCCTCTTGACAGAACCGGCGCCCGGCGAGCAACATTCGAGAAACATAGGTGCTAATACGTATTAGCTCGACGACGCCAAGGGGCATCCGTCGAGCGGTGTCCCCTGTGTTCTTACTGAGCGTCACCCCGGGCCGCTCGTGCCGCCGATCCGACCGACCGAAGAGGAAGCCGCATGACGAGACCACCCGCCCCATCGTCCCGACGCGCCGTCCTGGCGGCCGCCAGTGCCGGCCTGCTCGTCGCCGCCGTGGCCGGCGCCCAGCCGGCAGCCGCCGAACCAGGGCTGGACTTCCCCCAGTTCACCTACCAGGGCACCGCGTTCGACAAGGGCGCCCTCGCCTACAACCCGACGAACGAGTTCATCTTCCCGAGCGTCATCCGGGCCGCCGACTACTTCCCCAACCCGCTCGGCACGTACTACCTGTACTACGCGCCGCACGAGCGCCCCGGCGGCATCGCCCTCGCGTACTCCGACTCGATCAACGGTCCGTGGACCGAGTACGCCGACAACCCCCTGATCAGCAACACCTGGCTGCCGAACTACCCGACGGTCAGCCATGTCTCCTCGCCGCACGCGGTGTGGATCGAGGGCGAAGGCAAACTCTTCCTCTACTTCCACGGCGAGAACTCGATCACCCGGTACGCGACCTCCGACGACGGCATCCACTTCAGCTACGGCGGGACGGCGATCAGCCGGAACGACACGACCGGTGGCGAGACCTCGTACGCCCGGGTGTTCGAGCAGTCCGTGCCGCGCCTGGGCACCCGGTACCTGATGCTCTTCATGGACAACCCGACCGCGGCACTGCCGGGACCGACCGGGCCCGTGTCACGGCGGATCCGCTGGGCGGTCTCCAACGACGCGCGGACCTGGAGCATGCAGCCCGAACCGATCGTGACCCCGCAGGGCGTCGAAGGCCCGAACGCCTCGGGACCGTTCTTCCTGCGCTGGAACGACCACAACCTGGTGATCTACCACGCCGCCGACGGCAACATGCACGCGGTGGACGTCGGGCAGGACTTCGACCAGGAGATCCACCTCGGCGTCGTGCACGACTCGATGGCCACCGCGCCCGACCTCGGCCGCTCGGCCGCGCCGACGTTCTACTTCGACGGGCGTACCGCGCACATGTACTACGAAGCCGGCGGCCGGCTCACCGCGACCATCGGACACGCCACCGCCACCCTGGCGAACCCGTTGCCGGCGCGGCAGCTGGACTGTGTGGCGGACCGCCCGGTCCTGTGGCCGCCGAACCACAAGCTGGTCGACGTGAACGTCAACGTGGACCTGCACGACGGCGTACTCGGACCGAACGCGTTCGCCCTGACCGGCGTGAGCGGGGGTGACGCCGCGGACGTCACCGACTTCGCCATCGGCACGCCGGACACGAGTGGCAGGCTCCGGGCCGAACGAGCCGGGAACGGGGGAGACCGGGTGTACCACCTCACGTATGCCGGCCACGACGAGATCGGGCGGCCGGTCGGCTGCACCGTCACCGTCACCGTCCCACACGACCGGGGCAACTAGCGAGGGTGGTCGAGGGGCGGCCCAGTCGGAGCCGGCCGGCTCCGGTGGGTGTCGGCCGGCTCCGGTGGGTGTCGGCCGGCTCCGCGCTTCGTGCCGCCGGCTACCCGATCGGAGCCCCGGGTGCCGACGCGGGCGGCGGCAACTCGTCCAGCGGCACGGCGGGGTCGGCCAGTCGACCGAGGTCGACCGGACCGGCCCTGGTCAGTCGACCGCCGGGGGAGCCGGGTTCCGTCGGGCGTCCTTGACGAAGACGACGCCGTCGGTGCTGCTGACGTGGGCCGGATCGAGCGGGGAGTAACCGAACCAGGGGGAGACCCGGGCGGCGGGCGTCACGGTGGCGAGCGCGCTGGCCAGACGGCGGGGGTCGACGATGTACCGCTCCTGCGGGAGCGCGTACAGCAGCCCCTCGATGCTGTCCGGAGGCGGCGCGTCCACGCCATGGTCACGGATCGTGCCGAGGGCTGTGGCCAGGAAGGCGTACTCCTGGCCCAGGTGCGCGCTGACGATCGCGCCGGCGCTCCACCATTGGACCGGCAGGCCGCCCATCCGCATGCTGCTCCTGTCCCGCTGGAGGTGGCCGTTGTGGGCGTTCACCAGCGCCGGGCCCCGCTCCGCGATGGCGAGCAGGTTGCCGGCCATCATCGAATCCCGTACGGCGAGCAGCTTCGCCATGCGGCTGGGTGACGGGTCGGCCATCGCGGCGTGGTAGCGCAGCAGGCCGACGGCGGTGCGCCCGTACAGGCGTGCCCGGTGCCAGTCCTCCCGGCCGGTCGCCGCGACCAGGTGTGGTGTCTGCGCGTCGAGCAGGGCGACGAGGTCGTCGGCGAGCAGCCGCAGCTGGGCGGCCGCGGGCGTCCGCCCCACGGACTGGGACGGGTCCATCATCGCGGCGGGGTTGGTCCACCGGTCGTCGGCGCCGAGCAGGCGATCCAGCGTCTCCGCGGCGCAGGGAAGAAGGTCGGCGTCGACCCAGGCGGCGAGGTAGGCGTGGAGTGCGGCGAGGGCCTGCCGGGGGCTCGCGGCGCCGGTGATCTCCAGCGGGCCGTCGAAACCGGCGAAGCGCAGCCGCTCCGCCGGTGACCGGCCCTCGTTGTACGCGCGCATCCAGCGCACCAGCTCACGGTTGCCCGCGAAGGCGCCCCACTCGTGGCTGAAGCCGCGCTCCATGGCCTCGTCGAGGGTGCCGGTGCCCGAGGTGACGTAGCCGTCCACGACCAGGCCCATCAGGCAGTCGCTCTCGATGGCGATCGTCCGGTAGCCCTCCTGCTCGACGAGCTGCCGGAAAAGATCGTTCCGCAGTTCGAGCAGATCGCCCTCGCCGTGGGTCGGCTCACCCAGGGCGAGCAGCCGTGGCCGGGTCGGGAGCAGGCCGAGGACGTTAGGAGCGTCGACGACGTGGGCGGCGTCGGTGATACCAGCAGTCATGCCATAAACCGTATCGTTGAACCACCAATGCAAACTTACCGCTGATTTCAGCAGGGAAGTGACGCCGAACCTTCAAAGCTCCGTGGGGGCGTCGCGAATGGCGAGCGCGGCCTGGACGAGCGCGGCGTGGGTCAGCGTCTGGGGGTAGTTGCCGAGGTGTGCGCCGGTCGCGGGGTCCAGCTCTTCGGGGTAGAGGCCGAGTGGGCTGGCGTAATCGAGCATGGTCTCGAACAACTCGACCGCCTCGGTGCGGCGCCCGGTGCGGGCGAGGGCTTGAACCAGCCAGAACGAGCAGGGCAGGAACGCGCCTTCGGTGCCCGGAAAGCCGTCAGACCCCGGCGGGTAGCGGTAGAGCAGCGGGCCGCCGGCGGAGAGCTGGTCCCGAATGGCGTCGATGGTGCCCCGCACGAGGGGTGACTCGACGCTGTCCATGTTGAGCAGCGGCAGGACGAGCAGGGCCGCATCCAGGTCCTCCGAGCCGTATCTGCGCATGTAGCTGCCCGCCGTGGGGTCGAAGCCGGATGCCCGGACCTCGTTGGCGATGGCGTCTCGTGCCTTCTGCCAGCGTCGACGTTGGCGGCCCGGCAGGGCGTGCGTGTCGGCGATGCACAGCGCGCGGTCCAGCGCGAGCCAGCCCATGAGCTTGGAATGGACGTGTTGGGCAGGTTCGCGGACCTCCCAGATGCCGGCGTCGGGCTCCCGCCAGCAACGGGCCACCACGTCGGCGAAGCCGCGCACCGCCCGCCACGTCTCGCTGGAGAGCCTCTGCCCTGCCTGTGCGAACGCCCAGGTGGCGTCGATCACCCAGCCGTAACCGTCGAGCTGGTGTTGCCCGGCGGCGCCGTTGCCGATCCGTACCGGGACGCTGCCGAGGTAGCCGGGCCAGCCGGACAGGTCCCGTTCCGCCGGCACGTGGCGCCCGTGCAGGGTGAGCACCGCCGGCAGGCGTGGCCGCTCCAGCCGGCTGGCGTGCAGCAGCCACGCGAGGAAACCGTGCGCCTCGTCGGGTTTGCCCACGCTGAGGAAGGCACTGACGCCGATGCTGGCGTCCCGGGGCCAGACATAGCGGTAGTCCCAGTTCCGTATCCCGCCGGGATCCTCGGGCAACGACGTTGTAGGTGCGGCCACCGGGGCCCCCGAGGGCGAGTACGTCAGCAGCCGCAGGGTCAACAGACTTCGTACGACGTGTTCCCGGAAGGGCAGTGCGCGGTCGATCTCGGCGGTCCAGGCCCGCCAACGGTCCTCGTCCTCGGTCAGCAGGTCCCAGGCCGCAGCCGGGTCGACGTGAATCAGCGGTTCGCGGTGCGCCACGGCCAGCACGAGGATGACCGGACGGCCCGGGCTGACCCTGATCCGGGTAGGCCGACCTGGTTCGACGCTGACGGTGGGCGCACTGCCCAGCGAGACCGCGAGGGACCCCCACTCGCACACCAGGGCCTCGCGCCGATGCTGGATCCGGGGCCGACGGTGCCGTACACCGAAGCGGGGGTCGAACTCGACGACGGCGTCGACCGCCGCGTCATCGGTCGACAGACGCCGCACGATCAGTGTCGTGGGCAGCAGGCGGCCGCTGACCTCGGCCACCATCCCCTCGGTGAGGGTGAGTCGACTGTCGCCTACCGCCCACGTCGTCTCCAGAGTGGCGGTGTGCTGCCGGTAGCGCCGGTGGACGATCGTGGCGGGTCCGGCCGGGCCGACCCGGAACGTTCCCGCTTCGAGGCCCCCGACCAGCCGGCCGAAGAGCGACTCGCCGTCGAAGCGGGGCACGCAGAGCCAGTCGATCCCCCCGTCACCGGCGACGAGGGCGGCGGTGCGGGTGTCACCCAGCAGCCCGTAGTCGCTGATCGCCGCCGGCGTGTCGTGCCCACCGCTCATGGGGATCGCTTCCTCACCAGACGTCCGACGCGGCTCAATCGGCTTGCAGGAGCACCCCGAGGACCACCCCGTAGAGGACGTGGACGACAGCCACGACCGCGGGAGTCTGGATGCCGTAGTTGACGGCGAACAGGCCCGGCGGCTCCAGCACTGCCGTGCTGGCCGGGCCCGCCCGCTGGGAGGCCATGCGCGGGTGGACACCCGGAAGCAGGGGCAGGAGCACCGTCAGCGCGATCCCGACGTGGATGGTCCCCAGCAGCGCCCCGATCCACCAGGTGGCGCGGTGCAGCAGCGCGAACGTGGCCGCGTAGCCGAGGGCGAAGCCCTGACCGGCGCAGAGATGGATGAGGAACCCGACGACCCGGGCCCGGTCGGGATCCTCGGTGACGAGGGTCCCGAGTACCAGGGGAAAGTCGAGGCGGGTGAGGCCGGCCAGTTGAGCGGTGATGAGCACCGCGGTCAGCACCGCGGTGGCGACCAACCCGAACAACGCCCATCCGGCCCAGTCCATCTCAACGGTGGATCCGAGCCGTCGGCACGCGGCACCGCGACGTTCTCTCGGTCATCGGTCCGTCCTTCGGCTGGCCAACGGGAAAGGTCTGAGATCCTGATCTGGATGCCGGCGTCGTACCAACATCGGACAGTGGCCGCGCCGACTTTTCACCATAGGTCACCGGGCTGGGCCGTATCGCCTGCTCAACGAGATGCAACCGGCCGCGTGGCGTCCGCGATCTCACCGGCTTGTCGATGCGGGCCCCGGCGCACGGTCGCCGAGCCGGGCGCGCAACGCGTCCGCGTTCAGGTTCGGCCGGCCGCCGGGATGTCCGACGGTCGCCCCGGCCGCGGCGACGGCGTATCGGGCGGCGGCCGGAGGCGGGTCGCCGCGCAGGAGCGCCGCCGTCAGAGCGGCGACCAGGGCATCGCCGGCTCCCGTGGTGTCCACCACCGTCTGATCGGTCAGGGGGACGAGCAGATGTCCGTCGCCCCACCGCTGGTTGCGCCAGACGAAGAGGTTCCCGGCGTCCACGCCGAAGGCGAGCAGCCCCGGCCCGGCCGCCAGGATGTCACCGGCCGCGGTCAGCACCCGGTCGATGTCGTCGGTGGGCGCCGCGGTCCACAAGCGTGTTTCGTGGGCGTCGGCGCGGACGACGTCCGCCGCGGCGAGCAACGCCGGACGGTCGCTCTCGCTGGCCGGCGCACCGTCCAGAACCACGAGCCGACCAGCGTCGTGGGCCAGGCGCGCGGCGGCGAGGGCCGTCGCGGGTGGCTGCTGCAACTGCACGAGTACGACGTCCGCGGCGCGGAGCAGCTCGGCGGAGGCGTCGACGTCGGCGACGGTGAGCAGCACCTCGGTGGGCAGGTGTTGCAGGTACCGCCACCGCCCGTCCCCGTCGAGCGCCTCCACGATCAGCCCGGTGGGGGTGTCCCGGCGGCGGGCCACCTGTGTGACGTCCACCCCGTCCCGGCTGGCCTGCGCGAGCAGGCTGTCGCCGACGTCGTCATCGCCGGCCGCGGCGACCAGCGCCACCGTCACGCCGAGCTGAGCGAGCGCCACCGCCTGGTTGGCGCCCTTGCCGCCCAGCATCTCGCGCCGCCCCCGGACGTCGGCCGCGTGACCGACCTCCGGCCACTGGTCGACCTGAAGGACCAGGTCGCGGGCCAGCTGGCCGATCACCACCGCGCGGGGCATGCTCATGTCGCTGGGTTACCCCGTAACGGCCCTGACTACCGATCCGGCGAGACGAGTGGGCCGACGGGACGTTGGCCACGTCGCGGAGCCGTGCCCGGGGCGTCACGGTTTCACGGTCCGAGGTGGACCGGCCCAACGGCTCCAAAGTCTGCCTAGGGTTCCTGCATCCGGGATCTGAGCACGTCGAATTCGCACCCGGGCGCGTCCGGATCGAAGCCGTGCTCGATCAGCCAGTGCGACGCCACCAGGCTGCGCAGCGACCACCAGGCGCGGATCACGTCCCGGTCCGCGCCGGCGCCGTAGCCGGCAAGCAGGTCGTCCAGGCGTTCCTCGTGCCCGAGCGTCAAGGTGGCGAGGTCGAACATGGCGTCGCCGGGGGCGGCCTCGGACCAGTCGATGACGCCGGTGACCTTGTCGCCGTCGACGAACACGTGGGTGATCTGCAGGTCGCCGTGGATGAACACCGGTTTCCACGGCCGGAGCGCGGCCTCGGCGATCTCCCGGTTCCGCCGGATCACCTCGGCGGGCAGAACGGCGTGGGCGAGCAGCCACGCGCACTCGCTGTCGAGCTCCGCTGCTACGTCGTCGAGGCTGGGCCCCGGCCACGGCGGCAACGGCGCGTCGTGCAGCCTCCGTATGGCGGCACCCGCCGCAGCCCACGCCGCCGGCGACGCGGCCGACGGTTCGCCGAGGAGGCCGAGCGCCCTGCCGGGCACGGCGGCGATCGCGAGCACGGGCGGCTCGCGCCAGAGGATCGCCGGGGTCGGTATCGGCGCCATGGCCATCGCCCGCACCTCGACGTCGGCGTGCGCCGGGTCGCCGTCGACCTTCAGGAACACGTCGCCGACGCGCAGCGTCGCGCGCTGGCTGTGGGCGACGACGACTTCCACCTCCTCCATACCGGCCATCCTGGCGGGGACGGCCGCCGATGTCGTCGGATTTTGCGGCCGGCGGGCAGCGCACTCTCTCGGTGGTGGCGGCGGTGTCGATGCTGGCGTATTCCGTGCTGCCGTATGCGGCCTAGTCGACGGACGAGATGCGGAAATCGGAACCGGTGGCGTCGACACTCCACCGCCGGCCGGCCACCGGCACGCCGTGCAGGCCGACCCGTCCGAGTTCGACGGGGACGTGGGCGTCGGCCAGGAGGTGGTCCTCGCCCGGTTCGAGGCCGAGCATGGTGCGCAGGAACAGCAACGGTGCCCCGCTGGCCCAGGCCTGCGGGTTGCAGGCGGTGGGGTACGGCACGGGCTGACGACCGAAGGACCGGTCGTAGCCGGAGAACGCCTCGGGCAGCCGGTGGTCGGAGTGCTGCGAGGCCTCCAGCATCGCCATCGCGATCCGGTTCGCTTCCTCCCGGTAGCCGTAACGGGCCAGCCCCGCCGCGATGATGGAGTTGTCGTGCGGCC
The DNA here is from genome assembly GCF_003667505.1 of Micromonospora sp. BL4. Lineage (GTDB taxonomy): Bacteria > Actinomycetota > Actinomycetes > Mycobacteriales > Micromonosporaceae > Micromonospora. Next base: position 53,975 of record NZ_RCVJ01000114.1, read on the forward strand.
AGACCGTGCCGACGTGATAGCCGATCGGGTTGTAGCCGACGTCGAGAGTCGACAGGGTGCGGACGCCCCATCCCGAGAACATCTCCGGAGACATGAGGTGTCGCGCGAGCTGACCGGCGCGATCGTCGGGGACGATGCCGCTCCACAGCAGGTGACCCATGTTGGAGGTCATCGAGTCGATGGGCCGCTTGTCGCCGTCCAGGCCGATGGCGTAGTAGCCGCCCCGCTCGGGGATCCAGTAGTCCCGGTTGAACCTCTCGCGCAGCTGCGCGGCCTCGGCGCGGAGGCGCCGGGCCAGCGCCGGGTCGTCCCACGGCCCGTCGGCGAGTTCCGCCACGCGCAGTTTCGCGTCGTAGGTGTAGCCCTGCGTCTCGCAGGTCGCGATCGGCAGAACCGGAATCGTCCCGTCGGCGTACTGCACACCGTCGGGTGAGTCCCGCCAGCACTGGTTGCCCAGGCCCTGGGTGGAGCGGGTGGCGTACTCGACGTAGCCGTCGCCGTCGCGGTCGCCGTGGTGGTCGATCCACCGCAGCGCGGCCTCGGCGTTGCCGCGCAACCGGCGCACCAGCGTGGCGTCCCGCGTCCAGCGCCAGTACTCGGACAGCAGGATCAGCCAGAGCGCCGTGGTGTCGGCGCCGCCGTAGTAGGGACGGTAGGGCTTGATACCGAGCCGGCTGAGCTCACCCGAGCGGTACTCGTGGAAGATCTTGCCCGGCTCCTGGTCGGTGAAGTCGTCGAACACGGTGGCCTGATGCCGGGCCAGCACGATCAGCGCTCCCCGGGCAACCTCCGAGCCGCAGGTCATGGTCTGGTAGGCGGTGATCAGCGTGTCGCGGCCGAAGGCGGTCAGGAACCACGGCAGACCCGCGGACAGGAGGACAACGGGTTCGCCGGCGATGGTCTTCTCGAGCCGCATGGACACCAGATCGATCGCCGACCGGTGGTAGACGTCGCGCAGCAGATCCGTCTCCGCGTGCAGACGCGGCTTCTCCGTGCCCCATCGCGTCGACGGGTCCTCCGGCCCATGATCGAAGGCCTCGCCGAACCCGCGTACCACGGGTCGGCGGTCCTCACCGCCGCACCGCAGCGGCACACTCAACTCACAGCCCCACTGCTGTCCCCGTTCGAGGCGCAGGTTCCACACCAGGGCATCGCCCTCGATCAGGTCGGCCGGTGGGTCGGCCTCGACGCTCACCGAGGCGGCGTAGCTGCCGTTGCGGTAGTGGAATCCGAGTGCCGAGCCGTCCGGCCCGTCCTGGCGGATGATGTCCGGGGTGCGGTCACGACCGGACCCCTTGATCTCGAACAGGTCGGCGAAGTCGGTCCCGACGGCCAGGCGCAGTTGGATCGAGGTCGGCTCGGTGCCGAAGTAGCGCAGTTCGACGCGCTCGTAGAGGCCGTCGCCCACGAAGCGCTGCCGGCGCACGCCGACCCGATTCGCGGGCAGGTGGGGCAGGTCGCCGTTCGCCAGGAAGAACGCCGCCGAGTAGGCGTCGACGGTCCCGGAGGAGAGCACCAGCAGTGGGGCGTCGTCGATCGTCAGCACCCACTGGTTGAGGAACCGGGTGTCGTCATGGACGAGACCGCCGATCGAGCCCTTCGGCACGTTCCCCGCGGCGTCGGAGAACATGAACGTCCGGCCTTCCAGCACACCGACCGCGTCGGGCCCCAACTCGGGAGGCAGGTCTCGAGAGGCGCCGCTGGACACCCCGTGTCTCACGGACATGTCCGGCCGGGGATCCGCAGGCGTCGGCCGCCGTGATGTCGCGGTCACCCACACCTCCTCAGGTTGTCGATGCGTGCCGGCCGCGGCCGCTGCCCGCCGAGACCGCCGCCTGATGTCAGCGCACCGGGTTCCCGGTCACACGCAACTCATCCCGCCGCGTTCGCCGCGACTGGCGGTTGCGCGAATCCGGGTGTCGAACGCCGCGATGGGCGGTACGGAGCCGACTGGCCGGTTCGGCCGGGATCGCGGCGACAACCGGCCAGTCGGTCCGCTCCTGCGAGACTCAGCCGCGCCTCGGCGACGGCGGCCGGCTACGGATCATCCGGCCCGCTCAGCTGTCCTGCGTGACCAGCGCGGCGTAGCGCGCGAGGTACAGCGGCCACCCTTCGTCGTGGGAGACGCCGTCGCTGACGGCCTGCCACCCGGGGCCGTGCCGGTCGATGTGGCGGTGCTCAAGTTCGACCCTGGTGCGCTGCGGGGTCTCGGCGACGAACCGGACCTCGACCTCGCTGGTGTTGTCCGGCTCGGTCTCGACCTGCCACTGCGGGCTGATGTCCCAGCTGAACACGACCCGGTTCGGCGGTTCGTAGGCGAGCACGCGCGCCCAGCGGCATTCGCTGCCGTCGGCGGCCCGGTCGTAGATGTGACCGCCGACCTTCGGTTCGAACACGGTCTCGGCGATCGGTGCGCCGAGCAGATTGTGCTCGGGCGGCTTGAAGTCGCCGAACCGCTCGGTGAACACGGCGAAGGCTCGCGCGATCGACGCCTCGACGACGATCTGTCGGATCACCACGTCGGTTGCCTGGGTCATTGCTCCTCCTCGGTCGGTTCTTCGACGACGTCCTGATAGCTGTCCAGTGCCCGGTTCCAGAACGTCTCCAGCTGATCTCGCAGCGCGGCCACGCCCGCCGGATTGAGCCGATAGACCCGCCGCGCGCCCGCCGCGCGGTCGGTGACCAGCCCGGCGTCCTTGAGCACCTTCAGATGCTGGGACACCGCCGGTCGGCTGATCGGCAACTCGTCGGCGAGCTCGCCGACGGCCCGGGGCCGTTCGGCCAGGCACGCGACGATGGCGCGCCTGGTGGGGTCTCCCAGCGCGTCCCAACCATCACCAGCTCGGTAAGTAGCCACGAACGGTAAGCTACGACTTACCAATGCACGAGTCAAGGCGCAGAGCGGGCAGAACCCGGGCTGGTGCCGCCGCTGCCCGCCCGCGAAGGGGATGGCACGGCCATCGGCAACCGGCGATCATGCCTCCATGAATCCTGCCCCGGGCGCCGTCTCCGTCGATCCGCTCCGGCCCCGTCGAATCTGGTACGCCGTCGCGGCGCTGATCGCCGCCGGCGGTGTGCTCGCCGCCGTCGCGGTGCTGTTCCTGGTTCCGTTCGGAGGTGACCTCGGACAGCGGGTCACGTCCGGGCAACCGGTCACGATGCACCTTCCCGAGGGCGGAAAGATGGTGTGGGCCAAGGTCAGCGGCCCGGACGCACCAGGTGTGGACTGCGCACCCTCGCGGGCGGAGGACCAGGGGCTTGGGGAGTGGCACGCGGTGTCGGCGCGCCTCGACGATCTCTCTCTGGAGGCGGACGGCGAACGCTGGCGCGCGGTGCTGACGATTGCCGCCAGGCCGACCGGCACGTACACGGTGACCTGCACGGCTTCGAGCGGGCAGGGGACCGCGTCGCTGTCGATCGGTGATCCTCCCCGTTTCCACGACCCGCGTTCGAAGGCACTGGCGGGGCTGGCCGCCTCCGTCCTGGCACCCCTCGGCGTGCTGGTCGGCGCCGGGTTGGCGGGTGTCGTCGCGGTCCGGCGCCGGCGGCGGTGATCCGTCATCGACGGCTGGTCACGCTCGCGCTGCCCCCAGTCGGCCCGTGACATGATTGCGCTCATGGGGAAGCAGCAGGACGTCGGCGGGCCCGACCGTCAGAGCGGGTCAGGCACCACCAACCACCCTGCGGGCGAGGTCGGCGCGGACGCACGGCTCGCCCTCGCGCAGGACCCCGCAACGTCACAGATGACCCTCATCGACCTGGCGTCCGACCCGTCGACGGTGGTTCGTAAGGCGGTCGCGTCCCGCACCGACGCACCCGCGCAGGCGTTGCGAACGCTGACCCGGGACCCGGATCGTCAGGTCCGGGAGGCCGTGGCGAGAAACTCCTCGACCTCGGTCGGCAATCTCCTGCGGCTCGTCAAGGACGCCGACCGGTGGGTCCGCTGGGCGGTCGCCGGCAACCCGGCCTGTGACGAGTCGGTTCGCCAGGTGATGGCGGCGGCGCCCGACAAGGAGCTTCGCGGCCTGCTCGCGGAGACGCAGGGGCTGGAGCCGGAGCTGGCCGCCAGGCTGATCAACGACGTCTCACCCGAGGTACGGGAACGACTCGCCACCGCCACCCACGACCCGGACGTGATCACCGCCCTGATGGCCGATCGCACCGCGCGCGTACGCAAGGGGGTTGCCCGCAATCCGCGGACCACCGCGGCGCAGCGCAGCGTCCTCGCCCAGGATCCCGTGGTCGACGTCCGCGCCGCGCTCGTTCGGGCGGTCGAGCTGGACGAGGCGGATCTGGAGCGCCTGGTCGACGACCGTTCGGCGCAGGTCCGACTGGCGATGGCGAAATCCGAGATCGTCCCGTCGCGGATCCGGGAGGCCCTCGGGCGTGACCCCGACGACACGGTGGCCAGCGCGGCGCGCAGTTTCCGGCCGGGAGCCGGCAACTCCTCGGTGGTACGGGCTCCCCGCGTCGGTCATCGGCGCTCCGGGGCCGGCCCGGGTCGACCGGGCGGCGCCACGCGCTGAGGAGCCGGCGACAAAGGCAGCCACCCGCACGGGTGACTCCCGGACACGGCCCGCCTCGGCCATGACCAGGACTGTTAACCTCCGGGATTCCATCTCGGGGGAGGTAACACGATGGATGGTCCGACGACATCGCCGACCGAGGATCTCGGGCAGCTGCCACCGGCGCCGCCAGCCCGGCGTCGTTCGCCGTGGGTGCTGGGTGGCCTGCTGGTCCTGCTGCTGCTCATCGGCGGCGGGCTGTACGCCGTCGCGCCGCTGCGCAACCCGCTGCCGGCCCCGACGGTCGAGCTGACCCTGCCGGCGTCGATGACCATCCCCGGCGCGGCGCCGCGACTGCCCTGGCCGCGTTCGGGTCAGGCGATGATCTCGGTGGACGGGCTGGGGACGCTCGGCGCCTTCGGCGGGTCGGAGCCCGTGCCGATCGCGAGCGTGACGAAGGTGATGACGGCCTACGTCATCCTCACCGAGCACCCGCTGGACGTCGGCGAGCAGGGGCCGGAGCTGACGGTCAGCGCCGAGCAGGCGGCCGCGTACCCGGCGGAGCAGGCACGCGGCGAGTCGCTCGTCGAGGTGCGGGCCGGCGAGGTGATCACCGAACGGCAGGCGTTGCAGGCGGTGCTCCTGCCCTCGGCGAACAACATGGCGCGCATCCTCGCGGCCTGGGACTCCGGCAGCGTCGCCGCCTTCGTCGAGAAGATGAACGCTGTCGCGGACGACCTCGGCATGTCCGACACCCACTACACGGACCCGTCCGGACTCGACCCCGACACCATGAGCACGGCGCGCGACCAGGTGATTCTGGCGAGCAGGGCGATGGCACTGCCGGCATTCGCCGAGATCGTCAAGCAGAAGCAGGCGACCATACCGGTGGCCGGCACGGTGCAGAACTACAACGAGCTGGTCGGCCGCGACGGGGTGGTGGGAATCAAGACCGGCTCCACCGACGAGGCCGGCGGCTGTCTCGTCTTCGCGGCGGTGGTCACCGTGGGCGGCCGCACGGTCAGCATCGTCGGCGCCGTCCTGGGCCAGCCCGGCGCGAACACCCCGGTCCAGCTGGATCGGGTCTTCGCGGCGACCCGGTCGTTGCTGCGCTCGACAGCGGCCGCGCTCAGGGTCCACACGCTCGTCGAGCCCGGCGAGCAGGTTGCCACCGTGCGCGGCCCGCTCGACTCCGGAAGCACCATCAACGCCGCCGGGAAGATCGAGGTCGTCGGCTGGCCGGGCCTGCCGGTACGGCTCGACGCGCAGATCCCCGCGCTGTCGTCGCGGATCGCCGCCGGCGCGGAACACGGCCAGCTCACCGCCACGGTTGGTGACGGCGAGCCGGTCGCCACGGCGCTACGCACCGGGGCGGCGATGGAACCGCCGAGCACCTGGGAACGCATCCGCCACCACCGCTGATCGTGGTGCCGCGGTCGTGCGGGCGCGCCGGCTGTCTTGACCGCCAACGTGCTGCTTTACTATGCCACTAGTAAAGCAGTAAGGGGCTACCGTGTTCGTCTTCCGGCTCGACACCCACTCCGGCGTGCCGCCGTACCTGCAACTCGTCCAGCAGGTCCGCCAGGCAGTGCTGCTGGGCTTCCTCCAACCCGGCGACCGCCTCCCGCTCATCCGCGAGGTGGTCGAGGACCTGGCGATCAATCCGAACACCGTCGCCAAGGCGTACCGGCAGATGGAGCAGGAGAACCTGGTCACCGGCCGGCCCGGTCAGGGCACGTTCGTCAATGAACAGCAGTCGGCCGCGATGTCGGCATCGACGTACACGTCGCTGGGCCGCGGCCTGGCGACCTGGCTGCGCCGCGCCTACGCCGCCGGCCTCGACGAGCAGGCGGTCAACGCGCTTTTTGCTTCCGTCCACCAGCAGACCAGGAATGAGGACGTGGCGTGACAGAGACCGAGTTCGCGCTGCGCACCGACGGTGTGGGCAAGCGATACCGGAAGGGCTGGGCGCTGCGCGACTGCACCCTGGCCCTGCCTGCGGGCGGCGTGATCGCCCTGGTCGGACCGAACGGCGCGGGCAAGACCACGCTGCTGCGCCTGGTCGTCGGGTTGCTGGCACCGAGCACCGGCACCGTGGAGGTCCTCGGCCACGGCGTCACGGTCAGCACCCCGCACACTCTGTCCCGGGTCGGGTTCCTGGCCCAGGACCACCCGCTGTACAAGCGCTTCACCGTCGCCGAGATGCTCCGCTTCGGCCGGGCCTGCAACCTGCGGTTCGACCAGGGGCTGGCCGAACGCCGGCTGGCGAAGCTGGGCATCCCACTCGACCGCAGAACCGGTACGCTCTCCGGCGGGCAGCAGGCCCAGGTCGCGTTGGCCCTGGCCCTGGCGAAGCGACCGGACCTGCTCGTCCTCGACGAGCCGGTGGCCAGCCTCGATCCGCTGGCCCGGCACGAGTTCCTCCAGGTCCTCATGGGCGCGGTCGCCGAAGGCGGGGTGACCGTCCTGTTCTCCTCCCACCTCGTGCACGAGCTGGAGCGCGTCTGCGACCACCTGATCGTGCTCAACCACGGCCGGGTCACGCTCACCGGTGACATCGACACCCTCCTCGCCGAGCACCGGCTGCTCGTCGGCCCTCGCACGGCCACCGACCTCGACCGGGCCGGCACTGTCGTGGAGGCCGTCCACAGCGACCGGCACACGACCCTGCTGGTACGCGACGGCGGGATCCCCGCCGCGCCCGGGTGGCAGCCCCAGCCGGTCGCGCTGGAGGACCTGGTGCTGGCGTACCTGCGCCGGCCGTCCGAGCCGAGCGCCGCGGCCCCTTCGGCGGTGGCGGCATGACCTGGTTGATCTGGCGCCAGCACCGGACCGAGGTCTGCGTCCTGGGTCTGCTTGTCGGCATGTTCGGCATCGCCCTGCTCGTGCTCGGGACGCAGGCCCACGACCTGTTCCCCGGCGGTCCCACCCGGTGTGCGGGAGAGGCCGGCATCAACGAGGGCTGCGCGGCCTCCTTCCGCCGGCTCGACGAGGAGTACGGGTACGTCGAGAACCTCCTGGCGGCCTTCTATCTGGTCCCCGTCGTCATCGGTGCGTTCCTCGGTGCGCCGCTGCTCGCGCGTGAACTGGAGGGCGGCACCTGGCAGCTCGCCTGGACGCAGGCCGTGCCGCGGATGCGCTGGCTGGCCGCCAAGCTCGCGGCACTCGCCGGCGTCACCGTCACGCTCACCGCGCTGTTCACCGCGGTGCTCACCTGGTTCCGTCAGCCATTCGACGCGTGGGAAGGGCGGTTCCAGTACGACGCCTTCGACCTGGAGGGACTTGTTCCGGTGGCGTACGCGCTGTTCGCGTTCGGCGTCGCCACCGCCGCCGGGGCGATCCTGCGGCGCAGCCTGCCCGCGTTCGGTGTCGCGTTCGGGGCGTTCCTCGCCGCCCGGATGTCGGTGGCGCTGTTGGCCCGTCCCGCGTACGCCACACCGCTCACCGCCATGGAGCCGGTCCCCGTCGGCGGCTCGAAGGACCAGGCGGGGCACCGGCCCGTGGCCGGCTTCGCCGACTGGACGATCGAGCACGGCTACGCAGACGCCACCGGGCGCAGGCTGAGCTCGACCGAGTACCACGAGCTGGAGGGCGCCGCCAACCGGGCCGGCACCAACCTCAACCAGTTCCTGCACGCGCGGGGCATCCAGCAGTTCGGGGTCTACCACCCGGCCGACCGGTTCTGGACGTTCCAGCTCATCGAGGCGGCCCTGTTCGTCGCCGTCGCGGCGATCCTGATCGGTGTGGTGGTATGGCGGGTACGGCGCCGTGTGATCTAGTGCCCGATCACCTGGCCCACAACACTGGGACCCGGCGGGTCCCGATCGGTTGACCTCAACCAGAGTTCAGATGCTTCACTTCGGCCATGAATCTTGACGGCCTGCGCGTCGCCATCACCGGTGCCGCACGTGACACCGGACGACTACTGGCCGAAGCCTTCGCCGAGCGCGGTGCACAGATCTTCCTCTCGGCCCGCGACCTGGCTGCGGCCGAACATGTTGCGGATGCGATCAGCCAGCGGGGGCCAGGTCGGGCTGATTCATTTCACTGCGACCTCGCCGTACCGGAGTCGGTGCGCGCGTTCGCCGCCGCCGTGGCCGAACGGACGAAGCACCTCGATGTGCTGATCAACAATGGTGCCCCATACATCGACGGTGACGACCTGGGAGACGTCTCGGACGACAAGATCGAAAGCGTGATGGATGCGGGCGGGACCGGCACCATGTTGGTGACCAAACATCTACTGCCGCTGCTACGGGCATCTCTGCGGCCCGACATCGTCAACATGATCTCCGCATGCGGCGAGGTGGGGCACCGCCGCTCGGGTGCACATCCGGCGTTCTACGCCGCTAAGCATGCCCACGCCGGACTCGCTGAGATCCTGTCGCACCGGCTCCGGCCAGAAGGGATCCGGGTGATCTCACTGTTTCCGCCGGACTTCGTTCAGGACGGGCCCCGACAGGCAAACAGCGACCTCACCGCGCGATCGGTCGTCGACTGCGCGCTTTTCGCGGTCGGCCAACCACGGGACTGCTTCATTCGCGAGTTCCACTTCGAGCAGGTTCGGCGGGCGTCCACACCCTGACCCTCACCGCGCGAAGCAGCCCGAGCCCGGTCGGGGGCCCTCGGCAGAGATCCGCCCTTGAGACTGTCACCGTCTGAACCGAGGTGAGGTGCGCGGATCTGTCGAGGTGCCTGTGGGGGGATTGAGGGGTCGCAACGGCGATGAGTTTCGTAGCGGCGTCCAGTCTGTATTCCTGTACACCCGATCTCCCGACTCTCAAGGAGAGCGTCATGAGCGCTACGTACAGGAGGCAAGCGTGAAGCTTCTTCTCACGTCGGCAGGCGTCCAGAACACGAGCATCCGCGATGCGCTGGTCGACCTGCTGGGCAAGCCGATCGCCGAATCCAGTGCCCTGTGCATCCCTACGGCGGTCCACCCCATGGGCGGGCCGGCATCGGCCTGGCGCTTCATCACCGGTCAGACGCCGCTACCCATGTGCGGCCTGGGCTGGAAGTCGCTGGGCGTCCTCGAGCTGACAGCGCTGCCCAGCATCGGCGAGCAGCGGTGGGTCCCCTGGGTCCGGGAGGCTGACGTCATGCTCGTGGCCGGCGGCGATGCGACGTACCTGTGCCACTGGATGCGGCAGTCCGGGCTGGCGGACCTCCTGCCGTCGCTGCGGGACACCGTCTGGGTGGGGTTGAGTGCTGGGAGCATGGTGCTGACCCCCCGGATCGGCGCGGACTTCGTCGAGTGGCAGTCCGCGCCCGACGACCGCACACTGGGAGTCGTCGACTTCTCGATCTTCCCGCACCTGGGTCTCGAGCCGGACAACACCATGGCTGGTGCCGAGAAATGGGCGGCCGAGATCGCGGGTCCGGCGTACGCAATCGACGACCAGACGGCCATCAAGGTGACCGACGGCACCGTCGAGGTCGTCTCCGAGGGGCACTGGAAGCGGTTCCCCGCGTAGCCGCGGCCAACGGTGACCGGCGTGACGAAGCACCGCTCATGCCGCCAACCGCGCGCCACTGACGGTTGCCGCCTGCCGCTCGGGCGGCCGGACGTGCCGCAGAGTGGATCCCGGGGGTCACGAAGCTGACTGCCCTGACGGCATGGTCCGTTGGTCGCGGTCAGCGTGACGAATGGGGTGGCGGTCCGCGGGCCGAATCGAGAAGGGTGAAGGGTGCGGTCTCTCGCCCGGTCGCCCGACCTCGTGCCGCAGCACGAGCAACGCGGTTTGCGGCATCGCCTCTGGGTGAAGAGGGCGAGCAGGTCGAAAGCCGTACCGCGGATAGCTACAGCAGCTTGCTCGTGTTGGGCCTGCTCGGAACGATGGGTAGCCTGCCGGGATGGCAAAGGTTGTCACCTACCTGGAGATGAACAACGCCAAGGACCTGCGACCTGGGAAGGTGGTGCCGGAGCTTTTCCTACGGCGCGTTGACGGTGGCCTGCCGTTCGTGCGTGCCACCAATGCTCAAGTCGGCGCCCCCTACGGGTGGCGGAGTGCGTCCCGCACGAACGAAGAGTGGCAGGAGCTGATGCGGTGTCGTCCGCTGCGCCAGTACTGGCTCATCGCACTGAAGGACGAGACTGTGGGGGTTGCAAATTTGGAACCCCAGCCGGACGGTGATGTGGAGATCACCACCTTCGGGCTGTTGCCCGAATATGTCGGGAGGGGGCTCGGTGGCCATGCGCTGACGCTGGCCATCCGGCATGCCTGGGACAGCGAGGCCGTGGATTCTCCGGCTGTACGCAGGGTTTGGCTGCACACATGCTCGTTGGACCATCCGAATGCGCTACGCAACTATCAGCGACGCGGCTTGACTGCCTATCGCACCGAGGTCGAAGCCGAGTGATGGTCGGCTCAGGCCGAATCAAGCCGGCGAGTACGAGCTTGTCGATGTCCGAGATGTAGCGAGGTCTCCGGTAGGCGGTTGGCCGGAACACGGTCTAGTCGTGCGCGGCGAACAGCCGCCGCTTACTGGCGATCAGCGTCGCCCTGATCGCCTTGGGCGGGTCCTGCTGACGCCGCGACACCTCAACGTCTTCATGCCGCGAACTCCACGACCAGCCGGGCCAGTTCGGACGGCTGATCCTCTGACACGAAGGTATACGAATCGGCGACCGTGACCAGTCGGGCGTCGGGCAGGGTTGCCGCGAGTCGTTCGAAGAGCCCGGCAGGAAAGATCCGATCGTCCTGCGCGCGGACCAACAACACCGGCTTGCTGAATCCGGTCAGCGACTGGGCAGCGGCCAGCGTGTACCTGTTGTGCGCACCAACGATGAACCGCCTGGCGTCCCTGCGAATCTGCCGGCTGTCGTAGCTTGGCCGTATGTAGGAGTCCATGATCTCTGCGGGGATGCCGCGCTTGGCCAGCCAGCCGAACGCAGACGGCCGGCGCTGCACCACCGGCAGCCGGAGCAGTCGGCTGGCCAGCCAGACCGCACCGGGCAGCCGAACCAGTTCGGGCAGCGAGGTGAACGGCTCGGGCAGGAAGTCCTCGAACGCGTCACACGGGGTGAGCACCACACGGCCGAGCCGCTCCGGATGGTTGGCCATCAGGATCTGGGTGAGGGCGCCGCCGGTGTCGTTGGCGACCACGGTGACGTCAGTCAGGTCAAGCGCGTCGAGGAACTCCGCGATCAGCGTGGCGACCCCGGAGGGCGTCAGGTCAGCGTCGGCCGGCATGGGCACCTGGTGCGCGCCGAGCGGCCAATCCGGCGCGATGCAGCGAAAGCCCGCACCCGAGATGACCGGCACGACGTTGCGCCAGAGGTTGGCGTTGACCAGCAGACCATGCACGAACACGATGGGCGGGCCGAGGCCGCGCTCGGTGTAGGCGACCCGCCCGCTGGGCAACGCGACGGTCCTGCCGGTGCCAACTGCCGCGTCGAGCGTGCGGATCTCCTCGGGGATTGCGGTCACCTCGGGCGTAGCATCATAGAACACATTCGATGGATGTCAGCTCGTTCAGTGCCGCTTGCCGGCCTGTGTCGACGGCCGCGCGAAGCAGGTGTGGGCGTCGCTCGGTACGGCCGATCTTCGCGCTGCCGATCGGTGGGCGGATCTGCAAGGTCGAGGGGTGCGACGCCAGAAGCCGCTCTTCCTCCGCTCTGATGGCTTCGCGGCGCAGCCACGTCTCGGTGGCTCCCGGTGCGCGTTGGGCGAACCATCGCGACATCACCAGGCGTTCGGCGCGGGACGGCGCTGACGCGATCTCGTCCGTGCGTCGAGTACGTAGCGCAACGATATGGGTGGCCTTCTGAGCGAGTGCTGTCCGTACCGGGACCGCCTCGCTCAGCCCGGCGTCAACGAACGGTCGCCCGCCGATCTCGATCGGCTCGCCTGCGAGAAGCGGCATTGCAGTCGACGCACGCAGCGCGGCCTGCAGGCTGGATCGGTCACGGATCTGCTCGTGCAAATCGATGGCCTGGCCCGTGAGCGCGTCTGTGGCGATCGGGTGGAATTCAACCGCGCTGTCCAGGATCTCCTGGAACCCCATCGGCAAGATTTCGGTGTACACGGTGTGGACAAGGAAACGAGTGTCCACGATTGGCAGTCCGCGCAGTACCCGCCTTGGGTTGATGGTCGTCCGCATGATGATCGGATCCCACCAGGCGTGCTTGCTGCTTGCGGCGCGACCGCACAGCAGCCACGCTGCATTCAGCGCCCCCGCGGAGCTGCCGTAGACGGCGTCGAACAGTGGTAGCAGCCCGAGTTGTTCGATGGCGATGGTCATGCCACTCGAGTAGGCGCCACGGGAGCTGCCGCCTTCGACCAGTAGTACCAGGCGCGCGTCGTCGCCGCGTCGTCCGGGAATGCTTGCTTGTTGCATGCGGTCACGTAGCAGCTGAAGGACAGTGGCGGTCACCGTTGCACCTTTTCTTGTTGATGCCGATTCTTTCGATAAGTGCCCAGGCCCGGGCGAATGCGACTGCGCGACACCCGGCGGCACCCGCTTCCGTATTTGCAGGCCGGGAGCCGTCCGTGGTGTCGAAGAGGGGCATTCTCGGTTGCACCCGCGGTTCGGGGTGTTGCCATCCTGCCCGCCCGGGGGACGCAGATGCGAATACCTGGCAGGTACTCGTTTCGACGCGTGTCGCCCGATTATCGTGACGTCTCGTGACAGCTGCGAACGTCGGACATCTGATCCGCCGGCAACGGGGACTGGCCCGGCGCAGCCAGATGGACCTGGCGCACGAGATCGGCATCTCGCCCCGCCACCTGAGCTTCGTCGAACTGGGCAAGTCGAAGCCGAGTGTCGGCTTGCTGATGAGGATCGCCGAGCACCTGGACCTGCCGCTGCGGGAGCGCAACGACTGGCTGCTGGCGGCCGGATACGCTCCCCGCTATCCGGAGACGCCGCTCACCGGGCCGGCGCTCTCCCGCATCCGGGCCTCGGTGCAAGCGCTCCTGGACACGCACGACCCGTTCCCCGGCCTCGCAATCGACCGGCAGTGGAATGTGCAGCTGAGCAACCACGCTGCGCGCCGACTGGTTGCCGGCATCCCTGAGGACGTGCAGGGCGTGCCGACCAACATTTTCCGTATCGCCCTGCACCCTGCCGGACTCGCCGGTCGTACCCGAAACTTCCCGCAATGGTCCGCCTACCTGCTGCGCCGGCTCGACCGGGCCGTCGTGCGGACCCAAGACCCCCGCCTTCTAGCACTCGCCGACGAGATCGCGACCTGGCCCGCCATCCCGGAACGCCACACCTGGGGCCACCTTTCCTCGGACGAAGCGGACGACCCGGTCCTGTCCTGGCGGCTGGAGCTCGACGGTGAGGAACTATCGATGTTCAGCCTTCTGAGCACATTCGGGACGCCGATGGACGTCACCCTGTCCGACCTGTCAATCGAGCTGTTCTTCCCTGCCGACCAGCAAACCGAGACCATCCTGCGCCGCCACCCCTAGGTCGACTTCGAGGTGAACGCCCGCGAGCCTGCACTCCACGATCGAACAGCGGCATTAGCCCGAGATCACACAACCGGATCTGCCGCTGGTCGCGCGTGAGCACGACGCGCTGGTGGCGACGACTGTTGCTCAGGCACGACCGGGCGGCACAATGCGACGGTGTCAGATCATTCTGAGCCGCTCGGCTACCGGCTCATCACCGGGCCCGATGACGCTGACTTCTGCGCCCGCGTCAGCGGCCTTCTCGACCAGGGCTACCGGCTTCACGGCTCACCGGCGCTGACCTTCAACGGGGAACGCGTCATCGCCGCTCAAGCGTTGGTCCTGCCGAACGTCGCCGGGCCGGAGCCGGCCGAGGGCAGCCCCAGGTAGGGGCGGACGTTTCTGGCCGCCTACCGAGCCTCACGTTACGTGGCGGCCAACGACAGCGCCCGACGCTGCCGATCGGCGGATGGCAGGCGGCGGTCGCGAGTATCGACGATTTTTACCGCATGTTACGGACTGCCAGGCGATCTCCTGCCGCGACAGCGCCGCCTCCTCGTCGCGGTCGCACAGCAGCAGCACCCTGAACGGGATGCCCTTGCCGTCTGGCTGGCCGAGGGGCTCACCCAGTACTGAACGGCTCGCGACTGGATCCGGAACAGCGTGTGCTGATCCTCGGCACTGCTCGACAGCAACCGGGGCGCGTTCTCGACAACGATCAGATACTCGTCCACGGGCAACCCCGAAAGCGCGGTGGAGGGCCCATGCTCTGGGGCCACCCGCTGAACCTGGTTGCCCCGTCAGCGTCGGCCGGCAGGGTCGAGTCGGTGGACTAGTCCACCACCGACGTCGTCAGCGACGCTTCCGATCTCGGCGCTCGCCCACGGTGTAAGCGATGGCACCGATCAGAACTCCGGCCAGGGCGCACAGTAAACTCGTGCCGACGGCGGAATCGATGGCTTCATAGCTGCCACCGCCGAACCAGCCCCACAGCCCGCCGGTTACCGCACCCGCGACGAGTCCGATCAATGGCCAACTGCCCCGCCTCATGGCGTCATCATTCCCTATGTTCGCGCCTCGATGACGCCGTAGACGTTGGTTGACGCGACCAACGGCGGACAGGTGCCCCAGAGGATCTGATGCACGTACCAGTGCGCGCCCATGCCGCGGCCCACTCTGATGCCGGCCCCGCCCCTCGAACCTGCCCGACTTGGTCCAGGTCATCGACATCTACCTACATGTACCGGGTACTGGACAGCGGCGGCGAAGACCGTGTGGACGTGCTACTGGAGTTGTGCGATCGCCCTGCGGTGCGCTTGACCTGCGCGGACATGTCGATGTGCGGGCGTCGAGCCGGGGCGGTGCGGTAGCGATGCGCAATCTGGCCATTGTCTCGGGTGCCCGGCTCGGTCTTGCCGTTAGACGTATACGCCTATAGGTTGGCTGGGTGCCTCTGAACGCGTCACGCAACAGTCTGGTGTTGCCGATACTCGGACTCCTCGTCGAGCAGCCGGCGCATGGCTACGACGTCACGACACGCCTACGCGAGCGATACGGGCACCTCTCGGTCACCCGCAGCACTGTCACGTCCCTGCTGAAGGCGCTCGAGAAGACGGGCCTGGTCTCCTCCCGGCCTCCCGAGCGGGTGGGCAACCGGCCACCACGTACGGCCTATCAGTTGACTGCCGCAGGTCTCGCCGACTTTCGCCGCAAGGTCGAGGCCGGGGTGCGCGACACCCCGGCCGCGTCCGTGGACTTCGTCATGGCGGTCGCCTACGTCGGAGTTCTTTCGGTCGACCAGGCGTCGTCCATCCTGGATGGTCGCGCCGACCGACTCGACCAGGAACTGGATGCCCTTTCGGGGCTACCCGAGGGCGACGTACTCGAAGTGCACATGCTCGAAGTCGACTACTGGCGCACCGTCGTCGCCGCCGAGGTCACCTGGATCAGGACCCTGGTGCGGCGGATCCGGTCACACGAAATCGGCTGGCCAACGCAGCAAACCGACCAACAGGGGAGTGCAGAAGCGTGAAGTTCGGTATCTATCCGGGCGGGCGGGCCGGCACGGTCTGCTCCCGGCCACCCGATGTCGCCGCGATCCGCCACCTCGTCGACGACCTTCCGGGCGGTCGCCCCTTCGTCATCCGCGAGTACGTGCACTTCTTCGGCGACGCGGCACCACCGGACATCGTCGCCTCATTCGGCGCCGAACACGAACTCGCTCACCTCACGATGCCCGACCAGTGGTACGTCGAGGGAAACCGCGAGCTGGACCTCGTGGTCAGCTACATCCCCCGGGCCGCCGACCTCTCCGGATGGCTGACCTTCCTCGACACTGTCATCGACCGCTACGGTCACCTGACGCGGTACCTCCAGGTGACCCTTGAGCCGAACTTCCCCATTCCGCTCATCGACGGAAGCGCACCTGGCGTGCTCGAAGCCCTGACCCTCGGCATTCCGCACGCACGCGCCGCACTGGACCGGCAGGGTCTCCAACACGTGCGGATCGGCTTCTCCGTCGCCGAACCAGCGGAATGGTTGGGCGGCGACGAGCCGTTCTGGTCGTACCTCTCCTCGGTCGCGTACCAGGACTTCGCGGCCCACGTCGACTACGTCGGCCTGGGCCTGTACCCCGACGCCTTCTCTCCCGTCGCCCCGCGGGGAAACCCGGGAGACACCGCATCCCTCACCACCCACGCCCTGCACCACTTGCGGAGCGGGTCGCTGCCTCGCGCGCACATCCCACCCAGCACTCCCATCCACATCGTGGAGAACGGCACCCCGAGCGGGTCACCGCGCACCGAGCAGGCACAGTGCGACTCACTGTCGGACATGCTCGGCGTCATCCTCACCGAACAGGAGTCTCTGAACATCACCCATTACGAACTCTTCAGCCTCAGGGACGCCGACAGCAGTTCCACGGAACCCACCGGGACACTGGGCATCGTCACCGACACCTACCGGCCCAAGCCCGCTCTCGCCGTCTACCGAGACATCGTCCGCAGCACTGGCCAGGTGCCCGTTACAGCCATCCCTGAGCGCGGCGAACCGAAACGCAGCAGGCGGGCCAATGTCCACTATTTGGCCCGCGCCGCATCGGTCTGAAGTGCCGACGCACCGACGCGCTATCACCCGCTCACGTCGGGTCGACCCGGTACGCCGATCAACGCCCGCACATGCCGCGGACCGAGCGTCACGGAGCGTGGTCGGCCGGCACGGGACGGGGCATCCAGACGTGCCGAGTTGAGGATGTTTCGAAACCCCCGTTCGATGCCGTGACCGGAAGCTCGGGGCAATCATCGGCTAGCCCAGCGGAGTGGCCCGTACCACGGGTTCGAGCAGCGACAGTGTCCGTTGTTGCGCATCGAGGGCGACGCGGATGCCGACCGGCATCGGCAGATTCGGGCCGGCATGTCCGAACTCGACGTTGCCCAGGACCGGGATGTCGCGGTCGCCGAGAACGTCGAGGACGATCTCGCGCAGGGTCGGGGACACGTCCGGGGCTCCGAGTCCGTCGATCGCATGCGGCACGCCCACGACCATGCCGGCGATCCGGTCGAGGACGCCGGAGTGCCGCAGCACCTGTAGATAGCTCCATACATACGATGCCAGGCCGCCCGTCTCCTCCCAGAACAGCACCGCGCCGTCGAACCATTCCAGCGGCAGCGCGTAACGCGTCGCTTGCATCAGCACAATGCGATTGATCACCCCGCCGACGAGGAGACCTTCGGCGCGACCAGGACGCCAGCACTCCCACGAGGGGCTGGCCGGCAGCGCACCGATCGGCTCCGGGCTGGTCAGCAGCGCCGAGTAGAGCTTCTCAAGTTCCGCTCTGCGCGCTGCGGGCGCAGTTTGCCACGCGCCGCCGAGACCAGGAGTCGCCAGGTCGGCATGGAATCCGACCAGGCCCGTGCGCGCATAGAGCACCAGATGCAGCAGCGAGATGTCGCTGTAGCCAAGGATCGGCTTGGGGTCGGCCGCGATCGCCTCGACGTCGATCAGGTCGAGGTAACCGAGCGCCGTCTGGCCACCGTCGTGCGCGATGATGGCCCGCACCTCAGGATCGCGCAGAAGAGCATTGAATTCCCTGGCGATCTCCGCCGGCGTAGCCGCGCTCCACCAGTGGTGCCGCCCTGCTTCGAGCAGCGGTGCCCGTCGCACACGGAATCCCATCCCCTCGAGCACGATGACCGCCTGCTCGAGATCGGGCTCGTAAGCGGCATGCAGCGGCGCGGACAACGACGCGATGACCACGAGATCTCCGGGTGCCAGGGCACGAGGTCGAAGCAACTCCGGTAGCGCAGAACCGTTCACCGATCCAGTATCCGGACACCGCTACCAACACGGTGCACCGGCCGTTCTACGACACCGTCAACGGCGGTGACTTCCGCTCCCGAAAGTCGCCACCCATCTACCGATCGGCCGCACAGCAGGCCCAGCGCACCGTCCGGACCTGCCGCTCCGGGTGGGCTGGCGTTCATCGCATCGTCGCCGAGGTCGAGCTGGCGACGTCCGCGAGCGAGCGCAGGCTCGTCCAGACCGACGACCTCAACGAGACGAGGCGCGTGAATCTCGAGCTCGCCGACGCTACGTCCGCACAGGCCGCGACACCGTGTCGTGGCGCTAGACTCGCCGGCTATGGGTCTCCTCACCTTCAGCTACAACCTCACCCTGGACGGTTGCGTCGACCACCAGGAGGGGATCGCCGACGATGAGACGCACGCCCGTTACACCCGTCTTCTGGACGAGTGCGGGGCAATGCTGTGGGGTCGCGTCACCTACGAGATGATGGAGAGCCACTGGCCGGCCGTCGCGCGCGGCGACCAGGAGGCGCCGCCGGCAATGCGCGAGTGGGCGGTCACGCTAGAGGCCAAACCCAAGTACGTGGTGTCGTCGACGCGCAAGGACTTCCCGTGGACCAACAGCCACCACATCGCCGGCGATCTGCGCGAGGGCGTGCAGAATCTCAAGGACGCGACCCCGGCCGGGGTCCTCCTCGGAAGCGGCAAGCTCGCGACCGAGCTCGACCGGCTGGACCTGATCGACGAGTACAAGATGCTCGTCCATCCCAGGATCGCCGGCCACGGCCCGACGCTGTACCAGGGCGGGCTGCCCGGCACACGCCGGCTCGAGCTGCTCTCGGCGGAGCCGCTCCGCAACGGCGCGGTGGCCATGCACTACCGCCGCGCGCGCTGAATCACAGATGTCCATCGCCGTCAGCTCACCGGCAGCACGGTGTCCTCTCGCGCTCGCCGCGCAGCGCCGAACGACTCTTCGAAGGCGAGTACGTCTTCGAAGAGCCGGTCGAGGGCTACGCGGATGTCACCAGCGGCGCAGGGGATCGCAGTGTCACGCCCCGGTTGGGACAATTTCTGCTGTTGCACCCGGTCGGCGCCGAGAGCGGCCAGCCTCACGTGAACCTGGTGATGTGCCAGAAGGTCGACGGCGGCTACGCCGTGTTCGCGTCCAAGGGCGGTGCGCCCACCAGTCCCGACTGGTACTACAACCCGCTCGCTCACCCGCAGGCCCAAGCGGAGATCGGTACGGACAAGTCGAGTTGGTCGCCAGAGTGGCCGCCGGGAACGAGTCGAAACGTGGCGCAAGGGCAGTTGGTCAACGATCCGGCTGTCCGAGTCTGAGTTGGGCGGACGAGCTCATACGTCGGAACTCCCGGGACCTACTCTCGGCGTGTGAGAGTCGCCGAGATCCGCCGGTACCCGATC
Organism: Micromonospora sp. BL4; assembly: GCF_003667505.1. GTDB lineage: Bacteria > Actinomycetota > Actinomycetes > Mycobacteriales > Micromonosporaceae > Micromonospora. Next base: position 73,604 of record NZ_RCVJ01000114.1, read on the forward strand.
AAGTCGATGCTCGGTGAGGCGGTGCCGCTTGCCGACGTAGGTGAGCGGGGCTTGGCCGGCGACCGGCTGTGGGCGGTGCGCGACCTGGACGGCAAGCTCGGCAGCGGCAAGAACACCCGCAGGTTCCGGCGGATGCCGGGCCTGTTCCAGCTTCAGGCGTACGCGACGGACCGGGCTCCGATCGTGGAGTTGCCCGACGGTCGTCGCTTCGCGGCTGACGATCCGGTCGGGCACCGCGCCGTCAGTGAGGTGCTCGGCCGGACAGTGACGCTCGCCCCGGAGGAAGCGGTCCTGCACCACGATGAGGGGCCGGTCAGCGTCATCACGACGGCTGCGCTGCGCCGGCTGACGGAGCTCAGCGGCGGCGAACCTGGCGGCATGGACGTCGACCCGCTGCGGTTCCGGGCCAACCTTCTGATCGATGTTCCCGGCAGCGGCTTCCCGGAGGACGGCTGGCCGGGGCGCCGGCTGCAGGTTGGCCCGGACGTCGTCCTGCGGCCGGTCCGGCCGCTCACTCGGTGCGTGATGATCGACATGGCACAGGATCGGCCGGGCGAGCGGAACGACCTGCTCAAGACCCTCGCTGAGTACCACGAACTGACCTTCGGGGTTTTCGCCACGGTCGAGCGGCCAGGCCGGGTCGCCGCCGGCCATGTGTGTTCCTGGGCGTAGGTCGAGAAGGAGCGCCGCGACATCCGCAACTGCCGCTGAGCACGCGCGACCCATACGAACTGGAGGTGGTCGCGTGGTACCGGGCAGGGGAGATCGCCGCTTGCGTGCGACTGCCGGCACGCATCGACCGGCTGATTCCCCACGGGCGATCCCTCGTACATGCCATCGGCAAAGGCCACCTCACCACGATCGACATCCCGACTACGCCGACGTCAAGACGCCATCAGGAGCGGCGTCCCGTGAAGGGCGCTCCTCCTGCTCCCGCCGGCGGGTGAGCAACGGCACCCCCAGCAGGTCATTCCGGGCCAGCAGGAGTCGGAAAGGATGTCCGGATGGTGACTCTGTTGGACGGCGTACTGGCAGACCTGGGGTTGGTGGATATCGCCGGGCCCCGGCTGGCCGGAGATCCACAGCCGGCGGTGCTGTCGTCACCGCTCGCGGTTGCCGAGTGCGCAATCGCGTCCGTGGCCGCCAGTCTCGCGGCGGCCGCTGATCTGGCTTCTGCGCGAACCGGTCGGCGGCCTGACATTGCGCTCGACACGGCGCATGTGGCGGCGGCGATGCGCAGCGAGGTCTGGCTCCGCGACGCAGACGGGCGAGGGATCGACGGCTTCGCTCCACTGTCTCGGTTGTGGCGGGCTGCGGACGGTTGGGTGCGCACCCACGCGAACTATCCGTGGCATCGGACGGCTCTGCTGGCGTCCCTCGGTGTTTCGGACGGTCGAGACACCGGAGTTCAGGCGTTGGTGGCTGACGCCATAGCCGCGCGCCCGGCGTTGGAGGTCGAGCGTGTCGTGTACGGCGCGGGAGGGTTGGCCGTGGCGGCTCGCAGGCAGGCCCAGTGGCAAGCCGACAGCGGATGCAGCACGGTGGTGACGTCGCCGCTCGTGGGCATGGTGCCGCTCAGCCGTGGCTCGCTGCCGCCAGCCGAACCGGGCCCGCTTCCGGCGTCGGGGGTGAAGGTGCTCGACTTGACGCGAGTCATCGCAGGCCCCGTTGGTACCCGGATGCTGGGCGCGCTCGGTGCCGACGTGCTACGAGTCGACGATCCACATCGCCCGGAGTTGGCGCTGCATGCCGTGGACGGAGTGATCGGTAAGGCGAGCACAACCCTGGATGCCAGCACGGAGAACGGGCGTCACGCTCTGCATCGCCTCGTCGACCAGGCCGACGTTGTCGTGACCGGCTACCGGCCCGGAGCGCTGCGCCGTCTCGGTCTGGACCCTGACCAGGTAGCGGACCAGCACCCAGGCACCATCGTCGTCACGCTCTCGGCGTGGGGAACAAACGGAGCTTGGGGCACACGGCGCGGGTTCGACAGCCTGGTGCAGATCGCCACCGGCATCGGCTGGGCTACCAGCACCGACGGAATCCAACCCGGCGCGCTGCCCTGTCAGTTGCTCGACCACGCCACCGGCTACCTCATCGCTGCTGGTGCACTGGCCGCCTTGGGTCGACGCGCCCGCACCGGCGACGCCACCCACGTCTCTGTATCCCTCGCCAGGACGGCACGATGGCTGCTCGACCAGGGCATCACGCCAACCAGGCAGAGCGCGGGCGATGACCCGAAGCGCCAAGCCGACAGTTACCGAACAGCACTCGGAAACGGGTGGAGCGCGATCAGCCCACCAGGTCAACTCGACGGCCGCCCGCTGAGCTGGCCTCACCTACCACCCGCCTACGCTCAAGCACCGCCCGATTGGAACTGAACTCCCGCAGTCACCCTGCGAGAGGGCTCGAGCTACGCCGTAGCTCCGGCCAGGTCGGTCCATTAGGGTCGGCAGCATGACGCGAGCCCTTGCCGGCAGTGCCTTCGACTCGTTGCGCCTCGATGCCGTGTCGGACCAGGAGGCGCTGCGCCGGGCTTACGATCTTCCGAGCGACGCGGCCGTGCGGAAGCAGATGACCGAACTCACCGAGCAGACCCAGCGGTTGATCGGCTGCTCGTCGCTGGTTCTGGTCGCGAGTGTGGACGCCAAGGGCAACTGTGACGTCTCTCCGCGGGGCGGTCCCGCCGGGTTCGTCGCCGTCCTGGACGCGCGGACGGTGGCGGTACCGGACGCGACTGGCAACAAGCGTCTGGACACAATGCAGAACGTCGTCGCCACCGGGCGGGCCGGGCTGCTGTTCGTCATCCCGGGGCGTACCACGACGCTCAGGGTGAACGGCCGGGCCTGCGTCTCCACTCGCCCCGAGCTGCTGTCGCAGCTGACCGCGGTGGGTAAGCCACCGGCCAGCGCGCTGGTGCTCGGCATTGAGGAGGTCTATCCGCACTGCCCCAAGGCGCTGCTGCGCGGCGGGGCCTGGAAGCCGGAGCAGTGGCTGCCCGCGGACGCCCAACCGACCTCGGCCGAGGTGACGCTGGCCCAGCTGCGGATGCCGGGGCTGACGATCGCTGACATCGAGCAGGCGGAGATGGAGTCGCTGAAGTACCGGTACGAGTGACGGGCCGCGCAACCAGAGCCCTCCCTGATGACGACAGCGGACATGGGAGCATCCGTGGATCAGCCGTTCGACGCCGTCACGGCGTGGCGGGCCGTCGGCGAGGCACGTGACGCCGCCGGTGCGGTCGCCGCCCTCAGCCCTGATGTCACTTTGGATGGCCGCCACCGGTGAACAAAGGATCATGCCGAGAGTGGCACCCCGGTAGCGGCTCATCGCCGGGTCAGTACCGAGACCTGTATTGATCGGTCCAGCTCCTGCACCGAGCGTGAAGCGCACTGATCGCGGGGTCAGTCGGTGGCCGACCCGATGGTCTGTGGCGCGGCCGCCGGCTGCTGGTCTGGCGGTGTCTGGTCGAGCGCGTGGCCGCGGACGCCGCGCGTCAGCAGGTAGCCGATCATCCAGAACTCGCCGATGGTCGCCGGCAGGACGAGGGCGTCGGCGACAGCCTGGGCGCCGGGGGCGAGGTATCCGATGAATGCGCTGAGCAGGTAGCCGATGCCGCCACCGACGAGGAGGTAGCCGAGCGGGCGGGGCATCCAGTTTGAGCGCAGCACGCAGGTGCCCATGGGGATGAGCCACAGGCCGAAGAACAGACCTCCGACGCCCCACAGGTTTCCGCTGGCCAGGTAGAGGAGCTGGACGGTGGCCGCCGCGTCGCCGACGGGGTCCAGCGCGATGTCGAGTGCCGTGGCGAGCAGGGCCGCGCTGACGAGGATCACGACCGCGTTGATGAGCCCGAACGCGGCGATGGCGCTGGCGGCGCGCGCGTCGGCGGCGCGGAACAGCCGGTGGAACCAGACGGCCGCGAGGGCCTGGGTGACGACGATGAGCAGTTCGAAGGCGACGCCGGCCCGGGCGAGCGACTGGTGCTGGACCAGGTTGGCGAGCGTCGCGCTGGGGTCGTCGGCCGCGAAGAGGCGCGGCCGGATGAGCAGAAAGCCGAGGGCGCCGGCGATGGTGAGGCCGAGGTAGAGGATTCCGGTCGTGCGGGCGGTGCGGATCAGCGCGGGCATGGTGGCTCCTCGGGGAGGCCGTGAGGTGGTCGCGATCCAAGAGCCTTACAACGTAAGGGAACCATACGATGTAAGGTGCTGGCAAGAGGGGGAGACAGGTGACAGCGAAGGCGTCTCGGCAGCCGCTCAGCCGTGAGCGCGTACTGGCGGCAGCGGTCGTAGTGGCGGACGCGGAGGGCATTCAGGCCCTGACGATGCGCCGCCTCGCCGGCGACCTCGGTGTCGAGGCCATGTCGCTCTACCACCACCTGCCCGCCAAGGAGGCACTCCTCGACGGCGTCGTTGAGACCGTGATCGCGGAGATCGACGCCGCGGTCGGCCGCCTCTCGGCGAACGGTGACGGCGAAGACTGGCGTACGCGGCTGCGCGGGCAGTTCCTCGCGGCACGTCAGATCATGGTGCGTCACCCGTGGATGCCGGCGCTTTTGGGAACGCGCCGCGCCATCCCCGTCGGCCTGTACGCGTACTACGACGGGATCGTGGGGACCCTTCTCGGGGCCGGGTTCTCGCACCACCTCGCGCACCGCGCGGTGCACGCGTTCGGCAGCCTGCCGCTCGGCTTCGCGCAGGAGGTCTTCAGCCCGGCGGCGGCGGGCGGGAGCATGGAGGCCGACGTGGCGGAAGCGGACCTCGCCGCGATGGCCGGGGCCCTGCCGCATCTGACGGCGATGGTGGCGATGGAGATGCACGACGGCAGCGACCCCACCCTCGGCTGGTGTGACAGCCAGCTCGAATTCGAGTTCACCCTCGACCTGCTCCTGGACGGGCTCGAACGCCTCCGCGACCAGAACCAGGTCAAGAGCTGATTCACGACAGATCCCGCGCGGCGAACCTGCGCGGGTAACGTCCGACGGCTGTGCAACGATCGACGGGCGTCATGTCGAACGGCCCACCCCGCCGGTCTGTCCGCGTACCGTCGCGGCCGGACACGGGGGAGGGCGCCACACCTCGTACCCCTTGGAGAGCACGATGCCCCTCTCCCCGCCTCGGGTCTTCGCCGCGCTCAACGCTGTGCTGCCCCCCGACCAGGCGTGCCCGGTCCTGGGCAAGGCCGTCGTGCTCGGCGGCAGCATCGCCGGGCTGCTGGCCGCCCGGGTGTTGTCCGACTACGCGGAGAGCGTCGTCATCATCGACCGGGACGACCTGGAGGTGACAGGCGAGCGGCCCGGCGTGCCACAGGGGACACAGCTGCACGCGCTGCTGCCCGGTGGCTTCCTCCAGTTCGAGCGCCTGTTCCCGGGATTCCGCGAGCAGGCCCTGGCCCAGGGAGCGGTCGAGGCGCCGCCCGCGGCGCGGCGAAGCTACCTCGACGGCCGCCTCAAGGTGATCGTCCCCGATGATGCCGACAGCCTGGCGGGCAGTCGGCCTCTCCTGGAGGGGCTGATCCGCCAGCAGGTGCTCCGACTGCCCAACGTCAAGACGATCACCGCCCGCGCCACGGGTCTCGTGTTCGACGGTGCCGTGGCCGCCGGTGTCCGCTGCGACGCCGGCGGGGTTCGGGGAGTCGAGTGCGGTGACCTCCTGGTGGACGCGATGGGACGGTCGAGCAGGCTCTCCGACTGGCTGGAGCAGGCCGGTTGGGACCGGCCCACCACACGGCGGCTGACCGTGCACCTGAACTACGCGACGGCCCTGTTCCGACGTCCCGAGGTGGACCCGGCTCTGGCGGTCGTGATGGCCCTGCACACGCCGGGGACGCCGCTGGACGTGGCCGGCGCCGCGTTCTTCGCGGTCGAGGGCGGCCGGTGGATGGCCATGATGGCCGGCTACGGGGACAACCGCCCGGGCCGCACGGCGGAGGACTTCGTCCGTCGGCTGCGGGAGCAGTTCCCGCCGGAGTTCGGCGAGGTCGCCGCGAACGAGATGCTGGGCGACGTCCAGACCTACCGCCATTCCGACAGTCGCCGACGGGATTTCCACGCGCTGAAGCGCTTCCCGGCGGGGCTGGTCAGCGTCGGTGACGCCGTCGCCTCGTTCAACCCGGTGTACGGGCAGGGGATGACGGCGGCGGCTCTGCACGCGGCCTGTCTGTCGCTGTACCTACGGTCGGGCCCGGATCTGAGCGTGCCCGCCCGCAGATACCTCGACCTGCAGAAGGTCGTGGTCGACGCCGCCTGGTCGACGTCGACCTCCGCCGACCTGGCGTTGCCGAACGTCGACGGCCCCTACCCGCGTGGCTACCGGTTCTCCAGCTGGGCCAGCCGGCAGATCGTCACGGCGACCGTCACGGACGTGGCGACCGCGCGACGGTTCAATGAGGTCGTCTCCATGCGGGAGCACCCGCGTTCGCTGGCCACACCCCGCGTGCTCCTGGGCGCCCTGCGCGCCAACCGGCGGGCGCGCTGACCGGTCCGCCGTGGTGCGCGGCTAGTGCTGGATCTTGCGCAGGATGTCGACGACGAAGCGGTGGTCGTCCAACTGCGGAAGGCCCGACACGCCCATCCAGCCGACCACGCCCGTACCGCGGACACGCAGTGGCACCGCGCCCCCGGCAGCCGCGTAGCGGGAGGCCGGCAGGCCGTACTTCTCCGCCAGCGTCGTCTGCTTCTCCTGGCAGAGCCGGGCCACGTACAGCGACGAGTGCTCGAACCGCGTCACCACGCGCCCCTTGCGGCGCAGCCACACGTCGTTGTCCGCCGTGGAGCCCGGCAGGCCGGAGTGGAACAGCTGGCGCCCGGCCCGCCACACACCCACCGCGATCGGGAGCCGCTGCTCGCTGGCGGCGGCGACGGCCAGCGTCCCCAACTGGTACGCGTCCGTCTCCGACAGGCCCGCGAGCTCCAGCTCGCTCTCCTCGCGCAGCAGCTCGTCCAGCGTGGGCCACGGGTCCTGGTCAGATGGCATGCGTACCGTCTCCTCGTCGAGTGGGCGTACCTGTTGATTGTCGCAAACCCGCTGGTCGTGGCTTCACCGCGGCGGAGCGGACCGGCGTGGCGGTCACCAGGCGCAGGGGGCGTAGTCCTTCAGGAAGCAGCCGTACAGGTCCTCGCCCTGTTCGCCGCGGACGATCGGGTCGTACACCCGGGCCGCGCCGTCGACCAGGTCCAGTGGAGCGTGGAAGCCCTCGTCCGCCAATCGCATCTTCGTCGGGTGGGGCCGCTCGTCGGTGATCCAGCCGGTGTCGACGCTCGTCATCAGGATGCCGTCGGTCAACATCTCCTGGGCGCTGGTCCGGGTCAGCATGTTCAGCGCGGCCTTGGCCATGTTGGTGTGCGGGTGCCCCGGCCCCTTGTAGCCGCGGCCGAACTGGCCCTCCATCGCCGACACGTTCACCACGTACTTGCGGCGGGCCTTCGCGGCGGCAATCGCCGGTCGCAGCCGGCTGACCAGCACGAACGGCGCGGTCACGTTGCACAGCTGCACTTCGAGAAGCTCGACCGGGTCCACCTCGTGCACCCGCTGAACCCAGCTGTTGACCGAGTCGAGGTCCGGCACCAGGCCGCCGGCGTCGATGGCCGTGGACGCCGCGATCCGTTCCGGTGATGCGGAGCCGCTGGTCAGCGCCAGCGCGGTCAACGCGTGCGGGGTGAGCGCCGTCGATTGCGGTCCGGCCGTCAGGCTGCCCGCCGGGGTGCCCTGGCCGTCCGGCTTGGCGAAGGTGATCAGCTCCGGCAGCGGGCCCTCCGGCAGGGCGGCGGCCTCCGCCGCCACGAGCTGCGCGTACGCCCCGGGCGAGCGGCGGACGGTCTGCGCCGCGTTGTTGATCAGGATGTCGAGAGGGCCCTGCTCGGCGACCGAGTCGGCCAGTGCGATCACCTGCGCCGGGTCGCGCAGGTCGATCCCGACGATCCGCAGGCGGTGCAGCCAGTCCGCGCTGTCCGGCATCGCGGCGAACCGGCGGACCGCGTCGTGCGGGAACCGCGTGGTCACGGTGGTGTGCGCGCCGTCACGCAGCAGCCGCAGCGCGATGTACATGCCGATCTTCGCCCGGCCGCCGGTGAGCAGCGCGCGCCGGCCCGTCAGGTCGGTACGCGCGTCCCGGCGCTCCCGGTTGAGCGCGGCGCAGGACGGGCAGAGCTGGTGGTAGAACGCGTCCACCTCGCGGTAGCGCTGCTTGCAGACGTAGCAGCCGCGCGGGTTGTGCAGGACGCCGGCCGTGGCGCCGGCGGTGGGAGAGGCGAGGGGGATGCCCTGCGTCTCGTCGTCGATCCGGCCGGGGGCGCCGGTGGCGGTGGCCGCCGTCACCGCGCGGTCGGCGGTCATGATCGCGTCGCGCCGCTCCTCGCGCCGCCGCTGCTTGATCACCTTGTAGAGCTTCGCGGTGGCCCGCTGCACCCGCACCACGTCGGGGTGGTCGGACGGCAGAGCTTCCAACGCCTCGAAGACGCTGAGACAGGTCTCCAGCTGGCTCCGGTCGATCCCGTGCTGACCGATTTCCGTACCGTTGTCCACCGTCATGCGTCTCTGTCTCGTCCCGTTCCCTGCGCCGGTTCCAGCCCGGCCCACCCCAAGTCCGACCCGGAACTGTACGCACCACCCGGCCTCCGATGCACCCCACGCGCCCTGCCGCCGCGCCGAGGCCGACGTCACAGCGGGCGGGGGACGCTTCGGCGGTGGGCACGGCGACGACTCAGGCCGGGTCGGCGCGGCCGAGCCGCCAGTAGCCCATGAAGGCCACCGCCCGTCGGTCGAGACCCCGCTCGGCGACCAGGTGCCGGCGCAGGGTCCGGATGACGCCGGCCTCCCCGGCGAGCCACGCGTACAGCGGAACCGGCGGCACCTCCTCGGGAACCTCCCACAGGATCTCGGTGTCGACGTCCACGTCCGCGACGGGCTGGGCGGCCCCCGTCGCGTCCCCGGCCAGCAGTTCACCGGCCGCGGCGGCGACGGCCGGCACCAGCCGGCTGCCGTGCCCGTTCGCGCCTCGGGCCAGCCAGCGGACCTCGATTCCCGGGGGAGCGACCAGCGGCAGCACGTCGTCGACGTCGGGCACCTCCAGCAGGACGGTGCCGCGGGCGTCGCGGGGAAGCCGTTCGCAGATGCCGCTGATGGCCGGTACGGCCGTCTCGTCCCCGGCCAGCAGCAGCCGTGCCGCCGATGACGGCCGGAACTCGATGCCCCCGTGGTCACCGTCGTAGCCGGCGTCCGGCCCGAGGATGGCGATCTCGTCGCCGACGCTCACCCGCCGGGCCCAGCGGGTCGCCGGGCCGCCGTCGCCGTGCAGCACCAGGTCGACGTCGACCTCGGCCAGGTGGGACCGGACCGTCCGTACGGTGTAGGTGCGCACCGGATTGCGCAGGTGTTCGGGCAGGGCCCGCCACTTCGCGTACCAGTCCGGTCCGTCCGGCAGGCGTACCTCGCGCTGACCGGGCAGCGGCAGGGCCAACTTGATCCGCTGGTCGTAACCGTTGTCGGCGAAGCGGTCGAGGTCTGCTCCGGTGAAGGTCACCCGGACGAACGACGGGCTCAGCCGGCGTACCGCGCGGACCTCGACGGTGAACAGGCGCCACGGTGCGATGGGCATGGTCTCGGTCATGGTGCCTCTCTGGTGCTCGGTCCGGCCTGCTACCGGGGGTGGTTCGCCACGGCGCGGGAGCGCCACAGCAGCCAGACGAAGTACGGGGTGCCGATCATGGCGGTGACCAGGCCGGCGGGGATCTGGGCCGGAGCGATGAACGTCCGTCCGAGGGTGTCGGCGATGCTGACCAGCGCCGCGCCGAGCAGGGCGGCCACCGGAAGCACCCGGGAGTGCCGGCCGCCCACGAGCGCTCGGGCGGCGTGCGGGGCGACCAGGCCGACGAAGCCGATGACCCCGACGGCGGAGACCGCGGTGGAGGTGAGCAGCGCCGCCGCGCCGAGCGCGACCAGCCGGGTGCGCTCCAGTCGGACGCCGAGCACGCGGGGGGTGTCGTCGTCCAGCGTCATCAGGTCGAGTTCGCGCCGGGCGGCGACCACAGCCGGGGTGAGCACCAGCAATGCGATCAGCACCGGGAGCACCTGTGTGGACGTGCGGCCGTAGGTGGAGCCGGACAGCCAGGTCAACGCCTTTCCGGTGTTCCACGGGTCGAAGGCGACGATCAGGTACGTGATCAACGCGGTGCCGCCCTGCCAGGCGCCGAAGCCGATCAGCACCAGCCGGTCGGAGCTGAGCCCGCCGCCCCGCCAGGCAAGGCCGTAGACCAGGGTGAACGCCAGCATCGCGCCGAGCCCGGCGACGCCGGAGACGGCCCACACGCCGGCCAGCGGCACGAAGGTGAGCAGCGCCACCGCGCCGAGTCCGGCGCCGGCGGTGATGCCGAGGATGCCGGGTTCGGCGAGCGGATTGCGGCAGACCGCCTGCACGGTGGTGCCGGCAACCGCGAGCGCCGCGCCGGCCAGGACCGCCGCGGCGACGCGCGGCCACCGCTGGTCCAGCACGAAGGTGTACGCCGGTCCGGTGGTGCCGTTGACCCAGTTGACGAGGTCACCGAGGAGCACCCAGGTGTCGCCGGCGAGCATGCCGACCGTCACGGCGGCGACGGTGACCACGGCGCTGACGGCGACGACGGTGCGGTGGAAGGCCGGGGAGCGGACGGCCGCGTGCCCGCCGGGCGGGCGGCGGGTGGGGCCGGCGTCGCGGTGCCGGCGGGCCAACCAGATGAGGATCGCCGCGCCGAGCAGGGTGGTGACGACGCCGGTGGGAACCTCCACCCCGGCCTGCCCACCCATGATGGCCCGCAGCAGCACGTCGGAACCGAGCACGATGACGACCCCGGCGATGCCGGACAGCGGCAGCAGGATGCGGTGCCGGTGCACCCCGGGCACCACGGGGGCGAGCAGCCGGACGATCACCGGGGCGCACAGGCCGACGAAGCCGACCGGGCCGGTGAGGGTCACCGCCGCCGCGGACAGCAGCACCGCGAGCAGGGTGACGGTGAGTCGCGTACGTCGCACGTCGAGGCCGAGCACGGTGGCGGTGTCGTCGCCGAGGGCGAGGATGTCCAGGCGGTGCCCGAGCAGCACCAGCACGATGAGCGCGCCGACGATCACCGGGGCGAGCTGGGTCAGCGCGACCAGGTCGCTCTGCACCAGCGAACCGTTTCCCCAGGCGAACATGCCGATGGTGGCCTGCTCGAACAGGAGCAGCAGCAGGGTGGTCACCGAGCTGAGCGCCAGCGCGGTCGCCGAACCGGCGAGGATGAGTCGGGTGGTGCCCGCCTGTCCACCGGCGGACATCGCCATCACCAGGCCGGCGGCGGCCAGTCCTCCGACGAAGGCGAGTGCGCCGGCCGGCAGCGCGGGCAGCGAGATGCCGAACGCGGCGACGGAGACGATCGCCAGGTGGGCGCCCGCGTTGACGGCAAGGGTGTCGGGGGAGGCGAGTGGGTTTCGGGCGATCGACTGCAACGCGGCTCCGGCGACACCGAGCGCGACGCCGATGGCCAACCCGGCGAGCAGGCGGGGCAGCCGGGAGGCGACCAGGACGCGGGCCGCCTCGTCGTCGGCGCCGGTGGCGAGCCGCAGCAGGTCGAGGGCGCCGACGGTGGAGGTGCCCTGGGTGAGGTGCACCGCGCCGACCACGAGCAGCAGCAGGATCGCGGCGAGGAAGACACCGACGACGCGGGGCACCGCCAGGCGCCCGCCCGGAGCCGGCCGGGTGGCCGGCTCCGGGCGCGGGGGTGCGATCAGCACGCTCACACCGTGTACGTCTTGACGAGCTGGTCGATGTACTGCTTGCCGGACAGCGGGCCGCCGAAGGTCCAGACGCCGTCGGGCATCTTGTGCAGGTTGCCCCGCTGCACGAAGGGCAGCGACTTCCAGATGGCGTTGCCGGCGAGACCGTCAGCGAACACGTCGACGCCGTCGGAGGCGTTGTAGAAGAGGTGCAGGTTCGGGTCCTTGAGGACGCTCATGCCCTCGACGTCGGTCTGGCCGAGGCCCCAGACCTCGTCGGTCTTGCCGGTCCAGGCGTTGGTGAGGCCGAGCTGGATGCCGATCTGGGAGACGAGCGCACCCTGGCCGAACATCCGGATGCTGACGGTGCTGCCCTCCTTCCAACCGTCGGCGATGGCGAACGGGCGCCCGGCGGCGCCCGCGTCGGCGATCTTCTTCTTGCCGTCCGCGATGGCCGCGTCGAAGTCGGCGAGCAGCTTCTGCGCCTCGGTGGTCTTGCCGACCGCCTTGGCGATCATGGTGAGCTCGGTGCGCATCCGGCCGAGGTTGTCCTTGGCGTCGCTGCCCTTGGCGACCACGACGGGGACGTACTTCTCGAGCTGGCTGACCAGGGTGCCACCCCGGTCGTCCTCCATCACCACCAGGTCGGGCTGCAGGGCGACGATCGAGTCGACGCTCGGCTCGCCGCGCGTGCCGACGTCCTTGACGCCCGGGTCGAGCTTGGCGGCGGTGACCCACGTGCCGTAGCCCTTGGGGTCGGCGACGCCGACGGGCATGACGCCCAGGCTGACCAGCATCTCGACCTCGCCCCACTCCAGGCCGACGACCTTGGTCGCCGGGGCCTTGAGGGTGACGTCCTTGCCGCGGCTGTCGGTGACGGTGACCGGCCCGCCGGCCGCCGAGGCGGAGGCCTCGGGGGTCGCGGCGTTCTCGGTGGTGCCGCAGGCGCTGAGTGACAGCGCGGCCATCACGGCGATGAGGGCGGTGAAACGGGTACGGGTCATGACGATCTTTCTCTGGTGCGGATCGGGGTGGTCGTTCAGATCAGGGTGCGGGTGAGGTGTCGTCCCACGGGGCGGGTGGTGACCAGTCCGCTGAGCGGATCGGTGCTCACCTCGATCCGGATTCCGTAGGTCTCGGTCAGGGCGTTCTCGGTGAACACCTCGGCCGGGGTGCCGGTGGCGCGGACCCGGCCGTTGTCCAGCAGGACCACCTCGTCGGCCACGGCGGCTGCCTGGTTGAGGTCGTGCAGCACGACGCCGACGGCGACGCCGTGGTCGTCGGCGAGGTCACGGACCAGGTCGAGGATCTCCACCTGGTAGCGCAGGTCGAGGAAGGTGGTGGGCTCGTCGAGGAGCAGGACCGGGGTGTCCTGGGCCAGGCAGGTGGCCAGCCACACCCGCTGCAACTCGCCGCCGGAGAGTTCGTCGACCGGACGCTCCGCCATCGCGGTCACGCCGGTGACGTCCATGGCGCGGGCGATGGCGACGGGACCGTGCGGGTCGTCCGCCCGCCAGCGTCCCCGGTAGGGGTGGCGCCCGTACCCCACCACGTCGCGGACGGTGACCCCGCTGGGCACCGGCCGGCTCTGGGCGAGCAGGGTGACCCGACGGGCGAACTCCCTGGCCGGCAGGTTGGTCGCGGAGCCGCCGTCGGCGAGGTGGACCGCGCCGGCCTCGATCGGGTGCAGCCGGGCCAGGGCGCGCAGCAGCGTGGACTTGCCGCTGCCGTTGGGGCCGACGAGTGCGGTCACCGCACCCCGGCGGAGGCCGATCGCCGCTCCGTGCACCACGGTCACGCCGTGGTACCCGAGGCGGAGGTCGACGCCCGACAGGCTGTGTTCCCCGGTGATCGACACCAGCTGCTCATGCATGAGGTTAGGCTAACCTAACCCCTGGACGATCTGTCAAGACGGTCCTCACCTGCGGATTCCCGCGACTGCCGACATCGACATCGTTGAACGCGGCCCGATTCGATGCCCGAATGGCGACCCGCCGCATGCCCACGAGAAAATGACGGACTGACTGCGGCGGCTCCGGTGGTTACGGTCGTGGATGCCGAGGTTTCCCGACCACCCGAGGAGTGACCGCATGCCCCCCTCGCCGTCCCGGCTCTTCTCGGAGATAGCGACAGCTGAACGCCCGGCCGAGACCAGGGTCGTCATGCGGCGGGCGGTGGTGCTCGGTGGCAGCATCGCCGGCCTCATGGCGGCGCGGGTCCTGAGTGACCACGCCGACGAGGTGCTCGTCATCGAACGAGATCCGTCCGACGTGGACTCCGGGCCCCGGCCCGGTGTTCCGCAGGGCAGCCAGGTGCACGCGCTGCTGCCCTCCGGCCAGATCCAGCTGGAACGCTGGTTTCCCGGGATCGTCGACGAGGCGCTCGCGCTCGGCGCCCCACCGCCGCCGAGCGACCCGGGCACGGCGAAGATCTTCGTGAACGGCGTGCTGGGGCTGCCGCCCGCACCGACCGGCACCGGTCCGGCGCTGATCACCACGCGTCCGTTCCTGGAGGCGCTGGTGCGGCGGCGGACCCTCGCGATCGACAACATCCGGATGGTGTACGGCCGCGCGGACGGCCTGCTCTTCGCCGACCGGCGCGTCACCGGCGCCCGGTACGTGCCGGACGGTGGCACCGAGCCGATCGTCGAACCGGCGGACCTCGTGGTCGACGCGATGGGCCGGTCCAGTCGGCTCAGCGACTGGCTGGCCGACAACGGGTGGCCGCGCCCGCCGATGCAACGGATGCCGATCAAGCTGAACTACGCGACCGCGCTCTACAAGCAGGACCCGGCGGTCAGCGACACCTGGGTGGTCGTCTACCACACCATGGCCGGCAAGGGCCGGTCCGCCCGCATCGGCGGCATCAACTCGGTCGAGGGAAACCGCTGGATCATGCTGGTCGCCGGCTACGACGAGGACCGGCCCAGCCGCGACGTCGCCGACTTCACCGCCCGCTGTCGCCAGCACTATCCGAAAATGTTCGGCGACATCGCCGAACATGGCGAGATGCTCGGCGGGGTGGTCACGTACCACCAGGCGGACAGCCGACGCCGGGACTTCCACAAGCTCGACCGGATGCCCGCCGGACTGGTCGCGGCCGGAGACGCGATCGCGTCCTTCAACCCGGTGTACGGCCAGGGCATGACCTCCGCCACGCTGCACGCCTCCTGCCTGTCGGCGTACCTGCGCTCCGATCCGAAGCTGCACGAGGAGCCGGCGCGGGCGTACTTCGAGCAGGTCCGGGTGGTCGTCGACGCCGCCTGGCAGATCTCCACCTCGGCCGACATCGAGCTGCCACACGTCGACGGCCCGTACCCACCCGCGTACAAGGTCACCAAGTGGTTCGGTGACCTGCTCTTCCGGACCTCGCTGGCCGATCCGGTGCTCAACGCCCGGCTGGGCCGGGTCACCACCATGCTCGACCACCCGGCGACGCTGAGCCGGCCCGGCACCCTGCTGCGGGCACTCCGGCTCGGCCTGTTCCGGAGCCGCTCGGGCGCCACCCCGACGCGCACCCCGTAGGGCTGGCAGCGACCACGAGCGGGTTGCCGGCAGGCCGATGCGCGGGTGGGGGATGCTGGGTCCGTGCAGATCACGATCCTCGGCCCGCTCGCCGTCGACGGCCGGCCGGTCCGGGGAGAGCGGCTCGCGGCGGTGGTCCGCACGCTCGTCGACGCGCGCGGTCGAGCGGTCTCCACCGCCCTGCTCGTGGACGCCGTGTGGGACGGCACGCCACCCGACGACGCGACCGGCGCCGTCCAGGCGCTCGTGTCCCGGGTACGCCGTCTCGGGCTGCCCGTGGTCGCGGTGCCGGGCGGATACCGCCTGCCCGCCGAGGAGATCTCCGTCGACGCGGTCGAGGCACGGGCGCTCGTCGAGCGGGGGCGAGCCGTACTCCGGACCGGCGACGAGCCGTCCGCCCGCAGCCTGGCCGATCAGGCGCGTGCGCTGTTCCCCGAGGTCCCCGAACTCGTCACCGCGGAGGAGGCGCGCCTGTTCGCGGACGTCGCCGCGCTGCGCGCCCAGGCCGCACTCGCCGGCGCCGGGCCGTTCGACGAGGCGGATCTGCGCCGACTCGTGGCGCGTACGCCGCCGGACGAACCATCGGCCGCCCTGCTCGTCCGGGTGCTCGCCGCCCAGGGCCGGGACGCGGACGCGCTGGAGGTCGTCGAGCGACTGCGCGCCGACCTGGCCGACCGGTACGGCACCGACCCGTCGCCGGTGATCACCCAGGTCCATCTGGCGCTGCTGCGCGGCGAACTCACCACGCCGGCCGTCGTGGCGCCGCCCCGGCCACCGGCGGGGATCGCCCTGCCCGCCGCGTGGCGCCGGCCGCTGACCGCCCTCGTCGGTCGGGAGCGCGACGTCGAGACCGTGGATCGGGCGCTCGCCGAGGCGCCCCTGGTCACGATCGTGGCGACCGGTGGCGCGGGCAAGACCCGGCTCGCCGCCGAGGTGGCGCGGCGCGCCACGACGGCCGGGCGACCGGTCCGCGTCGTCGAACTCGCCGGCCTGCGCTCGCCCGACGAGGTCCTGCCGACGGTGCTCGCGGCCCTCGGCGGGGCGGACACCGCGGCGACCGGCGGCAACCTGGGCCTCGAACGACGGGTCCTCAGCCCCGAGGAGCGGTTGCGCGCCGTGGCGCCGGACCTCGACGGGCTGGTCGTGCTGGACAACTGCGAGCACGTCCTCGACGCGGTGGCCACCGTCGTCGCGGACCTGATCGCGGTGGCGTCGCCGGAGGTCGCGGTCCTCGCGACGAGCCGGGCACCGCTGGGCCTGGCCGGCGAGCTGGTCCACCGGCTGACCGTCCTGCCCGACGCCGACGCGCTCGGGCTGCTCGACTCCCGAGCGAGGGCCGGCGGCGCCGTGCCGACCTGGGACACCACTCGGGCGCTCGCGCTGTGCCACCGGCTCGACAACCTGCCGCTGGCTCTCGAACTGGCTGCCGCGCGACTGCGGCACATGCCGATCGACGACGTGCTCGCCGGGCTGACCGACCGGTTCGCGCTGCTCGACGCCGCGTTACGCGGCCTGCCGGAACGGCACGCGAGCCTGTGGGCGATGGTCGACTGGAGCCGGGAACTGCTCACGCCCGACGACCGCGAGCTGCTCCAACGGCTCGCCGTCATCCCCGGGCCGTTCACCGCGGACCTCGCCGCCGCGGTGGCAGGGACCCCGGACGTACGCCGGGGCCTGGCGACGCTCGTCGAACAGTCCCTGCTGACCCTGGCCGAGGGCGACGACCCGCCGCGCTACCGGATGCTCGAAACCGTCCGGGAGTACGGCGAAGCCCGCCTCGACACCGCCGGTGACCGGGATGGCGCCATGGCCGGCCTGGTCGGGTGGGCCCGGGACAAGGCCGCCGCGCTCGCCGCCCGATTCGTCGGCCCCGGACAGGTCGGGGCGTTCGCCCAGTGCGTCGACGAGCAGGACAACCTGGTCGCCGGCCTGCGCTGGGCGCACGGGCACGACGACGAGCCGGCCGCGGTCGACGTCGCGACCGCGCTGCTGCACGTCTGGACGGTGCGCGGCCTGCACCTCGAGGTCGTCGGGTGGGCACGCGGCCTGTTGCACGCCGAGGACCCCGAGCAGCGGCGACGCTCGGCGATCCTGCACGGCCGGGCCACCGGCCGGCCACTGCCCGACGCCGACCGACTCGCCTGGACCTGCCTGGTGATCGGCGTCAACGCCGGGATCGGCGGCGAGATGCGGCTCGCCGCCCTCTCCCGGCGGGCCCTGCGGACGGTCCTCGCCGAGCGACCCGACGAGGTGTCGCCCCGGCTGACCGCGCTCGCGTCGGCGTTGCCGGGCTTCGACGCGTCCGACCCGGAGCAGAGCATGAAGGCCGCCGGCGAGATGATCGCGCACCCGGACCCGTACGTGCAGGGTCTCGGCCTCTTCGCCCGCGCGGCGGTACGGGAGAACGGCGGCATGCCGGCGGAGTCCATCGCCGACGCCGAGCAGGCGTACCGACGCTTCGAGGTGGTCGGTGACCACTGGGGCATGGCGATGGCGGCGGGCGGCGCCGGGCAGTTCTTCAGCCTGCGCGGGGATGCCCGCTCGGCGGAGTGGCTGGCGCGCAGCGTCCGCCACATGGACCTGATCGGCGCCGCGCAGGACGCCCGATCGATCCGGGTGCTGCTGGACGTGCAACTCGCCCTGACCGGCGACGCCGAAGCGGAACGGCGGTTGGGCGAGATGGCGGTACCCGGACAGGCCGAGGAGGTGGACACCGCGCAGGCGCGCCTCGGGTTGGCCCACCTCGCCTGGCAGCGCGAGCGGTACGACGAGGCGCTCGCCTACGCCGACGGGGTGGTCCGGACCCTGGCCGGGTGGGTCGGGCCGCAGCCACAGGCGCGCGTCGTGCTGCGGGTCGCGGTGTCCGTCCTCTACCTGCGGGTGGAGCAGGCGCGCCCGACCTCGGTGCGGGACGCCGACGCCCGCGCGGTCACGATGCTGACGCTCGCCCGGGACGAGGCGCTGTCCTCGAAGGACCTGCCGGTGATCGGGGCGTGGGCGCTGGGCGGCGCTGAACTCGCGGCGGACCGGAACGAGGTGGCGACCGCTCGGGAGCTGTCCGTGCTCGGGCAGCGGATCGGCACCAACGTCGGCATCCTCTTCCCGCCCGGAAGCGGCGAACGGCTCATCGCCGCCCTCGGGGACGAGGAGCAGCGTGAGCCGTTGCTGGCCGCCTGGCGCGAGCGGCCGGTCGCCGCCACCGTCGCCCGGATCCGCGAGCTGATGGACGACCTGCTGGCCTAGATCTTCTTTCGATACGCGCGCAGCGCCAGCGGCATGAACACCGCCACGAAGCCGGCGCACCAGGCCAGGGTCCACCACACGTGCGAGCCGAGCGGTGTGCCGACGAACAGCCCCCGCACCGCCGCCACCAGGTGGGTCATCGGGTTGACGTCCACGAACGCCTGCATCCAGCCCGGCAGGGTGTCGGCGCTGACGAACACGTTCGACGCGAAGGTCAGCGGCATGATCAGCGCGAACATCAGGCCCTGCACGGCGCCCGGGGTGCGCACCTTCATCGACACGTAGACCGGCAGCCAACTCAGGCAGAGCGCGAACAGCACCGCGAGCAGGCAGCCGGCGATCGCCCGCAGCGGGTCGGTGTCGATCCGGAAACCCATCAGGTAGCCGATCGCGAGGGTCGACACCGTGACGATCACGTACCGGACGACGTCACCCAGGACTGCGCCGACCAGTGGCGCGGAACGGGGGATGGGCAGCGACCGGAACCGGTCGAAGATGCCCTTGGCGATGTCGGTGTTGAGGTTGACGCCGATCGCGATGACGCCGGTGGCGATGGTCTGCGCCAGGATTCCGGGCAGCAGGAACTGCAGGTAGTCGTGGGTGGATCCGGCGACCGCGCCGCCGAAGACGTACACGAAGATGACGAGGAACAGCACCGGTTGCAGTGTGACGTCGATCAGCGCCTCGGGCGTACGCCAGGTCTTGATGAGGCTGCGCTTGGCGAGCGCCAGGGAGTGCCGCACGAGCCGCAACGGTCGTGGGTTCGGCACGGCCGTGGAGAGCACGGTGCGCGTCGTGGGTGGTGTGCTGACCAGGGTGCTCATGCCGCGATCTCCTTCAGGCCGGTGGTGTCGTCCTCGGCCGCCGTACGACCGGTGAGGGTGAAGAACACCTCGTCGAGGCTCGGCAGGTGCAGGGACAGTTCGGTGACCGCGATGCCGGCGGCGGCGAGCCGCGCGACGCTCTCGGTGAGGGCCTCGTCGTCGGTGACCGGCACCGCGAGCACGCCCTTGCGGATCTCGTCGGCCTGCGCGCCGGAGCCGACCTCGGACAGGATCGCCGCGACCCGCCCCAGGTGCGCGGGGTCGGACGGCCGGACCTCGAGTGTCTGGCCGCCGACCACCCGCTTGAGCCCTTCGGGTGTGTCGTACGCGATGACCCGGCCGTGGTCGATCACCGTGATCGCGTCCGCGAGGGCGTCGGCCTCCTCCAGGTACTGCGTGGTGAGCAGCACGGTCGAGCCGTTCGTGACCAGCGACCGGACCACGTCCCACATGTCCTCGCGTTTGGCCGGGTCGAGGCCGGTGGTCGGTTCGTCCAGGAAGATCACGTTCGGCGAGCCGACCAGGCTGGCGGCCAGGTCGAGGCGCCGCCGCATACCACCGGAGTAGGTCTTCGCCGGCCGGTCGGCGGCGGCGGTCAGGTCGAACCATTCGAGCAGTTCGGCGGCCCGCCGCCGGGAGCCGTTGCGCCCCAGTTCCAGCAGCGTGCCGAACAGCTCCAGGTTCTGCCGCCCGGTCAGGTCCTCGTCCACCGAGGCGTACTGGCCGGTGAGGCCGATGGTCTGCCGGACCCGCTCGGCGTCGCGTACGACGTCGAAACCACCGATCCGGGCGGTGCCGCCGTCCGGGGCCAGGAGGGTGGAGAGGATGCGCACGGCGGTGGTCTTGCCGGCGCCGTTGGGGCCGAGCACCCCGAGCACCGTTCCGCGGGGAACGGCGAGGTCCACGCCCTGAAGCGCCCTCGTTTTCCCGAAGGTCTTGACGAGGCCCTCGGCCTCGATCACCAGGTCAGCTGTCATGCCGTACAGCCTGCGCGGGCCGCCTGACACGGCCCTGACACGCCACCGACACCGGCGCCGACACGCCACCGACACCGCCACGGAAACATCGCCGGGGCCGTGGCGGCTTCGCCGTTGCACGCCGGTGGGCTGCCGCTGACCGCACCACGGCGCGCGGTCGGCGCGCCGGGGGTGTACGGGGCGGCACGGCAGCGACGAGAATGCCGACCAACGTGAATGTCCCTCGGGCAGCGACGTCTGGGGGACGCGACGGGGGGAGGACGCGGTGACAGCAGCACAACGCCTCGGCGCGGCGGGGGTGGTCCTGGGCCTGGTCCTGGCCGGGCTGAGCGTGCCCCCGGCCGGCGCACACCAGCGCGACCGGGGCTACTCGGCCGAGATCCGCCGCGCGTCCTACGGCGTCCCGCACATCACCGCCACGAGCTACGCCAACCTCGGCTTCGGGGTCGGGTACGTGCAGGCGGAGGACAACCTCTGCGTGATCGCCGAGAAGGTGGTGACGGTCAACGGCGAGCGCTCCCGATACCTCGGCGCGACCGGCCCGACCGACGCGAACGTGCGCAGTGACCTGTTCTTCCGCAAGGCGATCGACGACCGGGCGGTCGAGCGGCTGCTCGACGGCCGACGTGACGGCGTGCACTCGCCGTCCGACGACGTCCGCGACCAGATCCGCGGCTTCGTCGCCGGCTACAACTCCTACCTGCGCCGCACCGGCGCGGCGCGGCTCACCGATCCGGCGTGCCGGGCCAAGCCGTGGGTGCGTCCGCTGACCGAGCTGGACATCTGGCGTACCACCTGGGCCAGCATGATCCGGGCCGGCTCTCGGGCGATGCTCGACGGGATCGTCGCCGCCGCGCCGCCCACCGCCACCGGCCCGGCCGCCGTACAGGACGCTCCCGGCGCGGCCGCGGTGCTCGCCGCCAGCGACGGCGCCCCCGCCGGGGTGGGCAGCAACGCGTACGGGCTGGGCGAGGCGGCCACCGCCAACCGGGGCGGCATGGTGCTGGCCAACCCGCACTTCCCGTGGGACGGCGCGGAACGCTTCTACCGGATGCACCTCAAGGTTCCGGGCCGCTACGACGTCGAGGGCGCCGCGCTGATCGGCGACCCGATCGTCGAGATCGGGCACAACCGCACCCTCGCGTGGAGCCACACCGTCTCCACGGCCCGCCGGTTCGTCTGGCACCGCCTCGCGCTGGTGCCCGGCGACCCCACCTCGTACTACGTGGACGGTAAGCCGCGAAGGATGACGACCCGCACGGTCACCGTGCAGGTGCCCGCCCCGAACGGCGGCACGGCGCCGGTCAGCCGCACCTTCCACGACACCCACTTCGGGCCGGTCGTCGTGGTGCCCGGCACCTTCGACTGGACCGCCGACACCGCGTACGCCATCACCGACATCAACGCCACCAACAACCGGGCCTTCGACGGCTGGTTGCAGATGGGCCGCGCCGAGACGGTCCGCGACCTGAAGCGGGTGCTCGACCGCTACCAGTTCCTGCCCTGGGTCAACGTGATCGCCGCCGACGCGCGCGGTGAGGCGCTCTACGCCGACCACTCGGTGGTGCCCCGGGTGACCGACGCCCTCGCCGCCGCCTGCATCCCGGCGCCGTTCCAGCCGCTCTACGCCAGCAGCGGCCAGGCCGTCCTGGACGGTTCCCGGTCGTCCTGCGCGCTCGGCGCCGATCGGGACGCCGCCGTGCCCGGCATCCTCGGCCCGGCGAACCTGCCGGTGCGCTTCCGCACCGACTACGTCACCAACTCCAACGACAGCTACTGGCTGGCCAACCCGCAGGCCCCGCTGGAGGGCTACGCGCGGATCCTCGGCGACGAACGCACCCCACGCAGCCTGCGTACCCGTCTCGGCCTCGACCAGGTGCAGCAGCGCCTGGCCGGCACCGACGGGCTGCCGGGGCGCGGGTTCACCGCCGACCGGCTGTGGCGGACGGTCTTCGGCAACCGGGTGTACGGCGGTGAACTGGTTCGCGACGACCTGGTCGCGCTCTGCACCGTCCAGCCCACCGCCACCGCCTCGAACGGCGCGACGGTCGACCTGCGGGCCGCCTGCACCGCGCTGGCCCGCTGGGACCTGCACGCCGACCTGGGCAGCCGCGGCGCGCACCTGTTCACCGAGTTCGTCCTGGCCAACGGGCTGCGCTTCGCCGACACCTTCGCCGCCACCGACCCGGTGCGCACGCCGCGCCGGCTCGACACCGCCAACCCCGCCGTGCGCACCGCGCTCGCCGACGCCGTGCAGCGCCTCGCCGGCATTCCGCTCGACGCCCGTCTGGGCGACATCCAGACCGAGCCGCGCGGTGACCGGCGGATCCCGATCCACGGTGGACGCGCCGAGGCCGGCATCTTCAACATGATCATCAACAACCGGGTGCCGGGCGTCGGCTACCCGAAGGTGGTGCACGGATCGTCGTTCGTGATGGCCGTCGAGCTGGGCCGCAACGGGCCGTCCGGGCGGCAGATCCTGACCTACTCCCAGTCGACCAACCCGAACTCACCCTGGTACGCCGACCAGACCGCGCTCTACTCCGGCAAGGGCTGGGACACGATCAAGTACACCGAGGCGCAGATCAAGGCGGACCCGAACCTGCGCACCTACCGGGTGGGGGAGGGCCGCCACCACTGAGACGCGGTCCGGCCGGGCTCCCTGGCGGGGAGCCCGGCCGGTTCGGTCGGCGCCTCCATAGTGCTGTCCGGCTCAGCGGGGGGCGGGCTGGGGCGGGAAGGGTACGGACGGCGCGACCGTTCTCCGCGCGGTGGTCCACCGGCCTCTCAGCCCGGTAGACGCCCTCGCGTGGAGACGAAGTGGTACGACATGACGGCGAACGCGGGGTCGCGGACCAGCCGTCGGAACGCGTTCAGTTGGTTGGGCGACAGCCCCGCCGCGAGCAGGTCCGGCTCCAACTGCCGGGAGTTCGTCTCGTAGAGCGACGTTCCGGTCGAACCGCCCACCCAGCTCTGCGAGTGGGTGATGGTGTCGAGGTCGGTCAGACCGGCGAGGGCCATCTCGGTGTGCACGTCCTGCGCCCACCCCAGGTCGGCGCCGTGCTCCTGCAGGACACCCATCATGGTGTCCATCACCTGCGCGAAGAGCTTCGCCGCGTCGTCGCTCGGTGCGGTCAGCACCCGCAGTGGCGCGGTGCAGTCGAACTCCTCGACCACCAGCCACCCGCCGGGAGCCAGCGCGCCGGCGAGCGTACGCAGAACCCGTCGTCGATCGGGCAGGTGCAGCAGCACCAGCCGCGCGTGGATCAGGTCGAACGCGTCCCCGGGTGGCGGTTCGGTACGGACGTCGTGCTGGCGTACGTGCAGGTTGCCGTCGGCCACCAGGTGCGTGGGGTCGATGTCCGTGGCCAGCACCTGACCGTCCTCGCCGACCGCCCGGGCGATGCGCCGGGCCATCGAACCCCCACCGGCTCCGACCTCCCAGCACCGCGTACCCAGGCGCAGCACCGGGCGGGCCAGGCGACGCATCGTGATGGGATCCAGGAACGACTCCAGCGCCTGCATCTGTGGGACGGCGTCCGGTGCGCCGTTGTCAAAGGTGTACGCACCATCGGTGGTGGCGGTTGCCATCGGTGTCTACCTCTCCGAGAGGGGTCGGGTGACCTACGGGGTGTCGGCCCAGAGCCGAGGGGTCGGTCGGATGGCCGGGGACGGCGGAACGGCGGCGACGCTCAACATCGCGGCCAGCGGGGCCGGGTCGGCGCGGGCCTCGGCCGTCGGTCGGTCGTAGACCACCTGGCCGTACTCCAGCACCGCCACCCGGTCCGCGATCTCGATCGCGTGCTGGAGCTGCTGCTCGACGAGCAGCACGGTCAACCCGTCGGCGGCCAGGCCGCTGATCAGCTCACGCACCCGCGCGGCCAGGTCGGGGGCGAGCCCCTCACACGGTTCGTCGAGCAGCAGCACCCGTGGTTGACCGAGCAGCGCTCGGGCTATCGCCAGCATCTGCTGCTCGCCGCCGGACAGCTCGCAGCCGCGGTGCCGCAGCCGCACCGCCAGCCGGGGCAGCAGCTCAAGGATCCGCGCCACCGTCCAGCCCTCACCGCCGGGAGTCGCGGCCCGCCACGGCGCGGCCGCCAGGACGAGGTGCTCGGCCACCGTCAACCGGGAGAAGACCCGTCGGCCCTGCGGGACGAGACCGACCCCGGACTGGGCGATGCGGTGGGGTTGCCGGCCGGCCACCCGCACCCCGCCGATCTCGATGCGACCGCTGGAGGCTCGAACGAGGCCGGCGATCGTGTGCACGAGGGTGCTCTTGCCCGCGCCGTTGCGACCGACCACGGCCTGGATGCCGCCCGGAGGCACCCGCAGGCTCACCTCGTGCAGCACGATTCCGCCGGCGTAGCCGGCGCAGAGACGCTCCACACACAGCATCAGGACATCCCGTCGGCGTAGGCCTGCCGCACCAGCGGCGAGGTACGGATCTCGTCCGGCGCCCCGGCGGCCAACGTCCGGCCGTCGCGCAGCACGGTGACCGTGTCGGACAGGGCGTACACCAGGTCCAGCCGGTGTTCGACCAGCAGCACGGCGACCTCCCTGGGCAGCGCCCGGAGCAGCTCGGCCAGGCGGCCGACCTCGGTGGCGGACAGCCCGGCCGCCGGTTCGTCGAGCAGCAGCAGGCGGGGACGACCGGCAAGGGCCATGGCGATCTCCAACTGACGTCGTTGCCCGTGTGCGAGGTGGCCGGCGGGCACCGCCGCGACGTCGGTCAGGCCCATCTGGTCCAGCAGCGGGCCCGCCCGGTGCTGGGCGGCACGTCGACGTCCGCCGGGCCACCACCCGCGGCGCCGGGTGACCCGGGGCAGCGCGGCGACCACGACGTTGTCGGTCGCGGTGAGCGTCGCAAAGACCGCGGGCCGTTGGTGTATCCGGTTGATGCCTCGGCGGGCCCGCGCCGCCGGGCCGAGCCGGCTGACGTCCCGTCCGTTGAAGCGCACGGTGCCGCGGTGCGGCTTCGTCGACCCGCCGATCACGTTGAGCAGGGTCGTCTTGCCGGCGCCGTTGGGGCCGATGAGCGCGTGCCGCTGGCCGTCGTGGACGCACAGGTCGACGCCGGCGAGCGCGGCCAGCGAGCCGTAGCGCACGCTGACGTCCTGGGCGCTGAGCAGGCAGGTCATGCGCGTAGCTCCGGCACCGTCACGTGGTCGCGGGCCGCCGGCGCGTCGGGCCGGCTCGGCGGGGCGGCCGGCGGGCGCAGCCTGCCGCGAGGGCCCCGTACCCGGTTGACGCCGGTGGGCAGCAGGTAGACCGTCGCCACGAACAGCGCGCCCAGCACCAGCGGCGCGTGACCGGGCAGCACCCCGAACAGCCAGTCCCGGACGGCGATGACGAGCGCCGCGCCCACCAGGGCGCCACCAACCGAGGCCGTACCGCCGATGACGACACCGAGCAGCAGCAGCGCGGAGGTGTCGAAGCCGAAATCGGCGGGCGAGATGTACTGCTGGGCGACGACCAGCAGGGAGCCGGCGGCACCGGCTATCGCCCCCGCGGTGATGTGCGCGCCGGACAGGTGCAGCGGCACCCGGTGCCCACTGGCCCGCAGCCGGGTCTCGTCGTCCCGGCCGGCACGCAGCAGCAGCCCGAACCGGGTACGCAGCAGCAACAGCACCGCGCCGACCAGCGTCGCGACGACGACCAGCGTGTACAGGTAGCGCGCCTGGTCGGTGGCGAGCACCGGCAGCCCCCAGAACGGGCGGACCGGGGTGATGCCGGCCAACCCGTCCGTGCCACCGGTCACCGACCGCCAGCGGCCGAGGACGGTCACGACCAGTTCCCCGATGGCCAGAGTGATCATCAGGACGATCAAGCCTCGGGCGGGGACGACGAGCGGCACGGTCAACGCGGCCAGCACCGCCCCGGCGCCCGCCGCGACGGCGACCTGCACGACGCCGACGTCGGAGATCTGGCTGCCGAGCACCGCGCAGGCGTAGGCGCCGGCCGCGTACGGTGCGGTCTGGCCGAGGGTGGGCATGCCGGCGACGCCGGTGAGCAGCGCCACGCTCACCCCGACCAGGCCCAGCGCCAGCGTCCGGGCGAGGATCGCCGCGGTGTAGTCGTCGACCACCCAGGGCGCCACGACCAGGCCGGCCAGCACGAGCGCCGCGACGGCGCCACGCGCCCGGCGGATCAGCTCGTCCCTCATGTCACCCTCCGGCTGGTGGCGAAGCCACGCGCCCGCACGGCGAGGACGGCTGCCATGGCCGCGAACAGCAGAAACGGCGCGGCGGACGGCAGCAGCGCCACGCCCAGGGTCTGGATCTCCCCGATCGCGAGCGCGGCGAGCAGCGTGCCCGCCATCGACCCGAGGCCACCGAGGACGACGACCACCAGGGACAGCAACAGCACCGTGTCGGCGGTGTCCGTACCGGGGCCGATGATGGGCGCGCCCAGGACCCCGGCGGCGCCGGCCAGCGCGCCGGCGGCGGCGAGCACACCGGCCCGGATCCGCGCGGGACTGACCCCCATGCAGGCGACCATCTCCGCGTCGTCGACGGCGGCCCGGATCAGCATCCCGGCCCGGGTCCGTCGCACCGCGAGGTAGAGCCCGGCGGCGATCACCGCGGCGACGACGATGAAGACCAGCCGGTACGCGGCGTAACGGTGGCCGGCGACGACAACCGACCCGTCCAGGGCGGCGGGCACCTGGACCTGCGGATCGTCCGGCCCGAAGCCGGCGACGAGCAGGCTGCCGCCGGCCAGTGCCACCCCGAAGGTCAACAGCGCCTGGGTGAGGTGGTTGCCGGTGGCCACGGGTGTGAGCAGGCCGGCCAGCAGCACACCCGCCGCGGCGGCGGCCAGCACACCGACCCCCAGCGCCAACGCCAGGCTCGCCCAACCGCCGTCGAGCAGGGCGGCGGCGGTGTACCCGCCGATCGCGTAGAGCATGCCGTGCGCCAGGTTGAGGATGTTGGCGACGCCGAAACAGAAGACCAGACCCGACGCCGCGACGAAGACGAGCAGCCCGTAGGCGACCCCGTCCAGCGCAGGGATCAGGTACGGGTCGATCCGGTTCGTGCCGGCCGCCACCGCGATCACCGGCCGATGGTCGCGAGGTCACCCACGACGGTGTTGGACAGCGCCCGACCGTCCTGGCGGACCTGCCGCAGGTACCACTTCTGCACCGGGGAGTGCGTGGTGGTGGAGAACTGCCAGGTGCCGCGCGGGCTGGCGATCTGACCGAGCTGACCGATGGCCTTGTTGATGGCCTCCGGCGTCGGGTCGTTCCCGGCGGCCCCGATGGCCCGGTCCAGCACCGCCGCCGCGTCGTAGGAGGCCAACGCGTACGTCGTGGGGGAGCCGTCGTGCTTCGCCTTCCACGCCGCCACGAAGGCGCGGTTCTCGGCGTTGTCGAGGTCGGGCGAGTAGTTGAGCACCGAGTAGATGTCCCGGGCGGCTTCGCCCTGCGCGTTGAGCACGCCGCCCTCGGTGAGGAACCCGGCCGCGTACAGCGGGACGTCCTTGATCTCGGACTGCGCGTACTGCTTCACGAAGTCCACCGCGGCGCTGCCGGCGTAGAAGGTGTAGACGGCGGCGGCGCCGGACGCCTTGATCCGGGCGAAGTACGGGGTGAAGTTCGTCGTGGCCGGGAACGGCGTGAACGTGGTCTTGCCGTCCGGGTTGGCGAGCTTCCCGCCGGCCTTGTCGAACGCGTCGGTGAAACCACGCAGCTCGTCCCACCCGCCCTGGTAGTCCGGGCCGATCGCGTACACGGAGCCCTTCACGTTGTCCCGGACGTGCTGGGCGATCGCCGCCCCGGGCTCGTCGGAGAGGTACGAGGTGTGCCAGACCCGGGAGACCTCCTTGAGCTCGGGCCGGCCGTTGGAGCCCACGAGTGGCACCTTGGTCTCGTTGAGCAGGGGGTAGACACCGGCGACCGAGCCGCCACCGACGATGCCGGTGAGCGCGACCACGCGGTCCTGCTTGAGCAGTTTGGTCGCCGCCGGCACCGCGGTCGCGGCGCCGTTGCCCTCGTCGGCGACGACGAGGTCGACCTGACGGCCGCCGAGTTTGCCGTCGTGGGTGGCCAGGTAGAGCTCGAAGCCGTCGCGGATCTCCTTACCGACGGCCTGGTACGTCCCGGACAGCGACGCGAGCAGGCCGATCTTTATCGAGCCGCTGGCACTCGTGCCGGGCCCGTCGTCGCCGCAGGCCGTGCCGACGGACAGCACGAGCGCGAGCAACGAGGCGGTGACGGCACGGCTGCGCCGAGGGGTGGTGAGAGACATGTCTTCTCCAGGGGAAGGGAGGGGATGTCCGGCGTGGGGGCGCCGGGTGTCAGCGGCTGCGGGCCAGGGCGGCTCGGGCCGCGGGGGTCAGCGCGTCCCCGATCCGGTTGGCCAGCTCGGTCATCTCGTACGAGACCTTGCCGACGTCACACTCCGGCGCGGCGAGCACCAGCAGCGAGGCGCCGTCGTTGAAGGCCATCGAGAACATGAACCCGCCTTCGAGCTGTGTGACGTTGGAGATCACCGCGCCGGCGTCGAAGAAGGCCGCCGCGCCCCGCAGCAGGCTGACCAGCCCGCTGCCCGTCGCGGCGAGCTGGTCGGCGCGGTCCGGCGGCAGGTCGCGGGTGGCGGCCACCATCAGACCGTCGCTGGAGATGGCGATCGCATGGCTGACCTCGGTCGCGCGCGCGGCGAAGTTGTCCAGCAGCCAGCCGAGGTCCTGTTGGTCGCTCACGTGCTCTCCTGTCGCGTCATTTGTTGCCGAGGTTGATCGGGGTACGTCGTCGGGTCGCCACTCCGCGTGCGTACGCGGCCATCGCCGTGGCCACCTGGGCCGGGTCGCGGTATTCCGACCGTTGCTGCTGCTGGGGCACGGTCACGCCACCGGGCACGAGATGCCGTTGCGGCTGTCGTTTGGGCAGGCCGGACGTCGTGGTCGTGGCGACCTCGGGAGTGTGTGCCTCGGCGGCGGTACGCCAGGCGTCGTCGGCCGGGCTGGACCACTCCCGGCCGTCGTGCCCGTCGACGACGTCGGTGTGGAACCAGTGGTTGACCTGTTCGAAGATGAGCAGCTCCTCGGTCGGCGCCTCACCCCGGCTCGTGGGCGCGGGGGCGGGTCGGAACACCGGCGCCGCCGGCAGGGTCCGCTCGACCGGGGGGTGCCCGGCGGTGGGCTGCGGACGCGGCTGGTACGGCGGTGGAGGGTTGGTCGTACGGGCCGCCCGGCGGGACAACCGGCCGGGCGCGAGCAGGTACTCCTCCGGTGGCAGAGACCGGATCATCGCCGCGGGCAGGGTCGCCTCGGCGAGGGTGCCGCGTCGGGGGCCGCGTCGCAGTTGGACGCTCGCCCCCAGCCGGGCCGCGAGCTGGCCCACGACGACCAGGCCCATCGCGCGCACGGCGGCGACGTCGATGGCCGGCGGCCGGGCCAGCAGTTCGTTGAGCTGTTGCAGCCGGTGCGGGGACAACCCCACGCCCTCGTCGCTGATCTGGACGATGACCCGGTCCCCGAGGCTCCGGCCGGTGACCCATGCCTCGCTCCCCGGTGGCGAGTACGTCGTCGCGTTGTCCATGAGTTCGGCGAGCAGGTGCACGACCTCGTCGACGGACTTGGCCGCCACGGCGACGTCCCCGTCGACCATGCCGAGCCGGATCCGCGCGTAGTGCTCGATCTGGGACAGCGCCGCCTGGAGCACCTGTTGCAGCGGCACGTCGTGCTGGCGTACCCGGCCCACGCCGACGCCGCCGAGCACCAGCAGGCTGGCGTTGATCCGTCCCATCCGGGTGGCCAGGTTGTCCAGTGTGTAGAGCTGGTGGAGGCGGTCGGGGTCGGTCTCGTCCCGCTCGACCAGGTCCACCTGGGCCAGGACGGCGTCGACCAGCCGCTGCTCACGGCGGCTCAGGTGGATGAAGATGTCGGCGGTGTTGGCGCGCATGACCGCCTGTTCGGCGGCGGTCCGCACCGCGGCCCGGTGCACGGCGCTGAACGCCTGGCCCAGCTCGCCGATCTCGTCGTCGCTGGATGGTTCGAGGGCGGCGCTGGACTGCTGGCGGGCCAGCTCGTGCGGGTCGACGGCGGCGCTGCCGGGCTGCTGGAGCCGGGCCACCACGGCCGGGAGCTGTTCGAACGCGACGGCGTTGGCCGCGTCGCGCAGGCGACGCAGCCGACGGGTGATCTGCCGGGCGACAGCCCAGGTCACCAACGCGGTCAGCAGCAGCGCCAGGAGGACGCCGACAGCCTCGGCCACCGCCCGGCGGCGCTGGTCGGTGTGCGCGGCCCGGACGTCGTCGAGCACCGCGTCGTCGACCCGGCCCCGCAGCTCGGACAGGCGGGCGGCGCGGTCCTGCGTCGTGGACACCCAGGAGTCGGTCGCCAGTTGCAGTCGCGCCCCCGGCTGGGCTCGGGACACCTCGTCCTGCATCCGTTGCAGGACGAGCGCCTCCTTGCCGGTGCCGACCTGGTCCCACCAGAGGCTCCAGTCGGGTGGCGCCAGGGCGAGGAACGACAGGCTGGATTCGGTGTAGCTGGTCCGGGCGGCGGTGATGTCCTGCTGCATGGCGGGCGTCAGCTCGCCGGCCGCGGCCGCGCGGAGCACGGCGACCTGCTGCTGACCGATCGCCTCGGCCGTCTTCGACAGTGCTGCCGAGGCCCGGATCCCGTCGGCGAGCTGAGCGTTGACCACTCCGTGCGAGACGTTCTCCCGGAAATTGATCAGGTCGGCGATCGCGATGCGGTAGCTGAAGGTCATCGCCGACACCGAGGCGTGCGCCGCCGTGCGCACCTGCGTCCGCAGCGGAGCGAGGCCGTCCAGGGCCGCGTCGATGCGGCGCAGGAGGGGCCGGTTGGCGTCGGCGTCGGCGGGCACCCGGTCGCGCTGGCGACGGTAGCGAGCGACGGCGTCGTCGGTGGCGGCCATTTCCGTGCCGAAGGCGTCCTGCTGTTCGGTGGCGGCGTAGGTGAGCAGGTCGGCGGCGGCGATGCGCTCGCGTTGCAGCCGGTAGGCCAGGTCGCCGGCCTCGGCGCCGAGACGCGCCAGCACCTCCAGGTCGCTGGCGCGGGTCGTCTGACGTGCGCTCTCGGTCAGTGCCAGGCCGGCGAACCCGATCACGGCGACCAACGGCGCCGCGACGATGAGGCGCATCCGCCCCGCAATCTTCCAACCGCGTCGCCGGGTCGGGTAGGGTCGGGCCGCGTGGGACCTCGTGCTCGACGCCAAGATTGACTCCCACGACTCGTCGATGACGGTCTATACGCACCTTGCTGAATGCAAGTCCCATTCGGCCGGAACGCGCGGCCGGAGACCAGACCTGACCGTGGTACAAACTGCCCGTACCAGCATCTGTACCCAGAGTCAGCGGCCGGTGACGCGCCGGGGGCGACCCGGGGTGGCGAGGGTCAGCGCTGGTCGTCGTGGGGGCCGGCGGCCCGGGGCCGCGCACCGTCGTCCGGGTCGGGCTGGCCGTTGAGCACCTGACCGATCAGCTCACGCAACTCGTCGATGGCGTCCACCACCGCGCCCGGGTCGCGCGCGTCGCGCCGACCACGCTGGTGCGGCACCGGTGGATCCGGTCGCACCGGGTCCGGGGAGCGGGGGCCGCGGCGACCATCGGCCGCCAGTTGCTCGGCCGCGACCTGCGGCCACAGCGCCGCCAGTCGCCCGCCGGTGTCGAGGACGTCGTCGCAGCGGACCGCGAACTCGTGACTGCCGAAGCGGCGACCCGACTCCACCGCCGCGACCGTCTCCCGGCTGAACCGCACCAGATCCGCCAGCGCGCGCTGCGTCAGGCCCCGTCTGACCCGGCAGCTGCGGAGCTCCCATCGGAACCGCGCACTGGCGGCGGAGTGAGCAGCGCTCGACGGGGACGTGTGTTCCATGCGCTCACCTTCATGGCACCAGCAAATCGACAGTGGGCGTCCGATCGAGATTAGCCGACGGGCCGAACATTCATAGGGGGCAATTCTTAACCCAGGATGGTATGGGTGTGAAGACGTTGGCCGACATGGATCGTCGAGGAAAGCGCGACCAGGGTGCGACGGACTCGCTCCGGGACGCCGCCGTGCGGGGCGGGCCCGATCGCCCCATACCCGATCCGTCCGCAGGTCAACCCCGCTCGCATGCGGACGGATCGCCGTCCTGGTCAGACGACGTGCATCCCGGCGCCCGTCGCACCCAGCACCGTCGGGTCGTCGGCCGGCCCGACGATATCGATTGTTGCGACCAGTGTGTGGTGTGCGCGAAATGCAACATTGGGTTTGTAGGAACGACGTTGCTCCGGTGTTAGCCGTAGGCCAGGAATGGCGGCCGCGAGTCGGCTGAGTGCGACCCCGGCCTCCAGTCGCGCCAATGCCGCGCCGATGCAGAAATGTGGTCCGTGGCCGAAGGACAGGTGATCTCTGCCGTCCGAGCGGTGCGGGTCGAACCGGTCCGGGTGGGCGAACACCGCGGGGTCCCGGTTCGCGGCGCCGATCAGCAGCAGGCAGCGTGCCCCCGCCGGGATGGTGACCTCCCCCAGGGTGACCTCTCTGCGGGTCACCCGGAGCCAGCCGTCGATGGCGGGCGCGAACCGCAGTGTCTCGGCCACGAACGCGGGGACGGACCGCGGGTCGGCGGCGATCGCCCGCCACCGCTGCGGGCTGGACAGCGCCTGGTCGAGGGCGTGGGCGAGCAGCCCGGCGGTGGTCTCGTGGCCGGCGACCAGGAGGTTGAACGCGAGGCTCGCCACCTCGTTCTCCGTCAGCACGGCGTCATCGTCGTCGCGGTACATCAGGGACCGGCTGATGAAGTCGTCGCCGAGGTGTCCACTGTCGGCCCGCTGGCGGACCAGTTCCTGGCAGTAGTGCCAGAACTCCAGCAGACCCCGCGCCAGGCGTACCTGTTCCTCAGGGTCGGGCTGCCCCCAGATGAGGGCGATCTGGCCGTCCGCCCAGCGCCGGATCCGTGCGATGTCGGCGTCGGGCACTCCGAGGATGTCCAGGACGACCAGCAGGGGAAGCTCGGTGGCGAACTCCCGGATCAGATCGACCTGTTCGCCCTGGCGCGCGACGAGCCGGGACACCAGCTGGTCGACGCGGCGACGCACGATCTGGCCGTAGTCGGCCTCGACCCGGTCGGGGGTGTTCGCGAAGGTCGCGCGAAGGGCCCGGCGGGTGCGGGGGTGTACGGGTGGATCCGCGGCGGCGGTGGTGGGCGGCGCGTCGATCTGCATGATCACGCTCATCGCCTCCGGGCAGACCTCGTAGACCGGAGCGAGGGTGAGGGCGTTGGCGAACGTCCCGGCATCGGCGAGAGCGCGCCGGACGTGCTCGTGCCTGCTGATCAACCACAGGCCCAGATCTTCGGCGTGGTGCACCCCGGCGGGATCGTCGAGAATGCGTCGCCACACGCTGGCCGGATCGGTGAGATAGGCTCCGGTGAACGGATTCAACCGCATGTGACGCCTCCTGTTGCGCGCGGCGTGAAATCGGCAGCGCCCCCATTCAACGAACCGCTTCAGCCGGGCCGATAATGGCGCTCATCTGCCTCTTGCTCTTCACGGTGCGCTGACCAGCTGCACAAGTCAAGATTGGTCGACGTCTATTTATTGGACGTCATAATTGCGTGGTGCAACGGACGGGTCAATCCGAGCCGGATGCAAGTTGCGAGCCGGTCCTTGCCCGAGTCAGCCCAGCTGGGGAGGTCGCATCGGTGCGTCGGAAACCCGAAGGTGAACGCCGTGTCGGTCATGGCCGGCCAGGACGCCGCGTCCGATCGAACAGGGACGGACCCGATCGCGCCGACCACGATGGGCGGTGAAAGAACAGGTCGCCGCATTTCCCTCATAACCGGGAAACGACACCCGCGACAGCAGGTGACGCTGGTCCGATCGCCGGCGCGATTACACCGAGCCGACGAACTGGCTGACGTGGTAGGCGGTGCTGCGGCCGTCCGGTGTGCGGGTCCACTTCGACACCATCAGGTGCAGGTCGTTGGCGTCGCGACTGGACCAGGGGTGGATGAATCCACCGTAGAGGCCGGGCTCCTGCCAACTCGTCACCTGGATCTTCTCCGCCGTCCACGCCTGGTCCGGCCCGGACGCGGTCCGGGTGACCACACACCCGTTCTGGCAGTTCAGGTACGACATCACCCAGGTGCCGTCAGCCAGGCGGCGTACGGACGGCTCGCCGAAGCGGCCGGTGAGGATGGCGGTGCAGGGCCGTCCCCAACCCCAGTTCGCGCCGTTCCAGCCCCACCCCTCATACGATTCCGGGTAGAAGAGGCGGTCCCACCGGACGCGACGCAGCATCATCGGGCCGTTCTGGCGGCCTGCTCGTACGGAGAAGACGTAGACGTGATCCCCGGCCCTCTGCATGGTCCACATTTGGAACGGGTCCCTGTTGTCCGGGCTGTTCCACCACTTCAGCGGCGTACGAACGAAGTCGTTGCCGTTGTCGGAGTAGGCCAGCCCCGCGTAGCGCGACCTCCAGTGCGGCCCCGCGGGGCCGGCGGAGTTCCAGTTCTCGATGCTCATGTACGAGATGAGCTGCCGGCCGGTCTCGGGGAAGCTGATGCCGTCGTTGGGGATGACGGTCACCTCCGGAAGGCCGTCGATGCCGATGCCGTGGTGGCCGTTGTGCATCAGCTCCGGGGCGCGACCGTTGCCCGCGACTCGTGCCGCGCTGTCGAAGACCACTCCGCCCGGCGCGCCCGGGTGGATGGCGGAGCGCAACATGACCGGTGACCGCCAGTCGTTCGGCAGCGGTGGGCCCTCGGGCCACGGCGTGTTGAAGGTGTCACCGAAGAGGTAGCCGATCGACCCGTTCTCCAGCACGTAGGGGATGCCCAGGTCGGTGCCGGCGACCCGCCACCGGCTGTTGGTGTCGAGGTCCGCGCCGGTCAGCCGCTTCTTCCACGCCGCTGCCTGTGCCGGTCCGGCCGCCGTCAGGACGGCTCCGGCGCTGCCGAGGGCGCCGGCGGCGCCGACCGCGGCGAGGCGACCGATGAACGTGCGGCGACGCATACCCATGGGGGTCCCCTGCTGGAGAGCGGCTGGACATCGATTACCGGCGAGTAAACCTGCGACGACCGTCGATGTCAATGGCTGCCCACTCCTGGCAGCACTGTGAAGAAAATCTTCAGCGGACATTGACAGAAGTCGTCGTCCTGATGCCACACTCAGCAATCGATATCCGCGCCGGTGACAGCTACGCGAAGCCAGCAAGCTGACCCCCCGACCTCGCGAGGAGCACCGTGAGACGTACTCTCCTGGCCCTGTTGGTCGCCCTCGGCGCGGCCGTGGCGACGGTCGCGGCGGCGCCGGCCCACGCCGAACCGATCGGCACCCTGGCCTGCCCGTCCATCCCCGCCTACCGCGACCCCGCCGTGACCCTGGTGGTCTACCGGGTCGCGCGCGCCCACAACGCCAACGACAAGGTGACGCTGTCCGCCTTCGAGGCGGGCTGGGTCGAGTCGCACATGAACAACCTGCCGTGTGGCGACAAGTCGTCGCTCGGGGTGTTCCAGCAGCGCTGGGACTACGGGTGGGGCACGCCGGAGCAGATCATGGATCCGGTCTACGCCAGCACCCAATACGTGACCAGGGCGATCGTCTGCGACCGCAACAACCCGGGGTACAGCGCGGGTCAGGTCGCCCAGTGTGTGCAACGGTCGGGCTTCCCCGACCGGTACGACCAGGTGGCCGCCGTCGCCCGGGCCCAGCTCGACGAGGCGGCCCGTACCCACGCCATCGCCGGCGGTTCCGCCACCGACGTCACGGGCGACGGTCGCGACGACATCGTCACCTTCACCCAGAACACTCTCGCCGACGTCTACGTCGGCGCCTCCACCGGTGCCTCCTTCGCCGGCACCTCCGTGAAGTGGAACGACTTCTTCTCCATCGGTGGGGAGACCGCCTCGACCGGCGACGTCAACGGCGACGGCAGGGACGACATCGTCACCTTCGCCCACAGCAACACCGGCGACGTCTACGTCGCGCTGTCCACCGGCACCTCCTTCGGCGGCGGCCTGAAGTGGCACGACTGGTTCGCTCCGGGGGCGGAGATCGGCGCGGTCGGCGACGTCAACGGCGACGGCCGGGACGACATCGTCGCGTTCACCCACAACCCCGCCGGCGACGTGTACGTCGCCCTCTCCACCGGCACCTCGTTCGGACCCGGCCTGAAATGGCACGAGTACTTCAGCCCGTTCGGCGAGTTCCCGGCCCTCGGCGATGTCAACGGGGACGGCCGGGATGACATCATCACGTTCACGCAGGGGCCGGCCGCGGCGTCGGACGTGATCGTCGCCCTGTCGTCGGGTGGTTCGTTCGGCGCCCCGCAGACGTGGCACGACCTGTTCGCCGTCGGCGCGGAACAGCCCCGGGTCGGGGACATCAACGGTGACGGCCGCGACGACATCGTGACGTTCACCTGCAACGCCGACGCGGACGTCTACGCGGCCGTCTCCACCGGCACGGGCTTCGTCGGGACCACCGTCAAGTGGAACGACTTCTTCTGCCTGGCCGGGGAGTTCCCCTACCTCGGCGACGCCAACGGCGACGGCAGGGACGACATCATCGTGTTCACCAAGGGCGCGACCAACGACGTTCACGTCGGACTCTCCACCGGCACCGGCTTCCTCGGCGCCACCAAATGGCACGACTACTTCGGCCTCAACGGCGAGGCGACGCTGTGACCGGCGAACCGGAGGCCCCCATGCGACTGACCAGGCTCTCGTGGCGCGCCTGCGCCCTGCTCGTGGCGGCGGCGCTCGCCGGCCAGATGACGGCGACGCCGGCGGCCGCCTCCCCACCCGTCGCCGCCGGTCCACTCGCCGCGGCCTTCGACCGGGCCGCCGGCGAGTTCGACGTACCACGGGACCTGCTGGTCGCGGTCGCCTACGGTGAGTCGCGCCTGAAGGACCACGGCGGCCTGCCCAGCCAGGCCAACGGATACGGCGTCATGCACCTCGTCAGCAACCCCACCCAGCACAGCCTCGAACGGGCGGCCACGCTCACCGGCGAACCCGTCGACCGGTTGCGCTCGGTCACCTCGGTCAACGTCCGGGGCGGCGCCGCGGTGCTCCGCGACCTGGCCGACAGCGAAGGGCTGACGCCTGGTGCGCGGGACCGGCTCTCCGCCTGGTATCCGGTCGTGGCGCGGTACAGCGCCGCCGTCAACGACGCGACGGCCCGGCTCTACGCCGACCACGTCTACGACCTCCTGCGAGGCGGCATCGCGGCCGGCACGGTACGGGTCGTGCCCTCACCGGTCCGCCCCGAACTCGGCCGTTACGCGCGGGTCGCCCCCGCGGGCGCCGCCGGTCCGCACCTCGCCGCCGCGGCGGTGCCGGAGTACGGGCCGGCCCGCTGGGTCCCCGCCTACGGCGGCAACTACCAGGCGGGCCGATCGTCGCGGATCACCACCGTGGTGGTGCACGTGACCCAGGGGTCGTACGCGGGCACGGTGAGCTGGTTCCAGAACCCGTCGGCCGGGGTCAGCGCGCACTACGTCGTGAAGTCGAGCAACGGTGAGGTCACCCAGATGGTGCGCGAGGGCGACACGGCCTACCACGCGCGTTCGGCCAATCCGTACTCCGTCGGTATCGAGCACGAGGGGTTCGTGGACAACCCGGCCTGGTTCACCGATGCCATGTACCGGTCGTCAGCCGCGTTGACCCGCTACCTCTGCGACAGGTACGGGCTGCCGAAGAACCGGACAGCGATCAAGGGGCATCACGAGATGCCCGGCAACGACCACACCGATCCCGGCCCGAACTGGAACTGGAACTACTACATCTCGCTGGTCAACGCCGGTGGTTCGGGCGGTCGGTACCTGGCGGGATCACCGACGGACTTCACCGGTGACGGTCGGGACGACGTGGTCGCCTTCACGCAGGGCAGCTTGAACGACGTCTACGTGGCCGCCTCCACCGGCAGTGCCTTCGCCGGCACCTCCGTGAAGTGGAACGACTTCTTCGGTCTCACCGGCGAAACCCTGCTCACCGGAGACGTGAACGGCGACGGCAGGGACGACATCATCGCGTTCACCCACGGCACCCTCGCCGACGTGTACGTGGCCCTGTCCACCGGCACGAGCTTCGGCGGTGGAGTGAAGTGGCACGACTGGTTCGCGCCGGGGGCCGAGGTCGCCGCCGTCGGCGACGTCAACGGCGACGGCCGCGACGACATCGTCGCCTTCACCCACGACACCAACGCCGACGTGTACGTGGCGCTGTCCACCGGCACCGGCTTCGGGCCCGGCGTGAAATGGCACGAGTACTTCTCGATCCCCGGGGAGTACCCGGCCCTCGGCGACGTCAACGGCGACGGCCGGGACGACATCATCACCTTCACGCAGGGGCCGGCCACGGCGTCGGACGTGATCGTCGCCCTGTCGTCGGGCAGTTCGTTCGGCGCCCCGCAGACGTGGCACGACCTGTTCGCCGTCGGATCGGAACAGCCCCGGGTCGGGGACATCAACGGTGACGGCCGCGACGACATCGTGACGTTCACCTGCAACGCCGACGCGGACGTCTACGCGGCCGTCTCCACCGGCACCTCGTTCGCCGGCACCACCGTCAAGTGGAACGACTTCTTCTGCCTGGCCGGCGAGTTCCCCTACCTCGGCGACGCCAACGGCGACGGCAGGGACGACATCATCGTGTTCACCAAGGGCAGCCTCAACGACGTCTACGTCGGCCTCTCCACCGGCACCGGCTTTTCCGGCGCCACCAAATGGCACGACTACTTCGGCCTCAACGGCGAAAC
The DNA here is from genome assembly GCF_003667505.1 of Micromonospora sp. BL4. GTDB lineage: Bacteria > Actinomycetota > Actinomycetes > Mycobacteriales > Micromonosporaceae > Micromonospora. Next base: position 112,605 of record NZ_RCVJ01000114.1, read on the forward strand.
GACCCTCTGAGCACTCGACAGGAGCACGCCATGTTCCGGCATTCGCGTACCCCCGCGCGTCGCGCCCTGGTCGCGCTTCTCACCCTGGCCGCGGCGGTCCTGGCCGCCGTGGTGGCGCCGCCCTCACCCGCGTTCGCGGCACCGAACTTCAAGGCGCCGTTCCCCTGCGGGCAACGGTGGACGTACGACCACCACAGCGCCGAGGTCCGACAGGCGCTGGACTTCGTCCGCGCCGACGGCGGCACCACCGGAGGAACACCGCAGGTCGCCTCCGCCGCCGGTGTGGCGCGGCACTACTCGCAGCCCAGCGGGGCTGGCAACTACATCGTCATCGATCACGGAGGCGGCTGGACCACCTACCACTTCCACCTCAGCGCCTACTCGGTGCCCAACGGCGCGTACGTGCAGCAGGGCCAGCAGATCGGCATCACGGGCAGCACGGGAAACTCCTCCGGGCCGCACGTCCACTACGAGCAGCTCTACAACGGCGTCGGGCAGACGATCGCCATCAACGGCGTCTCGCTCGCCCCGTACCCCGCCCAGTACAACCAGAAGTACCTGGTCAGTGACAACTGCGGCGGGTCGTCCGGCGGCCGGTACCTGGCCGGCTCGCCGACGGACTTCACCGGCGACGGCCGCGACGACATCGTCGCGTTCACCCGTGGATCGTTCAACGACGTGTACGTGTCGCCGTCCACCGGATCCTCGTTCGCCGGGACGTCGGTGAAGTGGAACGACTTCTTCGGACTGAACGACGAGACGCTGCTGTCCGGGGACTTCAACGGCGACGGGCGCGACGACATCGTGGCGTTCACCCACGGTTCGCTGGCCGACGTGTACGTGGCACTGTCGAACGGGTCGTCGTTCGCGGGCGCCACGAAGTGGCATGACTGGTTCGCGCCGAACGCCGAGGTCGCCGCGGTGGGGGACGTCAACGGCGACGGCCGCGACGACATCGTCGCCTTCACCCACGACGGCGCCGGGGACGTGTACGTCGCACTGTCCGCCGGGTCGTCGTTCACCGGCACGGCGCTCAAGTGGCACGAATACTTCTCGATTGCCGGTGAGTACCCGGCCCTCGGCGACGTCAACGGCGACGGCAGGGACGACATCATCACCTTCACCCAGGGGCCGGCCACGGCGTCGGACGTGATCGTCGCCCTCTCGACGGGCAGTTCGTTCGGCGCCCCGCAGACGTGGCACGACCTGTTCGCCGTCGGAACGGAACAGCCCCGGGTCGGGGACATCAACGGCGACGGCCGCGACGACATCGTGACGTTCACCTGCAACGCCGACGCGGACGTCTACGCGGCCGTCTCCACCGGCACCTCGTTCGCCGGCACCACCGTCAAGTGGAACGACTTCTTCTGCCTGCCCGGCGAGTTCCCCTACCTGGGTGACTACGACGGCGACGGCAGGGACGACGTCATCGCCTTCACCAAGGGCAGCCTCAACGACGTCTACGTCGGCCTCTCGACCGGCACCGCCTTCGGCGGCGGCGTCAAGTGGCACGACTTCTTCGGCCTGCCCAACGAGACGACCCTCTGACCCGCCCGTCCGTACGCGGCCTCTCCGCCGCGCACTGTTCATCCAGGACCTCAACGGCACGCTCGGGCTCCTGCGCGGCGCAGGCTGAGCGGCGACGCGGCGGAACCGTGAATCCTTCGGGTCTGACGAATGCCCCAATACTCCTGATAAGTCCCTGAATGCCCTATACCTTCGAGTCGGCCTTCTCGATGGTCGAGAGGGGGACTGAAAAGAGCAGAGGCAAACGTGAGACTCATCCGGCGACTTCCGGCTATCGGGGCAATGGCCGTCGCGGCCTCAGGCGCCGTGGCCCTGTCCACTGTGACTCCCGCGATCGCGGCGCCCGGCGACGCCAGCGCCCGGGGAGTGGTGGTCGACCTGTCCGCAACGGTCCTGGGCACGACGGTCATCACCGCGGACGCGGTCATCGGCTCGGCCACCGCACCCGCGGGCGGCGGCACCGACACCGACACCGCGCTGGCGATCGCCATTCCGGGCGCCCTCGGGGTCACCGCCACCGGCACCGTCGTCGAGGTCAGCGCCACCCGTGGTGAGACCGCCTCGTCGGCGAACGCCGAGATCGCGGATCTGGCCCTGGCCGTCCTCGGCACCCCGGTCATCGACGCCGACGTGATCACCGCGGCGGTCACCTGCCCGCAGGTCGGCGCCCAGACCGCCGACACCACCTTCGTCGGGCTGGAGCTGTTCGGCGAGCCGGTCGAGCTGCTCCCGGACACGCCCGGCGTCACCGCGAGCGCCGCGGTCACCGTCCCCGGCCTGGTGGAGGCCGCTCTCAACGCGACGCTCACCAACGTGGAGACCGTCACCGAAGACGGCGCTGTCGCCATCGCCGTGCAGGCGACGCTGACCCTGACCGGCAGCGTCGTCGGCGGGCCGCTGCTCGACATCCCGGTCGGTACCGTCATCCTCGCCGAGGCGCGTTGCGAGCGTCCGCTGGGCCCGTCGCCGACACCGACACCGACCCAGCCCACACCGGCGCCGACCCAGCCCACGGCGCCTCCGACGGACGACCCGACGCAGCCGCCCACGGCCACCCCCACCC
>NZ_RCVJ01000051.1 GCF_003667505.1 Micromonospora sp. BL4
GGGTGGGGGTGCGACGGGGACAGCCCGGTTGTCGGAATCTTGCAACCAGGGCTGAAATTTGCCGGAAGATTACAAGCGTGTTGCAGCGACTGTCAATGCATGGACATTCATCACTGCCTTGCGATCGCCGCTACACGCGCCCCGGCGGCGGTTGGTTCGATCCGGCCCAGAAATTTCCATCCCGGGGTGATCCGCGCGCCCCTTCGGTCCGTACTGGATGGGGGAGCAGGGGTCGGCCGGTGGTGCGCCGCCGCGAGACGATCGAGGAGCAGATGGCCCGGGCAAAGCAGAACCAGAAGGCGCCCCCCGTCCGGACCAGCGCCAGCAGTCGGGGGGTGCGAACCCGGTCACGGTCGGCGACCACCCTGCTGATCGCGTCGGTGCTCGCCGCGCTCTGGGCGGCGACCATGCTGACCGGCGCGGGTCAGAAGGCGTACGCGTACGGCTTCTTCTTCACCGAGTTCTTCGCCGGCGTGATCGCCCTGGTGTCGCTGAGCCTCACCGTGATGCTCGGCCTGCTCGCCACCGACCGCCTCGTGCTGCGCATCTCGCACCGGGTGCTGTTGCAGTCGGCGCACCGGGCCACCGGCGTACTCGGCGTCGCCGGGCTGCTCTTCCACGTGCTGACCAAGATCGCGACCGGGCGGGCGGCGGCGACCGACGCGCTGGTGCCGTTCGTCGGCGGCCGGGGGCTCTACGTCGGGCTCGGCACGGTGGCTGCCCTGCTGATGGCCAGCGTGATCTGGACCGGCATCATCCGCGCCCGCTTCGCCGGCGTCGGTCCGAAGTGGCTCTGGCGCTCGCTGCACTCCATGGCGTACGTCGCCTGGCCGTTCGCCCTGTTCCACGGCCTCAACGCCGGTCGGGCCGCGCAGTCCTGGGTGGTGTTCAGCTACCTCGCCTGCGTCCTGCTGGTGGTCCTGGCGTTGCTCGTCCGGCTCTCGGTCACCATCGGCCGGCGCAGCCGCGAGCAGCACCAGGCCGCCGTGCGCAACGCGGCGATGGCCGGCCGGGTCGGCGACGAGGGTCGCGGCCGGACCGTGCTGGCCGGGCTCGGCCGACGCCGCGACAGCGGAGCGGAGAAGCGGCCCGCCTGGGCGGAGACCACCACCGCCACGTGGGCCGCGCCGGCCACCGCCCGCCCGCGCGACCCCGAGCGGTTCACCGTTCCGGTGGTGCCCGAGCCGGGCTCGCTCAGCGAACCCGTCCGGCCCAGCCGACGCCGGCGCGACGAGCAGCCGGTGGCCCGCCGGGGCACCGAACGGGCCGCGCGCGACCGGCGCGACGAGGAAGAGCTGGAGCCGGTGGCCCGGCGCCGCGGCGAGCGCGTCCGCGACCGGGACGAGGCGGTCCCGACCGGGCGGCGGCGAAGCGGCGCGCCGGTCGAGGAGCCGGTCGCCGAGCGGTCCACCCGCCGCTCCCGCGTGGAGGACGACGGCACCCGGTACTCGACCCCGCCCCGGCGGATCGAGGAGCCCGAGGAGCCGTGGGACAGCCCACGCCGGTGGCAGGCCGCGGAGCCGATCTCGGCCGGTCCGGTCTCCGCCGAGCCGATCTCCGCTGGGCCGATCTCCGCGGCGCCGCGCAGCGGCAGCGGCCGGCACAGCGCCGAGGACGACCTGCCGGAGGAGCCGGACTACTGGCGCCCGCCGGCCCGGTACGTGCCGGACGAGGTCGCGCCTCCCGTGGACGACACCCCGACCCTGGTCGACCTGGCGTCCCGCCGTGCCCGACGGGCCGAGGGCCGGGCCGCCAAGCGCCGCAAGGCCAACGCGGACGCGGTGGACGGGGCGTACTGGGCCGGGTTGCGGGGTGAGGCGAAGTGATGCGTACGACCGTGCCTCCGGTGGCCTGCGTCGGCGAGCCCCGGCTCACCGCCGGGTTCGCCGAGTTCGGCCGGCTGGACCTGGCCGCGCACGACGAGGTGCACGGGCCGATCGGCCCGATGGAACCGGCCCAGCTGCTCCGGCTCGCCGAGGGCATGCAGCTCAAGGGCAAGGGCGGGGCGGGTTTCCCGTTCGCCCGCAAGATGCGCGCGGTGCTGGAGTCCTGCGAGCGGCAGGACCTCGCCGCCGTGGTGGTGGTCAACGCCAGCGAGGGGGAACCGGCCAGCTGGAAGGACAAGGTGCTGCTGACCCGCGCCCCGCACCTGATCCTGGACGGGGCGGCGCTGGCCGCGTACGCGCTGGACGCCGACGAGATCGTCATCGGCGTGGCGGACGACGGGGTCGGCCGGGACTCGCTGATGGAAGCGCTCGAAGAGCGCCGGATGCCGGTGCAGACGACGATCGTCACCGTGCCGCACCGGTTCATCTCCGGCGAGGGCGGCGCGCTTGTCAACGGGATCAACGGGCTGCCGCACATCCCGCCGGGCACCAAGAAGCGCTCCAGCGACTCCGGGGTCAGCGGCCTGCCCACCCTGCTGTCCAACGCCGAGACGTTCGCCCAACTCGCCGTCGGTGCCCGACTGGGCCCGTACGAGTACGCGGCGCTCGGCACCGACGACGAGCCAGGCACCGTGCTGCTCACCGTGACCGGCGCGGCCGGCCGACCGGCGGTGGTGGAGTGCACCGCCGGTATGCCGCTGCGCGACGTCCTCGACCTGTGCGAGGTGCCCGACGTCCAGGGCATCCTGATGGGCGGCTACCACGGCAAGTGGATCACCCCCGAGGCGGCGGAGAAGGCCGAGGTCTCCCGCAAGGGCCTGGCGGCGGTCGGCGGCACCCTCGGCGCGGGCATCATCATCCCGATCGGTGTCGACACCTGCCCGCTCGGTGAGGCCGCCCAGGTGGTGCGCTACCTGGCCGGTGAGTCCGCCGGCCAGTGCGGACCGTGCAAGATGGGCCTGCCGGACCTGGCCCGCGCGGTGGACCTGGCGGTCGCCGGCAGCCAACCGGCGGAGGTGGTGCGGGCCGCCGCCGGCGAGGTGAAGGGCCGGGGCGCGTGCAGCCACCCGGACGGCACCGCCCGGTTCGCCCTCTCCGCGATCGAGGTCTTCGCCGACGACCTGCGGCTGCACAGCACCGGCGACGGCTGCGGCCGGCGGGTCAAGGGCGTGATGGGGCTGCCGGGCGCGCCGGACGGAGACCCGCAGAAGCTCACCCTGGACTGGTCGCGCTGCGACGGGCACGGGCTCTGCGCCCACGTGGTGCCCGACTTCATCCGGCTGGACGCCAACGGTTACCCCGCCTTCCCGCCCACCCCCGTGCCGACCTGGCTGCGGGAGGGCGCGTTGAAGGCGGTCAAGGTCTGCCCGGAGCTCGCCCTCCGACTAGCGAAGGCCGAGTAGGAGAGGGCCCTTCCGGACGCCTCGGGCGGAGGAGGGTGCCTTTCCTGACGACTGTGGAGGGAGACGCGGATGCGCAGCTGGCACGTACGGAGGTGGCCACGTCGGGCCGGCACGGCCGCCGCGCTGGTCGCGGCGCTGCTCGGCGCGGTCTCCTGCACCGGCACGGCCACCCCGCCGCCGGCGGCCGCCGACGCCCCGCCCGCCACTGCCACCGCCAGTGCCACCGCCGCCGCGCCCGGCTCGCCGAGCGCCGTCCCGACCCCGGCCCGGGTCCCGGACACCCTGCGCTTCGCCGGAACCACCCTCACCGGCACCGCGTTCGACGCGGCGCAGCTCGCGGGCCGGCCGGTGGTGCTGTGGTTCTGGGCCCCGTGGTGCGCCACCTGCGCCAGCCAGGCCTGGACGGTCGCCGACATCGCGCCGAAGTACCGGGACACCGTGTCGATCGTCGGCGTGGCCGGCCTCGGTGAACAGCGGGCGATGAAGGACTTCGTCACCGAGTTCGAGCTCGCCGGGACGCCGCAGATCGACGACCGCGCCGGCAAGCTGTGGCGTCGGTTCAAGGTGATCGAGCAGAGCACCTTCCTGATCATCGATCGGGACGGCAAGGTCGTCCACCAGGGCTTCCTGGACGGCGAGGCGCTCACCGCCCGGGTCCGCGCGCTGGCCGGGGCGTGACCGGCCCGCTGCTGCTCGCGCTGACCGCCGGCATGCTCGGCGCGGTCAACCCGTGCGGCTTCGCGTTGCTGCCCGCGTACCTCTCACTGCTGGTCGCCGGGGCGCCGGACGCCCGCGGCGCGGTCGGCCGCGCGCTCACCGCGGCGGCCGGGCTCACCCTGGGGTACGTGCTGGTCTTCGGCGCCTTCGGCCTGGCGCTCGCGCCACTGGCCGGCTGGCTGCGGCCCCGCCTGCCGTGGCTGACGGTGGTTCTCGGGCTGCTGCTGGTGGCGGCCGGGTGCTGGCTGCTCGCCGGCCGGCGGCTGCCCGCGCCCGGCTGGTCCGCCCGGGCGCCCCGGCTGACCCGTTCCTGGCCGTCGATGGCGCTGTTCGGCGCGGCGTACGCGTTGGCGTCGCTCGGCTGCGCCATCGCACCGTTCCTGGCCATCGTGGTGACCAGTCTTCAGGCCGGCTCGACCGGACACGGGCTGGCGCTGTTCGGCGCGTACGCCCTCGGGATGGGGCTGGTGGTCGCGGTCGCCGCGCTCGGCGTGGCGCTGCTGCGCGACGGGCTGGTGGCCCGACTGCGCGGCGCCGGCGCGTTGGTGCCCCGGCTCAGCGGGCTGGTGCTGCTGCTCGCCGGCGGCTACGTCGCCTGGTACGGCTGGTACGAGTTGCGGCTGGCCGCCGGCCGCCGCGACGCCCTGCACGACCCGGTGATCCGGGTGGCGTCGCGGGTGCAGCACGCCCTTGCCGACACCCTGGACACGCTCGGCCCGGCGGCGCTGCTCGCCGCCCTCGTCCTGCTCACCGCGGTGGGCGTTGGCCTGGGCGTCCGGAAGAGCGCCCGGACGCCGGCGGATACGCCGACGGGGGCCGGGGTGGACCCGGCCCCCGTCGAACGGATCGGCTAGCGCAGCGGCGTCAGGCGGTCGGTGCCCATCCGGTCGCGGAGGACCTCGGGGATCAGGACCGAGCCGTCGGCCTGCTGGAACTGCTCCAGGATGGCCGGGAACAGCCGGCTGGTGGCCAGCGCCGAGCCGTTGAGGGTGTGCACGAAGCGGGTCTGCTTGCCGCCCGGCTCCCGGTAGCGGATGGCCGCCCGGCGGGCCTGGTAGTCACCGGCCCAGGAGACCGACGACACCTCCTTGTACTTGCCGGTGCTCGGCATCCACACCTCGATGTCGAGGGTCTTCTTCATCGACGCGCTGGAGTCACCGGCGGAGAGCAGGGTGCGCTGGTAGTGCAGGCCCAGCCCCTCCACCAGGCTCTCCGCGTGGGCGAGCATCTCCTCCAGCGCGTCGTCGGCCTGCTCCGGCAGGGTGAACTGGAAGATCTCCACCTTGTTGAACTGGTGCCCGCGCACCGTGCCGCGCTCGTCCGAGTGCGAGCCGGCCGACTCGCGCCGGTAGCACGGCGTGTACGCGAACGCCTTCAGCGGCAGCTTCGGGGTCTCCAGGATCTCGTCCTGGTACGCGCCGAGAATCGCCGTCTCCGAGGTGGGCAGCAGGAACTGCCCGCGCGGGGCGGACTCCCGGTCCAGGTGGTAGACGTCGTCGTAGAACTTCGGGAACTGCCCGGCGGCGAAGCCGGCCGAGTCGAGCAGCAGGTGCGGCGGGAGCAGGAACTCGTACCCGGCCCTGATGTGCTGGTCGATGAAGTAGTTCAGCAGCGCCCACTCCAGCCGCGCGCCGACCCCCGTGTACATCCAGAAGCCGGAGCCGCCGAGCTTGACGCCACGCTCGTAGTCGACCAGGCCCAGCGCCCGGGACAGCTCCACGTGGTCGCGGACCTTCTCGATGGCCGGCGGCTCGCCGAAGGTCTTGACGACCCGGTTCGCCTCCTTGCCGCCGGGAAGCACGTCGTCGCTGGGCAGGTTCGGCAGCTCGCTCATCGCGTCCCGCAGCCGGGCCTGCACCTCGTCCAGCTGGGACTCCAGATCGGCGAGCTGCTTGCGCTCCGTCTCCGGTGCGGTGACCTGCGGCTCGGTGCCGGCACGCTTCGCCTGCGCGTACGCCCGGGCCTCCGCCTTGCGGCGCTGCCGCTCCGCGTCGATCTCCGTGATGAGGGCGCGCCGTTCCTGGTCGAGCCGCTGGATCTCGTCCAGGGCCCGGTTGACCTCGGCGGGATCCAGTCGCTTCGCCAGCGCGGTCGCCACCGCCTCGCGATCCTTCCGGATCAACTCCATGTCGAGCATGCTGCTCCGTACGCCTCCGTCCGGGGTCACAGGTGGACCCACAGATGCTACCGTCGCGCCCCGTTCGGTTCGGGACGGGGAGCGCGAGCCCACCGCCTGGGAACCGACGACGGGTTCAGAGCCGGATCGGCATCAGCACGGAGAACGTGTCCGTGTCGTCCGGGCGGCGTACGGCCAGCGGGGCGATCGGCCCGTCCAGCTCCAGGACCAGTTGCGAGCCGCCGGCCGCGTCCAGCGCGTCCAGCAGGTACGCGCCGTTCACCCCGACCCGCAGCCCACCGACCGGGTCCGGCGACGTCATCCGGTCCCCGGTCGGGCCGGCGGTGGGCAGCAGGCGGACGCCGGCCCGGTCGTCGAGGCCGAGCACGGTGATCGCCAGCGACCGGCCGTCGTATTCGCGGGCCACCGTGGGGGCCGCCGGATCGGTGAGCGCGGCGCGCAGCGCGGCCACGTCGACCGGGATCCGGTACGCGGCCGGGCTCTCGCCGAGGGCCTCCCGCAGCAGCCTGCGGTAGTCCGGGAAGTCGTACGGCAGCGCGGCGCCCGTCAGTGTCCGACCGGCCACCGCGACGCGCAGGTCCGCACCGATCACGGTCAGCCGCACCGACCCGGGGTCGGTGGGGTCCAGCAGAGCGCGGAGCCGGTCGACGAGGTCCACTCCGACGAGCACCCGCACCGGCGGTCCGTCGACGGTCGCCCCGGCCCGGGCCAGCGCGAGCCGGTGCCGGTCGGTGGCGACCAGCCGGACGCCGTCCGGCTCCACGTCGAACAGCACGCCGGAGAGGGCCGGCAGCTCCGGGTCGTCGCCGACGGCGAAGCGCACCGCGTCGACGGCGGCGGCCAGTTCGGCGGGGGAGAGCAGCAGCGTGGTGATCGCCGCCGGCGCCGGGTCCACCAGGGCCCGGAGGCGGGCGACCTCCCGGCGGGCGTCCGCGAGCCCGTCCGCCAACCGGCGCAGGTGCGTGTCGAGCAGCCGGTGCACCGTGGCCGGCTCGGCGCGCACCGCCGCGGCGATCTCCGGCACGGGCATGCCGACCCGGCGCAGCCCGGCCACCAGCCGGGCCGGGGCGATCTGCGCGTCGGTGTACCAGCGGTAGCCGGTCACCGGGTCGACCAGGGCCGGTTCGAGCACGCCCGCCGAGTCGTAGAAGCGCAGCGCGCTGACGGTCAGGCCGCTGGCCCGGGCCAGCTCACCGATGCTGTGCAGGTCGCTCTCCACGACGGGCATCCTGCCCCCTCGACCCGGTCGAGGGTCAAGCCGTCGACTCCGCGCCGGGCGCGGCCGTCCGGTCGGCGGCCTCGGGCGTCGGGGTCGCGGCCTCCTGCTTCAGCACCCGGAAGGTCAGCCCGGCCCGGATCAGCCGGTCGAGCAGCGCGTCGCCCATCGCGACGACCGGGGTGACCTGCCCGGCGGTCGGCGCCAGCTCGTCGAACGCCAGGCAGAGCGCCGACTCGGCGAGCATCTTCGCCGTCTCGTCGTAGCCCGGGTCGCCGCCGGCCACCTCGGTGACCACCCGGCGCCCGCCACCGGTGCCGACGAACCGGACCCGGAACCAGGACGCCGCCCGCCGCTGCGGGGTGGGCCCGTGCCCGGACGCCAGCCGCCCGAGCAGCCAGCGCCGGGTGGGCGGCAGCTTCAACAGCCCGACCAGCGCGCCGAGCCCGGCTCCCGCGGCCAGCACGGTGGGCAGCCGCTTCACCGCGGCGAAGTGCCGGTAGCGGAAGTTCGGGCCGTACTCCGGGCGGGCCGCCGCCGAGCGGCGTACCACCTGCGGGTCGATGGTGGGCAGCGGTACGGTCCAGATCCCCAGCTCCGCCGAGCGGCCCAGCCGGCCCGGCACCGCTCGGACCCGGCGGTCGGCGGGGCGCGGCTCGACTGCCCGGCGATCCCGGGCGGCCTGGCTGGCCTGCTTCGTGCGGGAGAACGCGGTGAGCGCGGACTGGTACGTGCCGGCGGAGAACTGGCCGCCGGCACGGACGTACCCGTCCACGGCGATCGGCGCGTCGGCGGGCAGCTGCTTGACGGTGAACCAGACACCCAGGTCGTGCGGGATGGAGTCGAACCCGCAGGCGTGCACCAGCCGCGCGCCGGTGCGGGTCGCCTCGGCGTGGTGACGGACGTACATCAGGTCGACGAACTCCGGCTCGCCGGTGATGTCCAGGTAGTCGGTGCCGGCCCGGGCGCACGCCGCGACCAGCGGCTCCCCGTGGTGGATGTACGGGCCGACCGTGCTGGCCACCACCCGGGCGCTCTCGGCCACCGCCCGCAGCGAACCGGCGTCGGTCACGTCGGCGGTGAGCAGCGGCAGCCCGGCCAGCGCCGGGTCGATCGCGGCGAGCCGGTCCCGTACGGCGGCGAGGCGGCCCGGGTTGCGGCCGGCCAACGCCCAGCGCAGCCCGGACGGCGCGTGCCGGGCCAGGTATTCGGCGGTCAGCCCCCCGGTGAACCCGGTGGCTCCGAACAGCACCACGTCGTACGTCCGCTCCCCGGCCATCCCCAGAGTCTGCCATCCGCCGCCCGCTGCGGCAGCTCGTGAGCACGGTCGATCCCGTCCGCGCCAGCCGTCACATGGGTCCCACCCGTCGGTCGGTCTCCCTCCCCCGGATCCTCGGCCGCGACCGGGTGAAGCGGGCTCGCCCCGAAGGGGTGAACGCGTCCGCGCCGGGTAACCGCTCGCCGACCGGGGGTGGAACGCGGTGGTGGGGGTGGAGCCGGGTGCCGGAAGAGCTGGATCGCGCACGGGTCGGTACGGCACCGGGCCGCCCGTCGGACCCGCCGCTGCTGGCGTCCCGACTGACCCCGGCGGCGCCGCCCGAGCCGGTGGTGGCCCGGCCCCGCCTGCTGCGCCGACTCGACGAGGGCAGCGCGGGACCGGTGACCCTGGTCGCCGCACCCGCCGGCTGGGGCAAGACCACCCTGCTCGCCTCCTGGGTGCGGCTGGCCGCTGGCACCGGGGCCGGGCTGGGGCCGGCGTGGGTGTCGGTGGAGGTCGGCGACGACGGCGACCGGCTCTGGGCGTACCTGGCGGCGGCGTTGCGGGCGGCGACCGGGTCGACGGAGGACGACCCGGCGGCGCCGGTGCCCGACCGGCCGCCGCGCCCGGACCAGTTGGAGCTGCTGGCCGCCGCGCTCGCCACCCTGGACCGACCGGTGCTGCTGGTCCTGGACGACCTGCACCGGGTCGCCGACCCCGCCGCGCTGACCGGGCTGGAGTTCCTGCTCCGGCACGCCGAGCAGCGGCTGCATGTGGTGGTCGGGGCCCGGGCCGGGTTGCCGCTGGCCCTGCATCGGCTCCGTCTGGCCGGCGAGCTGACCGAGATCGGCCCGGACGAGCTGGCCTTCACCGATGACGAGGTGGCCGACCTGCTCACCGCGCACGGGGCGCCGCTGCCGGCCGCCGCCCTGCACCGGCTGCGCGAGCGCACCGGGGGATGGCCGGCCGCGCTGCGGATCGCCGCGCTGGCGTTGCGCGGGCATCCCGACCCGGAACGGTGGGTGGCGCAGTTCGGCGGCGACCAACCGGAGATCGCCGGCTATCTGCACGAGGAGGTGCTCGCCACGATCGATCCGGCCGACCGCGACCTGCTGCGCCGCACCGCCCTCGCCGAGACGGTCTGCGCGGACCTGGCCGAGGCGCTGACCGGCCGCGCCGACGCCGGGCGGGCGCTGGCCGACCTGGCCGGCGCGGGCGGTCTGCTGCACCGGGCGGAGAGCCGCCCGCCGTGGTACCGCTGCGATCCGCTGCTGGCCGACCTGCTCCGGGCCGAGCTGGCCCGGCTGCCCGCCGACGAGGTGCGTGAGCTGCACGCGCGGGCGGCCGACTGGTACGCCGGTGACGGACGCCCGGTGGACGGCTTGCGGCACGCGCTGGCCGCCGGCCGGTGGGACCGGGCCGGCGACCTGTTCGTCGCGCACTGGCCGGAGCTGACCCGGTACGACGCCGATCCGACGACGGGCCCGGCCCCGATGTCCCCGCCGCCGGCGGTGCTGCGCGCCGACCCGGAGGTCGCGTTGGCCTGCGCCGCCGAGCGGGCGTACGCCGGCGACCTGCCGGCAGCCAGCGGCCACCTGCGTGCCGCCGCCGGGTACGCCGACGGCCTGCCGGTGCCGCGCCGGGACCGGTTCCTGCGGCTGGCCACCGCGCTGGAGCTGACCCTGGCCCGACTCGCCGGCGATCCGGCCGAGGTCCGGGCCGCCGCCGCCCGGCTGCTACGGACCCGTCCGGTCGGCGCCGGGCCGAGAGCGGCGTCGGGTCCGCCGACGACCGGGGCGCCGAACCACGCGCTCGCCGCGGGTACGGGCAGCGCCGCCGAGGACGCGGACCTGCGGGCGTTCACCGGCACCGCCCTGGGGCTCGTCGAGTTGGCGGCCGGCGCGCTGCCCGACGCCCGGTTCGTCCGGGCCCGGGCGGCGGCCCGGGAGGCCGGCCGGCCGCGTACCGAGTTGGCCGCCGCCAGCCGCTCCGCGCTGCTGCTCGCGGTGCGTGGCGACCTGCGCGCGGCGGAGCAGGCCGCCCGGGACGCGCTGGGCATGCCGCCGTGCCGTGGCTGGTCCTGCCGGCTCGACTGCGCCTACGCCCACCTCGCCCTGGCGGTGGTGGCGCTGCACCGGGACCAGCCCGAGGAGGCGGGGGCCAACCTCGCCCTCGCCGCCCCGGCGACCGGGTCGGCCGCGGCGGATTCCGGGGACGACTGGTCGACGGAGCTGCCGGCCGAGCCGGTGGCGGCGGCGGTGGCCGCGCTCTGCCGGGCGTACCTGCACCGCGACGCCGGTGACCCGGCCGCCGGCCAGCGGCTGCTCGTCCGGGCCCGGGAATCGTTGACCGACCGGCCGTCCGCCGCCGAGCTGGCGAACCTGCTGCGGGCGGCCGAAGCCGACCTGCGGGCCGAGCGGGGTGACCTGGACGCCGCCCGCGACCTGCTGACCGGTGTCGCCGACGAGACGGCCGACCCCGCGCTCGCGGTGACCCTGGCCCGGTTGGAGCTGCGGTCCGGCGACCTCGGCGCGGCCGGACGGGCGCTGCCGGACTGGCAGGCGTCACCGGCCGCGACCTGGCCCCTGCCGGTCCGCCTGGACGCCGGCCTGCTGGGCGCGGTGCTGGCCGAGCGGGGCGGCGACGGGCGCCGGGCCGGCCGGATCCTGGAGCAGGTGCTCGACCTGGCCGGCCCGCAGGGCTGCCGCCGGGTCTTCACCCGCGCCGAGCCGCCGGTGCGGGACCTGCTGGCGGCGCACCTGGACGCGGGTACCGCGCACTTCTCGCTGGTCAGCGACCTGGTCCGGGGAGCCGAGCAGTCCACGGCCCGACCACCGGCCGACCTGGGCGGCGCCCTCGACGAGCCGCTCACCGAGCGGGAGCTGACCATCCTGCGGTACCTGCAGAGCATCCTGTCCAACGTGGAGATCGCCAGCGAACTGTCGCTCTCGGTCAACACGGTGAAAACCCACGTCCGCAACATCTACCGCAAGCTCGACGCGACCCGCCGGCGTGAGGCGGTCCGGCGGGCGCGCGAGCTGCGGCTGATCTGAGCGGTCGGCCGGTCGCCGGCCGCCAGGGTCAGGTGTTGGCCGCGGCGTCGACGGCGGTCAGCAGGTCCGCCAGGTCGTACCCGCCCTCGTGCCGGACGTCGTTGACGAAGAGGGTCGGGGTGCCGTTCACCCCGCTGCGGATCCCGCCGACGAAGTCCCGGCGCACGCGGTCGGCGTGCACCCCGCCCTCCACCTCCTGGTTCAGCTCGTCCGGCGGCAGTCCGAGCTGCTCGACGCCGAGCGAGAGGTGCACCGGGTCCAGCTGGTCCTGGTGCTCGTAGAGCCAGTCGTGCATCTCCCAGAAACGGCCGCGGGCCCCGGCGGCCTCGGCGGTCTCGGCGGCGCGTTCGGCGTACGGGTGGATGTTGGCGATCGGGAAGTGGCGGAAGACCATCCGTACCGTGTCGGCCCGCTGTCGCAGCAGCTCGTGCAGGTTCGGGTACGCGGCGCCGCAGAACTGGCACTGGAAGTCGCCGTACTCGACGATCGTGACCGACGCGTCGGCCGGCCCCCGGATGTGGTCGTCGGTGGTCACCGGGTCCCGGAGGCGGGCGGTGACCTGGAACGGGGTGCTCATCGGGTCATCACCTCCCGGTCGGTGGCGAGCTGGTCCAGCGCGTCGAAGATGCCGTCCGCGCCGGGGTTGACCTCGGGTGGGGAGAGGTAGCTCCAGGCCACCGTCCCGGCCCGGTCGAGCACCACCAGCGCCCGGGCCGCCTCGCCCTGTGGGGTGTACGCACCGTACCGGCGGGACACCTCGCCCTTGGGCTCGAAGTCCGCCAGCAGCGGAAACGCGATGCCCCGGCTCTCGGCGAACGCCCGGTGCGACCAGATGCTGTCCACCGAGATGCCGAGCACCGCCGCGTCGTACTGCTCGAAGACCGGCGCCGCCGCCTGGTAGAGCGACATCTGGTCACCGCAGACCGGGCTCCAGTCGGCGGGGTAGAAGGCGAGCACGACCGGCCGGCCGCGGAACTGCTCGGGACCGGTCCGGCGCCCGTCCGGGGTGCTCGCCAGGGTGAAGCCGGGCGCGGGTCGCCCCGGTTGGATCAGCCCGTTCGGATCACTCATGCCCCCAGCCTGGCGCTGGAGCGGGTGAGACCGGCTCACCCGCCCCGGGTGGTTCCGCGCTCAGCTCAGCCCAGCACCGGAGCGACCGCGATGTGGTTCTGCACCTCCCGGATCCCCGGCGCGGACCAGGCCACCTGCTCGACCTCGGCCCGCTCGGGCATCGAGTGCACCAGCCCCGCGAGCACGGCGGTGTCGCCGTGCACCCGGACGCTGATCCGTTCGGCCTCGGTGGCCCCGGCCCGGGCCAGCGCGTCGACGATCCGCTCGGCCAGGTCCCGTCCGTCCGGTACGGCGGAGGGACGCACGGTGATCCCGTTGCTCACCCCGCGTACGCCGGTCAGCCTGCTGACCGCTCTCTCGGCGGCTCGGCGCTGGTACTCCCACTCGACCTCGCCGTGCAACGTCACCCAGCCGGCCGAGACCGTGACCTGGAGTTTCTCCACCGGCACGAACGCGTCCCATTCGAGGGTGTGGCCGGCCGCGGCGGCCAGGTCGGGGTCGGCGCGCTCGGCCTCGCCGGGCAGACTCACCGTCAGGTCGTTGGCGAGTGCCCGGACCCGTGCGACCCGGTGCGCGGCCCGCTCGGCGGCCCACTTCTTCGCGTAGCTGTCCACCCGCCCGGTCAGCGTGACGACGCCCTCGGCGACGGTCACGCCGATCTCGTGCGGCTGCACCCGCGGTTCCCAGGTCAGCTCGTCGAGTACGGCGGACTGGATGTCCTGGTCGGTGCGGCTGATCGTCGCGATGGCCATCTGTCCCTCCTCCGGTGCGTGGGCGGCGGACCGGGTGACGGCCGCGGCCGGAGTCCGCCGGGGTCCGATCCTGCCGCCGACGGGGGTGAGCCGTCCTCGCCCCGCTCGGGTGAGGTCCGGTCCGGCGGTAACCCCGTGCGGTGCCGGCGGGGTGTACGAGGATCGATGATGGGAGCGCTTCCAAACCGCCGTCCGATCGGTTACGGTGAATGCGCTCCTCGGTCGCGGCGGCCGTCGCGTCGGGAGGCGGGAGCCGGTGCGCTCCGACCCGTCCCCCGGGTCGCGGCACCCCACCTGCCTCCTCGGACGGCCACCCCCAGCGGAACCGCTGACCGGTGGTCCGGGCGCGGTCGGCAGTGCCCGGACCGCCCCCGATCACCGGTCCGCCGGGGCTGCCTGAGGGGTCCGGCGCCCTGGCGGACCGGCCCGCAGGAGCCGTGCCTCCCGCGTCGCGATCACCCGCGCGGGTGGGGAAAAGAGGAGGGCCCCGGTCGACCGGCGGGGTCGAGCGGGGCCCGGAAGTGGCGGGTGGTTCAGTCGTTCAGGCCGATCGGGGAGTTGGGGCGGTCGACGTCGACGAACTCGACGTCGTCGACCGCGCGGTCGTCCCGGCTGCCCGCGGCCCGGGCGGCGGAGCCGACGGCCCAGCCGACCGCCGCGCCGACCAGCGCGGCGCCGATCAGCAGCGTCCAGGGCAGTGCCGGCTGACGACCGGCGAGCGCGTCGAAGGCCAGCGAGGCCCGGCGCCGCGCCTCGTCGGCGGCGGAGCCCACCAGGTCGCCCGCGCCGTCAGCGAGGTCGCTGCTGCTGCGTCGGGCGGAGCGGGCGGTGCCCCGGACACTGTCCCCCGCGGAACTGACGGCGGAGACCAGGTGCTCCCACGCCTGGTCCGCGATCCGCTCCGGCTTGCTGCGGCGGTCCAGCATGTTGGTTCCGAACATCGTGGTTACCTCCTCGGGTGCCGAAGCCGGCGGCCACTTCGGACTTCAGCGTCTGTCCAGCGCGTCACGATTCGCCTATCCCGCAGTGCCCCGCGCCGGCCGAGCGCAAACCCGGCCGACCCGGCTCGCTGGACAGTCAGCGCAGCACCACCACGGAGACACCCCGGGCGAAGTCGTCGTCATCGTCGTCGTCATCGCCGCCGCCACCGAAACCGCAGGCGAGTACGAGGGCGAGCAGGGCGCCGACGCCGGCCAGCCCGGCCAGTTTCTTGATCATTGAAGGTCCTCTCCGTCACGGTGGGTTCCCTGGCCGATGCTAGGTGGCATCGGCAACCACCCGGCCGGGTCGGAGTCGATCGACGAGGTGCGACACGCCGATGTCACACGGGGCGGGCATCATTGGTGGGCCGGTTGTCGGGCGCGTCGGGCCGGGACCGCTACCCTGGTCCGGCGATGCGTCGGTTCCGACCGGTCGTCGAGTGATCAGATAACGAAAAGCACTGAGTGATCAGATAACGAAAAGTTCGGATATGGGCGACTTGGTGTGCCCGGATCCGCGAATTGCTCATCCCGAGGGGTGGCGACCGAGGCCGTCAAAGGAATACTGTCGGTCGCGGCCCGCGTACTGATGAGGCGCCCGGGGGACGGGCGGGTGGAGGTGCTCGCGTGAGCCTGTCGATCGTGAAGTCGGTTTTGTCCGGTGGTGTCGTGGAGATCGCCCCCCGGGGCGAGATCGACGTCGACACAGCGTACGAGGTGCGCGAGGCGATCGCGGAGGTGCTGGCCAAGGGCCGCCCGCTGCGCATCGAGCTGAACATGAGGCTCGTTACCTTCATCGACTCCGTCGGCATCAGCGCGATGGTGGCCGGCTTCCAGACCGCCGAGGTCAGCGGCGTCAAGCTGGTGGTCACCGAGCCGAGCCGGTTCGTGCACCGGCAGCTCTGGGTGACCGGCCTGCTCGGCCTCTTCGGCGCCCCGGAGCCCTACTTCGCCGGCAACGCCACCCCCGAGGTGCTCCCCGGCGCCTGAGCGCTGAAACGCCCGACCCGAGCCGGTCAGCGCTGTTCGTCCAGGCCGGCCAGGTCCACGTCGGTCATCTCGGTGACCGCACGGATGGCCGTCACGGACGCGTACCCCGCGGCCAGCAACGCCACGTCCGTGCCGGGCTGTGCGGCCTGCCCCGGCTCCTCCAACGAGGTACGGACGAAGCCGTGCCCCGATTCGGCCACCGTCATCTGCACCTGACCGAAACTGGCCAGCGTGCCGCGGCGCACCCCACGCAGCCGACCGTGCGGCAGGTCCGGTGCGTTGACGTTGAGGACGCTCTCGATCGGCGCGGCGGTCAGCCGGGGGAGCAGGTCCAGGGCGACCCGCGCGGCGGTGCTCCAGTTGCGTTCGGCGTCGCGTACCCGGGCGGCGGCGTCCACCGCGGCGCCACCGCTGGCGGCCGTCGCCTCACCCGCGGACAGCACGTCCAGCGAGACCGCCATCGCCCGGCAGCCGTTCGTGGCGGCGGTGAACGCGGCGCCGACCGTTCCCGAGTGCAGCACGGCGCGGCCGGCGTTGGCGCCCCGGTTGATGCCGGAGAGCACCACCGACGGCGGCGGACCGAACGCGCCGTGCAGCGCGATCAGCGTGATGAAGCCCGGGGAACCACCCACCCCGTACGCCGGCACGCCCGTCAGATCCGTCAGCGGGTGCTCGTGCACCACCACGCGCCCGTCCTGCTCCATGGCGCTCATGGCGGCGCTGGTGCCGCTCGCCTCCTCCAGCGGCGCGGCGACCACCACGTCCAGGCCCCGCTGCGTCGCCGCCCAGGCCAACGCCTGGATGCCCGGCGCGGCGATCCCGTCGTCGTTGGTGACCAGCACGCGCAGCGTCATCGCTCGACCGCCCGGTCGGCCAGTTCGTCGGGGGTGGTCCGCTCCTGCTGTCGGGTGTCCGCCGGGACCAACCGGACCCGCTCCACCAGACCGGTGATCGAGTCCAGCCGCCCGGTGCCCAGGCCGTGCCGGGTCACGTTCAGCGCTCCGGCGGCGGCGCCGGTCCGGATGGCGGTCCGGATGTCACCGCCGCCGGCCACCACGGCGGCCACCCCGGCGGTCATCGAGTCGCCCGCGCCGCGCGGGTCGGCCGCCTGCAACCGGGGCATCTCCACCTCGAACAGCTCCCCGTCGATGAGCGCGAGCGCCGGCTCGTCGGCCCGGCTCACCACCACCGTCTCGGCGCCGGCGGCGTGCAACTCGTACATCGCCCGGGTCAGCTCCGCGGTCTCCTCGTTGCGGGCGCGGCCGTCGCGGATCAGTTCCTCATGGCTGACCTTCAGGAAGAACACCCCGCTGTCCAGCACCGCGCCGAGGTGATCGCCGGATAGGTCGACCACCACCCGGCCGCCGTTGGCACCGAGATCCGCGGCGAAGCGCCGGTACAGGTCGGCCGGGACGAGCCACGGCTCGTTGGGTCCACTGAGCACGCTCACCGGCGCCCGCAGCCCCTCGCCGAGGGCCAGGTTGTACAACTCGTCCAGCTCGTGTCGGCTCAGTGGCTGCCCGGGCACGTCCGCGATCTCCTGCCGGGACCCGTCCCGGCGGTCGTGCACGTACCCGCCGCTGCCGGAGTCCCGGACCACCACCTTGAGGTCCACGCCCTCGCTGACGAGCAGCGGCTCCAGCACCTGGCCGATCTCGCCGCCGAGCGCGGCGCAGAGCACCACGTCGACCCCGAGCGACATCACCATGCGGGCCTGCCAGACACCCTGCCCACCCGGGTGCAGGTGCAGCTCGGGCTGGCCGTTCGGCTGGTCCACGGTCACCGTCAGCTGCGGCGTGGGGGCGAACACCATCACGTGCCCGCTCACCGGTCGTACCCGTTCATGCTCACGCCCTCCCTCGTCCTCACAAATGGTGTTTCCCCGTCCACCGTCCGTAGTGGGAAACGCGGTGTGCATGCCGAGGCAACGGTCCGTGTCCCTCCGGGCGTTGCCACCCCGACCGGGGTACGGGACGATCGTGCGACCAACGACGGCGGGAGACGGTGTGCTCAGGAGCGATACCTTCAGCTACACCGTCCAGGCCCGCTGCACACCCCAGGAGGCGGCGGCCCTGCTGAGCGACCTGACCCGGCAGGGTGAGCTGCACCCGCTGATCGTCAGGGTCCGCCGGTTGCCACCGCGGCCCGGGGCTCAGGCCAGCTACGTGATCAGCGACCGGCTGGCCGCCGGCCCGCTGCGCTTCCGGACCAGCTACCAGGCGGACGTGCTGATCAGCGAGGACGACGAGATCGTCATGGTGGCCCGTCAGTGGCCGGCCACCACGGTACGCAACCACACCCGGCTGCGCGGCGAGCCGGACGGCCTGGTCCGGATCGACGTCGAGATCACCCTGACCGCGCCGGCGCCGCTGTTCCGGTACGCGTTCCGCCAGGCCCAGGCGGCCCACCTGGCCCTGGCCACCCGACTGGGCGCGGCCCTGGACCGCCCCGGCGAGACCCCACCCACCACCTGACCCCCGCGTGCCGCGCGCCGCGCCAAGATCGCGCTCGATCCTGGATGCAGTGGTGTCGGCGCGCCGGGAGGCCACTACATCCTGGTTGTGGCGCGATCACGGCCGGTCCGCACGGCCGCGCCGGCCGCGGCCGCGCGCGCGGCCGGCCGTCGCCCCCACGGCTTGTACGTGGACAGCACGGTCGCGATGATCATCAGACTGGTCGACACGGCTGGTGCGATCACCAGGTCGGCGCGGTCCCGGGCGGGCAGGGCGGCGCCCAGCGCGCCGGCGTGCCGCAGGTTCGGGGTGAGCAGGAACAGCACCAGCCCGACCATCACCGTGGTGATCACGAGTTTGACCAGCACCCAGCGATAGCGCAGCAGGCCCCACGGGGTGAGCAGCGCGCTGGCCACGCCGATCAGCCAGACCAGCACGCTCAACGGCGCGAACAGCACGGTGCCGATCAGCGCGGCGACCGGGTAGACGACGGCCGGGTCGGCGCCGCGCTGTGCCGCGACACCGAGCGTGAGCAGCGTCAGGTCGGCGCCGAGCCAGCCGAGCGAGGTGACCAGGTGCAGGGTGAGCAGCGCCTTGCGGGCGGTGGGCGGGATCCGACGCATACCAGGATGCTGCCCGCCGGGCCCGGCCGAGACGTCCGTCCGCCGACGACATCCGGGGTACGTCCGAGGACGTACCCCGGGCGGGCCGGCGCCCCGGGAGGCGGGGCACCGGCCGGTGGGTCAGTACACGGACAGGTGCACGTGGTTGGTGTGGTCGCTGGACGGGTCGCCGCCCGCCCCGCTGTACGACTTCCACCCGCTGCTGGGCAGCCAGATCTGTCGGTACCAGATCACGTACAGCACGGCGAGCCGGTCGGCGTTGCGGATGAAGTACGCGGCCAGGTTGTTGCCGTACGTCTTGTCGCCGCCGGTGGCGTCCCCGCCGAAGCCGCCCTTCTGCGCGGCGAAGTCGCAGGCCCGGCCCTTCGGGTGTTCGCCGGAGCCGCCGTTGCGGTGGCAGGAGACGTAGCGGGTGAAGCCCGCGGCCTTGGCCTGGTTGAGCGCGTGCAGGGTGCGCGGGGTGATGCAGCCGGTGGCCGGGGTGGGGTCGTTGACGCTGCACGACTCCGATGGCCAGGAGCCGTCGGAGTTGCGGGGCGCAGCCGTGGCGTTGGCGGCGGAGGTGCCCCGGTTGGAGCCGCTGTCGGCGGTCGTCCTGGGCTTGGTGGTGGCCACGGTCAGGGCCCGTTCGGCCTGCTCCTTGCGCTTGGCCATGACCGTGACCTGCTTGCGCTGCTCACGGATCTCGCCGTCCAGGGCGACGCGCGTGCGGTTGACCTCGTCCCTGGTGGCGATGAGGTCGCGCAGCGCGCGGTCCTCGTTGGCGGCGACCGCGTCGAGCGTGACGGCCCGGTCCATGAAGCCCTCGGGATTGCTGCTGTTGAGCAGCGCCGACACCGTGCCGAGCCGGCCGGTGCGGTAGGCCAGCCCGGCGATCTCGTCGACCTTGCCGCTGCGTGCCGTCAGTTCGGTCTCGGTGGTCTTGAGCTGGGTGGCGAGTTGCTGCTGCCGCTGTACGGAGGTGGCCAGGGCGCGCTTCGCGTCCAGGTAGCCCTTGCTGGCCGCCTCCAGTTGAGCGCGCAGCGCCGGGGTGCCGCCCTCTTCGTCGCCGTCGGGTGCCGCGGCGGCCCGCTGGCCGGTCGGGGGAGCGGCCGAGGCGGCGCCGGCCGGGATCGCGACGCCGAGGGCGAACATCGCGACGATCAGAGCCGCCAGTCGGGCGGCGGGTGGTCGTGCTGGTACCACTACGCATGTCCTTCCGTCAGCCGCCGACCGGGTTAGCTGACGGGTTCGGGACGGAAGATCCCTACCGCTGACGCGGATGCACCCCAGGAACATGGTTCCCCGGTTCGCCCACTCGGGCGATTAGGCGGCGACCACCACCGGCGCCGGGAGGGCGCCGCCGGGTGGAGGCCGGGACCGAGCCTACCGGTGCCGGTGGGGCGAATGCAGCCGATGTGACGGACGGTGCGTGCGTTGTCACGCGAAATTCCGGCTAAAGCGAGTAGAACTCCCGAAATGCCATTACCATTCGACCGAACCGCAGGCCCCGGGGGCCGCGCCGGGTTCGATCTGCAACGTCGCGTGCTCGATCCGGAAGTCCTCGTGCAGGGCGGTACGCGCCGCGGTGAGCACCGCACCGACATCGGCGCCGGGGGCCATGGTCAGGTGCGCGGAGGCCACCTCCATGCCCGAGGTGAGCGTCCAGACGTGCAGGTCGTGCACCTCGACCACGCCGGGCACCTCGGCCAGCCGGTCGTGCACGGCGGTCACCTGCAGGTGTTCCGGGGCGGCCTGCACCAGGATGCGGACCGCGGCCCGTCCCAGCCGCCAGGTGCGCGGCAGGATGAACACGCCGATGGCGACCGCGACGAGTGGGTCGGCCCACCACCAGTCGGTGACCTGGATGAGCAGCGCCGCGCCGATCACGCCGAGCGAGCCGAGCAGGTCGCCGAGCACCTCCAGGTAGGCGCCCTGGAGGTTGATGCTCTCCCGTGCCCCCGCGCGCAGCAGCGCGAAGGCGGCCACGTTGGCGAGCAGGCCGAGCACGGCCACCGCGAGCATCGGTCCGGCCAGCACCTCGTGCGGGTCGCCGAACCGGCCGATCGCCTCGATCACCACGTAGACCGCGACGCCGGAGAGCAGGACGGCGTTGGCCAGCGCGGCGAGCACCTCGAGTCGGTAGAGCCCGAAGGTGCGTTGCGGGTCGCCGGTGGCCCGCCGGGTGGCGGTGATCGCGGCGAGCGCCATCCCGATGCCGAGCACGTCGGTGAACATGTGCCCGGCGTCGGAGAGCAGGGCCAGTGAGCCGGTGTGGAACGCGGCCACCGCCTCGACCACCATCAGGGTGGCGAGCAGCCCGAACGCGGTCCAGAGCCGCCCCCGGTGCTGGTGCGCGGCGTTGGCGACCGACCCATGGTGGTGGTCATGACCTGCGCCCACGAGACCACCCTCCGTCGTCGGTCCGGACCCGGTCAAATGTATGCTCACATCGCTATGTATGCAAGTGTACGGCCGTCGTCCGTCCGGCGGGGCTCGCCGCCGCAGGTCAGCCGGTCGGGTCGATGGTGGTGAGGCGCTGGGTGGCCCGGGACAGCGCGACATAGAGGGTGCGCACCCCGGCGCCCGGATCCGCCCGGATCTCGCTCGGTGCGACCAGCACCACGCCGTCGTACTCCATGCCCTTCGCCTCCAGGCTCGTCACCACCTGGAGCCGCGGCGCACCGAGCGCGCCGAGCCAACCGGCGACCTCGTCGCGGCGGGGAACCGGCGTGATCACACCGACCGTGCCCTCCACCTCGGCCAGCAGGCCGGTGGCCGCCTCCACGGTCGCGGTCTCCAGCTCCGTCGGCGGCACCACCAGCTCGACCGGGTCGACCCCGGTGGAGCGGACGGCGGTCGGCAGCGGCAGGTCGGGATAGAGCCGGCGGATCTCCGCCGCCGCCACCGCGAAGATCTCCGCCGAGTTGCGGTAGTTGGTGGTCAGCGTGAAGTCGTGCCGCTTGCGCCGGCCCAGCGCCTGGTCCCGGGCCCGGGTCAGCTCCTCCGGGTCACCGGTCCACGCGGTCTGCGCCGGGTCGCCCACCACCGTCCAGGAGGCCAGCCGGCCGCGCCGGCCGACCATCCGCCACTGCATCGGCGAGACGTCCTGCGCCTCGTCGACCACCACGTGCGCGTACTCCCGGTAGTCCGCCGGACGCTCCCGGGCCGCCGCCCGCGCGGCCCGCTGCCGCTCGCCGAAGGTGCTCAGCTCGCGGACCCCGCCGGCGAGCTGGAACGGGTCACGCTTGGCCCGGGCCGGCTGCGCCGGCTTGCCGAGCAGTGCGTCCAGCTCGTCCAGCAGCGCCACGTCGGCGATCGTCAACCCGGCCGCGTCCAGGGTCTGGTACGCCGCGCTGAGCAGCCGGATCTCGGCGGTGGAGAGGATCCCGCCGGCGTACCGGCGCAGGCGGTCCTGCCGGGCCAGCCAGCCGAGCACGTGCCGGGGGTGCAGACGCGGCCACCACGCCTTGAGAAACTCCCGGAACTCCGGCCGCTCGGCGATCTCGTCCTCGAAGGCCCGCTGCTCCGGCAGCCGGCCGATGCCCGATCGGCGGGCCTGCGCCCACAGCGCGGCGAAGACGCCGTCGAAGCCGGCCCGCCGGACCTCGTTGCGCCGGGCGCCCCGATGCAGCACGCGGTCCCGGATCCCGTCCAGCTCGGCCCGGTCCAGCCGCAGCAGCGTGCCACGGTAGAGCAGCCGCAGCTCGCCCGGGCCGCCCGGCACCGCGTCCCGGACCGCCCGCTCCAGCACCCGGCGCATCCGCAGTGAGCCCTTCACCGCCGCCACCTCGGGCGGGTCGGTGCGGGTGGCGGTCATGCCCGGGAAGAGGGTGCCCAGCGAGTGCAGCGTGGCGGTGTCCTCGCCGAGCGAGGGCAGCACCGAGGCGATGTACTCGACGAAGACCGAGGACGGGCCGACCACCAGGATGCCGCCGCCGGCGTACCGGCTGCGGTCGGAGTACAGCAGGAAGGCGGCCCGGTGCAGGGCCACCGCGGTCTTGCCGGTGCCCGGCCCGCCGGCGACGATCGTCACCCCGGAGCCGGGCGAGCGGATCGCCTCGTCCTGCTCACGCTGGATCGTCGCCACGATGTCGCGCATGCCCCGGCCGGTGGCCCGGGACAGGGTCGCCAGCAGCGCGCCGTCGCCGACCACCGTCATCCCCTCGGGGGCGGCAGTCGGATCCAGCAGGTCGTCCTCGATCCGGGTGACCCGCTCGCTGCGGGACTGGATGGTGCGCCGGCGTACCACGCCCTGCGGCTGCGCCGGGGTGGCCTGGTAGAAGGCGGCGGCCGCCGGCGCGCGCCAGTCGACGACCAGCGTGGTCGCGTCCTCGTCGCGGATGCCGAGCCGCCCGACGTGCAGCACCTGCCGGTCCCGCAGGTCCAGCCGGCCGAAGACCAGCCCCTCGTGCTCGGCGTCGAGGGTGTGGCGTCGCTGCGCGGCGTGGAAGACCATCGCGTCGCGCTCGACGAGCGCGCCGAAGGTGCCCACCCGGGCCATCCGGTAGCCGTCCCGCTCGGCGCGGACCGCCGACTGCCGCAGTTCGGCGAGTCGGGCGTACACCCGGTCGAGGTGCCGTTGCTCGACGGCGATCTCCTGCTCCAGGGCGGTCTGGTCGGTCAACGCACGCTCCTCCTGACGTCGCCGGCAAGCGGCGCGAACCGCGCGGGCCAACCGCAGAAGGGTACGGCCCCGGGCCCGGCGTCCCGCGCCCGAGGTGCGGGAACGTGGTCAGGCACCCGTCCCGGCGGGAGTCGCGCCACTCGTCCGGGCGGCGGGCTCGGCGAGCACCCGGCTCAGGACGCCCGTCAGCGCGGCGTTCACCTCGTCCGGGCGTTCCATCATCAGCATGTGCCCGGCGCCCGGGCAGACGGTCAGCTCGGTGGCCGGCAGGACCGCGGCGATCGACTCGGCGCACGGCGGCGGGGTCAGCCGGTCCCGGTCGCCGACCAGGGCGGCGGCCGGCAGGTGGGCCAGCGCGGCGAGGGTGTCCAGCCGGTGCTGGGCGCCGATCGAGGCGCGGAACCCGCCGATCGAGCGCAGTGAGGCGCGGGCCACCGCCGAGGTCACCAGCCGGATGTCGGCCGGGTCGCAGCGGTCGCCGAAGAGCATCCACCGGATGCTCGGTTGCAGCGCGCGCAGCAGCGCCCGGGGTGCCCGCCACGACCCGCACCGGGCCAGCACCCCGGCGCCGGTCGTCTCGGCCAGTCGGATCAGCCGGGCGATCCGGGGGGAGAGCCCGTAGACGGTGTGCGTGTGCCCCTCGGCGGTGGTCGAGACGAAGACCAGGCCGGCGGTACGGGCGGCGAAGTGCCCCGGGTGGCGGTGCGCGTACTCCATGATCGTCATGCCGCCCATCGAGTGCCCGACCAGGACCACCCGCCCGGTCGGCGCGACCGCGTCGAGCACCGCGAGCAGATCGTCGCCGAGCTGGGCCAGGGTGGCCGTAGGCAGCGGCATGCAACTGGACCTGCCGTGCCCCCGCGCGTCGTAGGTCACCACCCGCACCGCGCCGTCGGACGATGCGGTGAGGGCGTCGACCTGCCGGTGCCAGCTGCGCCCGTCCAGCGTCCAGCCGTGCAGCAGGACGGCGGTGACCGGGGCGTCCGCCGGCCCCGTCGCCTCGACGTGCAGCCGTACGCCGTCGGGCAGACCGACCTCGAACCGCTCCGGCATCGCCACCTCCCAGGGCCGCCCGGCACCATCCGCACCGGGATACCCGGCGGTAACACCGGCTACCCGCCATGACACCACGCCAATCGCGCCGGAGGAACATTCCCGACCACGCCCCTGGCCGGCGACGGCGGGCCAAGCTGAACGGCATGGGGTCGTCGGGGGCAACGCCCGGACCGCCGGAGGGCGGACCGCTGGCGCCGGGACGGCTGGCCGGCGGCACGCCGCGAGCCGCGCTGGCCGAGCTGCTCGCCGGTAACCGGCGCTTCGTCAGCGGCCAGCCGCTGCACGGCCACGATGTCACGGCCGCCGCGGCGGCCGCCTCCGGCGACCAGCAGCCGTACGCGGTGCTGCTCGGCTGCATCGACTCGCGGGTGCCGCTGGAGGCGATCTTCGACCAGACTTTCGGCGCGATCTGCGTGATCCGTACCGGTGGGCACGTGCTCGACCGCGCGGTGTGCGGCTCGATCGAGTACGTGGTCGGCCAGCTCGGCGTACCGCTGGTGATGGTGCTCGGCCACGAGCGGTGCGGCGCGGTGGGCGCCGCGGTGGACGCGCTGCGCTCCGGGGCGCGGCCCGGCGGCTCGCTGGCCCACCTGGTGGACGAGATCGCCCCGGCGGTGCTCGAGGCGGGGCTGGACGACCCGGCGGTGCACCCGCTGGCGATCCGCCGGCACGTCCGGCGCACGGTGCACACCCTGCGCCACGACGACCTGCTGGCCGGGCCGGTCGCGGCCGGCCGGGTGGCCGTGGTGGGCGGCCTCTACGACCTGGCCACCGGGGAGGTCGCCCTGCTGGACCCGGCCTGAACCCGCACGGCTCTCGTCCCCGCGCACGGACGCGAAAACGCCCGCCGGGACCTCCCGGCGGGCGTTTCCAGATGATGCGGTGGGCGAGGGCTCAGCCCTCGAAGACGCCGGCCTCGACCAGGCGCTTCTCGGTGGCGTCCCAGCCGTCGCCCGGGTGGGTCGCGTTGAGGTTGTTGATCTCCGCCCGGATCTTGGCGGCGTGGCCGGCCGCGGCCAGCACCCGGATCTCCTCGACGAAGGCCTCGGAGTCGGTGCGCAGGTGCGCGGTCTTGCCGTTGGTCAGGTTGCGCACGTAGGCGTGCTTGCCGCCGTTGAGCGGGATGAGGTACTTGAACTCGCCCAGCACGCTGAGGGCGCCACCCTGGCCAGCCTGGCCGGCCCGGACGGACGCGCGCGCGGTCTTAGAGGTGTTGCTCGCCACGGAGGTACTCCTTGCAAGACGTACGGGAGGACTAGAACGTCCGGGGGCTGTGTGCGGGCGACCACCAGGTCGGCCCACGAAGTTGTGCGCGGCACAAGCCGCCGATGGAACTGTACAGGACCACGACATCAGGCTGGTCGTCGCGGTGTCCTGAGAGGCAACCGAGACCACCCGTCCGGCTATTCCGGCCGGCGATTTTTCCGATTCCCTGGCGCACCATCCGTCACACGAGTAATCATGTGTTGCAGCAGCCACTCGGGTGGACGAGGTCGTAGGGGAAGACGCACCTCGCTCTCCGGGAGGTCACCGTGCCAACGCGTGGCGTCGTATACGTCCACTCGACCCCGCTCGCCGTGTGCTCGCACGTCGAGTGGGCGATCGCGCGCGTCCTAGCCGCGCCGGTCAACCTGCAGTGGACGGCTCAGCCCGTCGACCCCGGCGCCCGCCGGGCCGAGTGCGGGTGGACCGGTCGTCCGGGGACGGGCGCCGAGCTGGCTGCTGCCCTCCGGCAGTGGCCGATGATCCGTTTCGAGGTGACCGAGGAACCGAGTCCCGGCGCCGACGGCGAGCGTTTCATGTACGTGCCCGCGCGCGGCCTGTTCCGGGCCACCGTCGGCGCGGCCGGTGACATCCAACTCGGCGAGGACCGGCTGCGGGCGCTGATGGCCGGCGCCCGGGCCCCGGAGGCGCTGGCGCACGCGCTGGACAAGGCGCTCGGCACCGCGTGGGACGATGACCTGGAGCCCTACCGGTACGCTGGCGACGGCGCGCCGGTGACCTTGCTCACCCGGGTCGGCTGACCGCGCCGCCGCTGCCCCGGCCACCTGCCCGCACGTCCCGCCCGGCGACAGGTGGTCGGTAAGGTCAAGTTGCCCCGATAAGGGGGAACTGGTGGGATGGGCGGCGTGCCGATTCGCCCGCGCCGCGCCAGCGTCGCCGTCGCCGCCCTGACCGCTCTGCTCGTCTCCGGCTGCTCGGGCACTGCGGACCGTCCCGCGCCGACCCCCGGTCCGACCGGCACCTCCGCCGCCCCGAGCACCCCCGCCACCACGCCGCCCGGCGACCCGGCCGCCCGGGCCGCCGCGCTGGTCGCCACGCTCTCCGACGAGGACCTGGTCGGCCAGGTGCTGATGCCGTACGCCTACGGCGACTCGGCCACGAAGGTCTCACCCGGTTCGGCCGCCGGCAACCAGGCGCTGGCCGGTGTCGACACCCCGGCCGAGATGATCGCCAAGTACCGGCTGGGCGGGCTGATCCTGGTCGGGTTCAGCGCCGACGACCCGACCAAGGGCAACCAGGAGACCACCAACGTCGACAACCCGAAGCAGGTGCACGAGCTGACCGGCGGGCTCCGGGCCGCCGCCGGCCGGCTCGCCGCCGGCCCGGCGCCCTTCCTGATCGGCACCGACCAGGAGTACGGCGTGGTCACCCGGATCACCAACGATGTCACCGTGCTGCCCAGCGCCCTCGCCGCCGGTGCGGCCGGCGACCCGGCGCTGACCGAGGCCGCCTGGCGGGCCGCCGGCGCCGAGCTGGCCGCGATGGGCATCAACATCGACTTCGCCCCGGTGGCCGACGTGCTGGCCACCCGCAGCACGGTGATCGGCTCCCGGTCCTACGGCGCGGACCCGAAGCGGGCCGCGGCGCAGGTCGGCGGCGCGGTCCGGGGCCTCCAGGCGGTCGGCGTCGCCGCCACCCTGAAGCACTTCCCGGGTCACGGCCACAGCGCCGACGACTCGCACCAGGACCTGCCGGTGCTCACCCAGTCCGCGGCCGCGCTGAAGAGCGGCGCCTGGCCACCGTTCACCGCCGGGATCGGCGCCGGAGCGATGGCCGTGATGTCCGGTCACCTGGACGCGCGGACCATCGACCCCGGCACCCCGGCGACCTTCTCGCACAAGCTGCTCACCGACGTCCTGCGCGGCCAGCTCGGCTTCAACGGCGTGGTGATCACCGACGGCATGAACATGCCCCCGGCGAAGCGCTGGGCCCCCGGCGAGGCCGCGGTCCGGGCGCTGAACGCCGGCAACGACCTGATCCTGATGACCCCGAACGTCGGCCAGGCGTACGACGGGCTGCTCGCCGCGCTGCGCGGCGGGTCACTGACCCGGGCCCGACTGGTCGAGGCGGTCACCCGGGTGCTGACCATGAAGTTCCGGCTGGCGGCGCTCCCCACCGCCGAGATGTCCACGCTCAACGCCCCGGCGCACCGCGCGGCGGCGGACGCGCTGGCCGCCGGCGCGGTCACCGTGCTGCGGGGCGCCTGCGGTGGCGCGGTGCGCGGGCCGGTCACCGTCACCTCCTCCGGCGGCCGGGACGGCACCCGCGCCCTGCTCACCGAGGCGCTGACCGCGGCCGGCGTCAAGGTGGCGCCCAGCGGCGGCACGGTGGTGCACCTGGTCGGCTACGGCGACGGCGCCGCGGACCTGCGCGCCGACGCGGCGGTCACGGTCGCCATGGACACCCCGTACGTGCTGGGCAAGGCGAAGTCGCCGACGCTGCTGGCCACGTACTCCTCCAGCCGGGCGTCCATGACCGCGCTGGCCGCCGTGCTGGCCGGCAAGGCCCGCCCGGTCGGCCGGTCTCCGGTGACCGTGCCCGGTCTGCCGGCCACCACCTGCGCCACCTGAGCCGAGCTCGCCGACGGGTCGGCACCACCCCCGCAACCGGGGCTGAACGCGCCGAAGGGCCCCTTCCTGTCGCGAGGCGACGAGAAGGGGCCCTTCCTTGCACGGCTACAGCGGGATGGTGCCGCGGACGGCCGGGGCGCCGGCCAGCGCCTCGGCCATCCGCCGACGGGTCTCCGCCGGTGGTCAGGCCCGGGTGAAGACGAGAGCCACGTTGTGGCCGCCGAAGCCGAACGCGTTGTTCAACGCGGCCGGGATCTCCATCTGGCGTGCCTTGTGCGCGGCCACCTCCAGGGTGAGACCGTCGTCGGGGTCGTCGAGGTTGATCGTCGGAGGCACGACACCGTCGCGAATGGCCAGGATGGTGGCGATCGACTCCAGCGCGCCGGCCGCACCGAGCAGGTGACCGGTCATCGACTTGGTCGCGGCCAGCACCGGGTGGTCGCCGAGAGCCTTGTGCAGCGCCCCGATCTCCAGCATGTCGCCGACCGGGGTCGACGTGGCGTGCGCGTTGACGTGCACGATGTCCCGCTTGGCGACGTCCGCGTCCGCTATCGCCCTGGCGATGGCACGGATCGCGCCCTCGCCCTCGGCGTGCGGCTGCACGATGTCGTACGCGTCGGAGGTGATCCCGGCGCCGGCGAGGCGCGCGTACACCCGGGCGCCCCGGGCGGCGGCGTGGTCGGCCCGCTCCAGCACCACGATCCCGGCGCCCTCGCCGAGGACGAAGCCGTCACGACCCCGGTCCCACGGGCGGGAGGCGCGCTCCGGCTCGTCGTTGCGGGTCGACATGGCCCGCATCGAGCTGAACCCGGCGATCGGCAGCGCGTGGATGACCGCCTCGGTGCCGCCGGCCACCACCACGTCGGCCCGGCCGGCGCGGATGATGTCCAGGCCGAGCGCGATCGCTTCGGCGCCGGTGGCGCAGGCGCTGGCCACCGAGTGCACGCCGGCCTTGGCGCCCAGCTCCAGCCCGACCCAGGCGGCCGGACCGTTCGGCATCAGCATCGGGATGGTGTGCGGGGAGACCCGCCGCGGTCCGGACGCCTCCAGGATGTCGTCCTGGGCGAGCAGGGTGGTGGCGCCGCCGATGCCGGAGCCGACGCTGACCGCCAGCCGTTCACCGTCGAGGCCGGAGTCGGCCAGGCCGGCGTCCGCCCAGGCCTGCTGCGCCGCGATGATCGCGATCGCTTCGGAGCGGTCCAGCCGGCGCAGCCGGATCCGGTCCAGCACCTCGGACGGTTCCACGGCCAACTGGGCGGCGATCCGGACGGGCAGTTGCGCGGCCCACTCCTGGGTGAGGGCACTCACCCCGGAGCGGCCGGCGAGCATGGCGTCCCAGGTCGACGCGACGTCCCCGCCAAGCGGGGTCGTCGCGCCGAGCCCGGTGACGACGACGTCAGGACGACTCATGATCAGGACTGCGCCTCGATGTAGGTGACGGCGTCGCCGACGGTCTTGAGGTTCTGCACCTCGTTGTCCGGGATCTTGACGCCGAACTTCTCCTCGGCCGCCACCACGACCTCCACCATGGAGAGCGAGTCGACATCGAGGTCGTCGGTGAAGGACTTCCCCTCGGCCACGTCGTCCGGGTTCACCCCGGCAACCTCTTCGAGGATCTCGGCGAGGCCGGTGGTGATCTCGTCACGGGTCATTGCGGTTGGTTCCTTTCATCGGGGGTTCTCCGGCGGCCGACGTCGCCAGCCGCCACTCCTGGGGTGCGTGTGCGCCCGAGGGGGTCATCAGGGGCAGCGGACGACCTGGCCGGCGTAGGTCAGGCCACCACCGAAGCCGAACAGCAGCACCGGGGCGCCCGAGGGCACCTCCCGCCGCTCGACCAGCTTGGACAGGGCCAGCGGCACGCTCGCCGCGGAGGTGTTGCCGGACTCGACGATGTCCTTCGCGATGATCGCGTTGGGGATGTTGAGCCGCTTGGCGATGCCGTCGATGATCCGGGCGTTGGCCTGGTGCGGCACGAACGCGGCCAGCTCCGACGGGTCGACCCCGGCCCGCTCGCACGCCTGCAGGGCCAGCGGCGCCAGCGCGGTGGTGGCCCAGCGAAAGACCGACTGCCCCTCCTGCTGGATGTACGGGCGCCAGCCCTCGATGCGGACCGCGTCGCTCTTCTCCGGCGCCGAACCCCAGACCACCGGACCGATCCCGGCCGGCTCGTCGTCGGCGGTCGCGGTGACCACCGCGGCGCCGGCGCCGTCGCCGAAGATGATGCAGGTGGAGCGGTCGGTCCAGTCGGTGAAGTCGGAGAGCTTCTCCGCGCCGATGACGATCGCGTTGCGCGACGCCCCGGCCCGGATGGCGTGGTCGACGGTGCCCAGCGCGTAGGCGAAGCCCGAGCAGGCGGTGTTGACGTCGTACGCGCCCGGCGCGGCGATGCCCAGCTTGGCGGCGACCCGGCAGGCCACGTTGGGGCTGCGGTCGACCGAGGTGCAGGTGGCGACCACGACCAGGTCGATGTCGGCGGCGGTCAGGCCGGAGTTGGCCAGCGCCTTGCCGGCGGCGGCGGCGGCCATGTCGGCCACCGTCTCACTGTCGGCGATCCGCCGGGTGGCGATGCCGACCCGGTCCCGGATCCACTCGTCGTTGGTGTCCACGAGCTGGGCGATGTCGTCGTTGGTCACCACCCGGGAGGGCTGGTAGTGCCCCATCGAGACGATGCGACTGCCAGTCATGAAAGTCCTCCGATGATGGTGGGCCGGTCGCCCGGCGTCGTGCCGTGCCGGGCGATCAGGTCCTGCGCGGCCGGCAGGTCGTCCGGGGTGTTCAGGGTGACGATCTCCGGGGCGCCCTCGCCCTTCAGCTCCCGCTTGACCAGACCGGCGAGGGTGCCGGCCGGCGGCAGCTCGATCACGCCGGTCACACCGAGGTCGGCCAGCGTGCGCATGCACAGGTCCCAGCGGACCGGCGCGGTTACCTGGCGGACCAGGCGCTGCACCATGTCGCGACCGTGGTCGACGGCGGCGCCGTCGAGGTTCGACAGCAGGATCCGGGCCGGGTCGGTCGGGGTGATCCCGGCGGCCACCGCGGCCAGCGCGGTCTCGGCCGGCGCCATGTACGGGGTGTGGAACGCGCCGGCCACCTGGAGCCGGATGATCCGGGCCTTCGCGGGCGGCTCCGCGGCGAGCTTGTCCAGCCCGTCCAGCGAGCCGGCGGCGACGATCTGCCCGGCGCCGTTGCGGTTGGCCGGGTGCAGCCCGTGCCGGGCGATCGCGGCGAGCACCTCGTCCGGGTCGCCGCCGAGCACGGCGGCCATTCCGGTGGGCTCCAGCGCGCACGCGGCGGCCATCTCCCGACCCCGAACGCCGGCGAGGGTGATGGCGGCCTCGGCGGGCAGCACCCCGGCCAGCGCCGCGGCGCCGAGCTCGCCGACGCTGTGCCCGACGGTGAGCGTCACGTCGTGCAGCGGCAGGTGCTCGGCGGCGAGCAGCGCCGCGGCGACCAGCAGCGGCTGGGTGCGGGCGGTGTCCTTGATCTCGTCGGCGTCGGCGGCGGTGCCCAGGTGCACCAGGTCGACCCCGGCCAGAGCCGACCACCCGCGCAGTCGCGCCTCGGTGCCGGTCAGGTCGAGCCAAGGGGTCAGGAAGCCGGGTTTCTGGGAACCCTGGCCGGGACTAAGTACGGCGAGCACGACTATGACTCTCCCGGATACGCGTGGGTAACGCTGTGCGGGCCTCGACCAAACCACACTAGAAGCTTTGGAGGGTTCCTACAAAGATCGGCGGTTGTCGTCGCCGGTTTGGGTGGCTTTCCGGACCGCCGGGGTCATTGTCTGGGTCGGCACGGGTGGGGTCACCGGGGTCACCGGGTCCAGCCGGCCGACGGTCAGCGCCACCTGGAGGGCGAACGCGTCCCGCGGCGACAGCGGCGAGAAGCCGGTCACCTCAGCGATGCGGCGCAGACGGTAGCGCACCGTGTTCGGGTGCACGAACAGCGCCCGTGCGGCGCTCTCCAGCGTCCCACCGGCGGCCAGGAACGCGTCCAGCGTCTCCAGCAGCTCGCCACCGGCGCGCACCAGCGTCGCGTACACGTCGTGCCGCAGCCGGCGGCGGGCCTCCGCGTCGCCGGCCAGGGCCCGCTCCGGCAACAGGTCCGCGGCCGGCACCGGCCGCGGCGCCGTCGGCCAGGCCGGCGCCGCCCGGAAGCCGGCCAGCGCGGCCCGCGCCGACTCCGTCGCCTCGTCCAGACTGGGTACGGCCGGACCCACCACCACCGGCCCGTCCCCGAACGCGGTCAGCAGCTTGCCGGTGGCGCCCAACGGGTCCGCCGCGCCGCCCAGCACGATCACCAGCCGGTCGCCGTGCACCCCGCCGATCACCTCGACCCCGATCCGCCGGGCCTGCCGGTAGACCACGTGCAGCACCGCGGAGACCTCGCCGCCGGGGGAGCGGCCGACCGCCACCGCGACCGGCGGCGCGTCCGTCCAGCCGAGCGCCGCCGCCCGACTGGCCAGCACGTCCGGCGAGTCACCGCGCAGCAGCGCGTCGACCAGCAGGGCCTGCAGCCGAGCGTCCCACGCGCCGCGGGACTCGGCGGCCCGCGCGTACACCCGGGCGGCGGCGAACGCGATCTCGCGGGAGAAGCGCAGCACCGCCTCGCGCAGCTGCTGCTCCTCGCCCTCGGCGGCCAGGTGCGACACCTGCTCCTCGACCACGTCGATGGTCACCTTGATCAGCGCCACGGTCTGCTGGAGGGTGATCGACCGGGCCAGGGCCTCGGGAGCGGCGGCGAAGACCTCGTCGGAGACCTCCTGGGTGCTGTCCGCCGTGCCGCCGCCGTCGCGCAGCCACTGCACCAGCGACCGGGCGCCGGCCTGGGCCACCAGCATCACCCAGGAGCGCTGGTCGGCCGGCAGGGCGCGGAACCACGGCAGCGTCTCGTCCATCCGGGCCACGCTGGCGGTGGCCAGCGCCCCCGCCGCGCGCTCGATCTGACGCAGCGTGGCCGTCAGCTCCCCACCGCCCGGCGTACTCACCGCCCTAGCCTGACACGCGCTGACCTGGATCCTCAGGCCGGGGCGGCGCAGCGCGGCATGAAGATCCAGGTCAGCGCGTGTC
>NZ_RCVJ01000176.1 GCF_003667505.1 Micromonospora sp. BL4
CGTCCTGTTTGAGTTGTTCGATGGCGGCGAGCCACATGTTCTGGTGCATGGTGTCGCGGGCCAGCAGGAAGCGCAGCATCTGTTTGACGCCGGGGTCGTCGGTCATGTTGAACAGTCGGGCGACCTGCAGGCGGCCTTGTGCTTCGGCGGTGGCGTTGAGGTGGAAGTCGGCCATGAGGTTGCCGCTGGCGGTGATGAACGCGGCGTTCCAGGGCACGCCGTTGCTGTCGGTGGGTAGGGCGCCGCCGCCGCCGTGGATGAAGTGTGCGGGGTTGGAGCCGCCGTAGACGGCGGCGACCATGGGGTTGTCGTCGGCGGCTTCCTGCAGGGACAGGGGGGCGTTCTCCAGCAGGCGGGTGATCATGGTGGCGATCATCTCGACGTGGCCCATCTCCTCGGTGCCGACGTCCAGGAGCAGGTCCTTGTACTTGCCGGGCAGTCGGCAGTTCCAGCCCTGGTAGAGGTACTGGTTGGCGACGGTCATCTCGCCCCACTTGCCGCCCAGGATCTCCTGCAACCGGCGGGCGAACGCCGCGTCCGGGCCGTCCGGCTTCGCCTCGAACTGCAGGTCCTTGATGTGGCCGAACATGGGTCCTCCTCCGTGCCGGGAGCTGGCACGAGGACGATTCCCGCCCCGGTGACCCGGCCGGGCCAACCCGTGTCCCGGTGGGGTCAGCGCACCACGCGGACCACGGGCAGCAGCACCTCCAGCGCCACCCCGCGCGGCCGCAACCGGTGCACCCGCAGCGCTCCCCCGTCCGCCGCCAGCAGCTGTCGCACGATCCAGAGACCGAGGCCGGACATCCCGGCCACCGGCGCCGTGCGGCGCATCGCGGCCAGCAGCGCGTCGTCCACCCGCCCCTCGTCGGTGACCAGGATGCTCAGGCCGGGGCGGCGCAGCGCGGCGTAGAGCCCGACCTGTCCCTGCGCCGGCCCGTGCCGCAGCGCGTTCTCCACGAGATTCACCAGCACCTGCCGGGTCCGACCGGAGGGCACCGGGCAGGCGCAGGCCCACCGGGTGGCCCGGACCCGGCGCCGGTTCGCCGGCACCAGCGCGGCGGCCTCGCGCAGCATCCCGGCCAGCGGCACGGCCGGCTCCGGCTGGGCGGTCGACGCCAGGGCGCCGGTGCCGGCGGCCGCGCCCCGCAGCAGGCTCTGCAGGTGCGCGGCCTGGTCGCGGGCCAGCTCGGTGATCGCCCGCCGGTCCGCGCCGGTCAGCTCCCGGCGCTCGTCGGCCAGCGCACGGGTCAGCGAGGTCAGGGTGCTCACCGGAGTACGGAACTCGTGGCACAGCACGCGCAGCAGCAGCTCCGAGTCGGCGGGCGGAGGCCCCTGGTCGCCGAGTCCGACCTCGGTCCGACGCAACCCTCGCAACAGGCCCTGCAAACCGTGGCGTGCGCGCATCCACCCGACTCCCCTCGTTCGGTGCGTACCCGCATGATCGGTACCCGCTGGGGAACGGCGCAGACATGCCGGACGGCCCCACCATCAGACTCGCGGTCGTGGACGACCACCCCCTCTTCGTCCGCGGCCTGGAGCTGCTGCTTCCACTGACCAGCGACGGCCGCGCCGAGGTGGTCGGCTCGACCGGCGACGCCGCCGCGGCGGCCGCCCTGGTCAGCCGTTGCCACCCCGACCTGGCGCTGGTGGACCTGCACATGCCGCCTCCCGGTGGCATCCGGGCGGTGGCCGCGATCCGGCGGACCACCCCGCGGGTCCGGGTGGTCGCGATGTCCGGCTCGACCGACCCGGCACCCGCGCTGGAGGCGCTCCGGGCGGGCGCGGAGGGGTTCCTGCCGAAGACCAGCGAGCCGGAGGAGCTGCTGCCTCCGCTGCTGGCCATCCTCGACGGCTGGGCGGTGCTGCCGGCCGAGCTGCTGCGCGCCGTGCTGCGGCCCTCGCGCGCGGCGCCGGTCGACCTGGACGGCGAGGAGCGCCGTCTGCTGCGGGCGATCGCCGCCGGCCGCAACACCGTCGACATCGCCGAGGAACTGCACGTCTCGGAGCGGACGGTGAAACGCATGACCGCCGCGCTGCTGCGCAAGCTGCGGGTGTCCAACCGGGCGGAGGCCGCCGCCGTCGCCGGACACGCCGGCCTGCTCGGCGAATGAGGCCGGGCCCTTCCGCGATTCAGCTCCCGTTCGCGGTTTTGCGGCACCGGAATCGCGACGCGCCGAAATGAATGGGACGCATATTGTTGCGGTTTCCCGGGGTGATAGGTCAGACTTTGGACACATCCCGCCACACACAGGGAGTAATCGGCAATGGCGAGAAAAGTAATCACGGTGCTGACCGACGACCTCGACGGTGGGAAGGCCGACCGGACGGTCGAGTTCAGTCTCGACGGCGTGGCCTACACGATCGATGTCTCGGACGAGAATGCGGGCGTCCTGCGCAAGGCGCTGGATCCTTACATCAATGCGGGTCGGCGGATTGGCCGGGGCCCGGTGGAGAACACCCGGACAGTTCGGCGGCCGGGGCGACCCAGCGGCGCCGGAATGGACCGGGAGCAGAACCGGGCCATCCGGGAATGGGCCGTCAAGAACGGCTACAAGATTTCCGAGCGGGGCCGGATCCCGGTCGAGGTCGTCGAGGCGTACAAGAACCGCTGAACGTACGACACGAGGACGGGGTCTCGCCGGAAACGGCGCGACCCCGTCGATTCTTGTCGGCCCTCTCCCCCGCCGCCGCCTCCAACAGCGCGCCGGGGTGATGTGCCGCGGCCGGTCACCCGGGCTGTCCGCCCCGGTGACCGGCCGCCGTTCACTCGGCTCGATCTGTTCCGACTCAGTTGACCTCGATACGCACGGCGTCGAACGCCGGGGTCTGGTTGGCCCGTTCCATCATCGGCAGACGGTGCGAGCCGTCACCGGCCCATACCGCGCACTGGGCGGTGCCCGACTCGGGCAGACCCGGAATCTGGATGGTCACCTCGTCCGGCTGGGCACTACCGCGTCCGTCCTCGGTGGCGACGAAGAAGGCGGGCACCTCCTGCGGCTCCGGCGGGGCGGTCAGGCTGTCCAGCATCCGGCAGGCGGTGTGGAAGTGTCCGCGGACCAGACCCTGGTCGTTGAGCAGCGAGCTCTCCACGTAGTACCCGCCCTGACCGGCGGCCAGGAAGCGGTCCCGGATCAGGTTGCGGGTGCTGACCCGCAGGGTGAAGGCCTGGTTCTGGCCGACCTGATCGGGGAACTGGGTGATCAGCAGCGAGGGGTTGTTGGCGGCCGCGCCGACCTCGCCGAACTCGGTGCTCACGCAGCGGTTGCCGGTCTGGAAGCCGTCGTGCGGCTGGAGCTGGCTCTCGTCGCAGTTGTTGGCCAGCACGCCGAGGCCGGCACCCGGAGCGTTGCCGCCACCGTTGTTGCCGCCACCGTTGTTACCGCCACCGTTGTCGCCACCGCCGCTGTTACCACCGCCGTTGTCGCCACCGCCGCTGTTACCACCGCCGCTGTCGCCACCGCCGCTGTTGCCGGTCGGCTGCACCTGACACTCGGCGAGCTGCGCGAGACCCTGCGGCCGTGGTCCGGCCCGGTCGATGGCGGTCGTGATCCGGTTCAGCACCGCGCGCCGCTTGGCCGCCAGCGGTTGCAGGATCGAGTTGCGGATGAAGGCTTCGCCCTTGTTGCCCTCGGCGGCCAGCCGGCGGTCGGCCTCGGCGATCTGGGTCTGCAACTGGGCGAGGTTGCGGTCCACCTCGGCGCGGGCCCGGGCCGGCACCTCCGGAAGCTTGGCCGTCACGTCCGGGCAGGCGATGGCCGAGCCGCTGCCGACCGTGCCGTCCTTGCCGTCCTCGCACTCGGGGACCGACTGCTGCCCGTCACCCCAGTGGTTGCGCACCCAGCGACCGTTCTGCCACGTCCGGGTGGTTGAGTCGCCACCATTCGGCGCGGTCGCGCCCGGGCTCGGCTGCACACACTGTTCAGAGGCCGGCCGGGGACTGTTCGGCCGCCGGTCCTGGGCCGACGAAATCTGGGTCACGGCGACTACTCCGCCGAAGACCACGAGCGTGCCGACAACGGCCAGCAGACGCTTGCTCCGCGCGTTGCCGGATGACCGGCGCGCCCGTGTGGACCTGCGCATCGAATTGCTCTCCTTCTCGATCCGGTAGTGGATTCCTGCCCTCGGCGGACCGACGGATGTGAGATGGCACGCCACGGCGGCGACCACCGCGACCTACCCGGTGACGTGTCGATGGCCGACGATGCCCTTTCCGCACCGTCTCCCGCGTCCCGTCGACGCGGATGGGGAGATCCTCTTCATTCGCGCAGGAGTACGGGACGGCGAGCGGGAAGGTTCAACCAACGCACAGGAAATTGCCGCGGTCCGGCGCGAGCCGCGTTGGGAGGGTCGGCTGAGTGCAGCCGGTGACGGATCAGTCGACGCAGAGGTGGTCGAACGCGAAACCGCCGACGAGCTCGTTCCGGCGCCGGCTCAGTGCGACGATCTCGGCGGTGAG
This sequence comes from Micromonospora sp. BL4, assembly GCF_003667505.1. Classification (GTDB taxonomy): domain Bacteria; phylum Actinomycetota; class Actinomycetes; order Mycobacteriales; family Micromonosporaceae; genus Micromonospora. Next base: position 4,457 of record NZ_RCVJ01000176.1, read on the forward strand.
CTCGGCGCGCGGCAGCAGCTCCGGGTCGACCGATTCCGTGACGCGCAGTCGTTCCCCGACGGCGACCGTGGCGAGGTCCTCGGCCAGCCGGGCCGGGTCGATGCCGCAGGAGAAGCGGTGCTCGGTCACCGACACCCGCTCGACCAGACACGCGTCGGGGCGCACCTGCACCCAGCTCCAGCCCTGCGCCGGGCCGTCCGCCCAGCGCACGTGCAGCCCCCGGACGATCGGGTCGGCCAGCCGCCGGGCGACGTACGCCTCGACCGCGGCAGCCCGGGCCAGCGCGCCAAGGTCGTTCACGGGGCCGGTGCGGCCGTCCGGCAGGCGGCCGAGAATGTCCCGGTAGCTGACCGGGGTCGACTCGTCCCCGGCGCCGCCCGCCGCGTAGTCCCGCGCGTCGATCACGTACTCCACGAGGCGTCGGCCGTGCTCGGCCGGCCGCAGGGTTGGCGACCCGATCCGCAGCACGGGTAGCCCGACCGCCGCGCTCACCGCGTCCTTGAGCCGCTCGGCCCGCTGCTGCGCGGAGCCGGCCGGCGAGACCGGGCCGATCTCCACGGCGACGATCGGTCGACCGGTGTCGGCGGCGCAGATCACGAAGTCGAAGGCGGCCCGGCTGGCCGAGGTCCACTGACTGCCGGTCACACCGGGCGGACGCCCCTGGACCAGCTCGCTGAGCCGGCGCGCCGGGTACACGCGGTGACCGGCGCGGGTGAGCAGGGTGTCCCGCGCACCGTCGGCGGGCAACGCCCGCAGCCAGCCACGGTCGTCGCTGACGGTGCTCGTCATCTGCCTGATCCATCCGCCGGTCGGTCGCGCCGGACCGAGTCTAGGCGGTCGATCATGGTGTGCGCCTCGGCGGTGCGGCCGGGACGGTCCGACCGGCCGGACCGGCGGTTACTCGGCGGCGCCCATCACCAGACCCTCGATCGTGTGCTTCTGCCGGATCGGCTCCAACCGGTCCACCACCGGGCAGGGCAGGTGCGCCCGGACCGTCGCCGGCAGCCCGTCCCAGTAGCCCTGGGTGACGGCCATGTCGTGGTGTGCGGCGTTGCCCGCGCCGGGGGCGTCCACGCCGAGGACCAGGACCGGGCGCGCCGACTGGGAGACGTTCGGGGTGCCGCGATGGATGGTCAGCGCCGACCGGGCGGAGATGTCGCCACGCTGCGGGTACTTGCGTACCGCCCGCTGCTGGTAGCGGGGGTAGCGCTCGCGGGGCGGGAACATCCCGTGGTCGAAGTCGACGCCGTCGTCCCACTGGGTGCCCGGGGCGATCTCGAACGGGCCCATCTCCTCCACCGTGTCGACGGTGGTCAGGTTGAACGCCAATGAGGTGAGCCGCCGCTGCCGCCGGGTCTCCTCCGGCATGGGGAAGTCCCGGTGCCAGGGTTGCATCGCCGCGCCGGGAAAGGGGATGTCGAAACCGAGTTCGACGATCTCGTACTCCGGGCCGAGCACCGCCCGGCAGACCGACGCCACCCACGGGTGGGTGACCAACTCGACGAATCCGCTCAGCTGCTCCGGGTGGATCTCCACGTACCAGCGCTGCGGTCCACGACCGACCGCGCCGTCGGGGCGGGAACGCGCCTCCTCGAACGCGACGGCCACATCGTTGCCGACCTGCTCCACCCAGGCCGGGTCGAAGGCGCCCCGGCAGGCGGTGATGCCGTCGCGGTACAGGTCGCCGAGCGCCTCGACCGGTACCTCGTCGTCGCCGCTGGGCACGGGGTGGGCGGCGGGTGCCGGAGACGGGGCCGGGGGAACACGCATGAGGTCTCCTCGGGACGAAGCGAGCGTTACAACGTTGTAGAAGCGTGTCAAGGACCTCCGGAGCGCGCCAGCGCCCAGGCAAGTGCTGTGAGCCAGATCACAGGCGGGTGGGGTTCCAGGGGTCACCACAGGGTGTATCCAGCGGGGTCGCCGGTAGCGGACCGGCCGGGAGGTCAGCATGTCGCGACAGCAGTTCGACGTCCTCACCGGTAGCGGTGCGGGTGCTCGCGGACGCCGGGGTGACCGCACCGGCCGTGCCGGACCGTCCCGGCTGGCCGGTGACCCCACCCTCCTCCGGCGACCTCACGCCGGCCGGGCAGGACGCCACCACCGGCTCGCCGCGCCGCCCAGCATCCGCCGGCCCGCCCCGACCACCGGCCCGGACCCGAGCGGCGGCGGCGCCGCGACCGCCGGCCGGAATCCGAGCCCCGGGATCGCTCCGAACACCGGGATCGGCCCCAGCGCCGGCGCGGGCCGCCAGGAACTCGGCGCGGCGGACGTCGCCCGCATCGCAGCCGACGCGGCCGGCGGCGTCCCGGGCGTGTCCGACGTCCGCCCCGCCACCGTCCGCATGGACGGCCGGTCCGTGGGACTCGACCTGCGTCTGGTCACCTGGTACGGGCACAGTGTGCCCGCCGTCGCCGAGGCCGTCCGGGTGGCGGTCGCCGACCGGATGGCAGCCGACACCGGGCTCAGCGTGGCGGCGGTGACGGTCACGGTGGACGACCTGCTCGTCCCCGGCGTCGACGTCCCCCGGACCGGGCGGACGGCGGGAGGCTGACATGCGGACCGCGAACCGCGTCGCCTCGCTGGTGCTGGCCGCGGCGCTGCTGGCTGGCGGCGTGCTGCTGGCCGTGCAGGCGCTGCTGGTCACCCTGGACCGCCCAACGCCCCTGCTCACGCGGACCGACTGGTACGACACGCTGACCAGCACCGGATGGCGTGACCCGGGTGTCCGCGCGGTGGCCGGCGGGGCCGTGCTGCTCGGCCTGGTCGTCCTGGCCGCTCAGCTGCGGCGCTGGACACCGGTCCGGCTGCGCGTCGACGAGCGGGACGGCTGGCACCTGCACCGCCGCTGTGTGGAGCGCCGGCTGGCCGACGCGGTCGGCACCGTGCCGGGCGTACGCCGGGCCCGTGTCCGGGTCCGCCGGCGCGGCGCCGAATGGCGGCCCCGGGTGCGCGCCACCGGCGACCCGGCGGCCCGCGCCGAGGTGGAGTTCGCGGTGCACCAGGAGCTGCACCGCCTCGCCGCGCCCCGCACCGGCCGGATCGAGGTCCGGCTGCTTCCCCGCGGCTGGTCGGTATGACGGACGCCGCACACCGACTGCTGTGGACCATCATCGCGCTGCTGCTGGTGGCCGGCGGCGCGGCGGCGCTGGCGGCCAGCTACGGCGTGCTGCCCGGCGGCGACCCCGGCGCGGCGCTGCTGAGCGCCCGCCTCCTGCACCAGTGGCGGCTGGCCACGCCGTGGACCACCCTGGCCGCGGCGGCCGCCGGGGCGCTGCTCGCCCTGAGCGGGCACCACCTGCTGCGCGCGGAGCTGCGCCGGCCCCGCTCCGCGGTGCGCGGCACGCTGAGTCACCCCGGGCGCCGCCCGGGCCGTACCCGAGTGGCCGCCGACGTCCTCGTCCACGCGCTGGAGCGGGACCTGACCGGCGCCCCCGGGGTACGCCGCGCCCGAGTGGTGCTCACCGGAGCGCCGCCGCGACCCGACGTGTGGATCCGGGTGGACCTGACGGCCGACACCCCGACCGCCCGGGTACGCGAGCACGTCGGCGCGGCGGTCCGCCGGTTCGCGACGACCGCCGGCTGCCAACCGGCGCACCTCGACGTGACCGCCCGGATCGAGCCCGGACGACCCTGACCCGCGCCGCACCGGCCCGACCGGCATGATCGGTGCCGGAGCCCCGATGGCGGACGGAGGTGCGCGGGTGCGGGTGGTGTCGCTGGTGCCGTCACTGACCGAGGCGGTGGCGCTGACCCTGCCGGGCGTGCTGGTCGGGGCCACCGACTGGTGCACCCACCCGGCCGGCCTGGACGTCGCCCGGGTCGGCGGCACCAAGTACCCGGACCTGGACCGGGTCCGCGCGCTGCGGCCGGACCTGGTGCTGCTGAACGTGGAGGAGAACCGCCGGGAGGACGCGGAGGCGCTGCGGGCCGCCGGCGTGCCGGTGCGGGTCACCTATCCGCGTACCGTCGCGGGCGCGTTGACCGAGCTGGCCGAGCTGGTGGCCGAGCTGGGCGCGCCGGCGGAGCCGGACTGGCTGCGGGCGGCCCGGCGGGCGTGGGCCGAGCCGCCCCGCCTGACGCCGGCCCGCCGGGCGGTGGTGCCGGTCTGGCGCCGACCGTGGGTGGTGCTCGGCGGCGACACGTTCGCCGGCGACGTGCTGCACCGGCTCGGCGTGGTCAACGCGTACGACCAGCACGCCGAGCGCTATCCCCGCCCGGGTCTGGCCGAACTCCGTGACCAGCGGCCGGAGCTGGTGGTGCTGCCCGACGAGCCGTACCGGTTCAGCGCCGACGACGGGCCGGAGGCCTTTCCCGGCGTACCGTGCGCCCTGCTCTCCGGGCGACACCTCACCTGGTACGGCCCGTCCCTCGTTGAGGCGCCCGCGCTGCTGGCCGACCAGCTGTCCCGTCCGGTGCTGGCCGGCTGACGCCGAGCCGGTCAGCCGGTGGCGCGGCCGCGCCGGGCGGCCACGACGCTGGCCACGACGGAGACCGCGAGGGTCAGCACCACCACCGTGAGGGTCAGCCATACCGGGAGCTTGCCCACCGGCGTCTCGGCCAGGATCAGCTTCAGCCCCGCGAAGGCGAGCAGCAGGGCCAGCCCGTAGCGCAGGTAGCCGAAGTGGCGCAGCAGGCCGGCGAGGCAGAAGTAGAGGCTCCGCAGCCCGAGCACGGCGAAGGCGGTGGCCGTCCAGACCAGGAACGTGTTCGTGGTGATCGCGAGGATCGCCGCCACCGAATCGATGGCGAAGACCACGTCGGTGGCCTCGATGGCGACGAGCGTCACCAGCAACACGGTGGCCTTCCGCCGGCCGTCGACCCGGGCGGTGAACCGGTCGCCGTGGTACCGGGCGTCGGTGGGGACCACCCGCCGGAACAGCCGGACCACCGGGTTGCGCTCCGGGTCGACGTCCGGCTCCCCCCGCACCGCCAGCCGCCAACCGGTCCAGATCAGAAAGGCGCCCAACACGAACCCGGCCCAGGCGAGCCGGTCCAGCAGCTCGGCGCCGGCGAAGATGAAGACCAGCCGAAACGCGAGCGCGCCGACGACGCCCCAGAACAGCACCTTGTGCTGGTAGCCCGGCGGCACCCGGAAGTAGCCGAAGAGCAGGGCGAAGACGAAGACGTTGTCCACCGAGAGCGCCTTCTCCAGCAAGTAGCCGGAGTAGTACGCGATCGCCGGGTCGCCGCCCAGGCCGAACCAGACGACCAACCCGAACAGCAGGCCCGCGACGATCCAGACGCCGCTCCAGATCAGCGCCTCGCGCAGCTCGATGACGTGGCTGTCCCGGTGCATGAGCACGTCGACCCCGAGCATCACGGCGATCACCGCGCCGACCGCCGCCCAGGCCCACAGCGGCACCGCGACCATCGCCTCAGCCACCCGGCGCCCCCCGCATCGACCACCGCGCACCGCCCGCGCACCCCGTCGGACGGCCGCTCCCGAGCCTAGGCGAGCGGCCGATCCGACGACGGCGCTCCGGCGAAGTCGAGGCGGGCCCGGCCAGCCGGGGCGGCGGTGGCGCTCCGGCGACGTCGGCGCGGGCCCGGCCAGCCGGGCCGTCGGTGGACGCTCAGGCGACCGGCGTCACCCGCGCCGGATCGAAGGCGGTGTCGTCCGCCTCGTAGCCGATCGTGTTGGTCACCTGAACCACGCCGCTCACCTGGGCGGCGAGCCGCCCGGCGAGGTCGACGGCGGAGCGCCGGTCCAGCCGGCCGGCCAGGGTGACCTCGCCGTGGCGGACCTCGACGGTGACCAGGCCGTCCCGCACGGCGAGCACCCGGCGGAGCACCTCCTGCACCACGTCCTCGCGGATCTCGGCGTCCGAGCGCAGGTGCACCCGCAGCAGGTCGGCGCGACTGACGATGCCGACCAGCCGGCCGAGGTCGTCCAGCACCGGCAGCCGCTTGACCTGCTCACGATCGAGCAGCCGGGCGGCGGCGGGCAGCGACGCCTGCGGACACGTGGTGACCGCGGGCGCGGTCATCAGATCGCCGGCCAGCAGCGCCTCGCTCCTGTCCCGCGCGTCACGTCGGCGGCGGCTCTCGAAGACCCGCCGCTGCGCCGGCTCGCCAGCGCGTTCGATCCGGTGCAGCAGGTCGGCCTCGGACACCACACCCAGCACCCGGCGGAAGCCGTCGACCACCGGCACCGCGCTGACCTCGCGACGCACCAACACGTCCACGATCTCCCGGTACGGGGTCTCGGCCAGCACGGTCGCGACCTCCCGGGTCATCACGTCACCCACCTGCCAGGTCCTCATCACGGCCTCCCTCTCGTCGTCCACCTCGGACGGTACGGCCGGACGCCCGGCGCGGTCAGGGCCTCCCGGTCCGCGTCGCAGGGGTCGAAGGTCCCGGGCGGTTGCGTCCGTCGGCCCTGCCGTCGACGGCGCCACCGGCGTCCACTGGAGATGCCACCGGGGAAGCGCGGTGCGAAGCAGAGAAGGGACGTGGACACCATGGCCGCGACGATCGAGCGGATCAGCGCCGAGACCACCGCTCCGACGACGGGCACCCCCCGCGAGAGGGCCGTCCGGTACCTCCTGGCCGGCATCCGGCTGGCGCTCGGCTGGATCTTCCTCTGGGCGTTCATCGACAAGCTGTTCGGCCTCGGGCTGGCCACCGAGTCGAAGAACGCCTGGATCAACGGGGGCAGCCCGACCGAGGGTTTCCTCACCTTCGGGGTCGCCGGTCCCTTCAAGGACGTCTACGCCGGGATCGCCGGCGCCGCCTGGGCGGACCTGCTGTTCATGGCCGGCCTCGCCGGGATCGGCGTCGCCCTGCTGCTCGGCATCGGCATGCGGGCCGCCGCCGTGGCTGGAGGGCTGCTCCTGGTGCTGATGTGGACCGCCGTCCTGCCTCCGGAGAACAACCCCTTCATGGACGACCACCTGATCTACGCCGCGGTGCTGGCGGTGCTGGCGCTGGTCGACGCCGGCGACACCTGGGGCCTCGGCCGGGTCTGGGCACGACTGCCGATCGTCCAGCGGATGCGCTGGCTCCGCTGACCCACACCCGCACCACCCCTCGGGCGGGCGTCACCACCGGTGGCGCCCGCCGAGTCGTGTGGCCCCCTCCCAGCCTTGAACATCCCGGCGAGGTCGTGGGCCCGCCGGGGTGTCGCCACGCCGGTAGCGGGACCGCCGCACATCGGTGGGGTGCGATCCGGCAGGATCGACGGTGACCGGACACATCACCCAAATGGCAGGAGTTCCCCGCATGAACCAGGCAGCAGGCGCCCGATCGGGCAAGCCCGAGGTGGGTCCGATCGAGGGTGCGCCGCCGGCCGACCTCGTGATCGAGGACATCACCGTGGGCGAGGGCCCGCAGGCCCAGCCGGGCCAGCTGGCCAGCGTGCACTACGTCGGCGTGTCCCACTCCACCGGCAGCGAGTTCGACTCGTCCTGGAACCGGGGTGAGGCGTTCGAGTTCCCGCTCGGCGGCGGCCAGGTCATCGCCGGCTGGGACCAGGGCGTTGTCGGCATGCGCGTCGGCGGCCGGCGCCGCCTCACCATCCCGCCCCACCTGGGGTACGGCGACCGCGGCGCGGCCGGCGTCATCAAGCCGGGCGAGACGCTGGTCTTCGTCGTCGACCTGCTCGGCGTGCGCTGATTTCGATCCTCGACGGGGTCGCCGGTGCGAGCCGGCGGCCCCGCCGCTCGGCGGATCGGCCCGGTGGCGGGCCGGATCAGGCGGAGACCAAAGCTCTGGTCAGGCGGAGACCAGGTCTCTGTTCAGGCGGAAACCAGGGCTCTGGTCAGGCGGCCAGCAGCAGCTGCGCGGGTGCGACCGCCGGGCGGCGCGCGGCCTCGACCGCTCGGGCCGGCTCCAGGATCGGCAACACCCGGTGCAGGCCGGTGACACGCAGCACCCGGGCCACCACCGGCGTCGGATCGACCAGGACGAGCTCGCCGCCACGGGCCCGGACCCGTAGATGCGCGGCGAGCAGCGCGCGCACCCCGGCGGCGGAGAGCAGTCGCAGCTCGGACAGATCCAGCTGGAGCACCGGGCGGGCGGGCGCGGCCCACAGCGCGGAGCGGAACGCGGCCACGGTGGCGATGTCGACCTCGCCGGCCACCCGCATCAGGACCACCTGATCACCCACGCTGACCTGCACGTCGAACCGGTCGCTGCGCTCTCCCATGCCGAGAAATCTAGCCGCCACCTGCGACAGTTTCGCCCCTCCGCGGGGTGATTCCGGGTACGTCCAGGGTCAGACCCCGAGGCCACCCGGATCCCCCTTACGGTGGAGGCCAGGGTCCCCCCGGGTCCCGCGCCGCAGCACGGGGATCAGCGAGGCAGCCGCCAGCTTCCGACGTCCTCTGCTCGACGGCCGGCGCACCGCCCCGCGACGGTGATCCGGCCGCGCGGGCATCGGCGGTGGAGAATGGAGAGATGCTGATCCCCCGGCCCCGACCGCCCCGGCTCATCCGGCCCGTCCGCGAGCAGGCCACGGTCCCTCCCCCGCTCACCGGGGCGTGGGCGCCCACCGATCGCAGGCTCGACCAGGTCGACCTGCTGCCACTTCCCGACGGCGCGGTCGGTCCCGAGGACGTACTGGTCGACCCGACCGGCCGGGTCATCAGCGGCGACGAGGAGGGCCGACTCTGGTGGTGGCCCGCCGACGCGCCCGCCGGCACCCGGCCCCACCTGCTGGCCGAGACCGGCGGCCGGCCGCTCGGCATCGAGGTGGACCAGTCCGGCGCGGCGCTGATCGTCTGCGACGCGTACCGGGGGTTGCTGCGGGTCACACCGGACGGGGCGGTGCGCGAGCTGACCGGCACGGCGCCTCCGGTGCACCTGGCCAACAACGCGACAGTGGCCCGCGACGGCACCATCTTCTTCACCGACTCCTCCGACCGGTTCCCGGTCTCGCACTGGAAACGGGACCTGCTGGAGCACCGCCCCAACGGCCGGGTGCTCGCGTACCACCCGGGCAGCGGACGCACCGAGGTGGTCACCGACGGGCTGTACTTCCCCAACGGGATCGCGCTGACCCCTGACGAGTCGGCGCTGATGCTGGTGGAGACCACCACCCACCGCCTGCTCCGTGTCGAGCTGGCCGGCGGGGTGCGGGTGCTCGCCGACCTGCCCGCGTATCCGGACAATCTTTCCGCGGTTGGCGACGGCACATACTGGATCGCTCTGCCCAGCCCGCGGGTGCCGGTCGCCGAGCGGCTGCTCCCGCACCCGCGACTGCGCCAGCTCGCCGCGTTGCTACCCGACGCGATGCAGCCGCAGCCGCGCCGCTACGGGCTGGTCGCGCTGGTCGACGGAGCGGGCACGGTCCGCCGGACGCTGCACGGCCCGGCTGGGCACTACTGGATGATCACCGGGGTACGCCAGCACGGCGACCAGCTCTGGCTGGGCAGCCTGATCGGGCCCGGGGTGGCCCGGGCCCCACTGGACTGAGCGCCGGGCCGGGGATCGCCGGCCGACGCCAATGACCCGCCGGGGTCCCGGACCGGACGCGGGGCCGGCCCGCCGCGGAGGCGGGCCGGCCCCGAGGGCCGTCGGCGGTGTCTCAGCGGCCGCTGACCGAGGGCGCCGGCGCGGGCGATCCGCCGGCCACCGCGCCCGGGTGCGCCGGGGCGACCGGCGCGGGCCGCAGCCCGGGCGGCACCGGCAGGGCGCTGCCCCGGACGAACTCGTCCCAGCTCACGTTCCACGCGGTCCAGCCGTTGCCGGCCCCCAATTGCACCTCGGTGCCCTTGACGGTGACCAGGTCACCGACCTGGGTCACCCCCATCAACCAGTCCGCGGCGGTGGCGGCGACGTTCGTGCACCCGTGCGAGACGTTGGTGCTGCCCTGGTCGCCCTCCGACCAGGGAGCGGAGTGGATGAACTCGCCACCCCAGGTGAGTCGCTGGGCGTCGTCGACGTCGACCACGTACCCGCCGTCCGGCTCACCACGGGTGTCGAACGTGGTCCGCTCGTGCTTCTCCATGATCACCATCTTGCCGCTCGACGTGGGCGTACTCGGCTTGCCCAGGCTGACCGGGATCCGGCGTACCTGCTTGCCGTCGCGCAGCACGGTCATCTGCTTGGTGGCGTTGTCGATCTCCAACGCGACCTGCTTTCCGATCTTGGAGGTGGCGGTCCGCTCGGCGTCACCGACCCGGTCCTTGCCGATCGGCAGCCCCTCCAGGCCGGCCCGGACGCTGATCGTCGTTCCCGGGCGCCAGAAATCGGGTGCCCGGTAATAGACCTGAGTGCCGTCCTCCAGCCACGACCAGGCACCCGGCTGCGGCGGATTCGTCTTTACGAACAACCGGCGCTGGACGTCCGCCCTGGCCTCTTTTGGAATTCCCGGGTCGAACGCCACGGTTACCGGCATGGCCGTGCCGTACGTCCGGTTGCCGACGAAATAGAGCGTGCTGGTGATCTGCGGTTTGGTCGATTTGGCCATCGTGGTGAACGTCGTGGTGCGGGTCGCCGTGGCGCCCGAGTCGCCGGTCGCGGTCACCTCGGCGGTATAGGTCCGCTTCGGCTGCAACGGCTTGCTCGGCACCCAGCCCGAGCCGTCCTCACGAGCCTCCGCCGCGATCTGCTTGCCCTTGTCGTCCGTGAGCCGCACGCCGGTGACCCGCCCGCCCTTGACCACGGTGCCCACCTCGGCGCTGACCGGCACCTCTCGGGCCTTGTCCCCCGGTGTCACCGTGATTTCCGGCGGAGCGGCGTGCTTCTTGCCCGACGCCGTGTCCCGGTCGGCGGTGCACCCTCCCACAACCAGCGGTGCGGCTGCGATGGTTACCGCCAACAGCGTCAATCGCCGCCTAAACGTCATGTTTCAGTCCCCCCGTTTTCGGCTTCCCTCTGCCACATTCTCGCCGCCCCGATCGGCGTGCCCATCCCATTCGGAAATAATCGGCGGCGCATTTATCGGCGCATTTTCCGGCGGTGCGCCCATTGGCGAGACAAAGGCGTGACCGGCCCAGGCTGGGCGGCACCTACCCACTCCGACCGGCCGCGCCCCACCCGACCCGCAACGTCCCGTCCGCCCCGAGCACGGCGATCTTGCACGTTCTGCCACCGTTGCACGGCTTTCACCCCGCCACGATCGGCAGGAATCCCACGATCCGGCCGTGCCGTGTCGACCGCGCCGAGGGACGTAGGGCGCGGAAAAGCGGGAGGTCAGGGCGCGGGGCGCAGCACGAGGGCGAACTTTTGTCGGCAGGAGCGAAACTTCTGCTGATCGCGACGAAGCTTTGCCTTCGTCCGGAGGCAAGGGTAAGGTCGCGATTCAGATAGAAGGTTGCCCATTCGTCGATCACCTTGCCGCCATCCCGCCGGGTCGCCGTGTTCCGCTCCCGACAGATCCGGGCCGCACCCGCGCGCCGTCCGCCATCGTCCCGCCGGATCCCGAATCCGGCCGGTTCGGCGCGCCCGGCGGCGGCAGCCGGTCGACCGCCGCCGACGGCCTGCCAGCCGTCAGGAAGGGACCACCACCATGGATCAACAGACCAACGGACCGGAGACGGCACCGGCGTCCGAGCCGGTCAGCCGGCGCGGCGTTCTCCGCGCCGCGACCGTCTCCGCCGCCGCCCTCGGCACCGCCGGCCTGCTCGCCGGCCCGGCCGCCGCCACGCCGGCCGGACAGTTCCACGGCCGGCGCCGGGTGCCGGTGGACCGGATCAGCATCCAGCTCTACACGGTGCGCGACCAGCTCGCCGCCGACCTGCCCGGCACCCTGGACGCACTGCGGCGGATCGGCTACCGGCGGGTGGAGCACGCCGGCTTCGTCGGGCGAACCGCGGCGCAGTTCCGGGCCGCGCTGGACGCGGCAGGGTTGCGGTCCACCTCCGGGCACACCGGCATCCCGCAACCGTTCGACGCCGCCACCTGGGAACGCGCCCTCGCCGACGCGAACGTGGTGGGCTGCAAGAAGATCGTCCACCCGTACTTCGGTCGGGACGCCGAGGGGCGCCCGATCCGGGACCCTGCCGTCTACCGCGCCCTGGCCCGGGACCTGAACCAGGCCGGCCGACTCGCCGAGCGCGCCGGGCTGGACTTCGGCTACCACAACCACCAACTGGAGTTCGTGCCTCTGACCGACGGGTCGACCGGCTTCGACATCCTCACCCGGCAGACCGACCCACGGTTGGTCCACTTCGAACTCGACCTCTACTGGACCTGGCGAGGCGCCCACGACCCCGTCGACGTGATCCGGGCCAACCGCGGCCGGATCCGCCAGGTGCACGTCAAGGACCTCGACGTCGAGGGTGGCTTCGCCGACCTCGGCGACGGCGTCATCGACTTCGGTCGGATCTTCGCCCACGAACGGGAGGCGGGCATCGAGGAGTACATCGTGGAGCGCGACGACGCGGGCACCCCGCCGCGCGCCCCCGCCGACGCCCTGGACACCGCCCGCGTCGGCTTCGACTATCTCGCCTCACTCCGGTACTGAAACCACCTCGGGGGACGACCTGATGAACAGGACCGCATTCGTGTCCGCGCTGCTGCTGGTGACGGCCGGCCTGGCCGTGCCACCGTCGGCCGCGGCCGCCGCGCCGGCCGCGCCACCGGACAGCAGCTTCCAGAAAGTGACACTGAACGACTTCCCCGGCGAGCCGATGAGCCTCGCCGTCCTGCCCGACCTGCGGGTGCTGCACACCTCCCGCACGGGCGAGGTACGCATCCACGACCCGCGCACCGGGCTGAACACCCTCGCCGCCGACATCCCGGTGTACGAGCACGACGAGGAGGGCCTGCAGGGGGTCGCCATCGACCCCAACTTCGCCCAGAACAAGTGGGTCTACCTCTACTACTCGCCGCCGATGAACACACCGGTGGACGACCCGGCCACCCCCGGCGTCAACGAGGGGGACGCGCCGGAGACCGGCACCGAGGCCGACTGGCAGCGGTTCAAGGGCGCGCTGCGGCTGTCCCGGTTCAAGCTCGACGGGCAGAGGCTGAACCTCGCCAGCGAGCAGCAGATCATCGACGTGGCCACCGACCGGGGCATCTGCTGCCACGTCGGCGGGCAGATCGACTTCGACAGCAAGGGCAACCTGTACCTGTCGACCGGTGACGACACCAATCCCTTCGCCTCCGACGGCTACATCCCGATCGACGAGCGGGCCGACCGGAACCCGGCGTACGACGCCCAGCGCACCTCGGCCAACACCAACGACCTGCGCGGCAAGCTGCTGCGTATCAAGGTGAAGCCCGGTGGTGGTTACACGGTGCCGGCCGGCAACCTGTTCAAGCCCGGCACGCCGCAGACCCGCCCCGAGATCTACGCGATGGGGCTGCGCAACGCGTTCCGGTTCGCCGTCGACCGGCGTACCGACGACGTCTACCTGGGCGACTACTCCCCGGACGCCTCCAACCCAAACCCGGAGCGCGGGCCGGCCGGGCACGGCCGCTGGATGCGCATCGACAAGCCGGCGAACTACGGCTGGCCGTACTGCGTGACGCCGACAATCGCCTACCGCGACTACGACTTCGCCACCGGCGAGTCCGGCGCCAGGTTCAACTGCAAGCGCCCGGTCAACGACTCGCCGCACAACACCGGCAAGCGGCAGCTGCCGCCGGTCGAGCAGCCGGAGGTCTGGTACCCGTCCGCGGCGTCGGGTGAGTTCCCGCAGTTGGGCACCGGCGGCATCGGGCCGATGGGCGGCCCGGCGTACGACTACGACGGGACCAGCACCTCGCGGACCCGCTGGCCGGCGTACTACGACGGGGTTCCGCTGTTCTACGAGTGGACCCGGGACTACATCAAGGAGTTCCGCCTCGATGAGGACGGCGACGTCGAGGACATCCGTCCGGTGGTGCCGTCCCTGGTGGTGGACAACCCGATGGACATGGAGTTCGGCCCGGACGGCGCGCTCTACGTCCTGGAGTACGGCGACGGCTACTTCGCCGAGAACCCGGACGCGCAGCTGTCCCGGATCGACTTCGTGCGGGGCAACCGGACGCCGATCCCGAAGATCAGCGCCACCCCGACCGTCGGGCAGGCCCCGCTGACCGTCGCGTTCTCCAGCGCCGGCACCACCGACCCGGATGGTGACAAGCTGAGCTACGCGTGGGACTTCAACGCGGACGGTTCGGTGGACAGCACCGACCCGAACCCGACGTGGACGTTCCAGGAGAACGGGTCGTACACGCCGACGGTGAAGGTGACCGACCGCACCGGACGGTCCGCCTCGGCGACCCTGCCGCTGGTGGTCGGGCCGACCGCGCCGCTCATCGAGTTCGTCGCCCCGGTGGCCGGGCAGCCCTTCCAGTTCGGGCAGACGGTCGCGTACGAGGTGAAGGTCACCGACGACCTGCCGGTGGACTGCTCCCAGGTGAAGGTCACCTACGTGCTCGGGCACGACGAGCACGGGCACCCGCTCTCCACGTCGACGGGTTGCAGCGGGACCATCCCGACCTTCATCGACGGTGGGCACAGCGGAGCGGACAACCTGACGGCCGTCTTCGTCGCGGAGTACACCGACGCGCCGACCGAGCCGGGTGTGCCGCCGCAGTCCGCCTCGGCGACGGTGGTGCTGGACCCGACCCCGGTGGCCGGCCTGGCCGGCTGACCAGCTTCACCGTGACAGCGGCGGCGGTCGGAGCATTCCGGCCGCCGCCGCCCGTCGGTCAGCCCCAGTCGCTGTCGACGTGGTTGTCGCGCCAGCGCCCGCCCACCGGCGGGGTGTCCAGCCGCATCCCGTCCTCGGCGTTGCCGGCGAGGTCGTTGTCCTCGACCCGGCAGTCCACGCAGCTGCCCCGCTCGGTGATCCACAGCCCGTGGGTCTGGGTCCCGGATTCGTGGTTGTCCCAGATCCGGTTGCCGCGGATGGTGGCCGAGTCGAACGGCGCGTCGATGGTGATGCCGGCTCGCCGCCCGGGTGCGGGGGCCAGCTCGTAGGCGCAGCCCGGCGGCGGCACGTCCCCGCTCCACGCGGTGAACGCGTCCGGACGGACCGGGGCCAGGCTGAGTTCGTTGCCGCTGTTGGAGGCCACCGTGGCCACGGAACGGCCGACCCGCAGGACCTTGCCCCGGTGCCCGTCGTGCGGCCAGTCGGCCGCCCGGTCCACCAGGCTCCGCTCGCTGTAGCGGACGGCGTCGCCCGTACCGCCGGCGGCTCGGGCGTACTGCCGACCGTTGTTGCGGATCCGGTTGTTGAGCAGCACCGTGTCGGTCATCTGGTGGTCGATGCGGACGGCGTCCAGCCCGTTGCCCCAGAACTCGTTGCTCTCGATGACCACGTCCCGGATCGGGCCCTGGTAACCGCGCCCGAGGTCGTGCGCGTGGTAGCCGTGCCGGCCGTTGCCGCTGATCCGGTTGCCCCGGACGATGTACGGGCCGGGGCTGTTGCCGATGCTGACCCCGTCGCGCAGGTTGCCGTCGATGACGCAGTCGGTGACGAGTCCACCCCGACCGGCCACGGACGAGGTGCCCTGCGCCGACACCTCGAAGCCGGCCTCCAGGTTGCCGGACATCGTGCAGGCGGAGACGATCAGGCCGTCGGTGCCCCAGTCGGAGATGCCGAACCGGTTGCCCTGGCTGTGGCAGCCGATGATGCGGTAGCCGCGGGGCGGCTCCCAGTAGTCCTTCTGCAACTCCAGGAAGATCCCGTTGGTGCCGTTGGCCAGGGCGGTGCAGTTGGCGATGGTCAGTCGCTCCACCGGGCCCCACCCGCCGACGCCGACACCGATGCCGGCCCCACCCATCTGCTCGCCGTTGTCCAGTCGACCGCAGCCGACCACCACCACGCCGTCGATCAGCGAGTCCTGGAGGAAGTCGCAGCCCAGTCCGCTGGCCGCGGTGTGGTGGATGTAGAGGTTCCGGAACACGCCCCGCACCATGTACTGCAGGCCGAGGCCCTTGGCCAGGTAGTTGTACTCGGCCATCGCCACGCCCGAGCCGTCGATCTGGAAGTCCGCGAAGGTGCAGTCGGCGATGTGCCGGTCCCGGTCGGCGCCGTGCTGGAGGGTCGTCCAGAAGGCCAACGGAGTGGGGTCGGCCCGGTTGCCCTCGTTGCTGAGCATGAACCGGGTCGCCGCCGGGCCGGCCCCGACGAGCGACACCCCACTGCGCCACACGGTGCCGGCGTCGCGGATCGAGTAGACGCCCGGTGGGCAGTAGATGACCCGGGCCCGCCCGTCCGAGGCGTACCCGGCGCCGAGCCGGTCCACGAGGGCGGCCAGCGCCGGCTGGTCGTTGGTCGCGCCGTCACCGGTCAACCCGTACTCCAGGGCGTCGCAGTAGAGCGGCGCGCCGGCTGCCGCGGGCCGCCGTACCCGGACCGAGTTGAGTATCGCCTCGTACGCCACGGGCCGGCTCCCTTCGACGCGGGTGGTGCGCGCCGACTTCCCGGTGACGTGTGCGGGAAACCCGTGGATGCAGGCCGGCCCCGACGCCGCGTGGGCAGCGCCGGGGCCGGGGTACGCCGGGTCGGTCAGACGGCGGCGATCAGCAGCGCCGGGCGTTCCACGCAGTCGGCGACGTGCCGCAGGAAGCCGCCGGCCACCCCGCCGTCGCACACCCGGTGGTCGAAGGTGAGGCTGAGCTGGGTCACCTTGCGGACCGCGAGCTGCCCGTCGACGACCCACGGCTTGTCCACGATCCGCCCGACCCCGAGCAGTGCCGCCTCCGGGTGGTTGATGATCGGCGTGGAGCCGTCGACACCGAACACGCCGTAGTTGTTCAGCGTGAACGTGCCGCCGGTCAGTCGGGCCGGCGGCAGACTGCCCGCCCGCGCCGCGGCGGTGGTCGCCGCCAGCTCGGCGGCCAGCTCGGCGGTGGTGAGCCGTTGGGCGTCACGCAGCACCGGCACCAGCAGGCCCCGGTCGGTCTGCGCGGCGATGCCCAGGTGCACCCCGGCGGACTGGACGATCCGCTGCGCGTCGGTGTCGACGCGGGAGTTGAGTTGGGGGAACCGGCGCAGACCGCTGAGGCAGATCCGGGCCAGCAGGGCCAGGATGCTCACCGGGGCGTCGGGCGTCGCCGCGTTGATCGCCGCGCGGGTCTCCAGCAGCCCGGTGGCGTCCACGTCCACCCAGATGGTGACCTCGGGGATCTCCCGACGGCTGCGGGACAGCTTGTCGGCGATCACCTTGCGCACGCCGGTGAGCGGGACGATGACGTCGCCGTCGCCGGCCGGGGAGAGCGCCACGTGCGGGTCGGGCACGGCGGCGAGCCGGGCGGCGGGCACGGTCAGCGCCGCCTCCACGTCGGCGCGACGGATCACCCCGCCGGGCCCGCTGCCGGGCAGCGTGGCCAGGTCGACGCCGTGTTCACGGGCCAGCCGCCGGACGATCGGCGAGATGACCAGGGCGCTCGACGAGCGCGCCGGATCGGTGGGCGGGTCGCCCACGCCCGGCCCAGCATCGGTGTGGCCGGCGTCGACCGGTTCGGGGGCGAGCGCCAGCCGGGGGCGACGCCGACGCCGGGTGGCGCCGCCGTGGCCCGTGCCGTACCCGATCAGCACGTTGCCGGAGCCGGCCCGCTCCTCCTCGCGGTAGGTGGCGTGCCCGGCCGGCTCGTCGCCGCCGTCCAGGGGCGCGATCGTGATCAGGGGTTGGCCGACCGGGCGTACCTCACCGGCCGCGCCGTGCAGGGTGACGACCCGGCCGGCGTACGGGCAGGGCACGTCGACGACCGCCTTGGCGGTCTCCACCTCGACCACGCTCTGGTCGACCGTGACGATGTCGCCCACGGCGACCCGCCACTCGACGATCTCGGCCTCGCTCAGCCCTTCGCCCAGGTCGGGCAGGAGGAAGACCTGTGTCCGCGCGACGGTGGTCATGCCGCCGCCCAACGCGCGTCCGGCTGGTCGTCCCACTGCAACCGGGCCACCGCGTCGAGGACCCGGTCCACGCCGGGCAGGTGGGTGTGCTCCAGCATCGGCGCCGGGTACGGGATGTCCAGCCCGGCGACGCGCAGCACCGGGGCGTGCAGCGCGTGGAAGCAGCGCTCCTGCACCCGGGCGGCGATCTCCGCGCCGACGCCCGCGAAGCCGGGCGCCTCCTGGATCACCACGCACCGGCCGGTGCGCCGGACCGAGGCGGTGATGGTGGCGTCGTCGAACGGCACGATGGTCCGTACGTCCACCACCTCCAGGTCCCAGCCCTCCTCGCGGGCGGCCTCGGCGGCCTCCAGCGCGACCGGCACCGCCGGCCCGTACGCCACCAGGGTGGCGTCGCGACCGGGCCGACGCACGACGGCCCGGCCGAACGGCTCGGTACGCGCCGGCAGTTCCGCGTCGGCGCTGGCGAAGTAGAGCTTCTTCGGCTCCATGAAGACCACCGGGTCCGGGTCCTCGATCGCCTCGCGCAGCAGCGAGTACGCGTCCGCCACCGTCGCCGGGGTGACCACCTTCAGGCCGGGGGTGTGCGCGTAGTAGGCCTCGGACGAGTCGCAGTGGTGCTCCACCCCGCCGATCCCGCCGGCGTACGGCACGCGGATGACGATGGGCACGCTCAGCGCGCCCCTGGTGCGGTTGCGCAGCTTCGCCACGTGCGAGGCGATCTGCTCGAACGCCGGGTACGCGAACGCGTCGAACTGCATCTCGACCACCGGCCGCAGCCCGGACATGGCCAGGCCGACGGCGAAGCCGACGATGCCGGCCTCGGCCAGGGGGGTGTCGAAGCAGCGGGTGTCGCCGAACCGGGCCTGCAGGCCGTCGGTGATCCGGAAGACGCCGCCGAGTTGGCCGACGTCCTCGCCGAAGACGACGACCCGCTCGTCGGCGGCGAGGGCGTCGGCCAGCGCGGTGTTGAGGGCCTTCGCCATGGTGGTGGCCATCAGGCGTCGCCCTCCTCGTCGTGGGCGGCGGCCAGCTCGGCGCGGACCTGCTCGCGCTGCTCGACCAGCTGCGGGGTGGGCTCGGCGTACACGTGGTCGAAGAGGCTCAGCGGGTCGACGCTGGGCTGCTCGTTCATCCGGGTCCGCAGGTCCGCCGCGTACGCCTCGGCCTGCTCGGCGATGTCGGCGACCGCCGCGTCGTCGAGCACGCCGCGGGCGCGCAGGTAGGTCTCCAGGCGGGCGAGCGGGTCGCGGTCGCGCCAGGCGTCGACCTCGGCGCCGTCGCGGTAGCGGGTGGCGTCGTCGGCGTTGGTGTGCGGCTCCATCCGGTAGGTGTGCGCCTCCACCAGGAACGGCCCGTTGCCGGCCCGCGCGTGGGCGACCGCTCGGGTCAGCACGGCGAGCACCGCGACCGGGTCGTTGCCGTCGACCTGCTCGCTGGGCACCCCGTAGCCGACGCCCTTGTACGCCAGCGACGGCGCGGCGGTCTGCCGGGACAGCGGGACGCTGATCGCGTACCGGTTGTTCTGCACGAAGTAGACCACCGGCGCCTTGAACACGGCGGCGAAGTTGATCCCCTCGTGGAAGTCGCCCTCGCTGGTCGCGCCGTCGCCGATGAAGGCCAGCGCCACCGTGTCGCGACCCTGGTACGCCTCGCCGTGCGCGAGCCCGGCGGCGTGCACGCACTGGGTGGCGAGCGGGGTGCACTGCGGCGCGGTGCGTACCTCGGTCGGGTCGTAGCCGCAGTGCCAGTCGCCGCGCAGCAGGGTGAGCACCTCG
Organism: Micromonospora sp. BL4; assembly: GCF_003667505.1. Classification (GTDB taxonomy): domain Bacteria; phylum Actinomycetota; class Actinomycetes; order Mycobacteriales; family Micromonosporaceae; genus Micromonospora. The sequence goes on from NZ_RCVJ01000176.1 coordinate 23,979, forward strand.
ACCGGGTCGATGCCCCGGGCAACCAGAGCCATCGACTCACGGTAGGTGGGGAACACCCAGTCGGTGTCCCGGACCGCGAGCACCGCGGCGACCTGGCACGCCTCCTGCCCCCGCGAGGACGGGTAGACGGCGAGCCGGCCCTGCTTGGTCAGCGCGGTCGCCTGGGTGTCGAACCGGCGGCCGAGCACCATCCGGCGGTACAGCTCCCGCAGCGCCTCGACGGGCGGCTCCGGGTAGTCGGTGCGGGCGGGCGACGGCGTGCCGCTCTCGTCGAGCAGGCGGACCGGCTCGGCGGCGGGCAGCAGCGGGCGTGCCGGATCGGGCGGGGTGGCCGCCCGGCGGGTACGCGGGGATGCCCTGCGGACCGCCTGGGGTGTGGTCGTCACGGCGGGACCTCCTGGGACGTGTGGTGGGCCTATGCTTCCGCCTGTCGGATGATTGACTCAAGATCCAGGCAGAAGGCGGGACGGTTGGCATGCGGAGGGCGCATCAGTGAGCCAGGAGGCCACGGACGGGGTGAGCCGGGCGGCCGGATCGGGACGTTCGGCCCGAGGTCTGGACGAGGTGGACCGGCGGATTCTCGACGAGCTGGTCCGCGACGGGCGGACCTCGGTGCGCACCCTCGCCGAGCGGATCCACATCTCCCGCACCAACGCGTATGCCCGGGTGGAGCGGCTGCTGCGCGACGGAGTGATCACCGGATTCCGGGCCCAGGTGGCGCCCGAGGCGGCCGGGCTGGGCACCTCGGCGTACATCGCGCTGACGATCGAGCAGAACACCTGGCGGGAGGTCTCCGCGGAGCTGGCCCGGGTGCGCTACATCGAGCACGCCGCGCTGCTCGGCGGCGACCACGACGTGCTCGCGCTGGTCCGCGCACCGGACAACGCCGCCCTGCGGGACGTGGTGCTGGGCCGGGTGCAGAGCATCCCGGGGGTGCTGTCGACCCGCACCTGGCTGGTCTTCGAGGAGTTCGACGGGACCGGCAGCCCCTGGGCGTGACCGTCGGGCGGCTCAGCGCTCCGGCGGGGCCTCCAGCCCCTCCCGGTCGGCCAGCTCCAGCAACGGCTCCAGCGAGTGCCGGTCGCCGTCCAGACCGGCGTGCGGGTCACCCCGCTCGGCGAACCGGGCCGGCATGCTGAGCACGTCGAAGTCCTCGGGCCGCACCCGGTCCAGCTCCGACCAGTCCAGCGGCGCCGACACCAACGCCTGCGGCGTCGGCCGGATCGAGTACGCGGACGTCACCGTGTGGTCCCGGGCCATCTGGTTGTAGTCGACGAAGACCGGCTTGTCCCGCTGCTCGCGCCACCAGGTGGTCGTGACCAGGTCGGGCAGCCGGCGCTGCATCTCCCGGCCCAGCGCGAGCACCGCCCGCCGGCACTCGCCGAAGCTCCACCGCGGCTCGATCGACAGGTAGACGTGCAGACCCCGGCCTCCGGTGGTCTTCGGGTAACCGGTCATGCCCAGCTCGGCGAGGAACGCCCGCACCTCGTGGGCCACCGGCACCACCTGCGCGAAGTCGACGCCGGGCATCGGGTCGAGGTCGATGCGCAGCTGGTCGGGGCGCTCCACGTCGGCGGCGGTGACCGGCCACGGATGAAAACGCAGGGTGCCGAGGTTGGCCGCCCAGATCACCACGGCAAGCTCGCTCGGCGCGACCTCGTCGGCGGTGCGGCCGCTCGGGAAGGTGATGTGCGCGGTCCGCACCCACTCGGGCGCGCCCGCCGGCAGCCGCTTCTGGTAGAACGCGTCACCCCGGTTGGTCTGCCGGGTGGCGATGGTCGCGCCCTCGAAGACGCCGCGCGGCCAGCGTTCCAGCATGGTCGGCCGGTCCCGCAGCGCGCGCAGGATGCCGTCGCCCACCGCGAGGAAGTAGCGGACCACGTCCAGCTTGGTCAGCCCACGCTCGGGGAAGTACGGCTTGTCGGGGCTGGAGACGCGGACCAGCCGCTCTCCCACCTGGATCTCCTCCGCCGCCGTGGCCACGCCCACGAGGGTACGACGACGGCGGGCTGCTCGCCGTCGGTCAGGTGATCAGAAGAATGCCGATCAGCATCAGCGGCAACCCGACGAACAGGAATATGCCGACCCCGGTGAGCACCCGCCCGCCACCGGCCTCCTCGCGCTCCGGCGCGAGCCCGAAGGTGGCACGCGGCCCGAGCATGCCGATCCGGCTCAGCGTCAGGTCGCCGGTCACTCCGAACAGGGCGCCCACCACCATCAGCGCGATCCCCAGTCGGCTGGTGTAGTCGCCCCCGTCGACCGCCACCCAGACCGCCGCGGCGGCCGCGACCAGAACGGTGGCGATCAGGAACAGCATCAACGCTTCCCGCAGACCCCGGACGACCGTCATCGCCGACCCACCCCTTCGTCCCGGGGCGGCCCGGCCGCCCCGGACGAACATTGTTCCCTATCGACGTCATGCGGCGCTGTCCCGAACCGGACCGGTCGCGCGGCATCGGGGGGAGGCGTGGACGTGGGGCGGCGTGCTGCCGGTGTTCAGCGCGGCGGATGCCGGTCGACGACCGGCATCCGCCTCCGCCTGGCGACATTCGTCGCGGTCAGCGCTTCTCCTGCTGCATCCGGGACATCAGCAGCTGTTTACCCTGCTCGCCCGCCTTGCGACTGTTGTCCTGGATCATGCGGAACCAGTTGGCGAGTTCACTGTCGCCGCGCTGCTCGGCGTCGGCGATGTACGTGTCCATCCGGTACACGTTCTCCAGCGACATCTGCAACGCCCGGATCAGGTCGTAGTTCTTGTCCTTCACCGGGCTGGCCTGCTCCTTGACCATCGTCGCCACGGCGCACCTCCCTGTCGGCTCGCGGGTGAGAGCGACGGTTACCCGGCCAGGTGACGTTCACGCCCCGCCTCCGGCGTGCGCCGGTGTCGCGGTTACCAGGCAGCCGGGCCGGGTAGGGGGTGCCGCATGGCCGAACTGGCAACCTTGTGGATCATCCGGCATGGCGAGAGCACGGCGAACGTGGCGGCAACCGAGGCCGAGTCCTCCGGCGCGGACCTGATCGGGCTCACCCACCGGGACGCCGACGTGCCGCTCTCCCCCACCGGCGAGGAGCAGGCCCGAGCCACCGGCCGCTGGCTGGCCGGGCTGCCCGCGGACCGACGCCCGGATGTGGCGGTGGTCTCGCCGTACCTGCGCGCGGTCTGCACCGCCGAGCTGGCCCTGCACGGCACCGGGGTGCCGGTGAGCCGGGACGAGCGACTGCGCGACCGGGAGCTGGGCATCCTCGACGGCCTGACCGGGCACGGCGTGCAACGGCGCTTCCCGGAGGAGGCGGAGCGCCGCGCGCGGCTGGGCAAGTTCTACTACCGGCCTCCGGGCGGCGAGTCCTGGACCGACGTGGCGCTGCGGCTCCGCACGCTCCTCGGCGACCTCCGCCGGGACCACGAGGGCCAGCGGGTGCTGCTGTTCGGCCACGACGCGCTGGTCTTTCTGCTGCGCTACCTGGTGGAGGGCCTGACCGAGCCGGACCTGATGGCGCTGACCCGCGAACACGTGATCGCCAACTGCTCGATCACCGACTGGTCGGCCGACCCCGAGGGTCGGCTGACGCTGGGCGGGTTCAACGAGGTCGGCCACCTGCGCCGGCAGGGCGCCCAGCCGACCAGGGAGGACGAAATCCATGCCGAGCCGGTCTGAGGCGAAGGTGATCACGCCGGGGCTGCTGCGGGACTGGGAGCTACCAATCCCGGCCGGCGGCAAGGAGAGCCGGGGCACCGTGCTGGTGGTCGGCGGCTCCCGCTTCACCCCCGGGGCGGTGCTGCTGGCCGGGGTTGCCGCGCTGCGTGCCGGCACGGGAGTGCTCCAGCTCGCCGCCGCCGAATCCACCGCCGCCACCCTGAGCATCCAGGTGCCCGAGGCGCTGGTGGTCGGGCTGCCGGAGACGCCGGACGGCGCGGTGTCCGCCGACGAGGCCGGCCAGCTCGGCGAGCTGGTCGGGCAGGCCGACGTGGTGACCCTTGGCCCGGGGCTGAAGGGGATCGAGGAGACCCGCCGCCTGCTGCGTCTGGTCCTGGACGCGGCCGAACCGCGCACGCCGCTGGTGCTCGACGCGTACGCCCTCGGCGCGCTCAGCCACGAGCCGGACCTGCTGGTCGGCTCGGGGCGACCCGCGGTGCTGACCCCGAACGTCACCGAGGCCGGGCACCTGCTCGGCCGGGACCCGGGCGACGACCTGGACGCCGAGGCGGCCGAGCTGGCCGCCCGCTACGAGGCGGTCGTCTCGCTCTACGGGCACGTGGCCACCCCGGACGGGCGGCGCTGGCGCGAGGAGAGCGGCGACGCCGGGTTGGGCACCTCCGGCAGCGGGGACGTGCTCGCCGGCCTGCTGGCCGGGCTGCTCTCCCGTGGGGCGGAGCCCGCGCAGGCCGCCTGCTGGGCGGCGTTCGCGCACGCGGTGAGCGGGCAGCGGCTCATCCCCCGGTACGGCCGGATCGGCTTCCTGGCCCGGGAACTGCTCGACGAGATCCCCCGCACCCTGGCCACCGTCTGACCGACGAGATCGTCTGTTTCCGCAGTTCACCAGCGGGGTACCGGAACGGACACCAGACAAGATTCAGGGAGGTCATGCCGGTGTCCACCGATGCCATCGTCCTGCTCAAAGAGGACCACAAGGAGATGCGCCGCCTGTTCAAGGCCTTCCAGGACGCCGAGGAGGGGCCGGCGAGCCAGCGGCAGAAGCTCGTGGGCCAGATCCTGGAGGCCCTCACCGTGCACACCTACCTGGAGAACGAGGTGATGTACCCGGAGGTCCGGCGCCTCCTGCCCGACCTGGAGGACGACATCCTCGAGTCGTACGAGGAGCACCACGTGGCCGACGTGCTCTGCGCCGAGCTGGCCGCCATGGACGCGGACCACGAGCACTTCAACGCCAAGACCACGGTGCTGATCGAGAACGTCCTGCACCACGTCGAGGAGGAGGAGGATGAGTGGTTCCCCAAGGTCCGCGAGGCCCTGGGCCGCAAGCAGCTCCAGGAGATCGGCGAGCGGATGATCGCGCTGCGCGCCGACGCCCCGCGTACGCCCAGTGACCCGAAGGCGATCAAGAAGGCGATCGACGCGGTGACCGCCTGAACCACCCGCGTACGACACAGGGCCCGGCTCGCGCCGGGCCCTCGTCGTGTGCGCGCCCGCTCGGGGTCGGGGTCAGCTACCCGAGCCCGGCTCGGCCATCCGGCGGTGCTGCTCGGACTTGAGCTTGTCCGGAACGATCTTGCCGGCCGCGGTCTGCACCTTGTTCATCAGCGAACCCGCGGTGACCGTCTGGTCGCCCTTCATCAACGCGGCGAAGCCCTGCGCGGCGACCTTCGCCGGGTCGTCCTTCTTCCCGGAGCCCACCCGGGTGTCCTCCATGTCGGCCCGCTCGAAGAACTCGGTGTCCGTCGGTCCGGGCATCAACGAGGTCACCGTGACGCCGCTGTCCTTCAGCTCGTTGCGCAGCGCCTCCGCGAAGGACTGCACGAACGACTTCGACCCGTTGTAGACCGCCTGGAACGGCCCCGGCATGGTGGAGGCGATCGACGAGGTGAACAGCACCCGGCCCGCGCCCCGCTCGACCATGCCCGGCAGCAGCCGCTTGGCCAGGTGCACGGTCGAGCGCACGTTGAGGTCGACGATCTCCAGCTCGTCCCGCAGGTCGGTGCCGCCGACGAAAGCGCCGCCGGCGCCCCGGCCGGCGTTCAGGGCCAGCGCATCCAACGGACGCCCGGTCGCGGCGACCGCCGCGGCCAGTTCCTCCACGCCCTCCTCGCTGGCCAGGTCGACGCGGACCGAGTTGACCTGCGGGCCGCCGTCGCGGCGCAGCTTCTCCGCGGCCTCCGCGATGCCCTGATCCTCGGCGGCGATGATCAGGTCGAACCCGTGCTCGGCGAACTGGGCGGCCAACTCGTATCCGATCCCGCTGGACGCCCCGGTCACCAGGGCGAGCGGTCGGTCGGTCTTCGGTGTGGTCATGGTGTCGCTCCTCTCGTGCGAACTGCGGCCGCACCCGCACCGGTGCGGCAGACCCCTACCGTGTGCCCCGACACGGACCGCCCAACCACGCCGGCGGGTCGCATGCGGAGGTCGGCCGGGCGTGCCCGGGCCGGCCCGGTAGGATCGGCGCGGGCCGTTACTGGCGCGTGGGGATGGAGAACCATCGGGGAGCGGCCCCGTCACGAGGACGTTTGCCGAGCGCCTGGGCCTTCCGCACGTCTGTAGGAGGTCGCATGTCGCGCAACGCCGAGTCCACCGCATTCCGGAGTGCCCTTGAGGTGATCCGGGCTGTCGAGCCGCGGGTGGCCGACGCCATCGGCGCCGAGCTGACCGATCAGCGGGAGTCCCTCAAACTCATCGCCAGCGAGAACTACGCCTCCCCGGCGACCCTGCTCGCCATGGGCAACTGGTTCAGCGACAAGTACGCCGAGGGCACCGTCGGGCGACGCTTCTACGCCGGTTGCCAGAACGTCGACACCGTCGAGGCGCTCGCCGCCGAGCACGCCCGCGAGCTGTTCGGCGCGGCGCACGCCTACGTGCAGCCGCACTCGGGCATCGACGCCAACCTGGTCGCGTTCTGGGCGGTGCTGGCCGACCGGGTGGAGTCCCCCGCGCTGAAGAAGGCCCAGGTACGCCAGGTCAACGACCTCACCGAGGCCGACTGGTTCGCGCTGCGCCGGGAGCTGGGCAACCAGCGGATGCTCGGCATGTCGCTGGACGCCGGCGGCCACCTCACCCACGGCTTCCGGCCGAACATCTCCGGCAAGATGTTCGACCAGCGCAGCTACGGCACCGACCCGGCGACCGGCCTGATCGACTACGACCGGGTGGCCGAGGCGGCCCGGGAGTTCAAGCCGCTGATCCTGGTCGGCGGCTACTCGGCGTACCCCCGGAAGGTGAACTTCCGGATCCTGCGGGAGATCGCCGACTCGGTCGGCGCGACCTTCATGGTCGACATGGCGCACTTCGCCGGCCTGGTGGCGGGCAAGGTGTTCAGCGGCGACTTCGACCCGGTGCCGCACGCGCACATCGTCACCACCACCACGCACAAGTCGCTGCGCGGTCCGCGCGGCGGCATGGTGCTCTGCCAGCCGGAGCTGGCCGACCAGGTGGACCGGGGTTGCCCGATGGTGCTCGGTGGCCCGCTGCCGCACGTGATGGCCGCCAAGGCGGTCGCCCTGGCCGAGGCCCGCCGCCCGGACTTCGCCGACTACGCCCAGCGGATCGTGGACAACGCGCAGGCCCTCGCCGAGGGGCTGCTGAGCCGGGGCGCGAAGCTGGTCACCGGCGGCACCGACAACCACCTGGTGCTGATCGACGTGTCCGGCTACGGGCTCACCGGCCGGCAGGCCGAGCAGGCGCTACTGGACTCGGGCATCGTCACCAACCGCAACTCGGTCCCGCAGGACCCGAACGGCGCCTGGTACACCTCCGGCATCCGGATCGGCACCCCGGCTCTGACCACCCGCGGCCTGGGCACCGCGGAGATGGACCAGACGGCCGAGCTGATCCACACCGTGCTCACCCAGACCACGGCCGGCGCCAACGCCGACGGCACGCCGTCGAAGGCCAAGTACGCGCTCGACCCGGCCCTCGCCGACAAGATCGCCCGCCAGGCCACCGACCTGCTGACCCCGTTCCCCCTCTACCCCACCGTCGACCTGACCTGACCCCGCCGGTCCCGTCGACCTGACCCCGCCGGTCCCGTCGATCAGACCCCGCCGGTCCCGTCGATCATGGGGT
>NZ_RCVJ01000102.1 GCF_003667505.1 Micromonospora sp. BL4
CCGCTGTCCGGTGACCGTCCAGCTGGCGGCAGATGTCCGGTTGGTGACGGCGGGCGGGGGAGGGGTATCCCGTTCGGGCGAGGGCCGTGGGGTGCCGTACACTTGACGATCGTTGCCGCCTTAGCTCAGTCGGCTAGAGCGACGCACTCGTAATGCGTAGGTCGACGGTTCGATTCCGTCAGGCGGCTCGGTACAGAAGCCCAGGTCAGAAGACCTGGGCTTCGCCGTTTCCCAAGGTCGACAACCTGGCCGCCGGCCGTGCCAGTCCGCAAATAGTCCGCATCTCGCGCCGCGACCGCCTCGGCCAGCCGGTTGGCGACCGCGTCCAGGTCGTCACCGAACAGACCCGCGTACACGTCCAGCGTCTTCGACGCCGAGGCGTGCCCGAGCATCCGCTGTACCAGATCCTCACGCCCCTTTCCGGCGACGTGCGCGGCCAGCTCGTCGACGAGGAACCGCGGAGCGTGAGCGCACGGAGGCCGATGACAGGTCAAATGGGCTCGGCCTGCAGTCGGCATCTCAACCAGCTGTACCGGGCGGGTCAGCCAAGGCCTCGGCGATGGACCAGCTTGGTTGCCTCGGCCACGGGGTCGAGGGGTAGTGGCTCGTCGAGCCCGGACGTGTCGGCGACCATTAACGAGGTGAAGCGCCCGGCCGAGCGCATCTGGCCGGAGACCGCTTGCGGGTCGTCCCGGCTCGGCAACACGGTCACGATCCACGACGTCCCCGGCGGCCGACCTTGAAGCTCGACCATCTGAGAGAACAGGGAGCAAGCTTGGCCGGGGTCGAGGTCCTGTCCGGCTTCGATGAGGGCTGCACCCGGATCGAAACAAACCTTGCATCACGACGGACCGGAAGTTGGTGGTGCGCAGCGGCCCGCCGTTCTGGGCGGTGTAAAGCAGTCGAGCGCACAGGTGCTTCCCATGGACATCAAGGGTGGTTGATACACTCCGCGCCCATGGTGAAGCGCTACGCGGCAGCGGCCCTGTCCCTGTCCCTCGCGGCACTCGTCACCGCGTGCAGCAGCAGTGCCTCGCAAGAGGAGCAGATGGAGTACCTGCACAAGATGGCTCAGCGTGGGGCCGAACTGCATGCCGTGAAGAAGGGCAGCCAGGGTCACGGAACCCCGGGGGACCGGGAGGAGTGCTACGGCGCTTACGAACATCTCTACGACGGACCGAACGGCCACGACGCGCCCCACGTCGGGACCGACGTCGAAAGAGTCGCCTTGCTGAAAGAGGGCGAGGAGTTGTTCATCGAGAGCTGTGTGAACGGCACGCCGTCGCCGGTACCCGCGCGAGGTGGATCCGCCAGCCCTTCTGCCTGACCGGCTTCCCGCGCCGCGACCGGCCTCGTCGGCCCGGTTGGTGACGGCGTCCAGGTCCGCACCGAACAGCCCGTGTACCGGCCTTGCGCTCAACCCCGGGCGCGCCGATCGCGTCTCACTCTGCATCCGCACCGAAACGCGAGGCGGACGCGACCTGGAGGTGGCGTGAGTCGGTACGAGGACGACGAACAGTTCCGGCTGTTCGTCCAACGACAGTGGGAGCCGTTGCTCCGAACGGCTTACCTGCTGACCGGCGACCGGGGGACGGCCGAGGACCTGGCGCAGTCGGCGTTGGAGAAGACCCATCGACGCTGGGGGCGGGTACTGCGCAGGGACGCGCCCGAGGTCTACGTACGCCGGGCGATGGTCAACACGGCGATCTCCTGGCGGCGTCGGCGACGGCCGCTGGAGCCTGCTGGCGGCGGGGTGATCGCGTACGCCCTGCACGGCGACGATCGCACCGGCTGGTCGACCGACCTGCGGCTGCTGCTGCCGGCCGAGGGCGCCGACCAGCGACCGGTCGGCTGGCGGATCCGGGCCGACAACGGCGTCCGCACGCCGACCGACCGGGTGCGGGTGATCGCTCCGCCGGGCGCGGCCCGCGTCACGGTCACGGTGGACGGCGAACCCCCCGCCACGGTCACCCTCGACGCGTCGAACGCCGGCACCACCCGGATACCGCCGGATCAGCCGGCCACCCTCACCGCGTACTCCCCGGACGGCAGCATCCTCGGCACCGCCCCGTTGCCGCCGGTCGAGGCCAACATGTCGGGCCTGCCGGGCGACAGCCCGGCTACCCGGGTGACCCCCTGACGAACCGCAAGCGGGGCCGAGCCGTCCGAAGACGGCTCGGCCCGGTCAGGACTGGCGGCGTCCGAAGAGAATCCCCCCGAGCCGGCTCTCGGCCGATGTGAGGGTCATCTGCGCCTCGACCGCGAATCCGCTCTCGCGCAGCCATTGCGCCACCTGCGCGGGCTGGCGGTAGTGGACGTGAACCTTCATCGGGTGCCCGCCGTAGCCCTGCGTCTTGAGCCTCGTCTCGTCGCCGACGTGGAAGCCGACGAGCAGCGGGCCGCCGGGCCGCACCACCCGCCGAAAGTGCGCGAGGACCGAGCCGACCTGGTCGTCGGGGACGTGGATCAGCGAATACCAGGCGACCAGGCCGGCGACCGACGCCTCGGCAAGATCGAGTTCGGTCATCGAGCCCACCTCGAACCGCAGGCCCGGATGATCGCGCCGAGCGACCTCGATCATTCCCGGTGACAGGTCGATCCCGAAGGCGTCGACGCCGAGCCCGTGCAGGTGGGCGGTGATACGTCCTGTTCCGCAGCCCACGTCCGCGACCGGCCCGCCACCGACGGCGAGCACGAGGTCGGCGAACAACGCCAGAGTCGCTCGTTCGTAGGGTGTCTCGGCCAGGAGGTTGCGTACCACGTCGGCATAACTGGCGGCGACCGTGTCGTAGGAGGTGCGGGTGTCTGCCAACCAGCCTTCGACGTTCATGGCGGCAACGCTAGATCAGGGAGGTGATCAGTCGACGGCTCGGAGCGCGACGATGACCACGACGAAGAGCGCGATCAGTACGGCCGAGCCGACGCGTACCTGTCGTGACCGGCCGAGAAGACCCACCACCAGCGCCACCGCCAGGCCCAGCAGCCAGTGGCCGACTTCGGGATACCGGTCCGCCTCGAAGCCCAGATGACCCAGGGCCGCATGTCCGAAGCCGACGAGTGCGGCGCCCCCGGCCCAGACGGCCACGGTCCAGGCGCATCGGCCGCCGGGGTTCTCAGTCAGCCGCGACCCGTGGCGGGTGAGGGTGCCGAGCAGGTAGGTCAACGTCAGCAGCACCACGGCGCCGGCGAGCAGCACGACCTCCAACCCGACGAAGAGCCCGAGCAGCACCCACGGGCCACTGGTGGTTCCGCGCAGGAACAGAGCGGCCGTCGCACCGACCACGACCATCTGCCCCACCGCCAGGCGGTGAGGGTTCACCAGGCGCGGCACGGCGGGAGCCGACCGCGGTGGGACGGAGTTCTCGGCTGTCGATGGCATCAGTGCAGAATTTCGTGACTTCCCGCCACGCGCCTGAGCGCCGCTACTCACCGCGTCACCACGCGGTGCGTGTCCACGGCCCCGGGTGAGCGATGTTCGGTGTCCGCCCCGGCGGACCGATGACTTTCGGTGCCGGATTCCGTCCATCCTGGAGACAGCGTCCGCCCGACACCTAGGAGCCCGTTCCATGTCCTTCGCGCCCGTGACCATCAGCCTTCCCATCGCCGACCGCCCGACCTCGCACCGCTTCTACCGCGAAGCGCTCGGTCTGGAGACGGTGGGAGAGCTGGCCGACGACGGCATCCCGGAGCCGTTGCAGTTCGTCGTCAACGACGGCCTGCGGCTGATGCTCATTCCGACCGGCGGCTTCGGGTGGGTGATCGGCCGGCACGAGGTCGCCACGCGGGGGCAGAGCGAGTGCGTGCTCAGCCTCGACGTCGCCTCGCCCGCCGACGCGGATGCGATCGTCGAGCGGGCCCGCGCCGCCGGCGCCGAGGTGGTCACCGAGCCGGAGGCACAACCCTGGGGGTACGCCGGCGCCTTCGCCGACCCGGACGGTCACCTGTGGATGGTGCACGCCGAGCCGGCGTCCTGACCGGCGTGACGTCTGTCGACGTCCGTGTGGGCCGCGCTGCGGGCGGCGGGATCAGACGTAGATCTTCCTGGCGTACTCCGGGCCGTAGTGCCGTTCCAGGTCTTCGAGGCTCTCCACCGGCGCCTCGACCTCCTTGATCAGGCGTGCCCGGGACGGCAGAGCGTCGGGCTGCCACGTCTCCGGCTGCCACAGCGCGGACCGGAGGAACGCCTTCGCGCAGTGGTAGAAGATCTGCTCGATCTCCACGACAACGGCGAGCACCGGCCGGTGCCCCTTGACCACCATGTCGTCGAACCAGGCCGCGTCGCGCACCAGCCGGGCGCGCCCGTTGATCCGCAGCGTGTCGGTCCGACCGGGAATCATGAAGAGCAGCCCGACGTGCGGGTTGTCCAGGATGTTGCGGTAGCCGTCCGCCCGCTTGTTGCCCGGCCGCTCGGGCAGCGCGATGGTCGTGTCGTCGAGCACCAGGGCGAAACCGGCCGGGTCGCCCTTGGGTGACACGTCGCAGCTGCCGTCCGCCCCGGCCGTGGCCACCAGGCAGAACGGCGAGGCGGCCAGCCATTCGCGGTCCCGCTCGTGCAGGCGGGTGCGTTCCTTGTTGGCAGCCCGCGGGTGCGGCACGCCGAGCAGTTCGCGCAGTTCCTCGTGCGAGGTGATCTCCACCGTCACGTGATCCTCCCCCAGCCGTTGACCCGGGTGGCGGGCCACCCTTCGTCAGCCTAGGCGGGCGTGACCAGCGCGAGGTTTGCCCCCGGTCGCCCGGGGTACGGCCTCACCCGACGCGCCCGCCGCACGAACCGTCCGCAGCAAGCCGACCAGTGGAGGCCGGGAGATGGAGAGCCGACTCAAGGTGCTGGGTCACCCAGTCCATCCGATGCTGGTCATGTTCCCGGTCGCGCTGCTGGTCACCGCGGTGCTCTTCGACGTGATCGACACGGTCGGCGGGCCCGACTTCCTCGGCGAGGTCGCGTACTGGAACATCACGGTCGGCCTGATCGGCGGCCTGCTCGCCGCGGCGGCCGGCTCGTTCGACCTGCTGGCGATCCCGACCGGCACCCGCGCCAAGCGGGTCGGCCTCCTGCACGCCGGGGCGAACGTCGCGGTGATCCTGCTCTTCGCCGCCGTCTGGACGGTCCGGCTCAACGCCGACTCCCGGGCCGCCGGCGGTTCGTTGATCGCCATCGAGGTGGTCGCGGTGGCCATCCTCGGCATCAGCGCCTGGCTCGGCGGAGAGCTGGTCGACCGGCTCGGCGTGGGCGTCGACCGCGAGGCCGGTCTGGACGCGCCCAGCTCACTACGGCCACCGGCGGCCACTCAGCGGATCGGAGAGGTGTGATGAGCGAGCAGCAGACCGGCGGCTTCGGCCGGGGATGGCGGGGCCGGCAGCAGGGCTGGGATCCGATGGGCGAGCTGCAGTCGCTGCGCGCCGAGCTGAGCCGGCTGGTCGGCGGTCGGGCCGGAACGTCCGACGTCGAGCTGACCGAGACCTCGGACGGCTGGGAGGTCGTCGTCCGGCTGCCCGGGGTGGCGCCGGAGGAGGTGGCGGTCGAGCTGGACGACCGGGAGCTGTGCGTGCGGGCCCGCTCCGAGGCGGAGGTCAACGCCGATCAGGGCATCCCGGGCGGCTTCGAGACCCGCGGCTTCGAATACCGCATCGACCTGCCGTCCCGGGTCGACCCGGAGGGCATCGACGCGGTGATGGACCACGGCCTGCTCCGGGTCCGGCTGCCCCGGGCGGTCCGGCCACAGCCGCGCACCATCACCGTCGGCCGGACCGGGCCGCGCTCCGGCGGCCTCTCCGGGGGTACGCCGATGCCGGCCGATCCCGCTGCCGACCGCGAGCTGCACCGCCCGGACACGGTCGGCGAGATCGACCGGCCGTAGCGGACCGCGTGGTCACCCCGTCCCTGCTCGGCCCGACGGCCGGGCGCGTTCCCGACGTGCGGCGGATCGCCGTGTTACGCGCCAACGCGCTCGGCGACTTCCTGTTCGCCCTGCCGGCGCTGGACGCGCTGCGCGCCGCGTACCCGGCGGCGGAGCTCGTGCTGCTCGGGGCGCCGTGGCACGCGAAGCTCTGGCGCGATCGCCCCGGCCCGGTGGACCGGGTGCTGGTGGTGCCGCCGGCGCCGGGCATCCGTACGCCGGAAGCGGGTGAGGCGGAGTCGTCGATGGACGACTTCGTGGCCGCGGCCACCGGTGAGGGCTTCGACCTGGCGGTGCAGATCCACGGCGGGGGCGCCAACTCCAATCCGCTGGTCAGCCGCCTCGGCGCCCGGGTCACCGTGGGGCTGCGCTCCGATGACGCGCCGCCGCTCGACCGGTGGGTCCGCTACGTCTACTACCAGCACGAGGTGATCCGCTACCTGGAGGCGGTGGCCCTGGTGGGTGCGCCGGCGACCACGCTCGTGCCGGCGCTGGCCGTGACCGACGCCGACCGGGCGGAGGCGAACCAGGTGCTCGGCACGCCGGACCGGCCCCGGGTGGCGCTGCATCCGGGCGCCACCGACACCCGCCGCCGCTGGCCGGCCGAGCGGTTCGGCGAGGTGGCCCGCGAGCTGCACGGCGACGGCTACGAGGTGCTGGTCACCGGTACGCCGAGCGAGCGGGAGGTGGTGGATCGGGTGGTCGAGGCGGCGGGGGTGCCGGTCCGGCCGCAGGTGGGCACGCTCAGCCTCGGTGGGTTGGCCGCCTGCTACGCCGGCTGCGCCCTGGTCGTCTCCAACGACACCGGCCCTCTGCACCTGGCCGCCGCGGTGGGCGCGCCGACGGTCGGCGTGTACTGGGTCGGCAACTTGATCAACACGGGCAACCCGCTGCGTGGCCGGCACCGGCCGATCTGCTCCTGGACGGTGCACTGCCCGGTCTGCGGGGTGGACTGCACGCCCGGCATCTACCCGCACCGACCCGGCGACGGCGAGTGCCCGCACCGGGATTCCTTCGTCAGCGACGTCCCGACGATCGAGGTGCTGGAGGCCGCCCGGGAGCTGCTCCAGTCGTAAGGGCGCGCTCACCGGAACTCAGGCCGGCTGAGGGGTGTCCTCGTCGGCGAGTACGACCTCCCACGCCTCGACGTCCCGGTCGGTGACCGTGGTGGGGGACTCCAGGTGGTAGGCGCCGCTGGGCAGAATGCCGGCGCCTCCGTGTCGGGCGAGCACCGACAGCTGGGCGGCCACGTCCTCGCCCTGGTGCTTCTCCTGCACCCGCCGCCAGAAGTCGAAGCCACCGGAGTCGACGAGCTTGGCCCGGTCGTAGAGCACGCATCCCCCGATCCAGGAGATCTTGTACGCGCGCCACGCGCCCGGGGGCAGCGCCAACTCTCCGGTGACGTGCAGCAGGTTGGCCGCCGAGTGGATGCGGGCCCGGTTCCACTCCGGGGTGCCCGGCCGGATCCGCTCCGGTGTGGGCCGGCCGATCCACTCCTCGTAGTGCGCGTGCGTCTCCGGCCGCCGGTCGTCGGTGTACGAGAGCCCGTGCACGCCGTTGCCGACGAACCCGCAGCCCAGCTCCCCGATCGCGGTGACCAGCCGATGCAGCGTCCCCGGCTCCAGCCAGACGTCGTCGTCGAGGCTGAGCACGTACCGGGCGGCCGAGGCGGCCAGCAGGTACGCCCGGTGCTCGGCCAGCCCCCGCCGGGGCAGCCGGCGGGTCAGCAGCACCGGGTGGCCCCGGTGTCGCAGCGCCCGGACCATGGTGGCGGCGGCCGGGTGGGCGTACGCGGGATCCCCGTCGGACTGGTCGCTGACCACGACCCCGAAACCGGGCACACCCTCCTGAGCGGCGAGGCCGGTCAGGGTGACCGCCAGCTCCGCGGGCCGGTTCCGGGTCGGAATCAGCACGTCGACCAGCCGGTCGGCGCGGAACTCCTCCGGGGCGCCGAGGTCGAGGGGGCGGTTCACGACGCCTGGCTGCGGGTGCGCAGCGACGGGTCAGGCTCCCGGTCCGTGGCGTGCGACGACGCGTCCTGGCTGTGCGACCGGATCCGCTCGATGATTGCCGAGGTGGACCGGTCCGGCACGTACCCCAGGGTTCGCACCTGGCCGCCCAGCCGGCGGACCAGCGGCGCCTCGGGCACCAGCTCCGGCGGGTAGTCCCCGCCCTTGACGTAGACGTCCGGCCGGACCGCCTCGATCAGCGCGGCGGGCGAATCCTCCTCGAAGATCACCACGTGGTCCACGCAGGACAGCGCGGCGAGCAGGGCCCCCCGGTCCTCGACCGGGTTGACCGGCCGGTCCGAGCCCTTCAACCGGCGTACGCTGCCGTCCGAGTTGACCGCCACGATGAGCAGGTCGCCCAGCGCGCGGGCCTGCTCCAGGTAGCGCACGTGCCCGCGGTGCAGCACGTCGAAGCAGCCGTTGGTGAACACCACCGACCGTCCCGCATCGCGATGCTCGGCGACGATCGCGTCCAGCTCGTCGGCGCCGACCAGCGCCGGGTGCCCGGTGGTCTCCGGTGGCTGGTCGAGCGCGGTGAGCAGGTCCTCCCGCCGGCACACGCAGGTGCCGGTGTCGGACACGGTGATGGTGGCCGCCAACTGGGCGAGCTGCGCGGCGGTGGGCAGCGGCGCGTCGGCGGCCAGGGCCAGCGTCATCGCCGCCAGGTACGCGTCACCGGCCCCAACGGCGTGGCTCGCCGGCACCGGGGTGCTGTGGCTGCGCCGTGGCTCGCCGTCGGCGCCGCCGACCACCGCGCCCTCGGTGTCCAGGGTCACCGCGACCACGTCGGCGCCGGTGTGCGCGCGCAGATCGGCAAGGCGCGCCTCGGCCAGTACGGCCCGGTCGACGCCCTCCCCGGCCTCGGTGTTCACGGTCACGCCGGCGCCGGTGACGCTCAGCCCGTCGCCGGTGAGGGCCACCTGGCCCTCGCTGAGCGTCGGCTCGCCGATCGGCCCCGGTCGGCCTGCCCGCGTCGGGTCCGGGATGGTTCCGGCGCTGACCGCGTCGGCCCGCGCCCCGCCCGGGGCGGCGCCCACGCTCAACTGCGACGGTCCGTCCGCCGGGTCGCTGTCGGGGTGTTCCAGGTGCAGTTCGACGCCGGCCGTCGGCCGGGTCGCGCCACCGGCGCGGGCCAGCAGCCGGGTCGCCTCGGCGAAGCTGGGAGTGACCACGGTCGGCGCGAGCCCCCGCCAGTCGGCCAGGTCATGGGCGTCCAGCGCGACGGTGGCGTAGCGCTCCCGCTGCTCGACCAGCCAGGCGCGGACCGGCGCGGGCAGGGCGCCCAGGCCGTAGTCGCAGACCACCAGGGTCGGCGCCTCCCCGCCGGCGGCGGCGCGCAGCTCCTCGGTGGCGCAGTCCAACGCGGTGAGCAGCCGGGTCACCCCGTCCGGGGCGAGCGCGTCGTCCGGGTCGCCGGAGTCCTCCCGGAGCAGGATCTGGTTGCCGGCCAGCATCCGCCGTTTCACCGGGGTGGGCCGGCCGGGCTGGTTGACCGTACGGTCCCAGACGCCGGCGCGGTCCAGACAGTCGTGCAGTTCGTCGCCGGCGACGTCGGCGCCGACCGGTGCCACCAGCACCGCCCGTCCACCGAGGGTGGCGACGTTGACGGCGGTGTTCGCGGCCCCGCCGGCTGCGGAGATCCGCCGTCGCAGGGTGAGGACCGGGGCGGGCGCCTCCCGGCAGAGCCGGTCGGAGTCGGCGAACCGCCATTCGTCCAACATGGCGTCGCCGACGATCAGGACGGGGCGCCCCAGCCAGCTCTCCACGACGGTGGCGAGCCGGCGGTGTTCCGCTGCTGCTCCTGCCATGCCTCCCCGGGTCCCCAGCGGCCCTGGGGTCAAACCTCCGCGATGATCACCGTGGCGCGGCGGCGCGGCGCTGTGTTGCGAAGGAGCCTTCCTCTACCGCGGGCGTCACCAAGGTGCCCTTCCTTACCGTTGGTGGGCGTTTCGGGCTTCGGGGTCCGGGAAGGGAGTTCAGGTACCCCCCGGAGAGGAGATGCATCGGAATGACAGCGACGACACTTCAGGGCAAGCGGATCGCCTTCCTGGCCACCGACGGCGTCGAGGAGGTCGAGTACGTCCAGCCGCGCGAGGCGGTGGAGAAGGCCGGCGCGACGGTCGAGCTGGTCTCGCTCAAGGCCGGTTCCATCCAGTCCTTCAACCATCTTGACCAGTCCAAGACGTACGACGTGGACGTCACCGCGGACAAGGCGGACGCCGGCGGTTACGACGCGCTGGTGTTGCCCGGCGGGGTGGCGAACCCGGACTTCCTGCGTGCCGACGCCGATGCGGTGCGGTTCGTGCGGGCGTTCTTCGACGCGGGCAAGCCGGTCGGGGTGATCTGCCACGGCCCGTGGACGTTGATCGAGGCGGACGTGGTGCGCGGCCGGCGGATCACCTCCTGGCCGAGCCTGCGTACGGACCTGACCAACGCCGGCGCCACGTGGGTCGACGAGGAGTGCGTGACCGACGGCAACCTGACCAGCAGCCGCAACCCGGGTGACCTCCCCGCGTTCTGCCAGAGAATCACCCAGGCCTTCGCCGTCTGACCTGCTGACCCGCCCGGCTTGATCATGGTGCGTGCCGGCGCGACGCGCCGCCAGGGCCATGATCGAACTGGGCGGGGGAGGGGACGGTTTTTCCTGGTTCGACGCATGTTCCGCGTTGGTCGGGAAAGAAGGGCCCATGACCACCGAAGCCTCTGCCGCGCCGGTGCTGAATCGCCAGCAGATCCGGTTGCTCATGATCGGTCTGATGACCGGCATGCTGCTGGCCGCCCTCGACCAGACCATCGTCGGCACGGCCCTGCCGACCATCGTCGGCGAGCTGGGCGGGATCAACCACTACTCGTGGGTGGTCACCGCGTACCTGCTCGCCTCGACCGCGTCGACGCCCCTGTACGGCAAGATGGCCGACCTGTACGGGCGCCGCCCGGTCTTCCTCTTCTCGATCGGCACGTTCCTGGTCGGGTCGCTGCTGGCCGGCCTGTCACAGAACATGACCCAGCTGATCGTCACCCGGGGCATCCAGGGTATCGGCGCGGGTGGTCTGCTGACGCTGGCGTTCACGATCATCTCGGACGTCGTCTCGCCGCGGGAGCGGGGCCGCTACCAGGGTCTCTTCGGGGCCGTCTTCGGGATCTCGTCGGTGGCCGGCCCGCTGGTCGGTGGTTACTTCGCGGAGACCGACTGGCGGTGGATCTTCTACATCAACGTGCCGCTGGCGATCCTGGCCATCGTGGTCTGCTACCACGTGATGCGGCTGATTCCGTTCGAACGACGGGACCACGCGATCGACTGGCTCGGCGCCGGCCTGCTCGTCGCCGGCGTGAGCTGCCTGCTGCTCGCGCTGAGCTGGGGTGGCAACGAGTACGCCTGGGGCTCCGGCGTGATCATCGGCCTCTTCGTGGCGGGCGCGGTGTTCGCCGTGCTCTTCGTGCTCCAGGAGGCCCGGGTCGCCGAACCCATCCTGCCGTTGCGGCTGTTCCGCAGCGCCACCTTCGCGCTGGCCAACTCGGCCGGCTTCGTGCTCGGCCTCGTGATGTTCGGGTCGATCATCTTCATCCCGCTGTACCTGCAGATCGTGAAGGGCGCCTCGCCGACCCGCAGCGGTCTGCTGATGCTGCCGATGATGACGGGCATCATCGTCACCTCGATCCTCACCGGGCGGGCGATGAGCCGGATCGGCCGGTACAAGTGGTTCCCGGTCGCCGGGTCGGTGACCCTGCTGGTCGGCATGTTCCTGTTCACCCAGCTGGCGGTCGGCACCTCGCTCTGGATCGCCTTCGGCTACATGGTGGTGATCGGCGTCGGCCTGGGCCTGTGCATGCAGTCGCTGGTCCTCGCGGTGCAGAACGCGGTCTCCGTGCGTGACCTGGGCGCCGGCACGTCGTCGGCCACGTTCTTCCGGTCGCTGGGCGGTTCGTTCGGCGTCGCGATCCTCGGCGCGGTGCTCTCCTCGCGGCTCGCCGGGGGACTGGCCGACCGACTGCCCGGCGCCATCGCCCAGCTCCCGCCGCAGCAGCAGGCGGAGGTGGCGGCGAGTGGCGGCACGAACATCTCGATCAATGATCCGGCAACCATCATGGCCCTGCCCGGGCCGGTGCGGGCGGCGATCCAGAACGCGTTCGTCGACGCGCTGGACATGGTCTTCCTGACCGCCGGCCTGATCGCCATCGTGGCCGTGCTGGTGACCGTGGCGCTGCCGAACGACCAGCTCCGGGGCGCCGGCCCGCAGGGCGCCAAGGGCGGTGCCGACCCGCTCGGCGGTGAGGCTCCGGCGTCGGGCGGCAAGCCGCTGACCCGCGAGTCCAAGGAGGAGGCGGCCGCCGACATGGAGGCCAAGTCCCAGACGATGATCTGACCGCACCGCGTACCGCGACCGCCCCGGACCCGGTCCAGGGCGGTCGGCGGTCAGCCGGGGCGGCGGTAGACCCCGTACCACCAGGTGGCGGCCAGCTCGCGGGCGGCCGCCGCGTCGGCGTCGGGGTCGGCCGGCACCAGGCCGACGTGGTGTGCGAGGAACCGGTCGCCGCCGAGCACGATGAGCCGGGTCGCGGCCCCCACGTCCACGGTCGCCGGGGTACGCCCGGCCCGCTGCTCGGCGCGGAGCGCCTCGTCGGTGCGCGCCACGAACTGCTCGAACCCGCCCGCCCAGTACTCCCGGACGACCTCGTCGTAGGCGGCGACCTCGTTGATCGCCGCCAGCACCGGGGCGTACGTCCGGTAGATCCGGATCACGTCGGTGAAGACCTCGGTGAGCGCGTCGAGCGGGTCGCCCGGTGTGTGCGGGTCCCACTCGCGGACCCGGTCGAAGGAGGTCTCCCGCATGGTCGCGGCGAGGCGCATCAGCAGCTCGCTCTTGTCCCGGAAGTGCGTGTAGAAGGTCGACCGGGCGACCCCCGCCTCGGCGGCGATCCGCTGGACTCCGAGGTCGGTGAAGCGGGCCCCCTGCTGGAGCAGCCGCTCGGTGGCGGCCAGCACCCGCGCCTCGACGGCGGCACGGCCGTCGGGGTTGCGCGGGCGACGTCGGGTGATCGAGGGCATGGTCGGAATCCTAGGTGGCTGGGGGTCGGAGCGGCGACGTACGCTGGTTGCCGGACACACTGTCCGACAAAGTGACCAGGAAGTGGGCTGACACGGCCCCGACCGACGAGGAGCAACGCGTGGAGTACCGACTGCTGGGCAACACCGGGGTGTACGTCTCGGAGATCTCGCTCGGCACGATGACCTTCGGCGGCAGCGGACACCCCATCTGGAGCACCCTGGGTGCGCTGGCGCTGCCCGACGCCCAGCGGCTGGTGGACACCGCGCTCGACGCGGGCGTCAACTTCGTCGACACCGCCGACATGTACAGCGACGGGGAGAGCGAGGAACTGCTCGGCCAGGCGCTCGGCAAGCGGCGTCGCGACGTGGTGATCGCTACCAAGGCGCACGCCCGGACGGGTCCCGGCCCGAACGACGTCGGCACCTCGCGGCTGCACGTCATGCAGGCGTTGGAGGACAGCCTGCGGCGGCTGGGCACCGATCACATCGACCTCTACCAGCTCCACAACTTCGACCACGTCACCCCGATGGAGGAGACCCTGCGCGCGCTGGACGACGCGGTCCGGCAGGGCAAGGTCCGGTACATCGGTTGCGCGAACTTCGCCGCCTGGCAGATCTCCAAGGCGCTGGGCATCTCCGCCCGGGAGCAGTTGGCCGGCTTCGTCTCCGTGCAGTCGTACTACTCCCTGCTGGGCCGGGACGTGGAGCGCGACGTGGTGCCGATGGCGCTCGACGAGGGTGTCGGGCTGACCGTCTGGAGCCCCTTGGCCGGTGGCTTCCTCTCCGGCAAGGTCGGCCGGGACAGCGTGGTCGCCGACAGCGGCTCGCGCAGCGCCCAGCCCGGTTACTCCAGCTTCACGCCGTTCGACCCGGAGCACGCTTTCGGAGTGGTCGACGTCCTCAAGGCCATCGGCGAGCGGCACGGCGTCAGCCCGGCCCGGGTGGCGGTCGCCTGGCTGCTCTCCCGGCCGGCGGTGACCAGCGTCATCGTCGGCGCCCGCAAGCAGGAGCAGTTGGTGGACAACATCGCCGCCTCCGACCTCACGCTCACCGCGCAGGATCTCGCCGAGCTGGACGAGATCAGCAAGCTGCCCGTCGCGTACCCGAACTGGATCCAGGAGGCGTTCGCCGGTACCCGCCTGCCGCAGTGACCCACCCGCCCGGTCCGGCGCCTGACGCCGGACCGGGCGAGGCGGCACCGACCTACTTGAGGATCAGCCGGTTCGTCTGCTCGAAGACGTCCAGGTCGGCCAGGGTCTCGTTGACCGAGGCGGAGAGCGGGGCGGGGAAGCGGTCCCGGGGGAAGAAGCCGGCGTCGGTGGTCTCGTCGGTGACCCGCGCCAGCTGGCCGTCCCACTCCTCCACCCGGAACGCCGTGGTGAAGACCTGGTAGGTGTGCCCGTACATGTTGGTGCTGGTCCGGTCCGGACCGGTGTAGAGGGCGAACGCGCAGACCCGCAACGCCCGGAGCCCGGTCTCCTCACGGACCTCCCGCACCGCGCAGTCCGCGATCGACTCGCCCAGCTCCATCGCCCCGGCCGGCATGGCCCACTGGCCGTTGTCCGAGCGCTGGATCAGCAGGATTCGCCCGGCGTTGTCGCGGACCACGGCGCGGGCGCCGACGAACATCAGCGTCCGGTCCCCGGCGAGCGCGCGCAACTGCCCCACGTAGGAGTCGGCCCAGGAGATGCTCACCTGCGACAATTTACGGGGGTTCCCAAGCTGTGACCGGCGACACTAGCTTGTTACCCATGCGTAGCACGATGATGGACGCCCCTCTGCAGGTCTCCCGGATCCTCGACCACGGCGCCACCGTGCACGGCACGGCCGAGGTGGTCACCTGGACCGGCGCCGAACCCCGTCGGATGACGTACGCCGAGGTGGGCCGTGCGGCCGCCCGGCTGGCACACGCACTGCGCGACGAGTGCGGGGTGACCGGCGACGAGCGGGTCGCCACCTTCATGTGGAACAACAACGAGCACCTGGTGGCCTACTTCGCGGTGCCGAGCATGGGCGCGGTGCTGCACACCCTCAACATCCGGCTCTTTCCCGACCAGGTCGCCTACATCGCCAACCACGCCGAGGACCGGGTGGTGCTGGTCGACAGCACGCTCATTCCGCTGCTGGCCCGCGTGATCGGCGAGCTGGCCACGGTGCGGCACGTGGTGGTGGTCGGCGGCGGCGACCCGGCGCCGCTGGTGGCGGCGGCCGGCGACCGGATCACTGTGCACCACTGGGACGCGCTGCTCGCCGACCGGCCGGAGGTGTTCGACTGGCCCGAGGTGGACGAGCGCGACGCCGCGGCGCTCTGCTACACCTCCGGCACCACCGGCAACCCGAAGGGCGTGGCCTACTCGCACCGGTCGATCTACCTGCACTCGTTGCAGGTCTGCATGCCGGAGGGCTTCGGTCTCGGGCCCACCGACCGGGAGCTGGCCATCGTGCCGATGTTCCACGCCATGTCGTGGGGCCTGCCGTACGCGGCGTTCCTCTCCGGCGCTTCGCTGATCATGCCGGACCGGTTCCTCCAGGCCGCACCGATCGCCGACATGATCGCCGCCGAGCGGCCCACCCTGGCCGGCGCGGTCCCGACCATCTGGACCGACCTGCTGGCCCACCTGGACAGTCACGACGTGGACACCTCCTCGCTCAAGGAGGTGATCGTCGGAGGCTCGGCCTGCCCGCCG
Source organism: Micromonospora sp. BL4 (assembly GCF_003667505.1). Classification (GTDB taxonomy): domain Bacteria; phylum Actinomycetota; class Actinomycetes; order Mycobacteriales; family Micromonosporaceae; genus Micromonospora. Next base: position 15,641 of record NZ_RCVJ01000102.1, read on the forward strand.
GTGCTGATGCACGCCTTCGACGAGCGGCACGGCATCGACGTCATCCACGCCTGGGGCATGACCGAGATGTCCCCGCTGGGTTCGGTCTCCCGTCCACCGGCCGGCGCGACCGGCGAGCAGGCGTGGCGCTACCGCTACACGCAGGGTCGCGTGCCGGCCGGGGTGCAGGCGCGGATCGTCGGCCCGCTGGGCGAGCCGCTGCCCGCCGACGGCAGCGCGGTGGGCGAGCTGGAGGTCCGCGGGCCGTGGGTGACCGCCCGGTACGTCGGCGACGACGCCCCGGACGAGGAGAAGTTCCGCGACGGCTGGCTGCGTACCGGCGACGTGGGGACGCTCTCACCGGACGGATACATCACGCTGACCGACCGCGCCAAGGACGTCATCAAGTCCGGCGGTGAGTGGATCTCGTCGGTGGAGCTGGAGAACGCGCTGATGGCCCACCCGGCGGTGCTGGAGGCCTGTGTGGTGGGTGTGCCGGACGAGCGGTGGGACGAGCGACCGTTGGCCACGGTGGTGGTCCGGGAGGGCGCCTCGGTGACCGCCGAGGAGCTGCGCGACTTCCTGGCCGGCTCGGTGGCCCGCTGGCAACTGCCCGAGCGGTGGGCGTTCATCGACACGGTGCCGAAGACCAGCGTCGGAAAGTTCGACAAGAAGGTCGTCCGTTCGCGGTACGCCGGGGGCGAGCTGACTGTCCGGGAGCTGACAGCCCCGTAACGTTTTTCCAGGCACCGTCGCCTGTTGGGGCAGGGGTACTCCTGAAACATTCCTCCCCAGGGGCGGCCCCGGCGTTCGCACCGCGCCGGGGCCGCCCGTTTCACGCGGGGCGACCCGCACCGTCATTGTTGCGAAACTTCTTCTCCTTTGTCCTGATGACGGAGAAATCGGGTGGTCAGCGACCTGATCAGGCGTCACTCGTGCTGATCAGCACCTTGCCCACCACCGAGCTCTCCACCGCCTCGTGCGCTGCCGCCGTGTCGGCCAGAGGGTAGTTGTGCAGCGGCAGGCCGGCGTCCGTGCCGACCCGGATGCCGCCCTGCTCCGCCGCCGCGGCCACGTCCCGTACGCCGTGCGCCTTGGCCGCCTTCGGCTCCGTGTAGACCAGCACGAACTGCCACCGGGCGTTCGCCACCATCAGCGGCCGGATCGGGACGGTCAGCTCGGCCGCGCCGTCGTCGGCGTACGCGCAGACCGCGCCACCGTTGCGGAGCACCTGCACGTCCGTCGGGGCGTTGCGGGCCGGGGAGACCTCGACGATCGTGTGCACCCCGTCGGGAGCGATCTTGCGGATCTCCTCGACCACGTCCTGCTCCCGGTAGTTGATCACGTAGGAGGCGCCGGCCGACGCCGCGAGCTGAGCCTTCTCGGCGCTGCTCACCGTGGTGATCACCGTGGCGTCGGCCCAACGGGCGAGCTGGATCGCCGCGTTGCCGACCGCTCCCGCCCCGCCCTGCACCAGCACGGTGTGATCGGCCAGCGCGCCGGCCCGCAACGTGTCCGGCATGAACTCGCCGGCGGTCAGGCAGCGGTGCGCCGTCAGGAACGGGATGCCCAGGCTGGCGCCCAGCTGGAACGAGGCGTCACCGAGGCGGACCGCCTGCCGGACCGGCACCAGCGTGTACTCCGCCGCGGTGCCCCACGGCCGCTGCCAGGCCGCCTCCCAGATCCAGACCCGCTCGCCGATCCGATCCGGGTCGACCCCGGCGCCGACGGCCTCCACCACGCCCGCCCCGTCCTGCCCGGGGATCTGCCAACCGGCCGGCAGGGGGAACGACCGGCGGGCCTTCCAGTCCGTCGGGTTCACCCCGGAGACCGCCATCCGGACCAGGACCTCGCCCGCCCCCGGCTCCGGCACCGGCCGGTCGACCAACTTCAGCACCGAAGGATCGCCGGTGCGCTCGTACACGATGGCTTTCATCCGTGGTCTCCTCACCCGTCCGGCGGGTGGCACCCGGGTCGAGCACCGCCGGCTGCGGTACCCCGCTCAGTCCCCGTCATGCCGGCCCCACCGGTCCCTGGAAACCGTATAACCGCACGCGAGGCGGGAGGGACCGGACAACGGGTGATGCGTCGTACATCAGCCAGCCAGGTCGTCCACCAGCTCCGGGGTCAGCTCACCGACCGCACCCAACGTCACCGCGGCCAACCGGGCGGCGTCCGGATCCAGCGGGTACGAATCGTGCGGCACCGCCACCACCCGCATCCCCGCTGCGGCAGCCGACCGCACGCCGTTGGACGAGTCCTCCACCGCCACGCAGCGGCCCGGGTCGACGCCCAGCCGCCCCGCGACGCTCAGGTACACGTCCGGCGCCGGCTTGCCCCGCTCGGTCTCCTCGGTGGACAGGGTGGTGGCGAACGCGTCGGTCAGGCCGGTCGCGGCCAACGCCGCCGCGATCAGCCGGGTCGGCGACGAAGTGGCCAACCCCAGCGGCCACCGCGCGGCCAGCCGGCGCACCACCTGGTCGGCGCTGTCGATCAGGGGTACGTGCTCCCGGTAGCGCCGGGTCATCTCCTCGACCACCTCGTCGGCGACCTGGGCGGCGGTGCGTGCCACGCCCAACTCGCCGCTGAGATAGTGGGCCCACTCGCTGGTGCTCATGCCCATCAACCGGCGCTGGGTGTCCGGCTGCCAGGCACCGCCGTGCGTCGCCACGTACGCCCGCCGGACCTCCTCCCACACCGGTTCGGAATCCACGATCACGCCGTCCAGGTCGAAGACCACCGCATCCACCACGGGCCCATCCTGCCGGACCGGTGGGCCGCCGGTCAGCCGGGCAGCGCGGGAAGCCCGATCGGGCTGCCGGCCGGGATCACGGTGTGGCAGGCCCGGGCCATCGGCTCCAGCAGCTCGCGCAGCCGGTCCGTGCCGTCCGGGCCGAGCGCCCGCCACGGGTGCTCGGCCGCCCGGTCGGTCGCGTCCTCGATCGCCTGGAAACCGGTCCGGCCGTGGTCGGTGGCCGCGCCGTCCGGGGTCAGCCAGCCCCGCTGGGTGAGCCGCTCGCGGGCGGCCCGCCACTGCTCCTCGGACCAGCCCCGGCCCAGCAGGTTCTGCGGCGACATGTCCACGGCGACCCGCCACGCCAGCGTCTCCACCGGGTCCAGGCCGGCGGCCACCAGCGCCGCCACGTGCCCGTCTCCCCGGTGCTCGCGCAGCGTGGTGGCGGCCTGCCAGAGCCGGGCCAGCGGGTACTCCCCGATCGGCAGAGCCGCGTTGACCGCACCGAGCAGCCGGCCGGCGGTCTGCGCCACCGAGGCGGCCCGCTCCAGCAGGTCGGCGGCCTCCGCCAGGTGCGCCTCCGGCAGCTCGTAGGTCAGCTCCGCGAGGGCCTGCACGGCGCCGGTCAGCCGGGCCCGCAACGCCTCCTGCGGAGTGGCCAACCGCCACACCGCCGGCAGCGCCCGGCTGACCATCGGCGGCGCGAAATTGAAGAAGGCGGAGATCACCGGGGCTGCGTCGGTGGCGCCCAGCGGCGCGGACCGGCCGGCGAAGTAGCCCCGCCAGTAGCCGCGTAGCCCGACCGCCTCGTACGCCGCTCGTGCCCGGGGGTGAAAGTAGGTGACGGCGTGCACCGGCTCGAAGTGCGTCCACATCAACCGGGCGACCCGCCCGGGCTCGTCGAGCGCCGTCACGTGCACCTCCGTGTCCCGTCCGGATGCTCACCCCGGGCGGCGAACCGCCCGGGGTGACGCCGAACCTACTGCCGGTAGGTGACGGGCCGGAAGCCCCATGTGAACAAGTCCATCGCGCTCAGGTGACAACCGGGGCGATCCGGACGGGTCACTGGGCGGCGAGCACGTCCACCACGAAGCGCAGCGGACCGGTCGGCCGGCCACCCGCAGCGGCCGCGTCGTTGCCGTAGCCCAGCTCACCGGGGATGTCGAGCTGCACCCGGCTGCCCACGGTCACGCCGACCAGGCCCTGGTCCCAGCCGGGGATGACCTGGCCCACGCCGATCGGGAAGGTGGCCGGCTGGCCGGCCTTCCAGGAGGAGTCGAACTCCTTGCCGTCCTTGTAGAAGACGCCCACGTAGTTCGTGGTGATGGTCTGGCCCTTCTTGACCGCCGGGCCGGTGCCCTTGATCAGGGGCGTCACCGCGAGCTTCGTCAGCTCACCCTTGCCGGCCTCGACGGTCGGCTTGCTGCCCAGCGCCGGGTCGGCGCCCTCCGGCAGCTGGGGGGCGGGAGGCGCGGCCGCCTCGTCCGGAGCCGGGGCGGAGGCGGACGCGGAGGGGGTCGCGCCGGCCTGGTTCGCGGGCTTGTCGTCGCCCCCGCCGACCAGCACGAAGACGGTGATCAGCACCGCCACGACGGCGACGCCGGCCAGCCCGCCGGCCCACGCCTGACGGCGCCGCTTCGCCTCGGCCGCCTTCTGCGCTGCCAGCTGGGCGGCCAGCCGTCGCCCCGCCTTGGTTGCCGGGCTCTGGCCCTCCGACCTGTTCTGCTGCGTGCGCTCGCTCACGTCGTCGACTCCCTGCTGCGAAGGTGTGGCCGGCACCCGGTGCCGGGGGGAAAGCCGACGCACACGGTACCCGCCTGACGGCCCACCGTGCCCACCCCGGACCGTCCGGATCGTTCCGCGGGCGCCATCCCGGGCCCGGCGCGACGGTTATTCCGGCACGACCATGAAGTCCGTCACGAACGACGTCACCCGGCCGTCGTCGGCGCGCCCGATCCAGGTGCCGTAGCAGCCGTCGCCCCAGCCCGTGGCGACGGTGACGACGTTGGCGCCGGTGGCCTCGTCCAGCACCGCGGTGATCAGGCCCGGAACCGGCGAGACGGGCAGTTCGGCCGGAATGAACACCGCTTCCACCTGGTCGTAGTCCCAGGCTTCCAGGGCGGCGAGCGCCGTCGGGTCGGCCAGGGTGCCGGCACCGGCGTCCACCCCGTACCCGAAGTAGTCGTCCGCGCCGAGGGTGGCGACGTCCTGGTCGCCCGCGACGGCCGGTTCCCAACGGACCGTCGGCGCGTCCTGGACCACCAGCTCCAGCGCGGCCACCCGGCGGTCCACCTCGGCGTCCTCCCGGAGCACCACGGCCACCCAGGCGCGGGCGGGATGCCGACCCGGGGGCACGGTGACCGTGAACGGTTCGGCCTCCGGGCACACCAGCGGGTCACACCCGACCACCTGGCCGGTCGGCAGCACGATGTCGCCCACCGGGTGGGCTTCGATCACGTACGAGCCGTGCTCGTCGGTGAAGCGAGCGCCGGGCGTCAACAACCGGTCCAGATCAGGGGTGTACGGCATGGCGGCTCCTCCGGTGGCCAGCGGCCGGCGGAGCGTACCCGGTCCGGCCGACGCCTCCGTCGCTGCCGTGCGGTCAGGCGGTCTTGCGGGGTGCCGCCTTGCGGGCCGCCGTCTTCTTAGCCGGCTCCGCCTTCTTCGCGGGGGTCTTCTTGGCGGCCTTCTTCGCCGGTTCGGCCTTGGCCGCGGCCGTCTTCTTCTCGGCGGTCTTCTTCGCCGCAGCCTTCTTCGCGGGCGCCTTCGCCGTCTTCTTCTCGGCCGCCTTCTTGGCCGAACGGGCCGACGAGATGGGCGTCGGCTCGCCACCGCCGCCACGGGCCGGCTGCTCGCCGCGGGCCGACCGAGCCCGGTCCACCGATGCCTTCAGCGCGGCCATCAGGTCCACCGCCGCGGCCGGCGCCTCCTCCACCTCTTCCGGCTGGACGACCTCCCGACCCTCCACCTTGGCGTCGATGACCTCCTGCAACGCCGCCCGGTAGTCGTCGGTGAAGACGTCCGGCTCGAACTCGCCGGTCATCGAGTCGATCAGGGAACTCGCCATCGCCAACTCCGGCGGGCGCACCTTGAGGTCCTCGTCGAGGAAGCCGAAATCCGCCGTCCGGATCTCATCCGGCCAGAGCATGGTGTTGAGCAGCAGCACACCCTCGCGGACCCGCAGCGTGGCCAGCTGTTCGCGCTGGCGCAGCGCCACCTTGACGATGGCCACCCGCTCCGAGTCGAGCAACGCGTCGCGCAGCAGCACGTACGGCTTGGTCGCGGTGCCCTCCGGCTCCAGGAAGTACGCCTTGTTGTAGAGGATCGGGTCGACCTGGTCCGCCGGGACGAACTCCAGCACGTCGATCGCGCGCGAGCTGGTCAGCGGCAGGTCGGCGAAGTCCTCGTCGGTGAGGATCACCATTTCCCCGCCGCCGATGTCGTAGCCCTTGGCGATGTCGTCGTAGGTGACCTCCTCGCCGCAGACCGAGCAGGTGCGCTTGTAGCGGATCCGGCCACCGTCCTCGCGGTGCACCTGGTGGAACCGGATGTCCTTCTCCTCGGTCGCGGAGTAGAGCTTCACCCCGATCGAGACGAGCCCGAACGACACGGCTCCCTTCCAGATGGCCCGCATCCTCTGCTCCCTTCCCCGGTATCGACCATGCTCGCATCCGAACGAACGGGACGCGAGGTGTTCGGCCTGCTACTACAGTCGGGTCGTGCCCGGCGCGCCGCTCAAGCCGATGCTCGCGATGACCGGGCCGCTCCCGGCCGGTGACGGCTGGGCGTACGAGTTCAAGTGGGACGGCGTCCGCGCGCTCGCCGACATCTCCGCCGGCCGTCAACACCTGTATGCCCGCTCCGGCGTGGAGATCACCGCCGCGTACCCCGAACTGGCCACCCTGTTCGAGCAGGTCGACGACGCGCTGCTCGACGGCGAGGTGGTGCTGCTGGGCGAGGGCGGCCAGCCGTCGTTCACCGCGCTGGCCGAACGGATGCACGTCCGGGACCGGAACAAGGCGGCCCGGTTGGCGGCGGTCATGCCGGTGACGTACATGATCTTCGACCTGCTCCGGCTGAACGGCGACGACCTGACCGGCTGGCCGTACGAGCGCCGCCGGGAGGCCCTGGACGCGCTCGCCCTCGGCGGTGCCCGGTGGGCGGTGCCTCCGGTCTTCGCCGACGGCCCGGCCACGTACGAGGCGGCCGGCGAGCACGGCCTGGAGGGGGTGATGGCCAAGCGGGTCGCCGCCGTCTACCGCCCCGGGGTGCGCTCGCCGGACTGGGTGAAGGTCAAGCTGGAGGTGACCGGCGACTTCGTCGTCGGTGGCTGGCGACCGGGCGCGCGCCGGATCGGTGGGCTGCTGGTCGGTGTGCCCGGCCCGGACGGCCGGCTCATCTACCGGGGCCGGGTGGGCGGCGGGATCGGCGCGGCCATCGAACGGCAACTCCTCGCCGAGCTGGAACCGCTGCGCTCGGGCGTGTCACCGTTCGCGCCGGGTGTGCCGCGCGAGGATGCCCGGGGCGCCATCTGGGTAACTCCCCGGGTGGTGGTGGAGGTGAAGTACGGCCAGCGCACCCCCGACGGCCGGCTGCGCTTCCCCCGGGTGCTGCGGTTGCGCCCGGACAAACCTCCGGAGGAGGTCGACGATGCCGGGTGAGCGGTTGCGGGTGGACGTCGAGGGCCGGGCGCTGGAGTTGTCCAACCTGGACAAGGTGCTCTATCCGTCGGCCGGCTTCACCAAGGGTGAAGTGATCGACTACTACACGCGGATCTCGCCGGTGCTGCTGCCGCACCTGCGGGACCGGGCGCTGACCCGGATCCGGTTCCCCAACGGGGTGGGCGGCGGCTCGTTCTTCGAGAAGAACGCCCCGGCCGCCACCCCCGACTGGGTACGCCTGGAGACGCTGCCCGTCCCCGGGTCGAGCAAGGGCCGGGAGACCATCGACTACGTGGTCGCCGACGACCTGCCCACGCTGGTCTGGCTGGCCAACCTGGCCGCCCTGGAGCTGCACACGCCGCAGTGGAAGGTCGGCGAGCACCCGGACATGATGGTGGTCGACCTGGACCCGGGGCCGCCGGCCGGGCTCGCCGAGTGCTGCCCGGTGGCGGTGCTGATGCGCGACCGGCTCGCCGACGACGGGATCGAGTCGTACCCGAAGACCTCCGGCAAGAAGGGCATGCAGCTCTGCTGCCCGATCGCCGGCACCCAGTCGTCCGAGGTCGTCTCCGACTACGCCAAGCGGGTCGCTCAGGAGTTGGAGAAGGCGCACCCGAAGCTGATCGTGTCGAAGATGGCGAAGAACCTGCGCCCGGGGAAGGTCTTCATCGACTGGAGCCAGAACAACGCGGCGAAGACCACGGTGGCGCCGTACTCGCTGCGGGCCCAGGACGTGCCGTCCGCCTCAACCCCGCTGACCTGGGACGAGGTCGAGGCCGGCGCCCGCGGCCGGAAGCCGGCCGTCCGCCAGTTCACCGCCGCCGAGGTGCTGGACCGGGTCGAGGAGTACGGCGACCTGCTGGCCCCGCTGCTCGACGGCGGCCCCGAGCTGCCGTGACGGCCAGTGCCCGGACGGCGGAGCACTGCTCGTCACTGAGCGCGACGGACAGCGCCGCCCCTGGTCGGACCACTCAACCCCTTTGCTCTGCTTACCTCTACGCACCACCGCGCTGAGCTGCGCCTTTGCGCGATGGTCCCGAAGGGGCAGCCATACGTCTGGTCGCGCAGCGTGCGTGGCGCGTACAGGTAAGCAGAGCAAAGGGTGTGGTGTGGTGATGCCGGCCCGGCACCCGGCATCACCGGGTGTGACCGGCCCGGCGCCCACCTTCAGGTGGACGCCGGGCCGGAACGTGAGCGGCGGCGGGTCAGCTGCGCCCGAAGATCTTGCCGCTGGAGCCCAGCCGCAGCAGGACCGTCTCGCCGGTGGCGTCCTGGACCGCGTCGTTGTCGGTGATCGCGTACACCTCGCCGTTGCCGGCCACGGTCAGACCCTCCAGCTTCTCCTGGGTCCAGCCGTTGGTGGCGCGCAGCGCGGGCAGCACGTCGACGGCGAGCGTCTTCGGCAGCACCTTGAGCGGGCCGGTCGCCGCCGCACCCGGCAGCGGCACCGTGTAGATCCGCTTCACCGCGGCGGCGGGACCGTTCAGCTTGTCCCGCTCGATGACGGCGAGTCGGTCGCCGACCACGGTGATCTCGGAGAGACCCATCCAGTCGCCCGGCACGCTGGTGCTGCCCAACCGGTAACCGAACCAGCTCCAGGTGCCCGCCGTCACGTCGTACCGGCCGAGCCGGACCACGCCGGTCGGGTCGGTGCTCAGCTCCCGCTGCACGGCCACCCAGACGATCTCCCGGCCCTGCCGGTCGGTGGTCGCGGTGACCCCCTCCAGACCCTGCTTGGCCAGGCCGGCGGCGACATCCGTGGGCAGCGGAACGGTCTGCCGGGTGATCCCGGCGGCGTCCAGTCGGACCAGCTTGTTCTCCGAGCCCTTGGCACCCTCGACGGCGAGCCAGAAGCCGCCCTGCGGGCGGGCGAAGATGCCCTCGGCGTCGTACCCGACCGGCGTACCGGTCGCGTCCTGCACCGCCAGCGCACCGGTGATCACTGCCGGCGTCCGCTTCGCGTCGATGGTGAGGATCTGGGTCTGGCCGTACGCCGCGTCGGTGACGCTGTAGAGCTGGTCCCGCTTGCCGGGTACCGCGCTCAGCGCGCCGAGGGCGCCCCAACCGATCGGCGTGCCGGCCCGGTCGGTGCCGGAGACGATGCTCGGGAACGCCGGGGTGCCCTTGCCGAGCTGGTAGAGCGACACCGAGGCGCGGACGTTGACCGAGGCGTCGTCCTCCTCGCTGGAGATCGCGAGCAGCCCCCGCGACGGGATGGGCAGCAGCCCCTCCGGCCCGTTGGTGGTCGGCAGGATCTGCTCGAACACCGGCCTGGTGGGGTTGCTCAGGTCGTAGACAGCGACGAAGTTGCTGCGCTCCGAACCGACGAACGCGTACCGCACGCCGTCGTACTCGGCGACGGCGACGCCCTCGGGCTCGGTGCCCTTCTTGCCGGCCCGGTCCTCGTTGTGCAGCCCGTACGTGACGGCGAGGCGCTCGAAGCTGTTGCCGGCGTCCCAGGCGACCCGCCCGGTGCGGCTGTCGAAGACGGACCAGCCACGGGTGCCGCCCCGCCAGTCGCCCTCGTTGGCCGTGGCGAGATAGCGGTCGTCGACCCAGGCCACCGCGTCCGGCTCGCGCGGCACATCGGTGATGCCGCCGGTCAGGTCGATGACACCGTCCTTCTCCGTGTCGATCCCGCTGACGGTCGCCGTGCCCGCGCTGAACACGCGGGTGATCCGCCCGGTGGGCAGGTCGATCAGGGCGACGCCGTTGTTCTCCTGGAGAGTCACCACCAGCTGGTTACGGCTGTTGATGGAGACGTACTCCGGCTCCGGGTCGGTCGGCGCGGCGAGGCCGGCCTGGACCAGCGCCGGCAGCGCGCTCCCGTCGGCGCCGGTCAGCGCGACCGGCCGCAGCCGCCAACCGGCCGGGGTCTTCCCGGTGAGGTCGACGATCTGCACGAAACCCCCGGGCGCCTGCGGCAGGTCGCCCTCCTCGCCGCCGGGCGGGGTGGCCTCCTCGTCGCGCTCGTTCTCGATGGCGATCGCGGCGTACCGCTGGTCCTTGCTGATGGCGATGGAGTCGGGCTGGCCGCCCAGATCGAAGCTGGCCACCCGCTCGCGGCTGGCCAGCTCGATGACGTCCAGCCTGCCGGACGGCTCGGTGTAGCTGCTGCTCGTGTTGACCACCACCAGGACGTACTTCCCGACCACGGCCACCGACGTGGGTTCGTCCTCGGCGTTGCCGAGCTGGGCCAGGGAGAGCGTGCCGAGGCCGCGCGGCCGGTCGGCCCGGGAGATGTCGAGGAAGCCGATCCGCCGAGCCAGCGCGTCGGTGTGGATCAGGGTGCGACCGTCGGGACTGACCGCCGAGATCTCGGCGACCGTCGGGGTCGCCGGGTCCTCGCCGGCCGGACGGTTCTCGAAGACCGGGTACGTGGCGACCCGGTCGAAGGCGACCGCACCGCTCGGGTGGTGCCGCTCCCCGGCGGTCGCCGAGGTGGCGCCGCTGATGGTGGCGACCGCGACCCCGGCTGCGGTGAGCGCCGTGATTGCTCTTCTGACTGACAAGGAGTTCCTCCGTCTGCTGGTACCCGGACGGAGGCTGGCACCCGAGAGGGAGCATCAGCTTGCGCCGAGATGAACAACCGGCGAAGCGCGGCGCAGCCGCCACCAGGCGCCACCGATCAGGGCCACGGTGACCACGCTGACCGCCACGTCGGCGGCCAGCGCCGCCGATGGCGTCGCCGGCGAATAGGGCGGCACCAGGTACGCGAACGCGGCGGCGGTGACCAGACTCGCCGTGCCGGCGGCGAGCACGTGCCGCTGCCCCCAACCGGCGCGGGAGGACCAGAAGGCGAGCAGACCCGCGGTGCCGGCGGCGAGCGCCAGCGCGATGACCATCCCAGGCCAACCGGGTGTCACCTCGGTGCCGAAGTGAACGACGACGACCAGGCCCACCCAGACCGGGCCGGGTGCCCGGCGGGCGTGCCGCGGGTGCGGGTGACGCCACCGGGGCAGCAGGGCCGTCGCGATGAGGGCGAGGACCACCGCCGCGGCGAAGGTCAGCTGGAGCGGGCTGGCCAGGAAGCCCGTCCGCCCACTGTCCGAGAAGATCAGCAGACTGCCGAGCAGGTAGATCACGCCGACCACGGCGAGCCCGGGCCGGCCGAGCCACGGCCGCAGCCGGCGGTCCGGCCCGAGGAACGACTCGACGAGAACGATCGGCGCGCAGATGGTCAACGCGATGTGGTTGCCCACGTAGTCGAAGGCCTGGCGGACGCTGAACCCGAGGCCTGGCACCAGCGTGGCCTCGGCGGCGGCCCGGGTGTCGGCGTACTCCGTGTCGTTGAGATAACCGGGGTTGAACAGCGACTGGTCGACCAGGCCGGCCTGGAGCACGCCGAACGCGGCGGCGAGCAGCACGATCGCCGGCCAGCCGGCGCCGAGATGCCGGGCGGTCTCCCGGATCAGGATGGCCGCCCCGCCGTACATCGGGCCCAGGAAGATCAGCACCGGGAGGAAGTCGTCGAGGGTGAAGCCGCCCCAGGAGCACTCGGCGGCCCAGGGCGCGAGCAGCAGCAACGCCACCACCGGCAGCAGCCGGCGGCGCAGTGGAAGACGGTCGACGGTGGCAGGGCGGGACTCGGTCGGCACGGTGGCTCCTCAGCGGCGCTTCGGGGTCACCCGTACCGTGCGCCGGCCACCCGGACAGCCGATACGGCCATCGGCCGACGACCGGCGCGACCAAAGTCGTTGAGTAAGGTGGTTCGACGCCGTCACCCGGGGAGCGTGGAGATGCAGCCAACCGTCACGGCCGACCTGTCGGTCCAGCCCACCGACGCCGAGCGTCCGCTGCTCAGCTACCGCGACGAGGCGACCGGCGAGCGGGTCGACCTGACCGCGCACCAGGTCGGCGCCTGGGCGGCGCGCAGCGCCGGTCTCCTGCGGGACGGCTGCGGGCTCGGCCCCGGCAGCCGCGTAGCGGTGCTGCTGCCGCCGCACTGGCGTACCGCTGCGGTTCTGTTGGGCGCCTGGGCCTCCGGCCTGGCGGTGTCGTTCCGGCCCCGCGCCACCGCGGGCCTGCCGGTCCTCGAACCGGGCGGCGACCGGCCGTTCGACGCGGTCTTCGTGACCCCCGAACGGCAGGACGACTGGCTGGAGGACGTACCGGACGCCCCGCACCGCTACCTCGTCGGCACCGGGCCGGGGCCGCTGGCCGACGTGCCGTTGGGTTGGCTCGACTGGTCCGCCGAGGTGCTCCGGTACGCCGACGCCACGCCCGACCACACCGCCATCCGCCCGTCTGACCCGGCCAGTGCGGACGGCACCACCTACGGCGAGTGGGGCGCCCTCGCCGGGGGGATCGCCGAGATGCTGGACCTGCGCGCCGGCGACCGGCTGCTGGTCGACGCGGCCGAGCACGAGCAGCCGCTGAAGTGGCTGCTCGCGCCGCTCTCCGCCGGCGCGTCCGTGGTGATCAGCGCCAACCTCGACCCCGCCCGGCGGGACACAGTGGTCGCCGCCGAGCGGGTGAGCCGGGTCCTCTAGGGCCTCATTCGAACGCGGCGGCGAACATGCCGGGCTCGTAGGAGCCGCCCCGCTGGTGCACGATCACGGCGAGCCGGTTGGCCGCGTTGATCAGGGCGACCAGGGCGACCAGGGCGCCGATCTGGTCGTCGTCGTAGTGCTTGCGCACCTGGGCCCAGGTCTCGTCGGACACGCCCGGGTGGGCGTCGGCGAGTCGGGTGCCCTCCTCGGCGAGCGCCAGCGCGGCCTGCTCGGCCTCCGTGAAGACCGTGGACTCGCGCCAGGCGGCGACCAGGTTGAGCCGGACCGCGCTCTCCCCGGCCGCCACTGCCTCTTTGGTGTGCATGTCGATGCACCAGCCGCAGCCGTTGATCTGGCTGGCCCGCAGGGACACCAGCTCCTGCGTGGACTTCGGCAGCGGCGACTGCTGGATCACCATGCCGGCGTTGGCGAACCGCTTGGCGAACTTCATGGCGATCTCGTTGCCGAACATGTTGAATCGGGCGTCCATGGTTCCGTCCTTCACTCCCGGTATTCGATCGGACGACCATGAGATGCCGGCGAGCAGCGTCCTGTGACGGCGCGGCGGGGTGACGGCCGCCACAGCTCCAAGCGTCCCAGAACGGCGGCGGACGGCGTTAACAGCGCTCCTCGGCGTCCTGCCGTTACACCCCCCATCAGGGCTGTACGCAGGCCTTTTGCCGGTGCCGTCGGCGTGGTCTCATACCGGGAAGACGACGTCGTCGACCTGATCCTGACGACCCCGCGCCGTCTCCGATTCCCCCGAGAGGTGCACCGATGCACAGGAGACCAATTTTCCGACTGGCAGTCCTCACCGCCACCGCCGCGACGCTCCTGGCGTCCGGTGGCGGCTACGCCGCGGTGGCGGCACCCGTTCCCGCCTCCCCGGGTGTCGGCGCGTGTGAGCCGGGTGCCGAGGCACACAGCGCGGCCCGGGTCGCCAAGGGCGCCACCGCGCAGGAGCCGAAGCTGTACCCCGACAACGAGGCGAACGCCTACGGGGTGATCAAGGACGCTCCGCGCCTGGCCAACGGCAGCGTGACCGTGCCGACGGTCTTTCACATGGTCTCCGACCACCCGCTCACCGCGGCCGAGACGACCAGGTGGAACACCCTGATCGCGGCGCAGATGGCGGTGCTCAACGACTCGTTCGCGGGGCGTACGGCGGCGAACGCCTCCGACACGCCGTTCCGGTTCGACCTCGTCGACACGACGTGGACGGTGAACAGCGCCTGGTACACGGTCGTGCCGGGCAAGAACGAGCGGGACATGAAGAAGGCGCTGTACACCGGCGACTCGGAGACCCTGAACGTGTACGCGGCCAACATCGGCGGCGGGCTGCTCGGCTGGGCGTACTTCCCGAAGGGTTACAACAACGGCCGCGACTACATCGACGGCGTGGTGATGCTCGACGAGTCGATGCCGGGCGGCACGGCGGGGAAGTACTCCCTGGGCGACACGCTGACGCACGAGGTGGGGCACTGGCTGATGCTGGAGCACACCTTCGCGCACGGGTGCTCCGCTGCCGGCGACTTCGTCGCCGACACTCCGCGGGAGGCCGCGCCGCAGTTCGACTGCCCGGTGGGCGCGGACACCTGTACCGCACCCGGGCTGGACCCGATCCACAACTTCATGGACTACACGCAGGACTCCTGCATGAACATGTTCACCGTCGGACAGGCGGACCGGATGAGCGACGCCTGGGTGGCATTCCGGGCCGGTGGCGCCGGGTAGTCAGGGAACGCGCGTCGGGGTCGACGGGTCGCTGCCAGCGGCTCGTCGGCCCCTTCCTTTCGGAGTCGGCTTCACCCTTCCGGTGAAGCCGGCTCATTACGCCGTCGCTCAGATCTGCCTGCTCATACGCTTCGCCGAAGGCACGTGCGCGATCGGAGCGCCGGCCGCTACTCCAACCGGCGGAGGGCTGATGGCGTCGAGGCGTACACGTCGGACACTGGTGTCGGCGGTCGCCGGTGGCCTGTTCGCCCTCGGTGTGATCGCACCGGGCCCGGCCGCCGCGCCGCAGCCCCGAGCGGTCCAGGCCGACGGTGCCACGGCCCACGATCCGGGGGAGCCGCGTCCCCCGCAGCTGCCGGCGGATTTCCAGGGCGAGGGCCGGTACATCGTGCGCGACCTCGGCATCGACGTGCCGTTCAGCTGGCAGGGCAGGGACGGCAACAGTCAGATGACCGCCGGGGGTCCGGACCATCCGATCTGGTTCACGAACCTGATCTACGAGAACACGCTCTACACGCTCACCTACCGGTGGCCGAACATCCCGCTGTTTCCGCCCCAGCCGTGCAGCAAGGTCCCGGGGTTCTTCAACCGCCAGATCTTCAACGACAAGCTGAAGACCGCGCGCTTCGTCGGACCGGAGATCCTGCAAGGCGAGAAGGACCGGCACGTCGACCACTGGCGGGTCGGGGTCGTCGGAGGTTCCACCGTGCCGGGCGAGGAGTTCCGGTTCCCGATCGCGCTCGGCGACATCTACGTCGACCAGCGCGATCCGAGCCGGTGGTGGCAGGTCCTGCAGTTCGGCCTCCAGAACCTCTTCGACCCGGAGCTGGACGAGTGGTTCACGATGACCACCTTCGACCACCGGCCGGGCCAGGTCACCCCTGTATC
>NZ_RCVJ01000258.1 GCF_003667505.1 Micromonospora sp. BL4
CGCCCGGGGCGGGCACGCCCGGCGGGCGGATCGGCCGGCGGCCACCGCCCGCCTCCGACTCGCCCGGTTCCTTCGCGCCCGGCCACGGCTTGGCCACCCGGGAGGCGAGCACGAACTCCTTGCGCAGCGGATGGCCCTCGAACTCCGGCGGCAGCAGCAGCGGACGCAGCTCCCCGTGCCCCTCGAAGCCGATGCCGAACATCTCGTACGTCTCCCGCTCGTGCCAGGCGGCACCCGGGTAGACGTCGACCACCGACGCCACCGTGGCCGCGCCGCGGGGCACCCGGGTACGCAGCAGCACACCGTGCCGCAGCCGCGTCGACCAGAGGTGCGCCACCACGTCAAAGCCCTCGGCCAGCTCGTCCACGGCGGAGAGCCAGTCGAAGAAGTCGCAGGCCAGCTCGGCGTCGTCGCGGGCGGCGCGGAGCGCGTCCCGCCAGCTCGCCGTCGGCACGTCGACGGTGGCCCGGGCGTACCGCTGGCCGCCGGAGACCGACGGGGTCGCCTCGACCGGCGCGAGCAGCGCGACCAGCCGAGCGCCGACCTCTTCGGGAGTCATGCCGCTGATCCTAGGGCCTGTGTGGAAGTCCCCGTTCGCGCCGAGGTGGGAGTCCCGGCGCCGACGATCTGCCGGCTTTGCGGGGCGGCCCGGTGCCGGGCGGGGAAAGATGAGGGCGTGCGCGCTGTGACTGTGAAACCCGGAGTCGCCAACTCGCTGAGCCTCGTCGAGGATCAGCCCGAGCCGGCGCCCGAGGAGGGTGCCATCCTGGTCGAGGCGCTGGCGGTGGGAATCTGCGGCACCGACCACGAGATCATCGCTGGCGAGTACGGCGAGGCGCCGCCCGCCGAGGACCGCCTGATCATCGGTCACGAGTCGCTGGGCCGGGTGCTGGAAGACCCGACCGGCACCCTGCAACCCGGCGACCTGGTGGCCGGGATCGTCCGGCACCCCGACCCGGTGCCCTGCCCCAACTGCGCCGTCGGCGAGTGGGACATGTGCCGCAACGGGCAGTACACCGAGCACGGCATCAAGGCGCTGTCCGGGTTCGCCCGCGATCGGTGGCGGATCGAGCCCCAGTTCGCGGTCAAGCTCGACCCGGCGCTGGGCCGGGTCGGCATGCTGCTCGAGCCGACCAGCGTGGTGGCCAAGGCGTGGGACCACATCGAGCGGATCGGGCACCGGGCCGAGTGGCAGCCGCAGACCGTCCTGGTGACCGGGGCGGGGCCGATCGGGCTCCTGGCCGCGCTGCTCGCCACCCAGCGCGGGCTCACCGTGCACGTGCTGGACCGGGCGACCTCGGGGCCGAAGCCGGACCTGGTCGCCGCGCTCGGCGCCTCGTACCACACGGTGCCGGTCAACGACCTGCCCTTCGATCCGGACGTGGTGGTCGAGTGCACCGGCGCACCGACGGTGGTCATCGACGTGATGTGCAAGGCGGCCCCGACCGGGATCGTGTGCCTGGCCGGGGTGTCCAGCGGCGGCCGGAGCATCGACTTCGACGCCGGCGCGCTCAACCGGGCGCTGGTGCTGGAGAACAACGTGGTCTTCGGCTCGGTGAACGCCAACCGGCGGCACTGGAACATGGCCGCCCAGGCGCTCAGTCGCGCCGACCAGTCCTGGCTGGAGTCGCTGCTCACCCGGCGCCTGCCGGTCGAGCGGTACGCCGAGGCGTACGCCCCCGAGCAGGGCGACATCAAGGTGGTGCTGGAGTTCGGCTCCTGAGCGGCGGGCCGACCGCTCAGATGCCGGGCAGCCGGCCGTTGCGGAACAGGTCCACGAAGAGCTGGTGGTCCTGCCGGGCGCGCACCCCGTACGCGTGGGCGAACTCCACCAGGTGGGTGACAAAGCCCGGCTCGTCGGTCTCCACCACGGCCACGATCGCCTCCTCGGTGGAGTAGTCCACCAGGTCGTGGCTGGACTCGTCGTCGGCGACCGAGTGCATCCGCGCCACCGCCCGGCCCAGGTCGGCGAGCACCCCGGTCAGCTCCTCCGGCTCGTTGACGTCCGACCAGTCCAGGTCGGCGGCGTACGGGGAGACCTCGGCGACCAGCTGACCGGCCCCGCCCAGCTCGGTGAAGCCGAGCCACGGGTCCGCGTGCGCCTGCAACGCCCGCTGCGACTCGGCGGTCCGGTGCCCCTGGTGCTGGAAGTAGCCGCGGACCGACTCGTCGGAGACGTACCGGGCCACCGCCGGCACCTGCGCCTGCTTCATGTAGATGACGACGTCGTTCTCCAACGCCTGGGTGTGGCCCTCCAGCAGCAGGTTGTACGACGGCAGCCCGGCCGAGCCGATGCCCACCCCCTTGCGCAGCACCACGTCCTTGATCCTCGCTGCCACCGGGCGCAGCCGGGCCGAGGCGGCGGGCAGCGTGCCCAGGTACTCCTCGAAGGCGGCGAGAACCTTGTCGCGGGTGTCCCCGTCGACCTCGAAGACGCCGTCCCCGAGGGAGAAGCGCCGCTCGTAGTTGTCGACGGTGGTCTGCTCGGCCAGCAGGTCGACCCGGGTGTTGAGCCGAGCCTGCTGGAGGACGCGACGCAGCACCCCGTCGGCGTTGTCCAGGGTGATCGAGCCGATGGCGTCGTCCCCGCCGGCGGCGATCGCCCGCAGCTCGGTCAGGTACGACCGGGCGAAGCCGGCCACCAGCTCGCCGATCACCGTGTCGGAGAGCGCCTTGCTGTAGCCGAGCAGGGCCACGCTGGCCGCGAAGCGCCGCAGGTCCCAGGTGAACGGCCCGACGTACGCCTCGTCGAAGTCGTTGACGTTGAACACCAGCTGCCCGGACGCGTTCATGTACGTGCCGAAGTTCTCGGCGTGCAGGTCGCCGTGGATCCACACCCGGCCGGTCCGCTCGTCCAGGAACCGGTCGTCGGTGAAGTCGCCGAGCTGGTCCGCGTAGAACAGGGCGGCGCTGCCCCGGTAGAAGGCGAACGGTGAGGCGGCCATCTTGCGGAACTTGCGGCGGAAGGCGGCCGGGTCGATCGCCATGGACGCGCCGAACTCCTCGGTCAGCACGTCGACGATGTGGGCTGACCGCTGGTCAACGGAGCTGCTCATGGTGCGCAGGCTAGCTCGCCCGGACCACCCGGGGCGTCGGACGACCGAATGGTCCGTCGGGGCCGACGGGACGATCCGGGTGTCGCGTCAGCCGGCGGCGGGTGGGCGTACCGGCGGGGCGGTGAGCGAGTCGACGGAGCGCGGGGCGACGCCGTCGCGGGGCCCGGCGTCCACCGGCGCGGCGAGCAGATCCGGCCGGGAGACCCCACCGGGGCCGGACTGCTCGGCGGCGATCTTCTCCTGAAGGCGCAGGATGCCGTGCAGCAGCGCCTCCGGCCGGGGCGGGCAGCCGGGCACGTAGACGTCGACCGGGATGAGCTGGTCGACGCCCTTGGTCACCGAGTACGAGTCCCAGTAGGGGCCGCCGCAGTTGGAGCACGCGCCGAAGGAGATGACGTACTTCGGCTCCGGCATCTGGTCGTAGAGCCGCTTGATCGCCGGGGCCATCTTGTCGGTCACCGTGCCGGAGACCACCATCAGATCGGCCTGCCGGGGGCCGTGGGCGAACGGGATCACGCCGAGCCGGATGAAGTCGTGCCGACCCATGCTGGTGGCGATGAACTCGATCGCGCAGCAGGCCAGGCCGAAGTTGAAGACCCAGAGCGAGTAGCGGCGGCCCCAGTTCAGCACGAACCGGATCGGCTCGCCGAGCACTGCCGGCAGCTGCACGAGCGTCCCCTTCCTGTCCCCCACCGGACAGTCAACCACAGCGACCGACGCCGCCCCGGTGGCCGCTGGCCCGGGCCGGGCCTCGCAACGGGCATCCGCACCCGCCTTGATCCGCCAAGATCTATGCGAGCCGTGGCACAGTCAGCTTTCCGGCGGTCGCAACCTTCCCCGGCGTCGCGGTGTGTCACCTCTGTCGGGGGGTGCCCGATGCCGCGTCCGCCACGGGGGAGAGCGAGTGAGTGTGACGAGAGACGTTCGGGCGGGTGAGCCGCCGCCGGACCAACTGCACGACGCCGAGCCCGAGCGGGCCGCGCTGAGTTTCGACGACTTCTACCACGCGCACTATCGCGGCCTGGTGGTTCAGCTCGCCGCCTACACCGGGGACCGCGGCCAGGCGCAGGACCTGGTCCAGGAGGCCTTCTGCAAGGCGTTCGCGCGGTGGGACCGGGTGGCCGCCTACGACGACCCGCTGGCCTGGGTGCGCAGGGTCGCCTGGAACCTCGGCCACAACCGGTGGCGACGGCTGCGCACCGCGCAGGCCTACCTGCTGCGACAGCGGGAGACACACGTCGCCGGGCCCACGCCGGACCGGGTGGCGGTCGACGCGGCGCTGGCGAAGCTGCCGCCCCGGCAGCGCCGGGCCGTGGTGCTGCACTATCTCGCGGACCTGACGGTGGCCGAGATCGCGGCACAGGAGCGGGTCGCCGAGGGCACGGTCAAGTCCTGGCTGCACCGGAGCCGGACGACGCTGGCCGGGTATCTGCGTGACACCACCGAGGGGGTGGAAAATGTCTGAGCTGGAGAGCGTCGACCTCGCCGAGGAGTTCAGCCGGTACCGCGGCACGATGCTGGCCGAGATCGAGGTGCCGGGGCCGGCGGCGGTCCGGCGGACCGTACGCCGGCGACGGCGTCGCCACCTCGCCACGGCCGCGGCGGCGGCGGTGGCGCTGCTGGGCGGCCCGGCCGTCGGGTACGCGGCCCTGGACCGCTCCGGTCCGCCTCCCGAGCCGGTGGATCCCACCCCCAGCGTCACCGCGAGTCCCACGCCCAGCAGCTCGCCGAGCCCCACCGGCGCGCCCTCGGCGACCAGTGCCACCCCGACCCGGCCCACGGCCCCGGACGGGCGGCTCAGTCGCGCTCAACTGCTCGCCGCACGGGTGGACCTGCCGGCCTGGCGATCGGGGCAACCCGACTGCCCGGTGAGCGAGGTCCGCCTGGCCGGCGACCCGAGCACCGCCAAGGAGGGGACGAACGCCATCGAGGCGGTCGAGTACGCCGACGTCGACGGCGACGGTGCGACGGAGACCGTGGCCATGCTGCTGTGCTCGTTCGGCAGCGGTGGACCGCAGCAGGTCGTCGCGTTCGACCGGGACGAGGCGGGCAGGATCGTCACGATCGGCCGGGTGGTGGCCACCAGCCGCGACAAGCCGCAGTGGTTGACCGCGTTGGACGGGCGCTCCGACGGCACCGTCCGGGTGGAGGTGGCCGACCTGCACCCGGGCGGGGGCTGGCCGGGCGAATGGTCGCAGCGGCAGTGGCGCGGGTACCGCTGGACGGGCGAGCGGTTCGCACAGGTCGAGGGACCGACGTCGTTCGGTCCCAACCCGTACTCCACGGACCTGGCGGTGACCGCGAAGGACCTCATCCTGGCCGACGACCCCACCGACGGCTCGCGGGTCGGCGCGGTCGAGGTGCGGATCCGCAACCTCGGGGACCGGCACGCCGACCGGGTCTCCCTCACGCTGGACCTACCGGCGTCCCTGGCGCCGGACGGTCCCGCCTGGGCCGACTGCGGGCCGGACGCCGGGAAGTACCGGCCACCGCTGACGTGCCGGCTGGGCCCGATCGAGCCGAACGGGGAGCTGACGGTTCAGCTCGGTATGCGGCTGCCCCCGGACACCGAGCTGGCGGCGGGCACGGCGACGGTGCGGGGCGCGGCGGAGGGACCCGGCGGGCACTACATGATCGACCCCGTCATGGCGAACAACGAGGACACCATCGCCTACCGGTGAGCGTCGGTGGGGGTGACGGCGAGGCCGGCCACCCCCACCGGTCACCAGGTTGGACGTTGCAGCAGGCCGACGAACTCCACCAACAGTCGCTCCCGCAGCGCCGGCGGGGCGGCGTCGAGCAGCGTGTTCACCAGCGCCATCCGCTCCGGCAGCGGCGCGGCGGCCGACCCGCCATCCGGGCTCGAAGCGACGGCGGGTTCGGCGCCCAGGCCCAGTCCGGCGGCCAGGCCCGCCACCAGCTCCGGGGTCAACGCGTCCGGGGTGAGGGCGCCGGCCAGGGCGGCCAGCTCCGCGGGCAGCCGGACCGGGCCGGCCGCCCGGGCCGCAGCCACCGCGTCGGCCAGATCCGGCCCGAACTCGGCGACCCGGGGCGCGACCGCGGCCGTCACCGTGAGGTGCACGCTGGCCGGCAGGCCGGCGTACGACAGCTGGGGCTGGGTGTGCCAACCCCGGGCGGTCAGCTCGTCGACCAGGACGAACAGGTCCGGGCCGCCCTCGGTGGCGGTGAAGCAGACCACGGTGGACTCCGGCTCGGCCATCAGCCGCAGCCCGTCGACCCCGCGCACGGCGGCGGCCAGTCCGGCGACCGCGTCCCGGGTGCGCTCGGCCAGCGCGAGGTAGCCGGCGTCGCCGAGGTGCCGCAGGGTCGCGTACGCGGCGGCGATCGGCCCGCCCGAGCGGGTGGACGCGATCACCGGGTTGATCATCGTGTAGCCGGGCCAGTCCGCGTACGCGAAGTACTGCGGGGCGCGCAGCGCGGCGTCCCGGTGCAGCAGCACCGACACCCCCTTCGGCGCGTACGCGTACTTGTGCAGGTCCACCGAGATGGAGGTGACCCCGGGTACCGCGAAGTCGAACGGCGGCACCGGCTCACCGAGGCGGCGCAGGTACGGCAGCGTCCAGCCGCCGAAGCAGGCGTCCACGTGGCAGCGCACCCCGGCGCGGGCGGCCGCAGCGGCGATCTCCACGACCGGGTCCACCACCCCGTGCGCGTACGACGGCGCGGAGCACGCCACCAGCACCGTCTCCGGGCGGATCGCGGCGGCCATCGCGGCCGGGTCGGGGCGCAGCGTGTCCCGGGAGACCGGCACCACGTCGAGCGTCACCCGCAGGTAGTGCGCCGCCTTGGCGAACGCCGCGTGCGCGCTCGCCGGCACCACGATCCGCGGTGCGGCCTGGTCCGGGTAGGCGTCCCGGGCCGCCTTGACCGCGAGGATCAGCGACTCGGTGCCGCCGCTCGTGACACTGCCGACGACATCCGGGGCGGCCGTGCCCGGCCCGCCGCCGAGCACCCGGCCGGCCGCGGCGACCAGCGCGTTCTCCATGGCCAGTAGGGACGGGAACGCGGTCGGGTCCAGCCCGTTGACGTGCGCGCTCTCGCGGTGCGCGGCGGCCGCCAGCTCGTCCAGCCCCGCGACCGCCGGGTCGTACACGTACGCGAACAACCGCCCCCCGTGCGTGGGCCGATCACCCGCCCGCAGCGCACGGACCTCGGCAAGAACGTCCTCCGCGGCCACCCCGTCGGCCGAGAGCGCCCCGGCCCCCACCCTGTTCTCGTCGATCATGGACTCGTGGTGCCCTTCTTGTGATGGTCAGCGGCTTTCGTCCCCCACCACGACTCCTTGATCGGCGCGGTGATGGTGCGTTGCCGCGGCGAGGACGGCCGGGGTGAGGGTGTAACGGCGGAGGAGGAGGACCGGGGGGCCTACCAGGAGGGCGGGCAGGACCGTGAAGCCGAGCAGGACGCCGAGACGGGCCAGGTCGGACTGCGCGGCGGCGGTGCCGGTGTCGGAGGAGACGTAGCCGGACAGCTGGAGCACCAGACCGTAGATGCCCGGGCCGAGGGCCAGGCCGAAGGTCTCCCCGGCGGTCCAGAGGCCGGTGAACACGCCCGCCTGCCGTCGGCCGGTGCGCGCCGTGTCGTACGCGATGCAGTCCGGCAACATGGCCAGCGCGAACACCTGCTGCCCGGCGTACCCGACGCCGATCACCGCGACCAGCAGGTAGACCGCGACCGGCGGCAGCACCGGCGCGGCGACCAGGGCGAGCGCCCCGGCGGCGAGGATCAGCGCGGCGGCGACCAGGGCGGCCCGCTTGCCCACCCGGGCGCCGACCCGGGACCAGATCGGCATCACCAGCAGCGCCGGGCCGACGAAGCACACGAAGAGCAGCGTCGGCCCGCTCTGCTCGTCGCGCAGGATCTGCCCGGCGAAGTAGTTGACCCCGGCCAGGATGGTGGCCACCCCGGCGGACTGCACCACGAAGCAGATCAGCAGCGCGCGGAACGGCCGGTTGTCGCCGGCGACGGCGAGCTGGGCGCGCAGTGACGGTTCACTGCCGCCCACCGTTCCGGTCGGCGCGGACCGGGTGCCGAGGAACGCGCCGACGGCGCCGAGGGCGATCAGCACCGCCACGAACAGCCCCATCCACCGGTGCCCGGGCACACCGTCGCCGCCGGCCGTCACGACCAGCGGGGCGACCGCGCCGGAGACCAGGATGGCCAGCGCCAGCACGGCGATCCGCCAGGTCATCAACCGGGTGCGTTCGGTGTAGTCGTCGGTCAGCTCGGCCGGCATCGCCACGTACGGCACCTGGAAGAAGGCGAACGCGGTGGCGGTGGCCAGGAAGGCGAACGCGACGTACGCCGCGGCGGCCGGGCCACGGTCGAACGGCGCGGCGAAGATGGCCGCGAAGAGCACGGCGAGCGCGAGGCCGGCGATGAGCAGGTACGGCCGGCGGGCGCCCCAGCGTGACCGGGTGCGGTCGGAGATCCGCCCGGCGACCGGGTTGACCAGCACGTCCCATGCCTTGGGCAGCAGCACCAGCAGGGCGGCCACCCCGGCGGCCACCCCGAGCGTGTCGGTCAGGTACGGCAGCAGGAGCAGCCCGGGCACCGTGCCGAACGCGCCGGTGGCCAGGGAGCCGAGCGCGTATCCGGCGTGCACCGGCCGGGGCAGCGGGCCGGCGGCTGGTGAGCCGGCGTCACCCGGCGGCGGGGTCATGGGGCCGAATGTTACTCATGTTATGGCGCGGGTCACATCCCCTCCTCCGGTGACCAGCCCGCCACCCGGATGTCCACCCCCTCACCGCGCAGCGGCACCCCCTCGGCGCGCAGCCGGGCCCGCGCCTCCCGCTCGTGCCCCGGCGGCAGCCGCCCGGCGGAGCTGACCACCCGGTGCCAGGGCACGGAGCCACCGTGGCGGGCCATGATGTTGCCGACCAGCCGGGCCGAGGCGCGGCCGGAACGCTCGGCCAGGGCGTCGGCCACGCCGCCGTACGACATGACCCGGCCCTCCGGGATCCGCTCGACCAGATCGAGGACCGCCTCGACGTACTCGTCAGGTGTCACAGTCGGCCACGATATGGGAACGCAACCGGGCCACGCCGCACCGACCACGCAGAATGGGCGGGTGCGCGACGCAGTCACGGCAGCCCGACGGGTCGTCGTCAAGATCGGATCCTCCTCGTTGACCACCGCCACCGGCGGGCTGGCCGACGAGCGGGTCGACGCGCTCGTCAACACCCTCGGCCGGCTCGCCACCGAGGGGCGCGAGGTCGTGCTCGTCTCCTCGGGCGCGATCGCCGCCGGCCTCGCCCCGCTCGGGCTGACCCGACGCCCGCGCGACCTGGCCACCCAGCAGGCCGCCGCCAGCGTCGGGCAGGGCCTGCTGATCGGCCGGTACGCGGCGGCCTTCGCCCGACACGGGCTGACCGTCGGGCAGGTGCTGCTCACGGTCGACGACGTGACCCGGCGGGCGCACTACCGCAACGCGTACCGCACCCTGCGCAAGCTGCTCGACCTGCACGCGGTGCCGATCGTCAACGAGAACGACACGGTGGCCACCGAGGAGATCCGGTTCGGCGACAACGACCGGCTGGCCGCACTGGTGGCCGCGCTCGTGCACGCCGACCTGCTCGTGCTCCTCTCCGACGTGGACGCGCTCTGGACCGGCGATCCGACCCGACCGCACGCCACCCGGATCACCGAGGTCCGCGACGAGAAGGACCTCGCCGGGATCACCATCGGCGGGGCCGGGCGGTCCGGGGTCGGCACCGGCGGCATGGTGACCAAGGTCGAGGCCGCCCGGATCGCCACCGGCTTCGGCATCCCGGTGGTGCTCACCGCCGCCGACCTGGCCGCCCCGGCGCTGGCCGGCGAGCCGGTCGGCACGCTGTTCCACCCGCAGCGGCAGCGCCCGGCGGCCCGACTGTTCTGGCTGGCGCACGCCACCTCGCCACGCGGGCGGCTGCACCTCGACCCGGGCGCGGTGGCCGCCGTCGTCGGGCGGCGCAAGTCGCTGCTGCCGGCCGGCATCACCGCCGTCGACGGCACGTTCACCGCCGGCGACCCGGTCGACCTGGTGGACACCGCCGGCGCGCCGGTCGCGCGCGGGCTGGTCAACTACGACGCCGTGGAGCTGCCCGGGCTGCTCGGGCGCTCCACCTCCGAACTCGCCGCGGCGCTCGGCCCGGCGTACGAGCGGGAAGTCGTCCACCGCGACGACCTCGTTCTGCTGTAGGAACGCCGGGGCGCCGCACCGGGCGCCCT
Source organism: Micromonospora sp. BL4 (assembly GCF_003667505.1). Classification (GTDB taxonomy): domain Bacteria; phylum Actinomycetota; class Actinomycetes; order Mycobacteriales; family Micromonosporaceae; genus Micromonospora. The sequence goes on from NZ_RCVJ01000258.1 coordinate 10,287, forward strand.
TCAGACGCGAGGAGTGACCGATGAGCGTGACCGAGCAGGCCCGACGGGCACGGGCGGCGGCCGAGACGCTGGCCGTGGCGACGCGTACCGCCAAGGACGCCGCGCTGGCCGCGATGGCCGACGCGCTGGTGACGCGTACCCCGGAGATCCTGACCGCGAACGCGACGGACCTGGCGGCCGGCCGGGAGGCCGGACTGAGCGCGGCCGTGCTGGACCGGCTCGCCCTCGACGCGGGCCGGGTGGCCGGCATCGCCGACGCGCTGCGCCAGATGGCCGCGCTGCCCGACCCGGTCGGCGAGGTGGTCCGCGGCTCGACCCTGCCCAACGGCCTGGAGCTGCGCCAGATCCGGGTGCCGTTCGGGGTGGTCGGCATCATCTACGAGGCCCGCCCCAACGTGACCGTGGACGCGGCCGGGATCTGCCTGAAGTCCGGCAACGCGGCCCTGCTGCGCGGCTCGTCGTCGGCCGCGCACTCGAACTCCGCGCTCGTCGCGGTGCTGCGCGACGCGGTCGCCGGTGCCGGTCTGCCGGCCGACGCGGTGCAGCTGCTCGACGCCAGCTCCCGCGAGTCGGTCAAGGAGCTGATGCGTGCCCGAGGGCTGGTCGACGTGCTCATCCCGCGCGGCGGCGCGTCGCTGATCCGCACCGTGGTCGAGGAGTCGACCGTGCCGGTCATCGAGACCGGAGTGGGCAACTGCCACGTCTACGTGGACGCCGCCGCGGACGTGGCGCAGGCCGTGGCGGTGACGCTGAACGCCAAGACGCAGCGCCTCTCCACCTGCAACACCGCCGAGTCGCTGCTGGTGCACGCCGACGTCGCCGACGCGTTCCTGCCGCCGATGCTGGCCGCGTTCGCCGAGGCCGGGGTAACCGTGCACGGCTCGCCCGACGTGGCCGGATATTCCGCCGACGTCGTCCCGGCCACCGAGGAGGACCACGCCACCGAATACCTCTCGGCGGACATCTCCGTCGCGGTCGTCGACTCGCTCGACGCGGCGGTCGCGCACATCCGGCGATACGGCACCGGGCACACCGAGGCGATTCTCACCGACTCGGCGAGCGCCGCCCGGGAGTTCGCCGCCCGGGTGGACGCGGCGGCGGTGATGGTGAACGCCTCGACCCGCTTCACGGACGGGGGCGAGTTCGGTTTCGGCGCGGAGATCGGCATCTCGACGCAGAAGCTGCACGCCCGGGGCCCGATGGGCCTGCCCGAGCTGACCAGCACCAAGTACGTGGTCACCGGGGCCGGGCACCTGCGCTAGCCGTGCTGGGCCGGCGCGGCTCAGCTCAACGCCGTCGGCTGCCGCGGCTCAGCTCAACACCGCCGGCCGCCGCGGCTCAGCTCAACGCCGCCGGCCTGCACGCGCGGATGGCGGACAGTGTGGAGTGCACGTCGAACTGGTGCCCGTCGTCGCTCTCCCAGCCGCCGTCACTGCGCTGCGTCTCGGTCAGTCGGCGCAGGGCCCGCACCATGATCCAGTCCTGCGCGTCGATGCCGACCCGGCGCAGCGTGGCCGCCAGCCAGGCCACGTCCCCCGGGGACATCTTGGGCATCCGCTCGGCGAGCACCACCTGGATCCGCGCCGACTCCTGGAACATGTCCTGCCGGTGCAGCACCGCCGCGCTCAGCCAGCCCGCGGCGAGAAAGGACGGCCAGCTGCCGTCCGGACGCAGCCGCGCGGCGACCGAGTGGGCGGCCGCCTGCACCACCCCCGCGTACGCCCCTCCGACCCGGTGATCGAGCGGACCCGCGGCACGGGCGTCCAGGCCGGCGACGGTGAGCCAGAAGCCGGCGTTGGCGGTGAGGAACAGCCCTGCCTCCGGGTCGCCGGGGCGGGCCCACTCCGGAGCCGAGCCGGCCAGCGCCGGGTCCTCGTCCCAGCCGCCGTCGGCCTGCTGCCGGGAGGCCAACCAGTCCAGTGCCCGGCGGGCGGCGGGACGACCGAGCGCGCCCAGGTCGTCCAGCTCGGCGAGCCGGAAGCAGGTGGCGTCGATCGAGGCGATCTCGCCGCCCCAGGTCGCCGGCCAACCGCCGTCGGGTGACTGGCCGACCTCGGCCGTCTCCAGCAGCTCTGCGGGCACCGGCGTGCCGTTGCGAAGCCAGGAGAGGCGGGCACGCTCCACCGCGTCCCCGTGCGCCACGACGAACCCGATCGCGGCATCCAAGTCGACCACGGCGGAGACGCTACCTGCGCAGACGCGATACCGCCTCGGGGAATCGGCCAGCCGGGAATGGCTGCGTCGCTGCGGGCTCAGGGCCGCTTGGAGTCGCCTGCGTCGATTCGCCGGCGCGTACCGGGTCGCGGGGCCGGGAAGCGCCGTGCGGGCCGGCCTGCGCCGTGCGGGAGCCGGGGCAGCGGTGTCGGCCGCCCCGGCTCCGGCCGGTCAGTACGCGGGCAGCGCCGGGTCGATCTGCTTGATCCAGGAGAGCACGCCGCCCTGCACGTGCACGGCGTCGCGGAACCCGGCCGCCTTGAGCGCGGCGAGCGCCTCCGCCGAGCGGACGCCGGACTTGCAGTGCAGCACGATCTGCCGGTCCTGCGGCAGCTGGGCCAGCGCCTCACCGGAGATGATGTCGCCCTTGGGGATCAGGGTGGCGCCGGGGATCCGGACGATCTCGTACTCGGCCGGCTCCCGGACGTCGACCAGGAAGATGTCCTTGCCGGCGTCCTGCCACTCCTTGAGCTCCAGCGCGGTGATGGTCGAGTCGACCACCGCCTCCTCGGCCTCCTGGGAGACCGCGCCGCAGAAGTCCTCGTAGTCCTCCAGCAGGTCGGTCACCGTCGGGTTCTCGCCGCAGAGCGCGCAGTTCGGGTCCTTGCGAACCTTGATCTTGCGGTATTCCATCTCCAGGGCGTCGTAGACCATCAGCCGGCCGACGAGCGGCTCGCCGATGCCGGTGAGCAGCTTGATCGCCTCGTTGACCTGGATCGAGCCAATCGACGCGCAGAGGACGCCGAGCACGCCACCCTCGGCGCAGGACGGCACCATGCCGGGCGGCGGCGGCTCCGGGTAGAGGCACCGGTAGCAGGGGCCGTGCTCGGCCCAGAACACCGACGCCTGACCGTCGAAGCGGTAGATCGAGCCCCAGACGTACGGCTTTCCCAGCAGCACCGCGGCGTCGTTGACCATGTACCGGGTGGCGAAGTTGTCGGTGCCGTCGACGATCAGGTCGTACTGGGCGAAGATCTCGCGGACGTTGTCCCGGTCCAGCGCGGTGTTGTGGATCTCGACGTTGACCAGCGGGTTGATCTCGCGGATCGACGCGGCGGCGGACTCGGCCTTGGACCGGCCGACGTCCGACACGCCGTGGATGACCTGACGCTGGAGGTTGGACTCGTCGACGGTGTCGAAGTCGATGATGCCGAGCGTGCCGACCCCGGCCGCGGCGAGGTACAGCAGGGCCGGCGAGCCGAGGCCACCGGCGCCGACACAGAGCACCCGGGCGTTCTTCAACCGCTTCTGCCCGGTCACCCCGACGTCGGGAATGATCAGGTGGCGGGAGTAGCGGCGGATCTCGTCAACGGTCAGCTCGGCGGCGGGTTCGACGAGCGGGGGCAACGACACGGTGGACTCCCCGGGATCGGCGGTGTGAACCGCGCCATTGTTGCTCGCCGGCCCCCTGCTCGGCCATGAGGGAGGACACGTGGCCCGCGATGCGGGAGAGGGAATAACCGACGACCGGGTCGATCAGGGGACGATGTCCCCCGCGTAGCGACGACCGTCGAGGTAGGGCCAGGCGTTGGCGACGCAGCCCTCCAGGCCGTACGTCTGCTGCTGCATCACCGGCGCCGGCTCGCCCGGGCCCGGGCAGGCCTCGTGCTCCTCGCCGAACTCGTGGCCGACCTCGTGGTTGATCACGTACTTCCGGTACGTCTCCAGCGGGGCACCGTAGTCGGGCACCGCCTCCTGCCAACGGGCCAGGTTGATGATGACCTGCCCGGGGAGCCGGCAGGAGGTGTAGCGCTCGGTGGTCAGCCCACCCTCGGCGCACATCTGCTCCGACGTGACCGGGGTGGCCAGATAGATGGTGAAGTCGGCGGCGCCGGCATCGGCCACCCGCTGTACCCGCAGCTCGCCGGAGGCGATCCAGCTGCGCGGGTCGGCCAGCACCTCGTCCACCGTTGCGGCGAAGGCGTCGGCGTCCTGGCCGGCGCCGCGTTCGACGGCGACCCGGTAACGGCGCAGCGGCCCGTCCTCGCCGTGCACGGCGGTCTCGCCGTCGGCCGCGGTGAAGCGTCCTGCGCCGACCGACGGGTAGCTGCTGGGTGCCGGGTGCGCGCCCCCGCCGCCATGACCCATCCGGCCGTGGGTGACCGCTGGCGCCTCGGCCGGCGGTTCGCCGCCCCGGGTCACCGTCACTGCGGCGGCAACGGCGAGCAGGAGCACGCCGAGCAGCACGCTGCGACGACGCCGTCGGCGCATCCGGAGCAGCGCCGGCCGCCCGTCCCCGGCCCGGTTCGCCGACCGGCCGGACGGACCGGGCGGCCGGGGCGGGCCGTAAGGGGACGACGGCGTCATGACATCAAGCCTGCCAGATTAAACGGGCATTTCTCCGCTTTTGCCGCTATTAACGCAAGACGCCTGATGGGACGGCGCGTCGCTGTGCCAGCCGTCAGAGCGCGGGGCCGGCGTAGCGACGCCCCTCGACGTACGGCCACGGATTGGCCCGACAGCCGTCGAGGAAAAGGGTCTGCTGCATCATCACCGGCGCCGGCCGGCCGGCGCCCGGGCAGCGCTCGTGCCGGTGCCCCAACTGGTGGCCCACCTCGTGGTTGACCACGTACGTCCGGTAGACCGCCAGCGGCACGCGGGCCGCGACGAAGTGCGGCACGGACAGCCGCCACCGATCCAGGTTGATGATCACTTTCCCGGGCGCCCGGCAGGAGGTGTACGGCCGGCCGCCGATCCGGATGTCCACTCCACCGTCGGCGCACATCCGGCCCGCCGTGCGGGCGGTCGCCAGGTAGACGGTGAAGTCCCGGGCCGCGCCGCCGGGCACCTGCTGCATCCTCAGCCGGCCGCTGTCTACCCAACTGCCCGGTCCGGCGAGTGCCGTCTGGACCGCCTGCCCGAACGCGACCGGATCCTCCCCACTGCCCGACTCGACCGCCACCCGGTACTGCCGCAGCTCACCCGCGCGGCCCAGCACCGGGCCGGTGCGGTCGTCGTAGCCGAACCGGCCGGTGCCGGCGGTCGGCACCGCCCCGGACAACTTCAGCACCGGGGGTGCGCTCGACGGGGCGACCGGCGACACGGACGGCGACGGGTCGGCCGACGGAGGCAACGGCGCGGCCACCAGCGGCGGCGGCCCGGTGATCTCGTCCGCAGCCAGCCGGTCGGCGCCCGGATGCCCGCCCGGCCCCTCGGCGATCACGGTCACCACCGCACCGACGGCCAGCACGACCGCCACCAACTGGGCGAGCACTGCGAGTCGTCGCTGACGGCGACCAGGGCGGGAGGGCGTGCGCATCCGGCTCAGCCTGCCAGATCAGGCCGCCTGGCGGTCTCCTCCGTTTCGGCGAGTAGGCCGACCACCGCCCGGGCGACCAGCCGAGGCACCTCCAACTGCGCCACGTGGCCGACGCCGTCGAGCATCAGCAGCCGGCTGTCCGGGATGACCCGAGCGGTCTGCGGGGCGACCCGCACGTCGACCAGCCGGTCCTGCCGACCACCCACCACCAGCGTCGGCGCGCGCACCGCCCGGGCGAGCCGCCACAGCGAGCCCGGCCCCGGCAGGTACGCCCGCAGGAAGCTGGAGACCAGCCCGCGGAACGTCCGGACGTACGCGGCGGCGTAGTGCTCCGCCTCGTAGCGCACCCGGATCTCCTCCAACGCCTCGGCCCGGCGCTGCGCGCAGATCCGGCTGAGGTCGGCGACGCACGCCTCCAACACCTGCTGGGCCATCACCTCGGGGGCGAGCTGGGTGAGCCGCCAGGCGACCAACCGTTCACCCCCGGGAATGGCCAGCACCGGCAGCAGGCGCCCCTGCAACGAGCGACGGAAGTCCAGGAACGGCAGCGCCGGAGAGATCAGGGTGAGGGTGCGGACCAGGTCGGGCCGAAGCCCGGCCACCTGGACCACGACCGCACCGCCCAGCGAGTTGCCGAACAGATGCACCGGCCCACGACCGGAGTGCTCGATCCAGCGGACGACCAGATCGGCGAAGGCCGGCACGGTGTAGCGGCGACCCGGCTCGCTGCGGCCGAAGCCGGGCAGGTCGATGGCCTGACCGTCCAGGCGATCGGCGAGCAGGCCGGCCAGGTCGGTCCAGTTCTGCGACGAACCGCCCAGGCCGTGCACGTACAACGCCGGCTCCGCGCCGGCGGCGGTGGCCGGGGTGTCCCGTACATACGTGACCGAACCGTCGAGGCGGACCGCCCGCCCCGGCCACGGCGGCGGGATCCGGTCCTCGGGTAGGAGATGGTCCGGCCAGAGGGTGGCGGGCTTCATCGTTCCAGTCTGCCCCGGACCACTCAGGACAGCAGCGCCTCCAGCCGACGGTTCACCGCCGCCAGCGTCGCCCGGACCACCGCCTGTCGCGGATCGCCGGCGACCAGGGCCGAGCCGGCGAGCTGCTCGACCCAGCCTTCGCACACCAGCAGCACCACCACGGTGGCCACCTCGCAGTTGCCGAACGGCACCACCGCCGCGTGCTCCACGAAGCAGCGCCCCCGCTCGGCGTTCTCCGCGCCGCGCAGCAACTCGTCCACCGCGGCGGCCGCAGCCACCGCGCAGAGCCGCAGGACGTAGCCGTCCACCGCCGGGCCGGTGGCGTGACCGGCTGCGCTTTCGCCGCCGGCCAGCAGCCGAACCTCAACGTTGGCGTCCAGCCCGAAGGTGCTGACCTGCACGTGGTCGATCACCACCCGCGGCCCGGGCGTGCCGCCCGTGTCCAGCGGTCGGGACGGCGCCGACTCCGTGGTGGTCACCTGACCACCGGAGTACGACGTGCCGAGCGTCGCCGGGCTGCCCGTGGCCGCACCGGTGGGCGCGGCCGAGACCGACCCCGGCTCCTCCACCGTGGCGCGGCCCCGGTGCGGGGCGCTCGCCCGACGGCGGCGCGCCCCCTCCGTGTCCACCTGCTGTTCGGTGCCCGCCTGGGCGGCTTCGCTCCGACCGCCCGACCGTCCGGCGGTGGGCGATCCGGTGGTCCGCACCTCTCCGGTACGCGCTTCGGCGCCGACGTCGTCCGACTGGGCGGACCGCGACTCCGCGGAACGCCGCTGGACGGACCGGGGCTCGACGGACCGGGGCTCGACGGAACGCCGCTCAGCGGACCGGGGCTCAGCAGACCGGGGCTCGACCGACCTGGGCTCAGCGGAACGCCGCTCAGCCGACCGGGGCTCAGCGGACCGGGGCTCAGCGGACCGGGACTCCGCAGACCGGGGCTCAGCGGACCGGGGCTCCGCCGACCGGGGCTCAGCGGCGCGGCGGCGGACCGGCGGTACCGGCGTGGACGGCTGGCCGGGCAGGTTCTGCGGGGCGGCTGCCAGACCCATCCGTTCCTGAAGCAGCCGGGCCACGTGCCGGCTCACCTCGGCCGGGTCGGCGCCGTCGGCCAGGTCGAGGCGGAGGCTGTGCGCTCCCGCCGGGGTGCGGCGCAGGGCCGCGTCCCGCACGCCGGCGACCTCCCGGACGGCGTCCAGGATGGCGTTGACGTCGAACCCCTCGGGGCGCTCCCGCAGGGGCGCGGGCTCGTCGTCGCGGCGTAGGTGGGTGGCGATGCGGGCGAGTTCGGGGGTTTCGGCGGGTGGCTCCACGGCTGGCGGCTCCGGCACGACGGGCACGTCCGGTTCCGCAGGGACGCGCTGCGGCAGCACCGCCGACGTCTGGTCCGGCAGCCTGGCGCCGTCGGCGGGGTCGGCCGGCGACGCAGGATCGGGGGCGGATCGGCGAGCCGCGTAGGGAGGTGCGCTCGTCGGGGCGGGCGCTGGTGAGGGCCGGTCGCCGCGCCCGGACCCGCTCGTGGCGGGGCCCGGGACGGCACCGGGTGAGGTCGGCGCGCTGGCGGCCGATGCCGGGCCGGTCTCCCCCGGAGCCGCGTGGGGTGGCTCGGGGGCCTCCGGCCGGAGCCGGAACGGCGCGGTCGATCGGGTTTCGGGCCGGAGCGGGCCGGTCGACTCCCCCGCGTCACTCGCACGGGGTGTGCCCGCCGACCGACTGGCCGGCCAGGACGGGCGCTCGGCCGGGGCCGCGGGGAGGCGTCCCTCGGACCAGTCGGCCCGCTCGGTCCGCGACGCGCTCTCCGGGGCGGCCGGCGACCCGCCGGCCCAGGAGGGTCGCTCCGGAGCGAGCGCCGGCCCGGTCGGCGCCGGGGGTGCGTCGGCCGGCACCGCAGGTGGTCCGGCCGGCGCCGGGAGGGCCGCGGTCGGCGGCGGTGGGTCGTTCGGCGGCGGACCGGCCCAGGACGGCCGGTCGGCCGGGGGCGCGCTGGTCGGCGCCGGACCGGCCCAGGACGGACGCGACGGTGGGGCGCTGGTCGGCGTCGGATCCGACCCACCGGCCCAGGTCGGCCGGACGGCCGGGGGCGCGCTGGTCGGCGCCGGACCGGCCCAGGACGGACGCGACGGCGGGGCGCTGGTGGGCGCCGGATCCGACCCACCCGCCCAGGAGGGCCGCTCGGCCGGCGGAACGCTGGTCGGCGCCGGATCCGATCCACCGGCCCAGGAGGGCCGCTCGGCCCGGGGGGCACTGGTCGGCTCGACCCGGGGGGCGCTGGTCGGCGCGGAACTGGCCCACGAGGGCCGGTCGGCCGGTGGGCCGCTGGTCGGGGTGGGACGACCGCCGGACCAGGAGGGGCGCTCGGCCGGCTCGGCCCGGGACGACTCCGGCGGCGTGCCGGTGGGGCTCGTCGCCGGTCGTCCGCCGGCCCACGAGGGACCCTGGGCCGATGCGGCCGCACCAGGCTCCGCAGCGGGCTCGGGTGCGGGCTCATCGTGGGCGACGTCGTACCCCCGGGGCGGATCGGCGCGTACCGGTTCGTACGGGCGGGTCGGCTCGACGCGCGCGGCCTCGTACGGCAGGTTGGGCTCGGCGGCCCAACCCGGCGCGCGCTCGTCCGGGGCCGGGTGGGACGCCGGCTCGCCCTCCTGTCGGGACCACGGCGGGGCCCAGCCGCTGCCCCAGCTCGGACGGTTCCAGCTGGGCCCGGACCAGTCCGGCTCGATGGCCGGCGACTCCCCGGCCCGGGGCGCGTCCCCGGCCCCGGGGCCGTCGGTGGCACGGCCCGGCCCGGAGGCGTCGGAGTGCCCGGTGGCTCGGTCGGGGGTGCGTCCCGGCTCGGTCGATGCCTCCGGCGCGAGCGGGTCGCGCCAGGCGCGCGGGGTGGCCGGCGATTCGTCGGCGGCCGGCCGCTCAGCGGTGGGTGCGTGGAAGCCGGGCGGGACCTCGAAGCCCGAGGCGGCGGTGCCGACGGGTGGCACCTGGACGCCGGGTGGCGCCGAGGTGGGCCGACCGAGCTCGGCCCAGCGGGCGCCGGGACCGGCGCCAGGGTCGACGGTGGAGTGTCGGGCCGGGCCGCTGTCCGGCTCACCAGGCCCCTGCTCCGGGGGCGGCACGGGACGTTGGGCGGGCACCACCAGCCGCTCGCCGGTCGCGTCTCGCCGGTCCTCGGCGGTCGACCCGGGCGGGGCGCTCACCGGCGCCGGGCGGCCGGCCAGCGGCTCGGCACCGGGGTGGTGGACGCCGTTGGTCTCGGCGCCCGCGTGCCGGACGCCGTTGGCGTGGTGGCCGTTGACCCGGACCGGCGACTCGGTGGCGCCGGGCAGCCCGGCCAGGGGTGCTGGCAGGTCGCCGTGCCGGGTGGAGGACGTACGCCAACCGGACGCCGCGTCAGGCTGCCAGCGCGCCGCCGGTTCCCGGGCATCCTCGCGCTCGGCGGCCCGGGACCACCCGCCCGCCGGGGGCGCCCACCCGCCGCCGGAACGGCCCGGGTCGTCGTGCTGACCCGCTCCGTCACCGTGCTCTCCCGGGGTGGCGGCTCCGGGTTGCCCTGTTTCACTCACCGCGCGCTCCTTGGTCGCCCCCGCTGAGGCTACCGTGTGGTGACAGTGGCGATAAGTTACAGCGGCGGGCCATTTCCACGACGGGGGTCACGGGCCCCGCCCGGTCTGGGGGAAAAATGCCGGCTCGTACGGAGAACTCGGAGGATCCCATGACCGCTGTGGGGAACGGTGCACAGACCGCCGGCCGGCCCACCCGCCTGCCCCGTTCGGCGCGCCGTAAGCAGCTGCTCGCGGCGGCGCAGGAGGTGTTCGTCGCGCAGGGCTACCACGCCGCGGCGATGGACGACATCGCCGAGCGGGCGGGGGTCTCCAAGCCGGTGCTCTATCAGCACTTCCCGGGAAAGATGGAGCTCTACCTGGCCCTGCTGGACACGCACTGCGACGCCATCGTCGCCAAGGTGCACGAAGCGATGCGCGGCACCAGCGACAACAAGGAGCGGGTCAGCGCGTCGGTGCGGGCGTACTTCGACTTCGTCGACCACGAGAGCGAGGCGTTCCGCCTCGTCTTCGAATCGGACCTGCGCAACGATCCGGCGGTGCGGCAGCGGGTCGAGCGGGTCGAGCAGGGCTGCATCGCGGCGATCACCGACACCATCATCTCGGACACCGGGGTGAGCCGGGCGCACGCCGAGCTGCTGGCCTCCGGGCTGGTCGGCGCGGCGGAGACGGCCGCGCAGTTCTGGCTGGCCGGCGGTCGACAGGTGCCGAAGGCCGAGGCCGAGGCGTTGGTGGCGGCGTTGTCCTGGCGGGGCATCGCGAGCTTCCCGCTGCAAGGTGAGTCAGCCTGACCGCCGCCCCCGTGATCGGATAGCCTTCGCAGGGCGGTTCTTTCGCCCCAGTTGAGGAGGCACAGTGGAGGTCAAGATCGGCGTGCAGTACGCGCCGCGCGAGCTGGTTCTGGACAGCGCGCAGTCGCCGGCCGAGATCGAGCAGATCGTGACCGACGCCTTCGCCGGCAACGGCGGCACGCTCTCCCTGACCGACGAGAAGGGCCGGCGGGTCATCGTTCCGGTCGAGAAGGTCGCCTACGTCGAGATCGCCGAGGCGTCGCCCCGAGCGGTCGGTTTCACCGTCCGCTGACCGGTCCGGCCATCGCGGCAGGTCGGCGTCGGCCCACCTGCCGCGGGCCGGCACCGCACCCGGCCCGCCCGGGTGATCAGTTGTTCAGCCCGACGGCGGCCATCCGCGCGGTGTGCGCGGCGGTGAGCCGTCGGAACAGTCCCGGCACGTCGACCCGGTCGCCCTGCGCGATCAGCGCGGTGAGCGCGGCCCGTTCGGCGGCGACGCGGCCGGCCTGGGAGAGCGCCTCACCGACCAGCCGCCGGGCCCACATGGAGAGCCGGCCGGCCACCCGGGGGTCGGCGGCGACGGCGACCCGGATCTCCTCGGCGGCGAACTCCGCGTACCGGGAGTCGTGCAGCACGTCCAGCACCAGCGCCCGGTCGGGCTCGTCCAACGCGTCGGCGATCTCCCGGAGGAAGTCGTCGGTGATGGCGTCACCGACGTACGCCTTGGTCACCACCTCCGCCCAGTCCCGCGGCTCGGTCGAGTCGTGGTACGCCTGCAAGGGCTCCAGGTAGGGCGCCATCGCGTCCTCCGAGGGCACGCCCAGCGTGGTGAGCCGGTCGGCGAGCCGGCGGTAGTTGGCGATCTCGGCGGCGGCCATCTCGTTCAGCGCGGCACGGCGGCGCAGGTCGGGCGCGAGCCGGGCGTCGCCGGCCATCCGCTCGAAGGCGAGCAGCTCACCGAAGGCGACCAGGCCCAGCAGGTCGGCGACGGCGGGACCGGGGGTGGTCGGCGCGGACACGAGCGCAGGCTACCGTTCGCCGCCCGAACGTAGGTGCCCCGCGCGTGGCACGGCGTGTGGCGCAGTTCACATTCAACGCCCCCGCGTGGGCGCTGCCCGGTCGGGAATCGGGACGGGGGTATGCCTGTTCAGGTAGCATAGAGCAGTTGCCGTGGGCGCCGATCTGATCGAAGCGCAGCCTGCGGCGCGCGTGCGGCCCGGTCCGGCTCGGCAGTCTGCCCCCGACCGTGTGGCCCGCGTCATACCGAACGCGCCCTGAGGACATGACGGGGCGCACCCACGAGAGGGCACCCCCACATCCACATGAGCGAATTGACTCAAGATCTGATGGACGGCCAGGAACTGGCCCCCACCGCCCCGGTCCGACCGGAGGCCCCCACCTTCGCCGCACTCGGCGCCCGCGACGAGACCGTCGAGGCGCTGGCCGCGGCCGGCATCACCCGCGCCTTCGCGATCCAGGAGTACGCGATCCCGATCGCGCTGCGCGGCGTCGACCTGATCGGTCAGGCGCCCACCGGCACCGGCAAGACCCTCGGCTTCGGCGTACCGCTGCTGGAGCGGGTCTTCGCGCCGAGCGAGGGCAGTGACGGCGTCCCGCAGGCGCTGGTCGTCGTCCCCACCCGCGAGCTGGGCATCCAGGTCGCCAAGGATCTGGCCGCCGCCGGCCGCACGCGGGGCGTCCGGGTGCTGCCGATCTACGGCGGCGTGGCGTACGAGCCGCAGATCGACGCGCTGCGCAAGGGCGTGGAGATCCTGGTCGGCACCCCGGGCCGGCTGATGGACCTGCAGAAGCAGAAGCACCTCCGACTGGACCGGGTGCACGCGCTCGTCCTCGACGAGGCCGACCGGATGCTCGACCTGGGCTTCCTCGACGACGTCGAGAAGATCCTCGCGATGCTGCCGGAGGACCGGCAGACGATGCTCTTCTCGGCCACGATGCCCGACCCGATCGTCACCCTGTCCCGGCGTTTCCTGCGCCAGCCGATGACGATCCACGCCGGGCACACCGCCGAGACCGGCCCGTCGCCGCAGACCCAGCAGCTGGTCTACCGCACCCACTCGATGAACAAGGTCGAGGTGGTGGCGCGCATCCTCCAGGCGGAGGGGCGCGGGTTGACCATGATCTTCACCCGCACCAAGCGGGCTGCCGACCGCGTCGCCGAGGACCTCGACTTCCGCGGGTTCGCGGTCGCCGCGGTGCACGGTGACCTCGGCCAGGGTGCCCGCGAGCGGGCGCTCCGGGCGTTCCGGGCCGGCAAGATCGACATTCTCGTCGCCACCGACGTGGCGGCCCGCGGGCTCGACGTCACCGGCGTCACCCACGTCATCAACTACGACTGTCCGGAAGACCAGGACACCTACACCCACCGGATCGGCCGGACCGGCCGGGCCGGGGCGACCGGTGTCGCGGTGACCTTCGTCGACTGGGACGACATGCCCCGCTGGCGAATCATCGACAAGACCCTGGGTCTGGAGATGCCGGAGCCGCCGGAGACGTACCACACGTCCCCGCACCTCTACACCGACCTGCACATCTCCACCGAGGTCAGCGGCACGTTGCCCACCGCCGAGCGGACCCGGGCCGGTCTCTCCGCCGAGATCGAAGAGGACCTGGGTGGGACGACCCGCTCCCGCCGGGGCGACAGCGGTGGCCGGGGCTCCCGGCGCGGTGACAGCCGCGGCGAGGGCCGAGGTGAGCGCCGTGGCCGGGGCGACGGCCGCCGCGACCGCTCCGACGCCGGCACGCCGGCCGTCGCCGAGGCGTCGGCGGACTCCGCCGCCGTCGACGGCGAAGGCACCCGCACCCCCCGCCGCCGGCGTCGCCGTCGGGCCGGCGAGGCGGTCGTGGGCGAGCCGACCGCGGTGATCTCCGCAGACGCGACCCCGGCCGAGCCGGTGGCCGCGACCGACGGTGAGCCGTCGAAGCCGCGTCGCCGTCGGCGCCGCCGTGGTGGCGGTTCCGGCGCGGGTACGCCGGCTGAGGCGACCGCGGACTGACCCAGCGACACCGGACATCCCCCGCACCGCCCCGCGCGGTACGGGGGATGTTCCCTTCCCACCCCGCCTTTCGGAAGATGGAACGATGCCGGAACCACTGGACGCCGCCCTGGCCCAGGTCAGGGCACTACTGCTCGATCCGGCACTGACCCGGGCGGTCGCCGCCGGGCGCCGCCGTGGCCGCCGCCCGACGGTGGTCCGAGCCGAACTGCGGCCGGTGACCCTCAAGGCCGGGCCGCGTCTCCAGATCGCCACCTCCGACGGCGCCCGCCCGTACACCCGCAACGTCACCCCCGGCCCGGAGACCGCCGCGGCGGTCGACGAACTGTTGGCCGAGCCGTTCGGCAACTGGCACGTGGAGACGGCGGACGCAACACTCCAGCTACGGGTGACGAAGTCCGGCGAGGCGCAGGTGCACCGGGCTGCCGGGACGGCCCGGCCGGCTGCGGCACCCGGCGGGAACGACCGGGCGAAGGAGTACCTGCTCGACCCGGGCGATGAGATCTTCGCCGAGATCGGTGGCTCGGCGGCCAAGCGCCGCCAGGTGGACGCGTTCCTACGGGCCCTGGCGGCGACCCTGCCCGACGAGCTGACCGGTCCGCTGCGGGTGGTCGACCTGGGCTGTGGCAACGCGTACCTGACCTTCGCCGCGTACCGCTACCTGTCCGGCCGGGGGCTCGACGTCGAGCTGATCGGCGTGGACGTCCGGGAGGACCAGCGGCGGCGCAACACCGAGCTGGCACAGCGACTGGGCTGGGCCGACCGGGTCAGCTTCGTGGCCGGCACGATCGCCGACGCCGTCGTCGACCCCGCCCCGGACCTGGTGCTGGCGCTGCACGCCTGCGACACCGCCACCGATGAGGCGCTGGCCCGCGCGGTGCGTTGGGAGGCCCGCTGGGTGCTGGCCGCGCCGTGCTGCCACCACGACCTGGCGAAGCAGCTCCGCGCCCACCCCGCCCCGGCCCCGTACGAGCTGCTGACCCGGCAGGGCATCCTGCGGGAGCGTTTCGCCGACGTGCTCACCGACGCGCTGCGGGCCGGGTTGCTGCGGGTGCACGGGTACCGGGCCGAGGTGGTGGAGTTCGTCGACTCGCAGCACACCCCGCGCAACCTGCTGATCCGGGCCCGCCGTACCGGCACCGCGGCCACCGGGCCGCAGCGCGCGGAGTATCGCGAGCTGGTGGACCAGTGGCGGGTCACGCCCCGGCTGGAGACCCTGCTGGCCGTCGACGAGCCGCCCGCCGCCTAGCGACGGCGGGGCGCCCCTGGTCGGCTAGCGACGGCGGTCGCCGGTGTTGCCCCGGTCCCGCCCGCCGAGCCGCTCGCCAGGGCCACGGTCGAAGGCCGACACCCGCTCGCTGCCCGCCCGCTGGGCGGGTCGCTCGCTGTCGGCCGGTCCGGCCGGGAAGGGCACCACCGTGCCCGCGCTCTCGGCGTTGCCGGCCGCGGCGAAGGCGTTCCAGGAGATGTCGACGAGCAGCTTCTTCATCTCCGCGTGCCGGACGGCGGCGTTGTGCTGCAACGCCATCCGGATGCCCAGCACCACCGCGACCAGCGTGGTGGTGATCGCGCCGGTGGCGGCGAGCACGTGAGCGCCGGTCGCCGCGTCGGTGCGGAGCACCAGGACCAGCAACCAGATCCAGAACGCGGCGGCGAAGACGCCGGCCTTGGCGACGAAGAAGAGGCTCACCGCACCGGGCTGGTACGGCTGGGGGCGGCTCGAATCGGCCATGGTGCTCCTCGACGGTGGCCCGGTCGGACGTGGCAGGCGGACGCGCCATGCCGGGACGGGCACCGAGCTTAGTGGAAGAACGACGATGATCGCTTGATTCGTATTCCGGTCGGTCCACAGTCTGGATGAGAAAAGGTCCCATCCACGGGACAGTTTGTGCGGTCAGTCAATTGTTTCCGCTCCTCGGCGTACTACCCTCAGAGGGCGCATGCCCCAGTGCTTCGGCCGGGAGGGGAAGACCCGCAGGGATGGGTTCTGCAGACGTTTCGCCACAGATGGCGTTCGCCCGCTTCGTCCGGCGCGCCATCGACGACGCTCGCGACGAACGCGGCTGGACGGTCACCGACCTTGCCTCGCACACGGGCGTGGGCCGTTCCACGGTGTTCCGCTGGCTGGCCGGTGACTGGCAGGATTATCCGGAGCTGGCCAAGGTGCGCGGCTTCTGCTCCGCACTGGATCTGCCGGTCGCGGCCGCGTTCCGGGCGCTCGGGCTGCCCGACGCCGGGCCGGCACCCCGCCGACGCAACGACGACGGCCCGGTCGAGGCGGACGTCCGCGCCATCCTGGACCGGCTGGCCGACCCCAGCGTCCCCGCCGAGGAGAAGCACCACATCCGCGACCTGCTCCGCTACCTGGCCCGCCGCCCCATCCGCCGCGCCGGCTGATCCACCCCGCCCTCATTGATCATGAAGTTGTGCCACGACGCGCTGCGCCGACAGGCAATGACTTCATGGTCAGCCGGGTGAGACCCCCGGCCCCGCGAGGGGTGGGGGTCAGGGGATCGTGAGGGTGAACTCCGCGGTGTTGACCTTGGTTCCGACCTGGAAGTCGAGATAGAGGCGGTAGCGGCCGGGGCCGGGGGTGGTCAGCCAGAACTTGACCTGGCCGTCCACGAGTTCCGGTTCGGGGTGCACGTGCAGGTAGCCCAGGTCGCCCTCGCGCAGCGCCACCAGGTGCCCGTACGCCCCGAGGTAGCGCTCCAGCGGCGCCGCGCCGCCGGCCGAGTCGATCCGGAACGTCAGTGGCACCGTCGCACCGGCCTGCGGGCTGCCCTGGTAACCGACGGTGAACCCGTCCACCGTCGTCGAGGTCGCCGGCGCCGGGAGCGGCCGGGGCTGGTAGCCGCCCGGCGCGACCAGGTCCGCGCCGAGGGTCACGGCGGTCTGGCCGCCGTCGGCGGCGACCACGGTGAAGTCGGCGTACGCCCGCCACACACCGGGCTGCGCGAGGGTCAACGGCACCGACCACGTGCCGTCCGGCGCCATGGTCGGGTGCAGGT
The DNA here is from genome assembly GCF_003667505.1 of Micromonospora sp. BL4. GTDB lineage: Bacteria > Actinomycetota > Actinomycetes > Mycobacteriales > Micromonosporaceae > Micromonospora. Next base: position 27,110 of record NZ_RCVJ01000258.1, read on the forward strand.
GCTGGTAGCCGGTCAGGTCCCGCCGGACCACGATGAGATGCATCGGCTTGTCGTGCACGACGGCGAAGCGGGTGACCGGCCGGCGCTGAGCGTCACGCACCTGGAACCGGAGCTGCTCCGGGCGTCCCGCCGGGAACTCGGTGACCAGTGGAGCCAGGGTGTACCCGGCGGAGCTGACCGACAGGCCGCCCGGCTCCGCGCCTGCGCCCTGGTCCGCACCGGCGACGCTGCCGTGGTCGTGCGACTGCGTACCCGGCGGGTGGGTGTGGTCGGCGGCGAGCGTCGCGCCGCCGGTGCTGGTGGCGCCGCCGGCGTTCATCCGACCGAGGCCGAAACCGAGCAGCACCGCGAGCACCAGCCCGCCGACCACCAGCGCCAGCCGGACAGTGCTGCGGTCCGGCGCGGCGGAGACCTGGTCAGGCACCGCCGGCGTCCAACGCGTAGCCGGCCTCGCCGACGGCCACCCGCCCGCTGCCCTCGCAGGTCATCGGGGAGATGGCGTACGCGGAGGCGACGGGCGGTTGCTCGGTCATGCCGCCCACGGTACCGCCGAGGCGGGCCGGTCCCGGTCGACGTCGGGACGGCGTGGCGACCGTCGCAATCCGCACCGCCCGGGAACTTTTCCGCCACCACCCCAGCAGGCCGACAGCGCACGGCCGACCGGCCGGGCCGGCTCAGCCGGCCACGGCGAGGGCGAGCGGCAGCACTCCCGGCACACCGGCCTTCCGCAGCGCTCGGGTCACCATCGTCATCGTCCAGCCCGAGTCGACCAGGTCGTCGACGAGCAGCACCGGACCGGCGAGCCCGGCCAGCGCGTCGGCCAGGTCGGCCGGCACGGTGAACGCTTCATGCAGCGCGCGGACCCGCTGGGCGCTGTTGCCGCGCGGCTCGCCGACGCCACCCGCACCGGTCGGGGCAACCTCACCGAGCAGCGGCAGCCGACCCACGGCGGCGATCCGCTCGGCCAGCGAGCCGACCAGCCGGGGCCGCCGACGGGAACCGACCGCGACCACCGCCGCCGGACGGCGGGGCCACGGGTCGTCGCCGTGCGCCCACGCCTTGAGCACCTCCACCACCGCGCCGGCCACGTCGTCGGGCACCGGCGCGTCGGGAGCTTCCGGGCCGACCAGGTCGCGCAGCCGACCGCCCCAGCCCAGGTCCGAGAGGCGCCCGACGGCCCGCCCCGGCAACGCCTGCTCCGCCGGGGGGATCCGGCCCTTCAGGGGTACGCCCACCCCGTCCAGCCCGGTCGGCCAGAGCTTCTTCGGCGCGATCTCCACGCCGGGCCGGCCCAGGAACGTCTGCGCGGCGGTGAGCGCGGCCGTCGACACGTCCGAGTCGAAGAGTGGCTCGGCGCACCGGTCACACCTGCCGCAGTCGGCCGCCCCGGTGTCGTCCAGGCACTCGCGTAGATACCGCATCCGGCAGGAGGACGTGGTCGCGTACTCCCGCATGGCCTGTTGCTCGACGGTGCGTGCCTCGGCGACGCGCCGCAACCGGGCCTCGTCGTAGACCCAGGGCTCGCCGGTGGCGAGCCAGCCACCGCGCACCCGGCGGACCGCGCCGTCCACGTCGAGCACCTTGAGCATCAGCTCCAGGCGGGCCCGGCGCAGGTCGACGAGCGGTTCGAGGGCCTGGGTGCTGAGCGGTCGGTCGGTGTGCAGGGCGGCCAGCACGGCCCGGACCTGCTGCTCGGGTGGGAAGGCGAGCGAGGCGAAGTACCGCCAGATGGCGGCGTCCTCGGCGCCGGGCAGAAGCAGCACCTCGGCGTGTTCGACGGCCCGGCCGGCACGGCCGACCTGCTGGTAGTAGGCGATCGGCGACGGCGGCGCGCCGAGGTGGACGACGAAACCCAGGTCGGGCTTGTCGAAGCCCATGCCGAGCGCGCTGGTGGCGATCAACGCCTTGATTTTGTTGTCCAGCAGGTCCTGTTCGGCGGCCCGCCGGTCGGCGTCCTCGACCTGACCGGTGTACGAGGCGACCGGGTAGCCGCGGGAGCGCAGAAACTCGGCGGTCTCCCCCGCCGCCGCCACGGTCAGCGTGTAGACGATGCCGGAGCCGGGCAGCTGGTCCAGGTGGTCGGCGAGCCAGGCCAGCCGGTGCGCCGGGCTGGGCAGGTCGAGCACCCCGAGGCGTAGCGACTCGCGGTCCAGGGTGCCGCGCAGGACGAGGGCGTCGCCCAACTGCTCCGCGACGTCCTGGGTGACCCGGGAGTTGGCGGTGGCGGTCGTCGCCAGCACCGGGGTGCGCTCGGGCAGCTCGGCGAGGAAGGTGCGCAGCCGCCGGTAGTCCGGCCGGAAGTCGTGCCCCCAGTCGGAGACGCAGTGCGCCTCGTCGACCACCAGCAGTCCGGTGGTCGCGGCGAGCTTCGGCAGTACGCCGTCGCGGAAGTCGGGGTTGTTGAGCCGCTCGGGGCTGATCAGCAGCACGTCGACCGCGCCGGCCTGGATCTCGGCGGTGATCTGGTCCCACTCGTCCAGGTTCGCCGAGTTGATGGTGCGGGCCCGGATGCCGGCTCGGGCGGCCGCCTCGACCTGGTTGCGCATCAGCGCCAGCAGCGGCGACACGATGACCGTCGGGCCGGCCTGCTCGGCCTGGGCGGTGTCGCGCAGCAGCGCGGTGGCCACGAAGTAGACCGCCGACTTGCCCCAGCCGGTGCGCTGCACGCAGAGCACCCGCCGCCGGTCGACGACCAGCGCCTCGATCGCCCGCCACTGGTCCTCGCGCAGCCGGGCGTGCTCACCGGCCAGCCGGCGCAGCACCGCCTCGGCCCGCTCCCGTACCGCCGCCCGCTCGTCGCCCATCCGGCATTTCTACCAGCGCCGGGCGTCAGGACCTCGGTTCGCACGGGAGGTTCGGGTCACGATCCGGCCGTTCGCGCCTCCTCGGGCAGGGCGGCCGGGGGTAGGAAGAGCAGCAGGTCACGGAGAGGCTCGGTGGCACTCGGGGGCAGCAGACAACGCCCGGCCAGCTCTTCCATGGAGGCGTACGGACCGCGCAGCCAACGGTCGACCACGAGCTGCCGGGACTGGTCGGCGGTCAGGCCGGGCAGCTCCGCGAGCACCTGTTCCGGTACCGAGTTGACGTCGATCAGGCCGCCGTCGTCGAAGGTGCGGGGCAGGTCGGGCCGGCCGAGTCGCAACTCGTCCCGAGCCGCGGGGTAGTGGTAGAGCAGGTAGCGGGCGTGTTCACGACGGATGCGCCGCTCCTCGTCGGCTCGGTCCCTCCCGCTACCCGGGCTGCCGGTGATGGCGGCCCAGAGACCGCGGCTGAGCAGGACCACGTGCACCGCCCCGACGAGCCACGTGATCAGAGCCAGGCCGAGGAAGCCCACCGCCTTGTTGTCGGAGATCTCGTCCGAATTCTCGACGTCGAGAAGACCCACCTCGACGATGAGCAGGGCGAGGTACCCGACGCCGGCGACCGCGAGCCGCCAACTGCGCCGCCAGGCCGCGTAGGCCGCGATCACCAGCCAGGTGAGGCAGCCGAAGGAGAGCAGCACGAGTGCCGTACCGAGGATCGTGACGGTCCTGCTCGCCCAGCGCGGTGTCGGCGTCCGCACGCGCTTCCCGGCTGCCACCGGTGGCGGTGCGGCGAGCGGGGTCCACAGGTGCGACGGCGGGACGGACGTCGGTAGGGGCGGCGAGCTGACCGGGGGCGGCGCGGCGGGCGGCGGCAC
>NZ_RCVJ01000165.1 GCF_003667505.1 Micromonospora sp. BL4
CACCCGCCCCGGCCACCGCACCACCCGTCGACGAGGCCGGGACGGTGGCCCCACCGGCGCCGACCGACCGACCCGTGGTGCCCGCGACGCGGGTGCCCGACGACACCGGCGCGGCCGCACCGGGCGACGTCGCCTGAGCGCGGGACATCCCGACCCGGACCGGCGTGTCGCCGGCGTGCGGGCCGGACAGCACAGCAGAGGGGAGCGGCAGCGGTGACGCTGACCATCGGAGTCGACGTCGGTGGCACGAAGGTGGCCGGCGGTGTCGTGGACGACACCGGCACGGTCCTCGTGCAGACCCGACGGGACACTCCCGCCGATGACGTCGCCAAGACCCGCGACGTCATCATCGACCTGGTCGGCGAACTGGCTACCGGACGGACGATCGAGGCGGTCGGCATCGGTGCGGCCGGCTGGATCGACGCCCACCGCTCGACCGTGCTCTTCGCCCCCAACCTGGCCTGGCGGGACGAGCCACTGCGCGAGTACGTCAGCGCGGCCGTCGGCCTGCCGGTGATCGTGGAGAACGACGCCAACGTGGCCGCCTGGGCCGAGTTCCGCTACGGCGCGGCCCGGGACGCCGACGACTCCATGGTCATGTTCACCATCGGCACCGGCGTCGGCGGTGGCATCGTGCTCGGCGGTGAGCTGCTGCGCGGCGCGCACGGCGTCGCCGCGGAGCTGGGCCACATGCTGGCCGTGCCGGACGGGCACCAGTGCGGCTGCGGGCGGCTGGGCTGCATCGAGCAGTACGCCAGCGGCAGCGCCCTGGTCCGCTTCGCCCGGGCCGGCGCCCGGCAGGAGCCGCAACGCGCCACCGCGCTGCTGGAGCTGGCCGGCGGCGACACCGAGGCGATCACCGGCCACATGGTGACCGCCGCCGCGCAGGGCGGCGACCCGGTCTCCACCGAGGCGTTCGCGCAGATCGGCCGGTGGCTGGGCACCAGCCTCGCCGACATGGCGCAGATCCTCGACCCGCAGACCCTGGTGGTCGGCGGTGGCGTGATCGACGCCGGTGACCTGCTGCTCGGCCCGGCGCGCCGCTCGTACCTCGACGCGCTCTCCCAGCGGGGGCGCCTGCCGGTGGCCGAGGTGCTCCCCGCCGAGCTGGGCAACAGCGCCGGGGTGATCGGCGCCGCCGACCTGGCCCGGCGGATCTGAGGCGAGCCGGAATGAGCGAGGCGGACGGCGTACCACTGCGGGTGGTGTCGTACAACATTCACAGCCAGCGCGACGACACCGCGGCGCTGGCGGCCGTGGTCCGGGCCGTGACGCCGGACGTGGTGATCGTGCAGGAGGGGCCGCGCCGGTTCCGGTGGCGGCAGAAGTCGGCCACGCTGGCCGAGTCGTTCGGCCTGGTGGTGGCCGCCGGTGGGCTGCCCGCCCTGGGCAACCTGCTGCTGACCAGCCTGCGCGTCCAGGTGCGGGACACCCGCTGCCAGCGTTTTCCGCTCACGCCCGGCCGGCACCTGCGCGGCGCCGCGTACGCCGACTGCCGGGTCGGCGCCGCCCGGTTCACCCTCGCCGGCTCCCACCTGTCCACCGACCCGGCCGAACGTCCCGCGCAGGCCGCCGAGTTCCGGCGCGGCCTGGACGCGGCGAGCGGGCCGGTGGTGGCCGGCGCGGACCTCAACGAGGGCCCGGACGGGCCGGCCTGGGCCACCGTGGCGCGCGGCCTGACCGACGCCGCGGTGGCGGCCGACCGGACGGACCGGCTCACCTACTCCTGCGCCGACCCCCGCCGGCGCATCGACGCGCTCTTCGTCGACCCGCGGATCACCGTGGTCGACTATGACGTGGTGGACACACCGCAGACCCGGCGGGCCAGCGACCACTTCCCGGTCCTGGTCGACCTGCTGCTGCCCACCACCGGCTGACCCCCGACCGGCGCGACCGTCGATCCGTCCGCGCCGGGGCTGGACATCCGGCTCCGATGTGGAGAGGATTTCGCGGCGACCGGCACGCGTGCCGCACAAAAGGAGATGTCCCGGTGTCCACCTCCACCGACCACGGCCGGCCCGACCCGGAAGCGAACCCGTCCGCGCCGAGCCGCGACGGCCGCCCGGTCTCCGACCGCGGCGACACGGTCTGCGTCATCGGGGCCGGGGCCAGCGGCTTGACGGCCATCAAGAATCTGCGCGAGCACGGGTTCGGCGTGGACTGCTACGAGCGGGAGACCGGCGTCGGCGGCGCCTGGAACTGGCGGCACGACCGCAGCCCGGTGTACGCCAGCACCCACCTGATCTCGTCGAAGCCGTTCACCCAGTTCCCCGACTTCCCGATGCCGGACTCGTGGCCGGACTACCCGCACCACAGCCAGCTGCTCTCGTACTTCGAGCGGTACGCCGACCACTTCGACCTGCGTTCGCACATCTGGTTCGGCACCGAGGTCGTCCGGGTCGAGCCGGCCGCGGGGGACCGCTGGGACGTGACCACCCGTTCCACCGGCGGGTACGGGCCGGAGCGCACCTCCCAGTACGCCGCCGTGGTGGTCGCCAACGGCCACAACTGGTCGCCCAAGCTGCCCCGCTACGAGGGGCTCGAACAGTTCCGCGGCGAGATCATGCACGCCTCGTCCTACAAGGACCCGGCGCAGCTGCGGGGCAAGCGCGTGCTGGTGGTCGGCGCCGGCAACACCGGCTGCGACATCGCCGTCGAGGCCGCCCAGCAGGCGTCGCGGTGCTGGCACTCCACCCGGCGCGGCTACTGGTACGCGCCGAAGTACGTGCTCGGCCGCCCCGCCGACCAGGTCAACGACTCTCTGCTGGCACTGCGCGTGCCGCTGCGGGTGCGCCAGTGGCTCTACCACTGGACGCTGCGGCTGACCGTCGGCGACCTCACCCGCTTCGGCCTGCCCGGACCCGACCACCGGGTGTACGAGACGCACCCGATCGCGAACAGCCAGCTCGTCTACTACGTGGGCCACGGCGCGATCGGCCCGGTGCCGGACGTCGCCCGGTTCCACCCGTACGCCGTGGAGCTGACCGACGGCCGCGAGATCGATCCGGAGCTGGTCGTCTTCGCCACCGGCTACCTGCCGCGCTTCGAGTTCCTCGACGCGTCGGTGTTCGGTGACAGCGCCGGCGTCGGCCGGCCCACGCTGTGGCTCAACGCCTTCACCCCGGGGCATCCGACGCTGGCGGTGGCGGGTCTGGTGCAGCCGGACTCCGGTCTGTTCACCCTGTCGCACTGGCAGACGGTGCTCTTCGCCCGGCTGCTGCGGGCCCGCCGGGATCGACCGGAGCGGGCGGCGGCCTTCGCGCAGCAGGTGCGCGACCGGGCCGGGGAGCGCTACTCCGGGCAGGTCAAGGAGAGCAGCCGGCACTGGTTCGAGGTCGGCCACGCCGACTACCTGCGCGCCGTCCAGCGCGCCCTGCACGACCTGGAGGGCAAGTGAGCGCGAGGAGTGAGCTTGCGAGCCCCGCAGTCGCGAACGGAAGGCCGAACAAGTGAGCGCGAGCAGTCAGCTGCGGATCATGCGGGGCCGGGAGTGGTCCCGCCCGGTCCGGCCGGCCCGGCGTGAGGTGCTCAGCGCGATTCCGGAGGTGGAGGAGGGGCGCCCGCCGCTGCTCTTCGTGCCCGGGTTCGGGCACGGCGCGTGGGCGTTCGCCGAGCACTGGCTGGGACACGCGGCGTCGCGGGGGTTCCCGGCGTACGCGATGAGCCTGCGCGGGCACGGTGGCAGCGAGCCGGCGCCGGAGGCGACGCTGCGCGCGTACGCCCACGATGTGGTCCAGGTGGCCGCGGGCCTGCCGCGTCAGGCGGTGCTGGTGGGGCACGGCGCCGGTGCGTTGGTGGTGGCGCACGCGTTGGCCCGCTACCCGGCGCGCAGTGCCGTGCTGGTGGCGCCGGTCTTCGGCGGTTGGGGTGTGCTCGGCGCGGCGTTGCGCCGCAATCCGTCCGGCACGTTGCCGGCGGTGTTCGGCGGGCCGCTGCGGCTCAGCCGCGGGCAGTTGTTCAGCCGGGAGTTGCCCGAGGCGGAGGCCCGGCGGCACGTCGCCCGGCTGGGTCGGGCCGGCCGGCGGGCGCAGTGGGCGCTGCTGGGCGAGCCGGAGGCCGAGCCGGCCGTGGGTGCGCCGCCGGTGCTGGTGCTGGGCAGCCCGGATGACCGGGTGGTGCCGACGTCGACGTTGAACCGGGTGGCCCGCCGGTACGGCTCGGCTCCGCTGCTCTTTCCCGGAATGGGCCACGACCTGATGCTGGACGCGCGGTGGGCGGAGCCGATCGACGCGATCCTGGACTGGTTGGAGAAGGAGCCGGCGGCGCACTGAGCGTCCCAGCGGTCCGCGTCCGCTGGCGCGCGCCGGGTCAGCCGCGGGCGTGGCGGTTGGCCGGACTGCCCACCGGGGCGGCCCGGGGCGCCGGCATCCGGGCGGTGCCGTCCGGGGTGCCGTCGGCGCTGGTGAGGCGGCTGACCAGGGCGCCCCTCTCGTCCAGCGCGCTCAGGTAGGAGCGGGCCCAGGCCCGGATGTCGTGCTGGTGCAGGTAGGCGCGCATGGCCCGCATCCGTTCCGCGACGTCGGCGGGGCTGGCCCTCAGCGCCGCGCGCAGCCCCTGCTTGAGCCCCTCCAGGTCGTGCGGGTTGACCAGGTACGCCTGGGACAGCTCGGCGGCGGTGCCGGCGAACTCGCTGAGCAGCAACGCCCCCGCGTCGTCCACCCGGGCGGCGACGTACTCCTTGGCGACCAGGTTCATCCCGTCGCGCAGCGGGGTCACCGCCATCACGTCGGCGACCCGGTAGAGCGCGGCCAGCTCGGCGCGGTCGAAGGGCTGGGTGAGGTAGTGGATGGCCGGCTCGCCGACCCGGCCGAACTCGCCGTTGATCCGTCCGACCTCGCGCTCGATCCGTTCCCGCAGGACCTGGTACTGGCCGACGCGTTCCCGGCTCGGCATCGCGACCTGCACCAGCACCGTGTCGCGGACCTTGACGTCGCCGCTGGCGAGCAGCTCGCTGTACGCCTTGAGCCGCTGCTCGATGCCCTTGGTGTAGTCCATCCGGTCCACGCTCAGGATGACCTGTCGGGGGTCGCCGAGGTCCTGGCGCAGCCGGCGGGCCCGGGCGGCCACGTCGGGGCGGGCGGCGAGCGCGGCCATCTCCGCGGTGTCGATGGAGACCGGGAACGCGCCGATGCGCACCACCCGGTCGTCGATGCCGATCCGCCGGTCGGTGGCCGGCAGCTCCAGCACCTTGGTCACCAGTTGGGAGAAGTTGTGCGCCGCCTGGGCTCGTTGGAAGCCGACCAGGTCGGCGCCGAGCATGCCGCGCAGCAGCTCGGCCCGACGGGGCAACTGCATGAACAGCTCCGGCGGCGGGAACGGCACGTGCAGGAAGAACCCGATGCGCAGGTCCGGTCGGAGGGCGCGGAGCAGGCCGGGGACGAGGTGCAGGTGGTAGTCCTGCACCCAGACCACCCCGCCCGGCTCGGCCACCTCGGCGGTCGCCTCGGCGAAGCGCTGGTTGACCCGCTGGTACGCCTCCCACCATCGGCGGTGGTGCTGCGGCTGCTCGACGGCGTCGTGGTAGAGCGGCCACAGGGTGGCGTTGGCGAACCCCTCGTAGTGGTCGCGCAGGTCCTCGTGGCTGAGCGGGACGCTGTGCATCCGGACGCCGTCCACGTCCGGCAGTGCGGGGGCGGGCCCGGTGCCGCCGGCCCAGCCGACCCACGTCGCCGGGGTGTGCCGCAGCAGGGGATGCAGCGCGCTGACCAGCCCACCTGGGCTACGCCGCCATTCGCAGGCCCCGTCGGGCGCCACACTGTCGTCGATGGGGAGGCGGTTGGCCACCACCACGAGGGAGCTCTGTCGCATCTCGGGCATTCCGATCAGCAGAGGTCTGACCGCCGCGAGCAAGGGAAAACCGGTCAGTCAGTCGGGGAAGTGACGTACGGCGGTATTCCTACTGACAGTAAGTTACACCACTGTTACGTCACGGGTGGGGCGGCGTCGTCCCGGGATGCGGTCGGCGGCGATACGACCGGACGGTCAGACGACGGCGCCGTCGTCCGGGTCGCGGTCGTCCTCGTCGCCGGGGCGCAGCCGCCAGATCAGCGTGACGAAACCGGCCAGGATGCCGGTGAACCCGAACAGGGTGACCGCCGAACGGTCGATCGGAAGCAGCGACGGGAAAAGGAAGAGCACGAACCCGACGACCACGGCGAGCGTGCCGACCACCGCGTACTTGGAGAACCGGGGTAGCGGCGGCGGCGGAGGCGGGTGGTAGCCCTCGTCCTCGTCCTCGTCGTCGGGCAGGTCCGCGCCGAAGGTGTCCAGCCCGTCCAGCAGCGACGGCTCGTCGGGCCGGGTGCCGCGCCCGATCGAGATCCCGGAGATGTCGGTGGCGGACGGTAGCCGGCGGACGTCGGTGGCGGTCGGCCCGGCCTCGTCCGCGCCGGAGCGGGCCAGCGGACCGGCGGTGGGCTCGTCCCGGTCGTCCACGTCCTCCGCGGCCGGCCACGGGTGCTCACCGGCCGACGAGGTGGTGTGGAAGCCGGCGACGATCCGGGCCCACTCGGCGTCGATGTCCGGCTCGTCGCGGGCCGGTTGCTGCTCGGGGGCGGTCTCGTCGGCGAGCTGGGTCAGGTAGTCCCGCGCGGTGGTCAGGTGCGAGCGGTCGACGTAGAGCCGGTCGACCGGACGGGCCGGAACGGTGGTGGTGCGGGTGACCGGGTTGAGGTCGGCGGAGGGTTGCAGGTAGGCGGCGATCCCTCCGGCGGCCAGCACGTCGAGCAGGTGCTCGCCGACGCGCGGATCGACGTCGCCGACGACGGCGTACTCGTTCGCGTCGAGCCCGTTGTCCCGCCGTCCCCGGCGGGCCCCACCCGCTGACACCCGGACATCCTCCTCAACGCGCCCTCCGGCGCGGCCGCCCAGCCCCCTCGACGCCCGTCCGCACGCCGTGCTTTGAATCGTGACACGTCAGGGGTCGGTTCCGGGAGTGCGTTGTGTCGCGTCTTCCAAAGTCAGCGTCCCCGCTGCTGGTGGCGGGCGTGCCTCTTTGTCCGTTCTTGCGCGACAAGTGGCAACAGGGGGTCTCGGGGCCTGCCGACCGGTGAGCACCCGATCCCGGTCCAAGGACGTCGGCCCCGTCCGGCGCGAGCAGGATCGGCCCGAGCGTCCGTTGTGGGGAGAGCCCGCGCTTCGTAGGCTCGTCGGCGACGGCGGCGTTGCCCGGCATGGGGCGTGCTGTCGCGGGCACACCACGGGAAAGGACGCCGGTGCTGTACTGGCTGTTGAAGTACGTCATCCTCGGTCCGCTGCTGAAGCTGATCTTCCGCCCGCAGGTGGAGGGCCTGCACAACGTGCCGGCGACCGGTCCGGTGATCCTGGCCAGCAATCACCTCTCCTTCTCCGACTCGATCTTCACACCGCTGATCACCCCTCGAAAGGTCACCTTCGTGGCCAAGGCCGAGTACTTCACCGGCAAGGGGATCAAGGGCTGGCTGACCAAAATGTTCTTCGTCGGCACCGGCACCATCCCGGTGGACCGCTCCGGCGGCCGGGCGGCCCGCGCCGCGCTGGACACCCAGTTGCAGGTGCTGCGTGCCGGGGGAGTGGCCGGCATCTACCCGGAGGGCACCCGCTCCCCGGACGGGCGGCTCTACCGGGGCAAGACCGGGGTGGCCCGGCTCGCCCTGGAGAGCGGCGCGGTGGTGGTGCCGGTGGCGATGCTCAACGCCGACGAGATCCAGCCGCCGGGCAAGCTCATCCCCAAGATCGACCGAGTGAAGATCCGTTTCGGGGCGCCGCTGGACTTCTCCCGCTACGCCGGGCTGGCCGGCGACCGGTTCGTCGAGCGCGCGGTCACCGACGAGATCATGTACGAGTTGATGGAGCTCTCCGGTCGGGAGTACGTCGACATCTACGCGCAGAAGCTCAAGCAGCCCCAACCGGTCCCCACGCCGGTCGCCGCCTGAGCCGGCTCAGCAGGCGACCGCCGGCCCAGCCGGGGTGATCGGCCGGCCGGCGAGCGCGAGCAGCCCGGGGGCGTCGTTGCGCAACGCGAAGGTGCGCACCTCGGCGCGCGGCGCCCGGGCGGCCGCCGGGTCGCCGGCGCGGGTCAGCTCCGCCGCCGCGAACGCCAGCGCCAGCACCCGGTCGCTGACGTCCGGGATCCGGCCGTAGGTCTCGGCGGCGGCCAGGTACAGCTCGGCCGAGCGCCGGTGGTCGCCGTCGGCCGCGGCCAGGGCCGCCGTCACGGTCCGCAGCGCCGCCTCCGACCAGGGCGTCCGGTGGCCGACCCGGTCCAGCATCGCCCGGACCCGCACCGCAGCGTCCCGGCCGGCCAGCGCGGCGGCGTACGCGGCGGCGGCGATCCACTCCCCGCTGGCCAGCGCCGGCACCGCCGACCAGGACCTGCCCAGCTCGTCGATCAGCTCCGCCGCCTCGGCGTCGCGGCCCTGCATCGCCCGGCACAGCGCGGCCATGCTCAACATCGTCCAGTGCAACCGGTGGAACCCGCTGCGCCGCGCGGTGTCCAACGCGTCGGCCACGTCGTCCGGATCCTCGTCGTCACGCAGCACCAGCAGGCAGCAGCGCAGCCCCCGCACCTGCATGTCCCAACTGCCGGTCGGAGTGTCCACGAATGCCTCCGCCGCGGCCAGCAGCCGGCCGAAGTCGCCGTCGAACCAGGCGCGCATCGCCTCGGCCGAGTAGCTGGTGGTCAGCGTCTGGCCGCTGGCGGTGCGGGCCGGCGCGGCCGAGAGCAGGGCGTCCGAGCGCAGCCAGTCGCCCTCCTCCCGGATCGCCCAGGCGAGGTTCTGGGTGGCCCGGGGCAGCGCGAGCAGCTGACCGGCCCGGCTGAACTCGACGATCGCGTGCAGCTCGTCCAGGCCGACCCGGTCGCCGGACTGGTAGCGGGCGGTGGCCGCGGTGATCCGGGCGTTGGTGCGGGTCTCGGTCAGGCCCAGCCGCTCGGCGATCTCCGCGGCGGTGTCCGCCGCCGCCACGGCCGGATCCCGCTCGTAGTTGAGCATGTGCAACCGGCCCAGCTCGGCGTACGCGTCGGCCTTCTGCGCGGTGTCCGCCAGCGGCTCGAACAGCTCCACCGCGCGGTCCAGGCAGGCCAGCGCGTCGCCGCGGTCGGCGCGCAACCAGGCGGCCTGGCCGAGCAGCGTCCACGCCCGGGCCGCGCAGGCGTCGTCGCCGTGCGCCAGCAGCCGGTCGGCGAGGGTGTGCACCTGTTCCGGTCCACCGCCGGAGAGGAACGCGTTGCCGTCCCGGTAGAACGAGATCTCGGTGCTCAGCAGCTCCAGTTGGAGCCGGCCCACCGGGTCGCTGTCGTCGGCCAGGCCGAGCGCCCGGCCGGCGTGACTGGCCGCCGCGTCCAGCCCGTGCAGCGCGTACGCCCGACGGGCCGCGCGGTGCAGCGCCTGCCGCGCCGGCCCGGCGTACCGCCGGACCTCCATGCCCAGCGAACGGGCGATCTCGTGGGCCGCCCAGCGGTGGTGGGCGAGCACCTCGGCCAGATCCGTGTCGCGGCTGTGCGACAGAGCGTCGAGCCAGTCCGCGGCCCGCTCGTGCCGGGCCACCCGTTCGGTGCGCGGCAGCCGCTGGTAGCAGACGTCGCGCACCAGCACGTGCCGGAACCGGAACTCCGCCTGCCCGGCCATCGTCGACGCCGCCTGCTCGTGCACGAAGTCGCGCTGCTCCAGCCGCCGCAGCGAGCGCTCGACCGACTCGACCTGCTGCCCCAGCGCGGCGGCCACCGCGCCGGGCCAGAACTGCACCCCGACCACCGAGGCGGCCAGCAGCACCGCACGGTCCTTGGCGTCCAGCAGGTCCACCCGGTTGGCGATCACCGCGTGCACGCTCTCCGGCATGGTCAGCTCGAGCTGCTTGTCCAGCGACCAGCCCCGCCCGGACTGGCGCAGCGCGCCCTGCTCGATCAGCATCCGGACGTACTCGTGGGCGTAGAGCGGGTTGCCGCCGGCCACCTCGATCAGCGGGCTCAACATGTCGGCGGAGAACGCCGCCTGGCCGAACAGGTGCGCGTACAGCGCGGCGATCCCGGTGTCGCGCAGCGGCGGCAGGGTGATCGTCACCGAGCCGGTGATGGTGCCGGCCCAGCTCGGGTCCCGGTCGACCAGCTCCGGGCGGGCGGTGCACAGCAGCAGCAGCGGCACCTCACGGGCCGCCGCGCCGAGCAGCTCCACGAAACGCAGCATCGCGTCGTCGGCCCAGTGCAGGTCCTCGAAGACCAGCACGGTGGGGCGGCGGGCGGCCAGCGCCAGCAGGAAACGCCGCCACGCCGACTCCGCCTCCTCGGCCGGCAGCGGCGTGCCGGGCAACCCGACCAGCGGGCGCAGCGCGTCCACCACCCGGTCGCGTTCGCCCGGGCCGATCAGCTCGCCGACCGCGGCGGCCAACCGCTGCGCCGCGCTGCCGGCCGGGTCGGTGTCCAGGATGCCCGCCTCGGACTTGACGATGTCGGCGAGCGCGGCGAACGTGACGTTCTCCCCGAACGGCGGGCAGCGCCCGGTGCGCCAGGTCAGCGGCTCGTCCACCAGCCGGCCGGTGTGCCGGTACAGCTCCCGCAGCAGCCGGCTCTTGCCGATGCCGGCCCGGCCGAAGATGGTGACCACCTGCGGCAGCCGGTCGCGCAGCGACCGGTGCAGCGCGTTGACCAGCATGCCCAGTTCGTGTTCCCGGTCGACCAGCGGCGTGGTGTCCGGCTCCCGGTCGGTGGGCTGCCGGCGCATCGGCGCCAGGGCGAGCCACACCTCGGTCGGCGACGACCGGCCGCGCAGGGTGACCGGGGGCTGCTCCTCGTAGCGGATCGCGTCCTTGGTCAGCGCGTGCGTGGTGCCGCAGACCAGCACCCCACCCGGCGGCGCGACCGACTGCATCCGGGACGCGGTGTTCACCACGTCGCCGGCCACGATCGCCTGTCCGCCGTCCCGGGCGGCGGCCACGTCGACCAGCGCCTCACCGGTGGCCACCCCGACCCGGAACCGCAGCTCGGTGCTGCCGGTCGGAGCGAACCGGGTGAGCACCCGTTGCAGCTCCAGCCCGGCCCGTACGCAGCGCAACGCGTCGGTCTCGGTGGCGATCGGGGCGCCGAAGAGCGCCATCACCGCGTCGCCGATGTACTTCTCCACCACGCCGCCGTACTGGCCCACCACCCGACGGGCCGCGGAGAAGAAGCCCGTCTGCATGCCGCGGACCTGCTCCGGGTCGGCCCGCTCCACGTACGGGGTGAAGTCGATCAGGTCGACGAAGAGCACGCTCACCCGGCGGCGGTCCTCCTGCGGGGTGAGCGCGGCCGGCCGGTCCGTGCCCGGCCGGGGCGACCCGCACGAGGTGCAGAACGTGACGTCCGAGGCGAGCGGACGCAGGCAGTGCGGGCAGACCGCGCCCAGCTCGGCGCCGCAGCCACCGCAGAAGCGGTCGCCGTCGGCGGCCGTGCGTCCACAGCGCCCACACTGCGCGGCGATGGCAGCCTCCACTGGTGAACCGGACGCCCCCCACGGCGTCGCGTCAGAGGAAGTATCACCGTCGGCGCCGCTGTCGGGTACCGGCCTGTTGGCTTGTGGACAGTCCACAAGTGGTTTCACGGACTAGATTCAGGCGGCCACATGTCGATCAGGGACCAGAGGGGGACAGGTCAATGGTGTACGTCAAGCTGGAGAGCGACTGGACCGACGGCAACGGAGTCAGCCACTCCGCGGGTGACTCGGTGGACGTCGACGCCGCCACCCTCGCCACTCTGCAGGCCGAGGGCATCGTCGTCGAGCAGTCCCACGGCCCGGACGGTGACGGCAAGGGTCCGGACAAGTGGGCCGGGCCGGGCAGCTCCGGGGTCTGACCGGGCGCCGGTGACACGACGACGCGGCCGGGTCGCCCACGGGTGACCCGGCCGCGTCGTGTCGTGTCCGTTCCGGTGCGCTGCCCGCGTCGACGGGTCAGCGGTCGTTCATGCCGGCGCGCCGACGCAGCGCGGCGACGTCGGTCACCACGATCCGCCGCCCCTCGGTACGCAGCCAGCCGCGACTGGCGAACGAGCCGATCGCCTGGTTGACGCTCTGCCGGGAGCCGCCCGCCATCTCGGCCAGCTGGCTCTGGTTGAGCTCGATCGTGATCATCGGGGCCTGGCTCTCGCCGGCGAGCCGGACCAGCGTCTTGGCCACCCGGCCGGGCAGGTCGAGGAAGACGTGGTCGGCGTTCTGCTCGGTGAGCCGGCGGATCAGCCCACCCAGCGACCGCATCACCGCGTCCAGGATGCGCGGGTTGGAGTGCACCAGCTCCATGAACGCCCCCCGGGAGAGCGCGAGCGCCGCGCAGTCCTCGATGGCCTCGGCGGAGGCGGACCGGGTGGAGGCGTCGAGCAGGGAGACCTCGCCGAGCACGTCCGGTGGACGGATCACCGACAGGACGGCCCGCTCGCCGGTGGGCGCGGTGCGAAAGACGGCCACCGCGCCGCGGCGCAGCACGATCAGCGACTCGCCCGGGTCGTTCTCCACGAAGAGCAGCTGACCCTTGCGGTAGGTGCGCGGGACGGCGGCGGCGATGACACGTTGTCGCACCTCGGGCTCCAGCCCGGCGAACATCTCGACACCCGTGAGCGCATCACCCGGCTCCGGCAGGCGAACCTCCACGGCCCAACCCCTCCCCGGTCAAGGACCACAACTCGCTCACCGGGCGAACCTGATGGCCCCGACAAGGTGAACTGACACCGGTTCGGCGTCCGGTAGCGGTACACATCAGATCATGACGGTCCGGTCGCTTGCTGTACACCCCTCGAAGCACTTCCGTGACCGTCGCGAGCTGCGGCGTACCGCGTCCTGAGGTGCCGAAGCGGGCCGGTGCCGCGGGCCTGGACCGGCCGCGGCCTCGCCGTCCGCGGGGCCCCGCCGCCCAGCGCCGGGCGGCGGTGGGCGAGGATGGCCGGAATGGTCTACCGCTATTTCTACGACTGCGAGTTCATCGAGGACGGCCGGATCGTCGACCTCGTCTCGATCGGTGTCGTCGACGAGTACGGCCGCGAGTTCTACGCGGTCTCCACCGAGTTCGACGACTCCCGCGCCGTGCCCTGGGTCCGGCGCAACGTGCTGGACAAGCTGCCCTCGCCGGCGGACCGGGCCTGGCGGTCGCGGGAGCGCATCCGCGACGACCTGTACGACTTCCTCATGGAGCCGATCCGGGACCGGCCGGGGGAGCAGTTGGAGCTGTGGGCCTGGTTCGCCGCGTACGACCACGTGGTGCTCGCGCAGCTGTGGGGCGCGATGCCGGCGCTGCCCCGGGAGATCCCCCGGTTCACCAAGGAGTTGCGGCAGCTGTGGGACGACCGGGGTCGGCCGACCCTGCCGGACGCGGACGCGGCCCGGCACGACGCTCTGGTGGACGCCCGGCACAACCTGGCCCGCTGGCGGGCGATGACGGCCCGCTGAACGGCGGTCGCGGGTCAGGTCCCGACAACGGAGGTTTGACCGGTTCTGTCCGGGGCACCGGTTCGACGAGTCGAGCCGAGGGAGAGTGCCATGAGCAACGAGCCGACCAGCGCAGCCGAGGCGCACGCCCGGGTCACCGAGCTGGTCCGGGCCGCGCGGATCTGCATGCTCACCACGATCGCCCTGGACGGGCGGCAGGTGAGCCGGCCGATGGGGCTCCAGGAGGCCGAGTTCGACGGCGACCTGTGGTTCTTCGCGTCCGCCGACTCGGCCAAGGTCCGCCAGATCCGGGTGAACCCGGAGGTCAACGTCGCCTTCTCCGACCAGAAGCACAACGCCTGGGTGTCGGTCTCCGGCACCGCCACCGAGGCGTTCGACCGGGCCCGGGCCGAGCGGCTGTGGAACCCGCTGCTGAGGGCCTGGTTTCCGGACGGGCTCGACACCCCCGGGCTGACGCTGATCAAGGTGCACGCCAGCTCCGCCGAGTACTGGGACTCGCCGAGCAGCACGGTGGTGAACCTGTTCGGCTTCGCCCGTGCCGCGGTGACCGGCCGGCCGCCGGAGGTCGGCGAGAACCACGAGGTGACCTACTGACCGGCGGCCCGGGTGGTGGGCCGTCCCCTGGGGCGCGCTGTCGGTGTTCGGGCAGGCCGACTACAGTGCGCAGGGACGGCCCGCCCCGGGCCGGCAACGGCGCCGATGGTCTGATCTGACACATATCCTGGGGCTTAATCGGGCTTTACCTGATGCTCCAGGAGGATGAGCGGATCATGCGTATCGGCGTGCTCACCGGCGGCGGCGACTGCCCGGGTCTCAACGCGGTCATCCGGGCGGTGGTCCGCAAGGGCGTCGCCACCTACGGTCACGAGTTCGTGGGCTTCCGGGACGGCTGGAAGGGCCCGCTGGAGGGTCTGTCCAAGCCCCTGGACATCGCCGACGTCCGCGGCATCCTGCCCCGCGGTGGCACCATCCTCGGCTCGTCCCGGACCAACCCGTTCAAGATCGAGAACGGCGTCGAGCGGATCAAGGACAATCTCGCCGCGCAGGGCGTGGACGCGTTGATCGCGATCGGCGGCGAGGACACCCTCGGCGTGGCCACCAAGCTCTACGAGCTGGGCGTGCACGTGGTCGGCGTGCCGAAGACCATCGACAACGACCTGGGCGCCACCGACTACACGTTCGGCTTCGACACCGCGGTCAACATCGCGATGGAGGCTATCGACCGCCTGCACACCACGGCGGAGAGCCACCACCGCACCCTGGTCGTCGAGGTGATGGGCCGGCACGCCGGCTGGATCGCCCTGCACGCCGGCCTGGCCGGTGGCGCCAACGTGATCCTGCTGCCGGAGCGGCAGTTCGACGTCGACCAGGTGGCCGGCTACGTCGAGAAGCGCTTCCAGCACCAGTACGCCCCGATCGTGGTGGTCGCCGAGGGCGCCCAGCCGCTGGACGGCCAGATGGTGCTGGCCAACCAGGAGCTGGACTCGTTCGGCCACGTCCGCCTCGGCGGCATCGGCCAGTGGCTCGCCGAGCAGCTGGAGGCCAGGACCGGCAAGGAGGCCCGCACCGTGGTGCTGGGCCACATCCAGCGCGGTGGCACCCCGACCGCGTTCGACCGGGTGCTCGCCACCCGCCTGGGCCTGCAGTCCATCGACGCGGTCAACGAGGGCGACTGGGGCAAGATGGTCGCGATGCAGAGCACCGACATCGTCCGGGTGCCGCTGGCCGAGGCCACCCGCGAGCTGAAGACCGTGCCGCTGGAGCGGTACGCCGAGGCCGAGGTCTTCTTCGGCAGCTGATCGACGGTCGGCGGCGCGGTGGGCCTGCGGGTCCGCCGCGCCGCGACCCGACGCGAGGGGGTACGGCCCAGATGTCAGCCGGGGTGCACACGGTCGCGGTGATCGGCGCGGGCAAGATCGGTGAGTTGATGCTCTCCGGGCTGCTGCGCTCGGGATGGCCGGTGGATCGGCTGCTGGCCACCGCCCGCCGCCCGGCCCGCGCCGAGGAGATCACCGCCCGCTACGGCGTACGGGTGGTCGACAACCTGACGGCGGTGGACGAGGCGGCGGTCCTCGCGGTGTCGGTCAAGCCGCAGGACGCCGCCACGTTGCTGGACGAGATCGGCCCCAAGGTGCCCGCCGACAAGCTGGTCATCTCGCTCTGCGCCGGGCTGCCCACCAGCTTCTTCAACCGCCGGCTGCCCGAGGGCACCCCCGTGGTCCGGGTGATGACCAACACCCCGGCCCTGGTCGACGAGGCGATGACGGCGATCTCGGCGGGCGCGCACGCCACCGGGGCGCACCTGGCGCTGGCCGAGGAGATGTTCAAGCCCCTCGGGCAGACGATCCGGGTGCCCGAGTCGCAGCAGGACGCGGTCACCGCGCTCTCCGGTTCCGGCCCGGCCTACTTCTACCTGCTGGTCGAGGCCATGATCGACGCCGGGATCCTGCTGGGGCTGCCCCGGCAGGTGGCGCACGAGCTGATCGTGCAGACGGCGATCGGCTCCGCGGTGATGCTGCGCGACTCCGGCGAGCACCCGGTCAAGCTGCGCGAGGCGGTCACCTCGCCGGCCGGCACCACCATCTCCGCCATCCGTGAGCTGGAGAAGCACGGCGTCCGGGCGGCACTGCTCGCCGCGCTGGAGGCGGCCCGGGACCGCGCCCGCGAGTTGGCCGCCCAGGCCGACTGAGGCCGCGGGGCCTGGCCGCCCGGCGCGTGCCGCATACTGGCCCCGTGTTCACACTCGCCCAGGCCCGGCACCTGGTGGCCACCCTGCAGCCGCGCGTCGACGAGTTGATCCGGCTCCGCGCCGACCTGGCCGAGCTGCGCGTCGACCTGGCCGACCACGGCGTCAGCGCGCTGGGCGGGCTGGCCGAGGTCAAGGGGCTGGAGGCCCGGCTGCACGCCGTCGTCGACGAGCTGCATCAGCACGACATCCAGGTCAAGGGCATCGCGCCGGTGCTGCTCGACTTCCCCGGCGAGCGGGCCGGCCGCGCCGTGCTCTGGTGCTGGCTGGAGGGGGACTCCGACGTGCGCTGGTACCACCGGGCCGAGTGCGGCTTCGCCGGCCGCCGTCCGGCCTGACGCCGCGCCGGCGCTCCCGCCACCGCACGATCCACTCGACCTCCCGGAAACCGGTGCGTCCCGGCGCAGCGGAAGCCCCGACATCCGGAAACCGGAGTCGATCACCCGCGACGACGCCGGCTCAGCCCGCGGCGGACTCCGGGAGGGCCGGGTCGGCGGCGTCGGCCACGGCGAACACCACCACGTTGTCCCGGTAGTGCCCGCGCCGCCGGTCGAAGTCGCCGCCGCAGGTGACCAGGCGCAGCTCCGCGCCGGGCGTGGGGCCGTAGACGACGGCCGTCGGAAATTGGTCCTTACGGGTACGTAGCGACCCGGTCACCCGGAACGACAGGCGCTGCCCGCCGCGCCACACCTCCACCCGGTCGCCGGGACGCAGCTCGCCGAGCCGGGCGAAGACCGCCGGGCCGCGCCGCGAGTCCAGGTGCCCGGCCAGCACGGCCGGGCCGGTGTCACCGGGGGCCGGGCCGCCGCCGTACCAACCGGCCGTGTCGAAGTCGGTCGGCGGGATCAGCGTGCCGGCGCGGTCCAGACCCAGGACGGTGAGCGCGGAGTCGACGCCGATGCGCGGTACGCGTACCCGGGTGGGTGGACCCTGCGGTGCGGGCGCGGCGGCAGCGGACGGACAGTCGTCGGTGCAGCCGGGCTGCCAGCTCGCCCCGGGCGGCGGCGTCGGGCCGGTGGTGGCCAACCCGACGCCGGTGCCGGCGGCCAGGCAGACCGCCGCGCCGGCCGCGACCAGCGCGGCCAGCGGCACCCGGCGGTCACGGTGCCGTCGGATCGCGGGGCCCGGCCGGGTGCTCACCAGGTGGTGCGCCGCCGCCGACGCCAGAGCAGCAGGCTCACCACGACGGCCACCGCGGCCAGCCCGCCGGCCACCAGCGGGTACGCCCCACGCCCGGCCGCGGCCGAGCCGCCGGCGCCGGTGTCCACCCCGCCCGCGGGGACGACGGTGCCGCCCTCGGCGTCGCGGCGCAGCTCGGCGGTGAGTCCGCCCTGCTTCGCGTCGAGCACCAGCAGGGAGTAGACCGCGCCGCCGGTGAGGCGTACCTCGGTGTCGGTGCTCGGGCCGCCGGCCCCGGTCAGCCGCAGCCGCCAGCTGCCCGGCTCCACCTGCTGGTAGTCCGTCGTGGTGGCGAACTGCACGCCGTTGGCGATCATCGGGCCGTCGGCGGCGGCCACATCCAGCACCGGGGTCCGCACCGACGCCTGCACGACGCGTACCTTGGCGCGGCCCTGGGTGGGCGCGCTGAGGTCGTCGTTGAGCACCCGCAGCCCCAGGTCGGCGTGCCGGCCGACACCGGCCACCGTGTACGCGTCACCGCTGGTCACCGCGACCTCGGTGGTGAGGACCGGGGGACCGCTGGCGGGGGCGCCCGCCTCGCGCATCGCCACCGCGTACCGGCCGGGCGCCAGCTCCAGGTAGTCGGAGACCACGCCGTAGCCGACCCCGGGGAAGACCCGTGGCTTCGCGGCGTCGGGGGCGGCCAGGTAGACGTCCACGGCGGGGGTGTCGGGGGAGAGGTGGGCGAGCCGGACGTATCCGACGGTGTCCGCGCCGGCGCTGGCCGGCGTGCTGACGCCGACGGCGGCGAGGATGGTGCCGAGCAGGAGCGCACCGGCGCCGGCGAGCAGCCGGCGGGACACGGTGGTAGGGAGCATGCGCATGTCGCCTCCGAGAGCACGGTCGGTGAGCGGGCGGCAACCCAGGGAACAGAGTCCCGTGTACGGGACCACGGCGCAAGTTGTCGCCGGCATGTCGCTGATTTTTTCTGGCATCGATGGCGGTCCGAGCCCCGGCCAGCCGGCGGGCACCCACCCGCCGCCGCGATCCAATATCCTCGGTCGATGCGGGATCGCCGGGTGGCGCTGGTGTGGGCGGCCTTCGTCGTCGTCGCGCTGGTGTCCTGCGTGCTCGTGTCGCGACGCGAGGACCGCCTGTCCGACCTGCACATCTACTACGGGGCGTTGTCCGACCTGCACGCCGGTCGGCCGCTGTACGGGTACGTGGCGGAGAACGGGGGGCCGTTCACCTATCCGCCGTTCGCGGCCCTCGTGCTGGGGCCGATCACCGCCGTCAGCGAGGGCGTCCTGCAGGCGGCCTGGCTGGTGGCGACGTGCGCGGCGGTCGTCGCCATCGCCGGGTCGGTCGGTGTCGCACTGACCGCCCGACGGTCCCGTCGCCCACTCGTCGTGGCGGTGGCGGCCACGGTGCTGATGCTCTCCGCGCCGGTGCAGAGCAACCTGCGCTTCGGGCAGGTCAGCATCTTCATCGTGCTGATGGCCCTGCTGGACGGGATGGGCGTGGTTCCACCCCGGGTGCGTGGCGTGCTGGTCGGGGTGGCCTCGGCGATCAAGCTGACCCCGCTGCTGTTCGTGGTCTACTTCCTCGCCACAGGTCGCTACCGCGACGCCGGTCGCGCGGCGGCGACGTTCGTGGCCTGCGCCGGGCTCGCCGCGATCGTGCTGCCCGGCGAGAGCTGGACCTACTGGACCGAGGCCGTGCGGAAGACCTCCCGGATCGGCAATCTGGCCTCGCTCGGCAACCAGTCCGTGCACGGAATGCTGCTGCGCGTCGGGGTCGACGAGGCGGCGCTGCCCCTGCTCTGGGCCAGCCTGGTGGCGCTCATCTGCGCGGCGGCGCTGCTGCGCGCCCGGCAGTTGACCGCGCAGGGCCGCCCCGGGCACGCCGCGGTGCTCGTCGGCTGCGCCACCGTGGCCGCGTCCCCGGTTTCCTGGACCCACCACCAGGTGTGGCCGGTGCTCGCCGCGATGCTGCTGATCGGCGCGTCCGGCGTCACCCAGCGGGTCGCCGGCGCGGCGCTGCTCGCCGCCATGGTCGTCTCGTTGGGGGCGGTCCTCAGCCCGGTGTCGATGCGGCCGGGCGTGCAGTTCCTGTTCGAGAACGCCCGCGCCGTCGGGGTGTGCCTGCTGTGCCTGGCTGGCTTCGGTGGCGTCGCGGTCGCCGCCGTCCGGACCCAGCGGCGACCGGCCGTCGGGCGGGCCTGGTGGCGGGTGGGCATCACGGCGACGGTGGCGGTGGCGTTCTTCGCCGTGCAACCGCTGCCCGCCGGAGCGGACCCGACCTTCAAGGCGTACACCCTCGACGACGTGGTCAACCCGCGATACTTCTTCGTCTGCCGCGGCCCGGTCGAGTGCGCCGCCTACGGCACCGACGCGCCGGTCACCTTCGGCACGCGGGCCGAGAAGACCAAGGTGCGGGTCAACGGCGTGGTCTCCGGGCAGGTGGCCCGATTGGAGTACTACTCCGCGCCGGGTGGGGCGCCCCGGACCATTCCCCTGCTCGCCGCCTACCCGGGGACGCGGACGTTCTCGTTCCGGTCGGCGAGCATGGCGCAGGGTCGGCTCGTGGCGTACGCCTCGGACGGCCGGCAGATCGCCACCTACGACGAGGAACTCGCCGCCGCCCTGCGGACGACCGCCCGCTAGGCGAGGCCGCGGAGACCCCGCCCGGCGGGAACGGTCAGCGGGTGGCGGCGGCCAGGGAAGCGCGCAGCGTGTCGGCGTCGCCCTGCTTCGGGTGCTCCCAGTCGTTCGGGTCGGCGGAGTAGAGCACTCCGTAGGCCGGGGTGTCCGGCTGGTAGCGCCACCCCTCGGCCAGCGGGCCGACGTCCACCGCGTCGTAGCCGATCCGGTCCAGGAAGGCCGTCACCTCGGCCTTCGCGGCGGCGTCGTCGCCGGCGATCGCGAGGGCGCTGCGGTCGGCCGCGCCCGACGGCCGGGCCAGGGAGTCCAGGTGCTTGAAGAAGATGTTGTTGAAGACCTTGACCACCCGAGCGTCCGGCAGGTGCCGCTGGAGCAGCTCGCTGCTGGTGATCTCGCCGGAATCCAGCTCCGGGAAGTTCCCGTCGCGCTGCGGGTAGTAGTTGTTGGTGTCGATGACGACCTTGCCGGCCAGCGGCTCCACCGGCACCGCCCGGTAGGCCTTCAGCGGAACGCTGACCACCACGAGGTCGCCGACCCGCGCCGCGTCCGGTGCCGTGCCGGCGCTGGCGTGCTCGCCCAGCTCGTCGACCAGGTCGGTGAGCGTCTCCGGCCCCCGCGAGTTGCTCAGCACCACGTCGTAGCCGGCGGCCACCGCCAGTCGGGCCACGGTGCCGCCGATGTTGCCACTGCCGATCAGTCCCACAGTTGTCATGTCGGTTCCCAACTCCGTCCACCCGCGCCGCATTCCCGACCGCCGTGGTGGGTTATTCCGGTTGTCGAGGCGTCGACGGGTGCGCAGAATGCCGTTCGTGCAGTGTCTGACCGAGGATCTCGCCACCTTCGCCGCCGGAGCCGACGGCTGGTTGCGGCGCGAGCCCGTCCTGCACAACGTACTGCTCACGCTGGTCGCGGACCGGCTCTCGGCTGACGTGCCACTCTCCGGGGGCGAGCGGTTCGTCCGGGTGGTCGACGGCGCGACGGTGGGTGCGGTGGTGCACACGCCGCCGCGCGGGCCGCTGCTCGGCAACGTGTCGGCGGACGTCGCGCGAGTGCTGGCCGAGCACTTCGTCCGGGCGGTGCCGCCGCTGGCCGAGGTGCACGGCCCGGTCCCGGCCGTGGCCGAGTTCGCCGAGCGGTACGCCGAACAGGCCGGCGGGACCGCCGTACCCGGCACCGCGCAGCGGATCTTCCGACTGGACGCGGTCCGGCCGCCGGTGGGTGTGGCCGGGCGCGCCCGCCCGGCCACCGCCGCGGACCGGGACCTGCTGGTCGCCTGGGCCGCCGCGTTCGCCGCGGAGACGATGCCCGCCGGTCCGCCGGTCGACGCGGCCGGGCAGGTCCGCGCCCGGCTGCCGCACGGCGACCTGCTCTGGCTGTGGGAGCACGCCGGCACCCCGGTCTCGACGGCCTGGCTGAGCAGGCCGGTCGCCGGCGTGGTCCGAATCAGCGGCGTGTATACGCCCCCGGAGTGGCGGGGGCGCGGCTTCGCCAGCGTCAGCGTCGCCCACGTCAGCCAATACGCCCTGAACGCCGGCGCCACCGCCTGCACGCTCTACACCGACCTAACCAACCCCACCAGCAACCAGATCTACCAGTCCCTCGGCTACCGCCCCCTGTCGGACGCGGCGCAGTGGCGCTTCGTCACGCGCTGAAGCCCCGCCGCACTGCCCGCCGCCCTCCGCCCCGTCGTCCTCCGCCCCGTCGATCATGGAGTCCTGGTGGGGGATGGGTCCGGCGAAACGCCGCAGGTCTGGCACCACGGGTCCATGATCGACGCGTTAGGCGCGGGTCAGGCCGTGGTGGTGGGTAGCACCTTCTCCAGGGCGGTGCGCAGCTCTTCGGCGCCGGGTTCGACCGTGGGCGCGAACCGGGCGGCGACCGTGCCGTCCGGGGCCACCAGGAACTTCTCGAAGTTCCACCGGACGTCCCCGGTGTGCCCGTCGGCGTCCGGGGTGTCCACCAGAGCGGCGTAGAGCGGGTGCCGGTCGGGGCCGTTGACGTCGACCTTCTCGGTCAGCGGGAAGGTGACCCCGTAGTTGACCTGGCAGAAGTCGCTGATCTCGGCGGCGCTGCCCGGCTCCTGCCCGGCGAACTGGTTGCAGGGCACGCCGAGCACCACCAGGCCGCGGTCGGCGTAGGTGTCCGCGAGGGCCTGGAGGCCGGCGTACTGGGGGGTGAGACCGCAGCGGGAGGCCACGTTGACGACCAGCAGCGCCCGGCCGCGGTACTGGGCGAGGTCGGCGGGTCCGCCGTTGAGGGCGTCGATCGGGATGTCGAAGACGTTCATGGCCCGAGGCTACGCGCCGGCTGGCGGGGTCCCGGTGACGGGCGGATCAGGTGCACTCCACGCACCAGCAGAAATCGAAACATGCACATCTTGACGAAGTGATGACGCCGTGAGTACCGTCTCACCATCTCTTTTGGAAAGTTTCCTAACAGTTCGGGAGACGCCTCATGAAAAGATCGCTCCGCCGGGCCCTCTGGGCCGGTGCCGTGGTCGCCGTGACCGTCGCTGCGGTGCCGATGACCACCGCATTCGGCGCCGGCACGGTCACCACCACGTTCACCAAGGCACAGGACTGGGGGACCGGTCACGAGACGAGGGTGACCGTCACCAACGGGTCGAGTGCCACGGTCAACACCTGGCGCATCGAGTTCGACCTGCCGTCCGGCACCACCATCAGCAGCGCGTGGGACGCCGACGTCACCAGCAGCGGCAACCACTACGTCGCGGTCAAGAAGAGCTGGGCCGGCGGCATCGCCCCGGGTGCCTCGTTCAGCTGGGGTTACAACGGCACCGGCGCGTACAAGGCGCCGCTGAACTGCACCATCAACGGTGCCGCGTGCGGCGGCGGTACCACCCCGCCGACCACGACTCCGCCGACCACCAACCCGCCGAACCCGGGCGGCAAGAAGGTCGTCGGCTACTTCGCCGAGTGGGGCGTCTACGGGCGCAACTACCACGTCAAGAACATCCAGACCAGCGGCTCGGCCGCCAAGCTGACCCACATCCTGTACGCCTTCGGCAACACCACCGGCGGGCGCTGTGCCATCGGTGACAGCTACGCCGACTACGAGAAGGCGTACACCGCGGCGGACAGCGTCGACGGCGTCGCCGACACCTGGGACCAGCCGCTGCGCGGCAGCTTCAACCAGCTGCGCAAGCTCAAGCAGATGAACCCGCACCTCAAGGTGATCTGGTCCTTCGGTGGCTGGACCTGGTCCGGCGGCTTCACCCAGGCCGCGCAGAACCCGGCCGCCTTCGCGGAGAGCTGCTACAACCTGGTCGAGGACCCGCGCTGGGCGGACGTCTTCGACGGCATCGACGTCGACTGGGAGTACCCGAACGCCTGTGGCCTCACCTGTGACACCAGCGGCCCGAACGCGTTCAAGAACGTGATCAGCGCGCTGCGGTCGAGGTTCGGCTCCAACGCCCTGGTCACCGCCGCGATCACCGCGGACGGCAGCAACGGCGGCAAGATCGACGCCACCGACTACGCCGGCGCCATCGGCAACCTCAACTGGCTCATGCCGATGACGTACGACTACTTCGGCGCCTTCTCCGCCCAGGGCCCGACCGCCCCGCACTCCCCGCTCACCTCGTACACCGGCATCCCGCAGCAGGGCTTCAACTCCGACGCGGCGATCCAGAAGCTCAAGAGCAAGGGCGTCCCGGCCAACAAGCTGCTGCTCGGCATCGGCTTCTACGGCCGGGGCTGGACGGGCGTCACCCAGGCCGCCCCGGGCGGCAGCGCCACCGGCGCGGCGCCGGGCACGTACGAGGCGGGCATCGAGGACTACAAGGTCCTCAAGAACACCTGCCCGGCCACCGGCACCATCGCCGGCACCGCGTACGCCAAGTGCGGCAGCAACTGGTGGAGCTACGACACCCCGTCGACCATCAACGGCAAGATGACGTACGCGAAGAACCAGGGCCTCGGTGGCGCGTTCTTCTGGGAGCTCTCCGGTGACACCGGCAACGGCGAGCTCATCAGCGCCATCAAGGGCGGTCTCGGCTGAGCCGAGGGCCGACGCACCACCCACACGGCGGGGAGGGGCACGCACCGTCCCTCCCCGCCCGTGACGTACCGGCCCGGTCGACGCCCAGCGTCGGCCGGGCCGCCGGCGTTGGGCCGGGCGCGCCCGATGTGGCAGACTCGCGGCTCGGCAGTCTCGATGTCCCGTCGACGGAGGTGGTCATGCGCCCGACCCACCGCAGGCTGGCGGCCACCGCCGCCGGGCTGGTGCTGCTGCCGGTCGCTCTGGTCGGCTGCGGGCTCACCGGCGGTGACGACGAGCCGGCCGCCAAGCCCGAGCGGGCCCCCGCCGAGGAGGCTGCCACCCGGTCCCGCGAGCGCGTCCAGGCGTACCTCGACGCGATGACCGCCAAGGACGTCGCCGCCGGCCGAAGCCAGCTCTGCGCGCTGCTGCACGACGGCTTCGACCTGGGCGCGACCGGCCCCAACGGCGACTTCGCCGATCACTTCAAGGTGCCCGAGGCGGCGATCACCGACGTCCGTTCCGGCCCGCGCGGCCAGGAGGTCAGCGTCTCGGTGTCGGTCACCGCCGGCAAGCGCAAGATCACCCGGCCGCTGGTGTTCACCGTCACCCGGGACGGGGGCGACTGGTGCATCGCCGGGGAGGCGCCGGGCGGCGCCCCGCCCGCCGGCGCGACGTCGGGCGGCGTCGCCCCCTCGCCCGCTTCCTGACCGGCACCCACCGGGACCGGTCTCCCATCTGCCGGAACCGTCCCCCTCGCCGCCCAGGCACCCCGGCGGTCGCCGTACGCTTTCTGTCATGCGCCATGAGTGGCATCAGCTGAGCCATCCCGCAGTGGGCAGCCCGGGCCTGCAGACCAGCCGACCGACCGTCGACTCCGCCGAGGACGCCGCCCTCGGCCTCGACCGCTGGCGGGACCTGCCCCGCGAGCAGACCCCGCCGTGGTCGGACCCGGGCACCGTCGCCGAGGTCTGCAAGGTGCTCGACACCGTGCCGTCGGTCGTCGCGCCCTACGAGGTGGACCAGCTCCGGCAGAAGCTCGCCCTGGTCTGCGAGGGCAAGGCGTTCCTGCTCCAGGGCGGTGACTGCGCCGAGACCTTCGCCGACAACACCGAGAGCCACCTGCTGGCCAACGCCCGCACCCTGCTCCAGATGGCGATCGTGCTCACCTACGGCGCGTCGCTGCCGGTGGTCAAGGTCGCCCGGGTCGCCGGGCAGTACACCAAGCCCCGGTCGCTGCCGACCGACGCGCGCGGTCTGCCGGCCTACCGCGGCGACATGATCAATTCGCTGGAGGCCGACCCGGCCGCCCGGGTCGCCGATCCGCAGCGCATGATCCGGGCGTACGCCAACTCGGCGGCGGCGATGAACATGCTCCGGGCGTACCTCGCCGGTGGGCTCGCCGACCTGCACGCCGTGCACGACTGGAACAAGGGGTTCGTGAAGAACTCCCCGGCCGGGGAGCGCTACGAGGCGATCGCCCGGGAGATCGACCGCGCGCTGGCCTTCATCCGGGCCTGCGGGATGACCGACGACGAGGCGCTGCGCACCGTCACCCTCTACTGCTCCCACGAGGCCCTCGCCCTGGAGTACGACCGGGCGCTCACCCGGGTCTCCGACCGCCGGGCGTACGGGCTCTCCGGGCACTTCCTCTGGATCGGCGAGCGCACCCGGCAGATCGACGGCGCGCACATCGACTTCATCTCCCGGATCGCCAACCCCATCGGCGTCAAGCTCGGCCCGTCCACCTCGCCGGACGAGGCGATCGAGCTGTGCGAGAAGCTCAACCCGGACAACATCCCCGGCCGGCTCACCCTGATCAGCCGGATGGGCAACCACCGCGTACGCGACGCCCTGCCGCCGATCGTGGCCAAGGTCACCGCGGCCGGCGCCAAGGTGGTCTGGCAGTGCGACCCGATGCACGGCAACACGCACGAGTCGTCCAACGGCTACAAGACCCGGCACTTCGACCGCATCGTCGACGAGGTGCTCGGCTACTTCGAGGTGCACCGTGGGCTGGACACCCACCCCGGTGGCCTGCACGTCGAACTGACCGGCGAGGACGTCACCGAGTGCCTCGGCGGCGCCCAGGGCATCGAGGACCTCGACCTGCCCGACCGGTACGAAACCGCCTGCGACCCGCGACTGAACACCCAGCAGTCGCTGGAGCTGGCCTTCCTGGTAGCGGAGATGTTGCGTGGCTGACGCATTCGTGGACCTGCGGTCCGACACGGTGACCCGACCGACCCCCGGCATGCGGGAGGCGATGGCCACCGCCGAGGTCGGTGACGACGTCTACGGCGAGGACCCGACCGTCAACGCGCTGGAGGCCGACGTCGCCGCGCTGTTCGGGCACGAGGCGGCGCTGTTCGCCCCGAGCGGGTCGATGGCCAACCAGATCGCCCTGCAACTGCTGGTGTCGCCCGGCAACGAGCTGCTCTGCGACGCCGACGCGCACGTGGTCACGTACGAGATCGGCGCCGCGGCCGCGTACGGCGGCATCTCCTCCCGGACCTGGCCGGCGGTCGGCGCGGACATCGACCCGGAGGCGGTCGCCGGGATGATCCGGCCGGACGGCTACTTCGCCGTCCCCACCCGGGCGATCGCGGTCGAGCAGACCCACAACCGGGGCGGCGGGGGAGTGATCCCGCTGGCGACCCTGCGGGAGCTGCGCCGGATCGCCGACGACGCGGAGGTCGCGCTGCACTGCGACGGCGCCCGGATCTGGCACGCGCACGTCGCCGACGGTGTGCCGCTGGTCGAGTACGGCCAGCTCTTCGACACGCTGTCGGTCTGCCTCTCCAAGGGCCTCGGCGCGCCGGTGGGCTCGTTGGTCGTGGGCAGCGCGGAGAAGATCGAACGGGCCCGGCTGATCCGTAAGCGGATGGGTGGCGGCATGCGTCAGGCGGGCATTCTCGCCGCCGCCGGCCGGTACGCGCTGGCGCACCACGTCGACCGGCTGGCCGAGGATCACGCCAGAGCGGGCCGGCTCGCCGAGGCGGTCGCGCCGTTCGGTGTGCTCGCCGCCGCGGTCCGCACCAACCTGGTTCCGTTGGACCTGACCAAGCACGCGTTGGACGCACGCGCCCTGGCCGCCGCCGCGCGGGACGAGGGTGTGCTGATCTCGGTGCTCGGCCCGCGTACCGCCCGCCTGGTCACCCACCTGGACCTCGACGACGCCGGCGTCACCCACGCCGCGACGGTCCTGACCCGCCTCCTGGCCGCCTGACCGCACGACCCGAGGTTGATCAAGAGGTCTGCGTCAGGTTCCGGCCTCCGGATGACGCGAACCTCTTGATCAACCGCGTGGGGCGGGCGTTCAGGGGTGGAGGCGGGTGAGGGTGGCGATGTCGGCGGTGTGGCCGACCTGCTTCTCGCTGGGCGTCTCCACGACGATCGGGACGCCGGCGGTCGCCGGGTGGGCCATCAGCTCGGCGAAGGCCGGCTCACCGATGGTGCCCTTACCGATGTTCTCGTGCCGGTCCCGGGTGGAGCCGCACAGATCCTTCGAGTCGTTGGCGTGCACCAGCCGCAGTCGGTCGGCGCCCACGGTGGCCACCAACGTGTCCAGGGTCGCGGTCATGCCACCCTCGGCCGCCAGGTCGTGCCCGGCCGCCCAGGCGTGGCAGGTGTCGAAGCAGACCCCGAGCATGGGGTGCCGGTCCACCGCGTCCAGGTAGGGCCCGAGCTGCTCCACCCGGGAGGCGAGCGACCGTCCGCCGCCCGCGCTCGGCTCGACCAGGAGCATCGGCCCGCCAGCCTCGGCGGCCCAGTCCAGCAGCGGCAGCAGCTCCTGGCGGACCTGTCGCATCGCCGCCTCGGCGTACCCCTCGTCCACCGAACTGCCCGCGTGGAACACCACCGCCCGGGCGCCGATCGCCACGCCCCGGCGCAGCGCGTGCGCCAGCGTCTGGGCCGAACGCTCGACCGTGGCCGGAGTGGGCGAGCCCAGGTTGACCAGCAACGAGGCGTGGATGAAGGTCGGGATGCCCCGCTCGGCGCAACCGTCGCGGAACAGCGCGTCCTGCGCCGGGTCACCAGGGGGCAGCGCCCAGCCCCGCGAGTTGGAGACGTAGACCTGCACCACCTCGGCGCCGGTCGCGTCGACGTACGGCAGGGCAGCCCTGGCCAGCCCGCCGGAGGTGGGGGTGTGGGCGCCGACCGGTCGGGAACGGGTCACCGGCATCTCAGAAACACCCGATGGTGACCTGGGTGCCCGGCGGCACCTGCGAGTTCTCGCTCGGATTCTGGAAGCGGACCACGGCGTTCGGGTTGAACTGGACGGCCACCGGGAAGCCCTGGCTCTCCAGCACCTGCTTGCCCTGCGGGCAGGGCAGGTCGATCACCCGGGGCACCACCACCAGCGGCGGGCCCTTGCTGACGTCCAGCTTGACCTGGGCGCCCTTCTCGACGCCGGTGCCGTCGGCCGGGCTCTGGCTCAGGATCTCGTCCTTGGGCTTGTCGGAGTCCTTGTAGGTCTCGACCAGCACCAGTTTGAGCTCGGCCAGGATGGTGCGGGCCTCGGTCAGGCTCTTGCCGACCAGGTTCGGCACCGACACCGGCGCCCGGCCCCGGCTCAGGATGAGCGTGATCTTCGCGCCCGGTTTGACCTCGGCGCCCACCTTGGGAGAGCTGTCCACGACGACTCCGGCCGGCAGGGTGTCGTCGTAGCGGGCAGTGCCCTTGGCCACCACCAGCTTCGCGTTGACCAGGTCCGCCTCGGCCAGCTCGAACTCCTTGCCGATCACGTCCGGCACCGGGAAGCGCTCCGGGCCTAGGGAGAGGGTCAGAGTGATCGTGCCACCCTTGACGATCTTGGCGGCCGACGCGGGGCTCTGCCCCAGCACACTGTCCTTCGGCGCCTTCTCGTCGTAGCGCGGCTCGCCGTAGGCCAGCGTGAGCCCGGCGCGCTCGGCCTGCGCCTGCGCGTCGACCTTGGTCAGGCTGACCAGCTGCGGGGCCTCGGTGTAGCGGCCGGCGCTGAACCACCAGACGCCGAGCCCGGCCACCAGGACCAGCGCCACCACCGCGGCCCCGACGGCCAGCCGGCCCCGCGGGTCGCCCAGCACCGTGCTGCGCAGCGCGGCGAGCCGGGACCACAGGCCCTCCGCCGGCTCCGGGGCGGCCCTCCGCCGGCCCGGCCCCTGCCCGCCGCCCTCCGGTAGCCGGGCCCAGGTCGGGCGCTCGGCCGGGCGGACCGTGGCGACCATCATGGTCGGCTGGGACACCGGCGGCTCGTCGGTCACCCGGCGCAGCACGGCGGTACGGCTGTTGGCGTCGCCCAGGTCGTCCCGGGCTGTCTGCACCTCGGTCAGCAGCGCCCCGGCGTCGGCGGGCCGGGCACCGGGATCGCGTCGGGTGGCCCGCTGAACCAGCTCGTCGAGGATCGGCGGCAGGCCGGGCACCAGCATCGACGGCGCCGGTACGTCCCGGTCGACGTGCTGCCACGCGATGTCCACCGGGCGGTCGCCGTCGTAGGGGACCCGACCGGTGAGCATCTCGAACAGCACGATGCCCGCCGAGTAGACGTCGGTGCGCGGGTCGGCCCGGCCCTCGGTGACCAGCTCCGGGGCGACGTACGCCACGGTGGCCATCAGCTGGTTGCCCTGCTCCTCGTCGGCGCTCGCCTCGACCGCCCGGGCCAACCCGAAGTCGGCCACCTTGACCACGCTGTCCACCAGGTTGGCGACACCGCCGGTGGGCGCCTCGGCGACCAGCACGTTCTCCGGTTTGACGTCGCGGTGCACCAGGCCGGCGCGGTGCGCGGCGGCGATCGCGGCGAGCATCTGCTCGGCGATGGCCAGCGCCTCGTCCGGGTTGAGCCGGCGCCGCTCGGCCAGCACGTCGCGCAGCGTGCGGCCACGGACGTACTCCATCACCAGGTACGGCAGACCGGCGTGGGTGCCCTGGTCGTAGACCGCCACCACGTTCGGGTGGGTCAGCCGGGCGATGGTCTTCGCCTCGTCGGTGAACCGGGCCACGAAGTTGGCGATCCGGGCCCGGGCCTCGGGCGCCTGCGTCGGGTGAATGATCTTGACAGCGACGGTGCGTTCGAGACGCTCGTCGGTTGCTGTGTACACGGTCGCCATGCCGCCACGGGCCACGCGACCGCGAATGCGGTAGCGCCCGTCGATCAGCGAGCCCAGCAACGTGTCGGCGACCTGTGTGTCCATCGGCAGGGAGTCTATGTGTCCAGGGGGCAAAGGTTGAACAGGATGCTACAGCCGGCGACGAATCTGGTCCGTCCCACCGCGCTCACCGGCCCCTCATCCGCTGGTCGCCGGTGGTCCGCCGAGTGTTCGGACCGGTCGCCCCGGGGTGCCCGGTGGCTCGTCCGGGCAGTGGCGTGGCAGGGTGATCGGGTGACCGAACCCGTACCCGACCAGGCCGTGCCCGGCCCCGAGCTCGCCGGACCCGCCGACCCGGCCGGCTGGCTCACCCTGCCCGACGTCGCCGAGCGCCTCGACGTGTCGATCAGCAAGGTGCACCAGATGATCCGCGACCGGGAGCTGCTGGCGGTCCGCCGCGACGGCATCCGCCGGATCCCGGCGGACCTGGTGGCCAACCAGACCGTGCTCAAGCACCTACCCGGCGTGCTCAACCTGCTCTCCGACAACGGCTACGACGACGAGGCCGCGCTGCGCTGGCTCTACGAGCCGGACGACACCCTCCCCGGCGCCACCCCGGCGGCCGCCCTCTCCGGCGACCAGGCCCGCGAAGTCAAACGCCGAGCCCAGGCCCTCGGCTTCTAACCCTCCCGCGCCCCGCGCTACG
>NZ_RCVJ01000172.1 GCF_003667505.1 Micromonospora sp. BL4
GAGTTACGGCGGTCATGGCGGAGGGGAAACGCCCGGTCACATTCCGAACCCGGAAGCTAAGCCCTCCAGCGCCGATGGTACTGCACTCGTGAGGGTGTGGGAGAGTAGGACGCCGCCGGACAATCTTCCAGTCGAGGGCCGCCCCATCCGGGTCGGCCCTCGACTGCGTAGCGCCATTGGTGGCGCAATGAGGAAGGATGTACCTGTGAGTTCAGGACCGCAGGGCGGAGACCGTCCCCGTCGATACGAAGACCGTACTGACGGCCAGGGCGGCCGCGACCGCGGCCCGCGCCGCGACGACCGTCCCCCGTACCGGGGAGACCGCGACAACGCCGGCGGCGCCCGAGGCGGATACGCCGGCGGCCGCGACACCGGTTCCCGTGGTGGTGACCGTGACGGTTCACGCTCCGGCGCGCCCCGTGAGGGCGGCTACCGCGGCGGTGACCGTCGCGAAGGCGGTTTCCGTGGCGGCGACCGCGACAGCTCGCGGTCCAGCGCCCCGCGTGAGGGTGGTTACCGTGGCGGCGACCGCGACGGTTCGCGGTCCAGCGCTCCGCGTGAGGGCGGCTACCGGGGCGGTGACCGCGATGGCGGTTTCCGTGGTGGTGACCGTCGTGAGGGCGGCTTCCGTGGCGGCGACCGCGACGGTTCGCGGTCCAGCGCTCCGCGTGAGGGTGGTTACCGGGGCGGTGACCGCGAGGGTGGCTTCCGTGGTGGCGACCGTCGTGAGGGTGGTTTCCGTGGCGGCGAGCGCCGCGAGGGTGGTTTCCGCGGTGGTGACCGCGAGGGTGGCGGTTTTCGCGGTGGTGACCGTCGCGAGGGTGGTTTCCGTGGCGGCGATCGCGACGGCTCGCGTTCGGGTGCTCCCCGCGAGGGTGGCTTCCGCGGTGGTGACCGCGAGGGCGGCGGTTTCCGTGGTGGCGATCGTCGTGAGGGCGGCTACCAGGGCGGCGACCGCGGCCGGTCCGGCCCGTCCCGTGAGGGTGGCTTCCGCGGCGGCGACCGTGAGGGTGGCTTCCGTGGCGGTGACCGCCGTGAAGGTGGTTTCCGTGGCGGCGACCGCGACAGTTCCCGGTCGAGCGGCCCGCGTGAGGGCGGCGGCTTCCGTGGCGGTGACCGTCGCGAGGGTGGTTACCGCGGTGGCGACCGCGAGGGTGGCTTCCGTGGTGGTGACCGTCGTGAGGGTGGTTTCCGTGGCGGCGACCGGGACGGCTCCCGTTCCGGCGCCCCGCGCGAGGGTGGCTTCCGCGGTGGTGACCGCGAGGGTGGCTTCCGTGGTGGTGACCGTCGTGAGGGTGGTTTCCGCGGTGGCGACCGGGACGGCTCGCGCTCGGGGGCGCCCCGTGAGGGTGGCTTCCGGGGTGGCGACCGTGAGGGCGGCTTCCGCGGCGGCGACCGTGGCGGCTCGCGTCCAGGTGCTCCCCGCGAGGGTGGCTTCCGTGGCGGCGAGCGCCGTGAGGGTGGCTTCCGTGGCGGTGACCGTGAGGGTGGCGGTTTCCGTGGTGGT
Source organism: Micromonospora sp. BL4 (assembly GCF_003667505.1). Taxonomy (GTDB): domain Bacteria; phylum Actinomycetota; class Actinomycetes; order Mycobacteriales; family Micromonosporaceae; genus Micromonospora. The sequence goes on from NZ_RCVJ01000172.1 coordinate 1,508, forward strand.
GACCGCCGTGAGGGTGGCTTCCGTGGCGGTGACCGCCGTGAGGGCGGTGCGCCCCGTGAGGGTGGCTTCCGCGGTGGCGACCGTCGCGAAGGCGGCGCTCCCCGCGAGGGCGGCTTTCGTGGCGGTGACCGCCGTGAGGGCGGTGCGCCCCGCGAGGGTGGCTTCCGCGGTGGCGACCGTGAGGGTGGCTTCCGCGGCGGTGACCGCCGTGAGGGCGGTGCTCCCCGCGATGGCGGCTTCCGGGGCGGCGATCGTCGTGAAGGCGGCGGCTTCCGGGGCGGTGACCGCCGTGAAGGCGGTGCTCCCCGCGAGGGTGGCTTCCGCGGTGGCGACCGTGAGGGTGGCTTCCGTGGCGGTGACCGCCGTGAGGGCGGCTACCGTGGCGGCGACCGCGAGGGTGGCTTCCGGGCCGATGACCGGCAGCGTCGCGAGGGCGACTTCCGCCGCGACGACCGCGGTGCGGGCTCCGATTCGTCCGAGCGTGGCCGCACCCTGGCCCCGGCGTTGCCGGACGACATCGTCGCGACCGATCTCGACAAGGACGTTCGCGCCGAGCTGCTCTCGCTGAACAAGCCGGTCGCTGAGACGGTGGCGCGGCACCTCGTCGCCACCGGCCAGCTGATCGACGAGGATCCGGCCGAGGCGCTGGCGCACGCACTGGCGGCCCGACGGCTCGCGTCGCGCATCTCCGCCGTCCGTGAGGCGGTCGGCCTGGCCGCGTACCACGCGGGGGAGTGGCAGACGGCGATCGCCGAGCTGCGCACGTACCACCGGATGAGCGGACTGCAGAGCCACCTGGCCGTGCTCGCGGACTGTGAGCGCGCCCTGGGCCGGCCGGAGCGGGCCATCGACCTGTTCCGCGGCGCCGACCGGGAGAAGCTGGACCAGGCCGTGGCGATCGAGCTGCTGATCGTCGCCGCCGGCGCCCGGGGCGACCTCGGGCAGAAGGACGCTGCGGTGGCGATGCTCCAGGTCCCGGACCTCACCAGCGAGGCCACCGTGCCGTGGACGGCGCGGCTGCGTTACGCGTACGCCGACGCGCTGCTCGCGGTGGGTCGTCGTGAGGAGGCCCGCGAGTGGTTCTCCCGCGCCGCTGACGTGGATACCGAGGGCGAGACCGACGCCGCGGAGCGGCTGCTGGAACTCGACGGTGTGCTCATCGAGGGTGACGAGGAGTACGAGGCGGCCGAGGAGATCGCTGCCGGCCCGGGTACTCCCGGGGCGGTGCCGGCTCGCCCGGACACCGAGCTCACCGCCGCCGACGACCAGGACGACGACCGCGACGACGGGGACGACCGCGAAGACGAGGACGACGACGACCTCGACGACGACGAGGACGACGACCGCGAGGACGACGACCGCGAGGACGAGGACTTCGACGACGACGAGGAGGACGGCGCTGCCGGCCCCTCCGGCGACGACGAGGGCCTCGACGGCGAGGACGAGGACCGTCACCCGGACGAGAGCGGACACGCCCAGGCGGACACCGCTGCCGACCGGACCGATGCGGCCGACGACGGCGGCGCGGTGAACACCGACGGGAACGCTTCGGGCCGGGGCGACGAGTCGGGGTCGACGCAGCGGTGAGCGTGGACGCCGGGGAGCGGCTGGTCGACGGGTACACCCTGGTCGTTTTCGACCTGGACGGGGTGATCTACCTGATCGACCGGCCGATCCCCGGCGCCGTCGACGCGGTGGCCCGGTTGCACGCCGAGGGGCGGGCGGTGGCGTACGCCACCAACAACGCCTCCCGCCGGTCCAGCGAGGTCGCCGATCTGCTGACCGGGATGGGTGTGCCGGCCCGACCGGAGGAGGTGCTCACCTCCGCCGCGGCCTCGGCGGAGCTGCTGCGCGATCGGCTGCCCGCTGGCGCGCCGGTGCTGGTGGTCGGCGCGGAGGCGCTGCGCGCCGAGCTGCGCGCGGTCGGGCTGACCCCGGTCTCGCGGGCGGACGAGAAGCCGGCCGCGGTGGTGCAGGGCTACGGTCCGCAGGTCGGCTGGGCCGAGCTGGCCGAGGCGTCGCTCGCGGTACGGGACGGCGCGATCTGGATCGCCACCAACACCGACCGGACGCTGCCCAGTGGCCGGGGACCGTTGCCCGGCAACGGCGCGCTGGTCGCGGTGCTGCGTACGGCGTTGGAGCGGGATCCCGACGTGGTGGTCGGCAAGCCGGAGTCGGCGCTGTTCGAGACCGCTGCCCGGCGCAGCGGAGGGGGCCGGGCCCTGGTCGTCGGCGACCGGTTGGACACCGACATCGAGGGCGCGCGCCGGGCCGGGCTGGACAGCCTGCTCGTGCTCACCGGCGTCAGCCGCGTACCCGAGCTGCTCGCCGCCGAGCCGCGACGCCGTCCCACGTATGTCGCGCGGGACCTGGCAGGGCTCTTCGACCCGGCCGCGGTGGTGCGGGTCCCGGGCCCGGCGGACGCCGGTGGCTGGTCGGTGACGAATCGCGGTGGCTCGCTGGAGCTGGCCGGTTCGGGTCGGCCGCTGGACGCGCTGGCCGCGCTGTGCGCGGCGGCGTGGTCGGCGCCGTCGTCGCCGCGGATCCGCTCGGCGGGCCCGGATGCGGCCGGCGCGTTGGAGAGCTTCGGTCTGCCCGCGGGAGGATGAGCCGGGCGCCGTCGGCGCTCGTCAGAGCAGCTTGCGCAGCTTCAACAGGTCGAACGGGTTGGCTTTGATCGACACCCGGCGGGAGGTCACCGCGCCGGTGACGTCCAGGTCACCGCGGACCAGGGCGAGCAGGTCGTCGCTGGACGTGCTCAGCGCGATCTTGGCCTTGGGGTCGTCGCCGTCGGTCAGCTCGATCAGCCGCCCGCCGCTGATCCGGCCGTGGAAAGCGGTGTCCAGGTCGGTGATCCGGCAGGCCAGCGTCCGGTCCAGGTCGATCCGTTCGCGCACCGTCTCGGCGTTGCGATCCAGCCGGGCGGCCAGCTCCTGCAATGCCTGCCGGCACTCGTCCACGCTGGCCACATCTCCCCCTTGGTGATCGCCACGCCGTCCTCGGCACCGTACCGCACAGGACAGTCCGGGGTGCCCGGTAGCGTGACACCTGCACACCCCGCCCCGTGGAAGGACTCAGGCATGCAGGACGCGTGGCGCGCCTACCTCGAACTGGCCATGGGCCTGGCGGAGGCGCCCCGGAAGAAGGCCCAGGACGTGGCGCGTCGCCTCGTCGGGTCCGGCGGCGCGACCGCCGCCCAACTCCAGGCCCTCGGCGAGGAGCTGGTCACCACCGGCGCCGCCAACCGGGAGGCGCTGACCAAGCTGGTCCGTTTCGAGGTTGATCGGGCCCTGGGCGCGGTCGGCCTGGCCACCGCGGACGAGGTGGCCGAGCTGACCCGGCGGGTCCGCGACCTGGAACGGCAGTTGCGTGAGGCGCGGGCCGGCGAGCCGGCCGGCGCGCCGCCCTCCGGTCCCACCCCGCAGCCCGAGCCGCCCACCGGCGTTGCGCGGCCCGATGCCGGTCTGGTGCCGTCGGACGGCCCGGCGGGCGCCCCGGTCTCCGCGCCGGTCGCCAAGAAGGCGGTCGCGAAGAAGGCGGTCGCCAAGAAGGCCGTCGCGAAGAAGGCCGTCGCGAAGAAGGCCATCGCGAAGAAGCCGCCGGCGACGATCAGCCGGACCTCGGACGAGGCCCCGACCCCGTCGGACATGCCGGCCAAGAAGACGGTCGGTGAGCAGCGGCCGGACGGCAGCCGGTGAGCGTCGCGCCGACCGACCGGAGCCCCCGGTGACCGACGACGTGCGTCCCGGCCCGCCGCCCGGCGCACGCCCGGCCCCGCCGCCCGGCATCCGACCCGGGCCGCCCGTCGGCGGGTCGTTCGCCGCTCGGCCGAGCCCGCCGCAGGGCGCCCGCCCGGGCCCGCCGCCGGACCTCGGGGACGACGACGCGCGGCACCCGGCCGTCGACGCCGCCGTGCGGGCTATGGCCAACGCGGCGACGCTCGCCCCCGCGGACCAGATCGCGCAGTACGAGGCGGCCTACGAGACGCTGCGGGAAACCCTCGCGACCATCGACCAGACCTGAGCGGGACGACCAGGCCTGAGCAGACCGGAGAACCACCCATGGCACGTCGCAACCGGCTGGACGCCGAACTCGTCCGCCGCGGTCTGGCCCGCTCCCGTGAGCAGGCCGCCGCGCTGGTGGAGGCCGGCCGTGTCCAGCTGCGCGGGGTGCCCGCGCGCAAGGCCGCGGCGATGGTCGACCCCGCTGACCCGCTGCTGGTCACCGGCGCAGACCCGAGCGAGGAGTACGTCTCCCGCGGCGGGCACAAGCTCGCCGGCGCGTTGGCCGTGTTCGGTCCCGCCGGGCTGAGCGTCGCCGGCCGGCGTTGCCTGGACGCCGGGGCGTCGACCGGCGGCTTCACCGACGTGCTGATGCGCGCCGGCGCCGCCGAGGTGGTGGCGGTGGACGTCGGCTACGGGCAGCTCGCCTGGTCGCTGCGCACCGACGAGCGGGTCCGGGTGCTGGAACGCACGAACGTCCGTACGCTCGATCCTGAGATGATCGGCGGGCCGGTCGACCTCACGGTGGCGGATCTGTCGTTCATCTCGCTGCGGCTGGTGTTGCCGGCTCTGGCCGGCTGCACCCGGGACGACGGCGACCTGGCGTTGATGGTCAAGCCGCAGTTCGAGGTGGGCAAGGACCGGGTCGGTGCCGGCGGTGTGGTCCGTGAGCCGGCCCTGCGCGCGGAGGCGGTGCTCGATGTGGCCGCCGCGGCGGCGCAGCTCGGCCTGGGGCTGGCCGACGTGGCGGCCAGTCCGCTGCCCGGGCCGAGCGGCAACGTGGAGTTCTTCGTATGGTTGCGCCGGGGCGCACCGCCGGCCGACCCGCAGCGGGTGCGGGCCGTGGTGGCGGCCGGGCCGGACGGCCTGACGACGGCCGGCGACGTGCCGGACGCGGCGGCGGAGGAGGTCGCAGGATGAGCGGGTGCAGCGGGCGTTCCGGAACGAGGCGGGCACGCGGCCGCGCTGGAGCGGCGACGGCGGCGCGTGCTGTCGTGGACGGGCGGCCGCTGCGATGAGCCGTACCGCGCTGCTGGTGACCCACACCGGCCGTCGGCGCAGCACCGAGCATGCCCGCGCCGTCGCCGCCGATCTGATCGCCGCGGGTTTCGAGGTGCGGGTGATCGCCGAGGAGGCCGACGACCTCGACCTGCCGGGCGTGGTGCCGGTCGCCGGCCCGGAGGCCGCCGAGGGCGCCGAGATCGTGTTCGCGCTCGGCGGGGACGGCACGTTCCTGCGCGCGGCCGAGCTGGCCCGGCCGGCGAAGGCGCCTCTGCTCGGCATCAACCTCGGCAAGGTGGGCTTCCTGGCCGAGGCGGAGATCAACGACCTGGACACGGCGGTCCGGGACGTCGTGGGGCGCAACTACACCGTGGACGAGCGGCTCACCCTGGACGTCACGGCCGAGTTCGACGGTGGCCCGACCATCGAGTCGTGGGCGCTCAACGAGATCAGCGTCGAGAAGGGCGAGCGGGCGCAGATGCTCGAACTCCTCGTCGACGTGGACGGTCGACCGCTGTCCCGCTACGGCTGCGACGGCGTCGTCTGCGCCACCCCCACCGGCTCCACCGCGTACGCGTTCTCCGGCGGCGGGCCGGTGGTCTGGCCGGAGGTGGAGGCGCTGCTGCTGGTGCCGATCAGCGCGCACGCGTTGTTCAGCCGTCCGCTGGTCACCGCGCCGACGTCCACGTTCGTGATCACCGTCGACCCGTTCACCACCCTCGCTGTGCTGTGCTGCGACGGCCGGCGGGTCTACGACCTGCCGCCCGGCGCCCGGGTCACGGTGCGCCGGGGCGCGCTGCCGGTGCGCATCGTCCGGCTGCGGGCCCGTCCGTTCACCGACCGGCTGGTCGCAAAGTTCGGGCTGCCCGTGCACGGCTGGCGGGGCTCGCGCCGCTGACCCACCGCCCGGCGCGGCACCGCCCTTCTCGGGGCGAGCGGATCGGGGATGGCCGGCGGAAACCCGCCGGACATGCGGCGGCCGTGCGCCCGCCGCCCGATGTCCACCTGGCGACATGTCGCCGGTGCGGCGCGCCGCAGCTAGTGACCACCCGACGCGCTCCGTCGCAGACTCCGATCGGTCGATCTCCCTGAGACCGGCCCTGGAGTAGAGGAGCGCATCGCATGCACTGGCCCCCACGCTGGCTGACCGTCGGCGCGGTCGGCGCGTTGGTCGTCGGGCTCGCCGCACCGGCGTCCGCCGACCCGCCTGCCCGGCCCACCGGCCCGAACCCGGGTCCGACGGTCCCGGGTACCGCGCCCGTCCACATCACCCTCATCACCGGCGACCAGGTCGAACTGGCTCAGGCGGCGCCGGGCCGGCTGGCCGCCAGCGTCCGTCCCGGCCCCGGCCGCGAGCGGATCACCTTCCACACGATCGAGGCCGACGGCGGGCTGCGGGTGTTGCCCAGCGACGTCGTGCCGTATCTCTCCGCCGGGGTGCTCGACCCCAACCTGTTCGACGTGCAGGAGTTGGCCGCCGACGGGTACGGCGACGCCGCTCAGGGCGCGTTGCCGCTGATCGTGCGCTACCAGGAGCCGGCCGCCGGTCGGGTCCGGCCGCTCGCCGGCGCCACCGACGCGCGGCCGCTGGAGAGCATCAACGGCGCGGCGCTGCGGGTCGGCAAGGGCGACCTGGACGACCTGTGGACGACGCTGCGTGGCACCTCGCAGGCGCGTACCGCTGCCGGTGCGCCGGTCCGGCTCGGCGCCGGCGTCGACCGGATCTGGCTGGACGGGAAGGTCCGCCCGGCGCTGGAGCACAGCGTGCCGCAGATCGGCGCTCCGGCGGCCTGGGCGGCCGGCCGGGACGGCAACGGCGTGAAGGTGGCGGTGCTCGACACCGGCGTCGACGCCACCCACCCCGACCTGGCCGGGCGGATCGCCGAGGCGCAGGACTTCTCCGGTAGCGGCAGCGCCCGCGACGGGCACGGCCACGGCACCCACGTGGCGGCCACCATCGCCGGCAGCGGCGCCGCCTCCGCCGGGGTGCGCAAGGGCGTCGCCCCCGGCGCGCAGTTGCTGGTCGGCAAGGTGCTCGACGACGGTGGCTCCGGCTACAGCTCGTCCATCATCGCGGGCATGGAGTGGGCCGCCCACTCCGGCGCGAAGGTGGTCAGCATGAGCCTCGGCGGCTCCGCGACGGACGGCACCGACCCGATGAGCCAGGCCGTCAACGACCTGACCGCCGAGACCGGGGCGCTGTTCGTCATCGCCGCGGGCAACGAGGGTGCGCCGCGTACCGTCGGCTCGCCGGGCGCGGCCGCGGCCGCGCTGACCGTCGGCGCGGTCGACCGCGACGACAACCTCGCGGAGTTCTCCAGCCGCGGCCCGCGGCTCGGCGACAACGGCGTCAAGCCGGAGATCACCGCGCCGGGCGTCGGCATCATCGCCGCGCGGGCCGCCGGCACCGCCATGGGTACGCCGGTGGACGACGCGTACACGACGGCGTCCGGCACCTCGATGGCGACTCCGCACGTCGCCGGCGCGGCCGCGATCCTCGCCCAGGAGCACCCGGACTGGACCGCCGGGAAGCTCAAGGACGCTCTGGTCAGCACCACGAAGGCGAATCCGGAGCTGACCGTCTTCGAGCAGGGCGGCGGCCGGGTCGATGTGGCGCGGGCGCTCAGCCAGCGGGTGTACGGCTCGGCCACCGCCGACTTCGGTCGGGTGGCCACCGGCGGCGCGGCGGTCGAGCGGACCGTCACGTACACCAACGGCACCGCGGCCCCGCAGACCCTGCGGCTGGCCCTGGAGCTGCGCAACCTGGACAGCGGCGCGGCCGAGGCCGACGGGGTCACCGTCGGCGGCGGCGAGGTGAGCGTGCCGGCGGGCGGCAGCGTGGCGGTTCCGCTGCGCGCCGACCCGGCGAAGCTGGCCCGTGGCCCGCACGGCGGGTGGCTGGTGGCCACCGGCGCGGACGGCGTGGCGGTGCGCACGGCGGTGGGGCTCACCCTGAGCGGCCCGCAGCACACGGTCACCTTGCGGGTGTTGGACATGCAGGGGCAGCCGGGCCTGTCGCCGGTGCTCACCCTGTTCGGCGAGCAGTCCGAGTCGGACTACATCGGTTGGGGCGCCGGCGAGACGCAGGTGCAGGTCGAGGAGGGCCCCTACCTGCTCGAGGCGCTGATCGAGCACGGCGTTCCGCTGGACGAGCAGATCACCCTGGTCACCGACCCGGAGTTGATGGTCACCGGTGACGTCACGGTGGTGCTCGACCCGCGCAAGGGCACCCCGGTGCGGATCGAGACGCCGAAGCCGACCGAGCAGCGGGCCACGATCAGCTTCTACGAGCACCGGGTCTTCGGCAACGGTCGGCAGGTCGACCACGGCGTGATGACCTTCAGTACCATCCAGCAGGTCAACGTCACGCCGACCCGCGCGGTGCGCCAGGGCGAGTTCGAGTTCGCCTCGCGCTGGCAGTTGGTCAAACCGATGGTGGACGCCCGGATCAGCGGCTTCTCCGGTCCGCTGGACATCAACCTGATGGGCTATTCGCCGGCGCCGACCGGTCGGCAGAAGCTGCCGCTGGTCTGGGCCGGCACCGGCACCCCCGCCGAGCTGGCCCGGGTGCGGGGCGCAGCGGCGCTGCTCAGCGGCAGCGCGGACATCTCCGAGGAGGAGCAGATCGCGGCCGCCGCGGCGGCCGGTGCGAAGTCGGTGCTCATCGTCCGCCCGGCGGACTTCAGCGCGTGGACCGTGTGGAACCCGGTGGGCGACCGGCTTGCCGTGCCCGCGATGGCGGTGGCGTACGACGACGGGCAGCGGTTGATCGCGACGGTCCGCAAGGGCCGCGCGACGCTGGACCTGACGCTGACCGTCAACAGCCCGTACCTGTACGACGTGTGGCAGGTCTCGAAGGGCCGGGTGCCGGAGCGGATCGTGCACACGGTCACCGCGCAGAACACCGCCGAGGTGACCGCTCACTACGGCGATGTCGGCGGTTCGGAGTGGGCCACCGAGCAGCGGTTCGGCTGGCGTCCGTGGCAGGAGACCTCCTGGAACGACGACCAGCGGCTGGTGCGTACCGGCACCACCCGGCAGGAGTTCGTCAGCGCCGGTGACAACTGGTGGCAGCACCGGGTCCTGCACAAGATCACCTGGTCCTGGGGCCGTCTGCTCGGCGGGCTCACCCAGCAGCCCCGGCGGTACGACGCCGACGACCGGGACACCGAGAGCTGGCACGCGCCGGTGGTCCGCCCGGCCGTCCCGGCCGGCGGTGGGGTGCCGGTGCCGGCCCGCACCGGGGACACGTTGGACCTGCGGGTGGCCGAGTTCGTCGACGCCGACGGGCACTACAGCCCGGCCGGCGGCGGCGAGGAGTCGGACACCGTCGAGGCCCGGCTCAGCCGGAACGGTAAGCAGATCGCCGACCTGTCCGGTGGGTGGGCGCCGGTGCCCACCACCGCGGAGTCGGCCCGCTACCGGCTGGACCTGACCACGCGGCGGTCCTCGGACGAGTGGCGCTACGCCACCCGCACCGAGACGGCCTGGCAGTTCACCTCGGCCCGCCCGGCCGGGGACGCGGCGAAGCCGTTGCCGCTGCTCCAGGTCGACTACCAGGTGCCGGCCGATCTGCGCGGCCAGGTGGCCGGCAATCGGACGCACCGGCTGGGGCTGACCCTGCGTCAGCCGGCGGGCGTACCGGCGCCGACCGGCACCAGCCTGCGCGTCGAGGTGTCCTTCGACGGGGGCAGGAAGTGGCGCACGGTGCCGGTGAAGGGCTCCGGCACCCGGTTCACCGCCACCGTGCCGGATGGCCGGGGCGCGGTGTCCCTGCGGGTGCACGCGAGCGACCGGGCCGGTAACACCGTCGACCAGACCGTGGTCGACGCGTACGGGCTGCGCTGACGCGCGCGGGGCGGGACGGCCGTGTGCCGTCCCGCCCCGTTGCTCAGATCCAGCCGCGGCGGGCGACCTGGAAGGCCAGTCCGGGCCGGGTGTCCACGCCGGCGGCGGCCATCAGGTCGGCGAGTCGACGCTGCACGGTGCGACGGCTCACCCCGAGTTGCGAGGCGATGGACTTGTCCGGCACCCCGGCCACGAACAGCGACAGCAGCCGCGCCTCGTCGGCGTCCGGCCGGTAGCCGTCGCACGGGTGGTCCTCGGGGTCGGGTCTGCGGCCCTCGGTCGCCGGCACCGCGAGGGGGTCGTCCAGCCGCAGCCGGGTGGCCACCCGCCAGTGGCTCTCGAAGAGGGCGAGCAGCGCGTCGAGCAGTTGACTGCGGCCGATCACGGCGGCGGTCGGTTCGCCGCCGTCGCGGTCGGGCACGAGCGGGCAGATGGCGGTGCGGGCGTCCACGATGGCCAGTCGGACCGGCAGTCGGTCCAGGACGCGGGCCTGCTCACCGGCGGCGACCCCCTTGGCCAGGTCGACCAGCGCGCCCGGCTCCAGCAGCAGGTCCCGTTCGTAGATGGCCCGGTAGCTGACCCCGCGGGCCAGCGCGTCGAACTCCTCGACGTTCTCCGGGCCGGCCATCGCGAGGGGGTTCGCCCGGCAGAACCAGAGCACTTCGGTACGCGCCGAGTTCTGCAGGTCGCGGAGTCGATCCCGGAGGACGCGGGCCCCGGTGATCACCTCGACCAGGTGGTCACCGTGATGGCGGCGCAGCCCCGAGCGGTACTCCTCGGCCAGTTGGGTGACCCGCCGCCGGGCGGCCTCCAGGTCCTCCTGGCGGCGCAGCAGCGCCGCGCCGAGGGCGACGTCCGGTGCCCTCGGGCGCAGCGGGGCGTCCGGGTCGGTGTCGGTGGGCAGCACCAGACCTTTGACCCGCAGGGCCTCGACCTGCGCGACGACCTGCGCCCGCGGGCGGTTCAGCCGGCGGACCAGTTCGTCGATCCGGGCCGTGGTGAGCTGGAGCAGGCAGCGGTAGAGCTCCTCCTCAGCCGGGGTCAGGCCGATCACGTCCAACACGGGGCAGAACTGTACGGCGGGCCGATGCCGCCCGTGCCGCGACCTGCCCGCGGGTCCGTCGGCTGGTCAAGTGTCGGGCCACGCGTCTACTGTCGGTTGCTGTGCTGGAAGAGCTGCGCATCACCGGACTGGGCGTCATCGAGGACACCACGCTGCCGTTGACCGGCGGCATGAACGTCATCACCGGCGAGACCGGTGCGGGCAAGACGATGGTGGTCACCGGCCTCGGCCTGCTCTTCGGGGGCCGGGCCGACACCGGGCGGGTCCGTGCCCAGCCCGGGCGGGCCGTGGTGGAGGGGCGGCTGCGTCTGCAAGGCCGGGTCGCCGACGCGGTGCACGCCCGGATCACCGACGCCGGCGGCGAGCCCGACGAGGACGGTTCGCTGCTGCTGAGCCGCACCGTGACGGTGGAGGGCCGCTCGCGCGCCCACCTCGGTGGCCGCAGCATGCCGGTGTCGATGCTCGGTGAGGTGGGTGAGCAGGCGGTCGCCGTGCACGGCCAGTCCGACCAGCTGCGGCTGCTGCGCCCGGCCGAGCAGCGGGCCGCGCTGGACCGGTTCGCCGGTCCGGAGCACGAGAAGCTGCTCGACGCGCTGCGGGAGGCGTACACCGGTTGGCGGCGGATCGTCGACGACCTGGCCGACCGGCGGCGCAACGCCCGCGAGCGCAACCAGGAGGCCGACCTGCTGCGGCTCGGCCTCGACGAGATCACCCGGGTCGATCCGCAGCCCGGTGAGGATGACGAGCTCAAGGCCGAGGCGCAGCGCCTGGAGCACGCCGAGGGGCTGCGTACGGCCGCGCAGGTGGCCCAGCAGTGCCTGGCGGGCGGCGCGGAGGCGGCCGACGAGACACCGGACGCGACGGCGCTGCTGGGCACCTCCCGGCGCACGCTGGAGGCGCAGTCCGGCACCGATCCGGCGTTGGGTGAGCTGGCGGCCCGGCTGGAGGAGGCGGCGACGCTGGTCACCGACGTCTCCGCCGAGCTGTCGGCGTACCTGGCGACGCTCGACGCGGATCCGGCCCGGTTGCAGCACGTCTACGAGCGGCGGGCCGCGCTGCGCGCGTTGACCCGCAAGTACGCCGACGACGTCGACGGGGTGATCGCGTGGGCCGAGCGGGCCCGCACCCGACTGTCCGACCTGGACACGTCCGACGATCTGCTCGACGAGTTGGAACGCGAGGGTCAGCGGCTGGCCGGTGAGGTCGCCGACCTGGCCGGGCGGGTGTCGGCCTCCCGTCAGGAGGCGGCTGTCCGTTTCGCCGACCAGGTCACCGTCGAGTTGGCCGGGCTGGCCATGCCGCACGCCCGGATCGAGGTGGCCGTGCTGCCCCGCCCGGCCGGGCGGTCCGAGCCGACGCTGTCGGTCAACGGCGTCGAGGTGGGCATCGCCACGGACGGCGGCGACGAGGTGGAGTTGCGGTTGCTGGCTCATCCGGGCGCGCCGTCGCTGCCGTTGCAGCGCGGCGCCTCCGGCGGTGAGCTGTCCCGGGTGATGCTCGCCATCGAGGTGGTCTTCGCCGGTTCGGGTGGCCCGCCCACGCTGGTTTTCGACGAGGTCGACGCGGGTGTCGGCGGTCAGGCGGCGGTGGAGATCGGTCGGCGGCTGGCCCGGTTGGCGCGCAGTCACCAGGTGCTGGTCGTCACCCACCTGCCGCAGGTGGCGGCGTTCGCCGACCGGCATCTGGTGGTGGCGAAGGACACGGGTGGCGCGGTGACCACCAGCGGGGTGCGGGTGGTGGAGGACACCGAGCGGGCCCGGGAGTTGGCGCGGATGCTCGCTGGTTTGCCCGACTCTGATCTGGGTATCGCCCACGCCGAGGAGCTTCTGGCCGTGGCGGCCAAGGAACGGCGGCCGTGACGCCGCGTATTGTGGGCGCAAGCACACCGGCTTGCGCCGACGTGTGCTTCCCTGGGTAGGCGGCCCTGCTCAGGCATGTCGCGACAGAAAAGCCTGCCTCACATGCCAGGATGGTCACGATGCGTCTACCCACGTTGCGCCGGAACCGGATCGCGGAGCCGGGCAGAGTCCTCGGCACCGCGCGCCTCGATCGCCGGACAAAACGCCTGGTCGGTCGGTTACGCCCCGGCGACATCGCGGTCATCGACCACGTCGACCTGGACCGGGTGGCGGCCGACTCGTTGGTCGCCGTCGGGGTCGGGGCGGTGCTCAACGCCAAGCCCTCGGTCTCGGGCCGCTACCCGAACCTCGGCCCGGAGGTGCTGATCGCCGCCGGCATCCCGCTCCTGGACGACCTGGGGGAGGGCGTCTTCGAGCGGATCCGCGAGGGCGACCAGGTGCGCATCGAGGGCAACACCGTCTTCGCCGGTGACGAGCCGGTGGCGCACGGCAGCCTGCAGGACGCCGAGTCGGTCGCCAAGGCGATGGCCGACGCCCGGGAGGGCCTGTCGGTGCAGTTGGAGGCGTTCGCCGCCAACACCATGGACTACCTGCGCCAGGAACGCGACCTGCTGCTCGACGGCGTGGGCGTACCGGACATCGAGACCCAGATGCAGGGTCGGCACTGCCTGATCGTGGTGCGCGGCTACGACTACAAGGCCGACCTGGACGTGCTGCGCCCGTACATCCGGGAGTTCAAGCCGGTGTTGATCGGCGTCGACGGCGGCGCCGACGCGCTGGTCGAGGCCGGGTACACCCCCGACATGATCATCGGGGACATGGATTCGGTCACCGACGACGTGCTGCGCTGCGGCGCCGAGGTGATCGTGCACGCCTACCCGGACGGGCGGGCGCCCGGCCTGCCCCGGGTCAACGGCCTCGGCGTCCCGGCGGTGACCTTCCCGGCGGCGGCGACCAGCGAGGACCTGGCCATGCTGCTGGCCGACGAGAAGGGCGCCTCGCTGCTGGTCGCGGTCGGCACCCACGCCACGCTGGTCGAGTTCCTGGACAAGGGTCGCGGCGGCATGGCCTCGACGTTCCTGACCCGGCTGAAGGTCGGCGGCAAGCTGGTCGACGCCAAGGGTGTGAGCCGGCTCTACCGGCAGAGCATCTCCGGTTCGTCGCTGCTGCTGCTGGTGCTCTCGGCGATCGCGGCGATGGCCTCCGCGGTGGCCGTTTCCACCGTCGGGAAGGCGTACCTGGGCGTGGTTGCCGAGTGGTGGGACAATTTTGTGTTCCAGCTGTACCGGCTCTTCTAGTTCCCGACCGATCAAGAGGCTGCAAGCGTGATCAATTTCCGCTACCACGTGGTGTCCCTCACCGCGGTCTTCCTGGCTCTGGCGATCGGCCTGGTGGTCGGCACAGCCGCCCTCAACGGCCCGGTCGCCGACTCGCTCAAGGAGCAGGTCACCGGCCTGCGCAAGGACAACCAGCAGTGGCGCCAGACGGTCAACAACATGGAGAAGCAGCTCGGGCTGGAGGAGGAGTTCGCCGAGGAGATGTCCCAGGTCGTCCTGCCGGGCACCCTCACCGGGCGCCGGGTGGTGGTGCTCAGCCTGCCCAACGGCCGCGACCACACCGAGGGCGTGCTCAAGAAGCTCCAGCTCGCCGGGGCCACCATCACCGGCCGGGTCGACCTGCAGGACAAGTTCATCAACCCGGACAACAACTCCAACCTCCTGGAGCTGGCCGTCACCGCCGCCCGGCCGACCGCGCAGACCACCGGCCTGCCGGGCAACGGGCACGGGGTGGAGACCTCCAGCGCGCTGCTGGCCAGCGTCCTGCTGGACCGGGCCCAGGGCACCGCGCCGGTCAGTGACGCGGACCGGCGGGCGGTGCTCGCCGCGTACAACAACGCGGGCTACCTGACCACCGACGACAACAAGGTCACCGGCTCGGCGGAGGCCGTCGTCGTGGTCAGCGGTCAGCCGTACGTCGACAAGGACTCCGAGAAGCGGGACGAGTCGGTCGTCAAGATCGCCGAGCAGTTCGACCGGACCGGGTCGATCGTGGTGGGCGGCAACGGGTCCGTCGACGGCAACCTGGTGGCCGTGGTCCGCGGTGACCCGGTGCTGGCCCAGACCATCTCCACCGTCGACAACGCCAACACCGTGCAGGGCCAGCTGGTCACCAGCCTCGCCCTGGTGCAGCAGCTCACCGAGAAGAAGGCCGGTCAGTACGGCGTCGGCGACAACGCCGCCTCGCTGCTGCCTAGACTGCCCCAGTGAGCGAACGACGTACCACCGTGTCCGAAACCGACGAGGTAGTGGCGTGAGGGCGCTGGGCCGGCTGCTGATCGCCGGAGCCGGAGCCGCCGCCGCCCGGTACGCGCTGCGCGAGGTGCGCAGCTCCCCGGCCGGGCCCGCGCTGGAGCGCACCAACTTCCGCGGCCGGTCGGTGACCCTGGCCGCCGGGCCGGCGCTCACCGCCGGCGCGGCCGCCGCCGGAGCGTTCGGCGCCACCAGCGCCGCCTCCGGCGCAGCCACCCTGGTCGCCGGCCTCGGCGCGGGCGGCGTCGGGCTGTACGACGACGTGGTCGGCGCCCGGCCGGAGCAGAAGGCCGCTAAGGGCTTCGCCGGTCACCTCGCCGCGCTGCGCGAGGGGCGGGTCACCGCCGGGATGGTCAAGGTCGTCGGGGTGGGCGCCGCCGGGCTGGGCGCCGCCGCGCTGCTCGCCGCCGACTCCCGGGTCGCCGCGCACCCGCGCCGACAGCGCCACGGCGCGTTCGGCCGGGGCGTCGACGTGCTGCTGGGCGCCGGGGTGATCGCCGGCACCGCCAACCTGCTCAACCTGCTCGACCTGCGACCCGGCCGGGCCATCAAGTCGGGGCTGCTGCTCGGCGCGCCCCTGACCGGCGGCCCGCACGGCGGGATCGCCGCGGGCGCGGCCGGCGCCGCCGCCGGTCTGCTTCGCGACGACCTAGCCGAGGACGTGATGCTCGGCGACAGCGGCGCGAACGCCCTCGGCGCGGTGCTCGGCGTCGCGCTCGCCGCCCGCAGCGGCCCGCTCGGCCGGGCGGGGCTGCTCGCCGTGCTCGCCGGCCTCACCGCCGCCAGCGAGAAGGTCAGCTTCACGTCGGTGATCCAGCGGACCCCGGGGCTGCGGGAGCTTGACGCACTGGGCCGGCGCGCCGACTGACGTGAGAAGACCGGCACCCCTCGCCGGCGCCGGCCGGCTGGCCGGGGCAGCCGCGCTCATCGCCGTCCTCACCGTGGCCAGCCGGCTCGCCGGCTTCGGCCGCACCGCCGTGTTCACCTGGGTGGTGCAGCAGAGCGACCTCGGCGGCATGTACGTCATCGCGAACACCGTTCCGAACATCGTCTTCGAGATCGTCGCCGGTGGCGCCCTGGCCAGTCTCGTCGTACCGCTGCTGGCCGGCGCGATCGCGGCGGGGGACCGGCGGGCGGTGGCGGCCACCACCGGGGCCCTGCTCACCTGGACGGTGAGCCTGCTGATTCCCCTGGCCGTGCTCGTCGCGGTGTTCGCCGACCCGATCATGTCGCTGATCAGCGAGAACCGGTCCGCGCCGGAACTCGCCGCGGGCGCCCGGATGCTGCGCGTGTTCGCCCCCCAGTTGCCGCTGTACGGGATCGGCATCGTGCTCACCGGCGTGCTTCAGGCGCACCGCCGCTTCGCCTGGCCGGTGATCGCCCCGCTGCTGTCCAGCCTCACCGTCGTCGTCGTCTACCTGGCGTTCGCCGCGACGCAGGGGCGTGCCGCGAGCGTGGCCCAGGTCAGCCGCGGCGGCGAGCTGCTCCTGTCCGCCGGCACCACCCTGGGTGTCGTCGTGCTGTCCCTGTCGCTGCTGATCCCGCTGCGCTGCCTGCGGATACGGCCGCGAGCGGGCTACGCCTTCCCGGCCGACGCACGCGCACGGATAGGCGCACTCGCCACGGCCGGCGCGGTGACGGTGGCGGCCCAGCAGGTCGCGCTCCTGGTGATCCTCAATCGGGTCTCCGGCGGCCCCACCGGCTCCCCGCAGGTGTTCAACCTGGCCCAGGCCATCTTCCTGCTGCCGTGGGCGGTCCTGGCCGTACCGCTGGCGGTGGCCGCCTATCCCACCCTCGCCGCCGCCTCCGCCGCCGGTGACGAGGACGGGTACCGGCAGACCCTCTCCTCGACGGTGCGCGGCGTGCTGCTGTTCAGCTGCCTGGGCGTCGCGGCGCTGGTCGCCACCGCCCAGCCGATCGCCGCCGTGTTCTACCCGCAGAACCCGGCGTCCACCGCGGCGGCCATCACCGGCTTCGCGCCCGGGCTGCTCGGGTACGGGCTCTTCGCGGTGCTGTCCCGCGCGCTGTACGCCCGCGGCGACACCCGGTCGGCGACCGTGGCGATCACGCTGGGCTGGCTGGTGGTTCCGGCCGTGGCGCTGCCGTTGGCGGTCCTGCTCCCCACCGCCGACCGGGTGCTCGCGACCACCGTCGCGAACACGGTGGGCATGTCGGTGCTCGGTGCGCTGCTGCTCGTGGCGGTGTGGCGCGGCGCCGGCCGTGCGGCGTTGGCCGGCGCGACGCGGGCCGGCGTGGCTGGCGGGCTGGCCGCAGTGCTCGCCGCGCTCGCCGGGCTCGGCCTCACCCGGTGGTTCGACACGCCGGGTGACGGCACCCCGACGACGGTGGCGGCACTCGGTCAGGGCATGCTGTCCGGGGTTCTGGTTGGGGCCGTGTTCCTCGTCGTGGTCTGGTTCGTCGACCGGCGGGACGTACGGCCACTGCTCGCCGGGGTGCTGCGGCGCCTGGGCCGGCGGGGGTCGCGGGACCGGGCCGGTACGCCGACCCCGGGTGCGGTTCCCCCGGAGCGGGACGACGGGAAGGAGACGGTGGTCCGGTGAGCGCGACAAGTGAGCCGCCCGTCCTGCCCCCCGGATGGTCGGGCAGCGTTGCGCTGGTGCTCGCCTCCAGCACCGGCGGGGTCGGCCAGCACGTCCGCTCGGTGGCGCGCGGGCTCGTCGCGGCCGGTGCGACCGTGCTGGTGTGCGGGCCGGCGGCGACGCAGGAGCAGTTCGACTTCACCGCGGTCGGCGCGCGGTTCCAGCCGGTGGAGATCCCGGCCAGCCCGACGCCGGCCGACGCCCGCGCCGTGCTCGCGCTGCGGCGGGCGCTCGCCGCCGCCCAGGTCGACGTGGTGCACGCGCACGGCCTGCGCGCCGGGCTCGTCGCCGTGCTGGCCCGTCCGGCCGCCCCGCTGGTCGTCACCTGGCACAACGCGGTGCTCGCCGGCGGTCTGCGCGGCGGGGTGTCCCGGCTCGTCGAGCGGGTGGTGGCCCGGGGTGCCCGGGTGGCGCTCGGCGCCTCCGCGGACCTGGTGCAACGGGCCGCCGCGCTGGGTGCCGCCGACGCCCGCCTCGCCCCGGTCGCCGCGCCGACGCTGCCCGCGCCGCGCCGACGTCCCGCCGCCGTGCGGGCCGAGTTCGGCGTCGTCGCGGGCCAGCCGCTGATCGTCTCGGTCGGCCGGCTGCACCCGCAGAAGCGGTACGACGTGCTGATCGACGCGGCGGCCCGCTGGCGTACCCGCACGCCGCCGCCGGTCGTGGTGATCGCCGGCAGCGGCCCGGCGTACCTGCCGCTGGCCGCGCGCACCTCGGCGGCCCGCGCTCCGGTGACCCTGCTGGGGCACCGCACGGACGTGGCCGACCTGCTCGCCGCCGCCGACCTCGCGGTGGTGACCAGTGACTGGGAGGCCCGGCAGCTGTTCGCCCAGGAGGCGCTGCGGGTCGGCGTACCGCTGGTGGCCACCGCGGTCGGCGGGCTGCCGGAGCTGGTCGGCGACGCCGCCGCGCTGGTCCCCGCCGGCGACGTGGACGCCGTCGACGCGGCGGTCCGCGCGTTGCTCGACGACCCGCAGGCCCGGGCCGAGCTGGGCCGGCGCGGCGCCGAGCGGGCGGAGACGTGGCCCACCGAGGCGGACACCGTGGCCGCGTTGGCGGCCCTCTACGCCGAGCTGGCCGCGGCGCCCTCCGGTGCGGCGACGGCGGACCCCGACGCCCCGAGGACGGGACACCGGTGATGCTGCGCCGACTCGCTCCCGCCCTGTTGACCGTGCTCGTGGTGGTGCTGGGCGTCACCGCGCTGGCCGCGCGCCCGCCGCAGGGCATCCCGCAGCGCACCGCCGACTTCGTGGTGCTCGCCGGGGTCGCCGGCCTGCGCTGGGAGGACGTTGACCCGCAGAGCACCCCGACACTGTGGCGGATGGCGCAGGACGGCTCGATCGGCTCGCTGTCGGTGCGTTCCGCGCACCGGCCCACCTGCCCGGTGGACGGCTGGCTGACCCTGGGCGCGGGCAGCTTCGCCGGGTGGAACGGCAGCCGGCAGGCCGGCGCCTGCCCGCCGGGCGGGGTGGCCGTGGAGCAGCCGGACGGCATCGGCGCGAACCTGCCCGACCAGGAGAGCGTGGTCCAGTACAACCAGCAGCAGCTGCCCTGGGGCACCATGCCCGGGTCGCTGTCGGAGTCGGTGCGCTGCTCGGTCGCGGTCGGTCCGGGTGCTGCCGTGGCCGCCGCCCGACCGTTCGGCCGCGTCGACCGGTACGCCTCGGGTCTGCCGGCCGATCCGCGCCCGCTGCTCGGCTCGTGCGTGCTGAGCATCGTCGACCTCGGCACGGTCGACGGGACCGACCCGGCGGCGCGCGCCGTGGCGGCCCGCGCGGCGGACGCCCAGCTGGCCCGGGTGCTGGCCGCCCGGCCGCCGCGGTCGCTGGTGCTGGTCGCCGGGATCTCCGACACCGCCCAGCCGTCCCGACTGCACGTGGCGGTCGCCGACGGGCCGGGCTGGGAGCGGGGTTGGCTCACCTCGGCCAGCACCGGCCGCGACGGATACCTGCAACTTGTCGACCTCGCGCCGACCGCGCTGGCCGCGCTGGGCCGGCCGATGCCGGACCGGCTCTTCCTCGGCCGGCCGGCGCTGAGCACCGGCGGCCGCCCGGCCGACCTGGCCGAGGCGATCACCGCGCCGGCCGACGCGGACCGGGAGGCGGCCGCGCAGCGCAGCGTCTCCGGCTGGTTCTTCACCCTGCTCGCCGGGTTGCAGGTGCTGCTGGCCCTGGCGGTGTTGCCGCTGCTGCGTCGGGCCCGCCCGCACGCCGGGCCGGCCGGGCCCACACCGGCGCCCGCGCGGGTCGTGGCGGTGGTCGAGCTGCTGCTGGTGGCCGCGGCGTTGACCGTGCCGGCCGCGCTGCTCGCCGACGCGGTGCCCTGGTGGCGCGGCGGGCACCCGGGTTGGATCTTCGCCGGGGTCACCGCGCTGCTGGTGGCCGCCGGCACCGCGGCGGTCCGGTTCGTCCCCGGGTACGCCGGCACCCTCGGCCCGTTCGGCGCGGTGGCCGGCCTCACCGCCCTCGTCGTCGGGCTGGACGTGCTCACCGGGGCCCGGCTCCAGCTCAACGGCGTGGTCGGCTACTCCGCGTTGCAGGGTGGCCGGTACTCCGGCCTGAGCACGGTCGGGTTGGGGGTGTTCCTGGCCGGCGCGCTGCTGAGCGCGGGCTGGCTCGCCCAGCGGGTGCACCGCACGTGGCGGCCGGCGGTGATGGTGGCCGTCGGCGGTCTGGCCGTCGTGGTGGTCGGCAGCCCGTACCTGGGCGCCGACCCGGTCGGCGCGATCGCGCTGACCGCCGGGCTGAGCGTGGCCGCCGCGATCAGCGCCGGCGGTTGGCTGACGATCAGCAGGCTGGCCTGGGCCACCATGGCCGCCCTGGCGGTCGGTATCGGCTTCGCGGTGGTGGACCTGCGCCGTGCGCCGGCGGAGCGGGGCAGCCTGGGCCGGTTCCTGTCCGCCGTGGGCGACGGCACCGGCGGGTTCACCGTGCACCGGTCCAGCACCGCGAACTTCGAGACGCTGGTCAACAGCCCGCTGACCGTGCTGGCCCTGGCCGGCGCCCTGCTGGTGTGGTTCGCCCTGTTGCAGCCGTGGGGCGGGCTGACGCGCCTGTTCGGCATCTACCCGTCCGTGCGGGCCGCGCTGGCCGGCACCGCGGTCGCCGCGGTGCTCGGCGGCGTGCTCGACGGTGCGGCGCTGGACGTCGCCGGCGCCGCCGCCGCGGTGGTGGTGCCGATGGCCGCGCTGGCCTCGCTGCGGGTGCTCGGGCACGCCGCGGACCGTACCCGCCCGGTCGGGGTGCGCACCCGCGACGACGCCGCGGACGACGATTCCGGTTTCGGCGGCAGCGGGCCGGCCGGTGGGGGTGACGGCCCGACCGGCGGTGGTGGGCCGCTGGGCGCGGTGCATCCCCGCCCGATCAGCGGTCCGCCCGCAATGGTCGGGCGGACCCCGAACCCGGCCACGCCGGCGGACCGGGAGCCCGCCGACCCGGCGGAGCCGAAGCTGGACGGCCCTGCCGCGCCGGAGCCGACGCCGGACGCCCCGTCGGCGGAGGCGGCGCAGACGGCGCAGGCGGCGCCGGCGCAAGGACCGGTCGACCCGTCGGACACCGCGCCGACGGTGGCGCGACCGCCCCGGCAGATCACCCGATCATCGACCGAGGTTGCCGCTCCCTGAGCGCCGGGACGCCGTCGTGGCGCCCCCGCGCGGTGCCACCCCGGGTGCGGCCTGCGAGTACCCGTCCGGGAGGTGTTACCGTGGAATCCCGTGGATCGCGTGATCACTTTGCTGATCAAGCACGGCGGTCTGCATGACCGCGACAGACGACACGGGAGCAGGCCTTGGCCCCATCAGCACGGACGACCAGGCACATTTTCGTCACCGGGGGCGTCGCCTCCTCGCTGGGTAAGGGCCTCACCGCCTCCAGCCTCGGCAACCTGTTGACCGCGCGCGGGCTGCGCGTCGTGATGCAGAAGCTCGACCCCTACCTCAACGTCGACCCGGGGACGATGAACCCGTTCCAGCACGGCGAGGTCTTCGTCACCGAGGACGGCGCCGAGACCGACCTCGACGTCGGGCACTACGAGCGTTTCCTGGACCGGGCGTTGTCCGGCAAGGCGAACGTCACCACGGGCCAGATCTACTCCGACGTGATCGCCAAGGAGCGGCGCGGCGAGTACCTGGGCGACACCGTCCAGGTCATCCCGCACATCACCAACGAGATCAAGTCCCGGATCCTGGCGATGGGCGAGCCGGACGACGACGGCCACGTCCCCGACGTGGTGATCACCGAGGTCGGCGGCACGGTCGGCGACATCGAGTCGCTGCCGTTCCTGGAGGCGATCCGCCAGGTGCGCCACGACCTGGGTCGGGACAACTGCTTTTACCTGCACGTCTCGCTGGTGCCCTACCTCGCGCCGTCGGGCGAGCTGAAGACCAAGCCGACCCAGCACTCGGTGGCGCAGTTGCGCAACATCGGTATCCAGCCGGACGCCATCGTGCTGCGCTGCGACCGGGAGATCCCGGAGAAGCTCAAGGAGAAGCTGTCGCTCTACTGCGACGTGGACGCCGAGGCGGTCGTCGCCGCGCCGGACGCGCCGAGCATCTACGACATCCCGAAGGTGCTGCACCGTGAGGGGCTGGACGCGTACGTGGTGCGCCGGCTCGGGCTCTCCTTCCGGGACGTGGACTGGACCAGCTGGGACGACCTGCTCGAGCGGGTGCACCGACCCCGGCACACGGTCACCGTCGCGGTGGTCGGCAAGTACGTCGACCTGCCGGACGCGTACCTGTCGGTGAGCGAGGCGATCCGGGCGGCCGGGTTCGGCCACCGGGCCCGGGTGCAGCTGCGCTGGGTGCCCAGCGACGAGTGCGTCACCCCGGCCGGCGCCGCCGCGGCCCTGGCCGGCGTGGACGGCATCCTCATCCCCGGCGGTTTCGGGGTGCGCGGCATCGAGGGCAAGATCGGCACCGCCCGGTACGCCCGCGAGAACGGCATCCCGCTGCTCGGCCTCTGCCTCGGCCTGCAGTGCATGACCATCGACGTGGCCCGGCACCTGGCCGGCCTGGACGGCGCCAACTCGCTGGAGTTCGACGAGCAGGCCGCGCACCCGGTCATCGCCACGATGGCCGACCAGGAGGACATCGTCGCGGGCAAGGGCGACCTGGGCGGCACCATGCGGCTCGGGGCGTACCCGGCGACGCTGACCGAGGGCTCGATCGTCGCCGAGGCGTACGGCAGCACCGACATCAGTGAGCGGCACCGGCACCGCTACGAGGTGAACAACGCCTACCGCGACGCGCTGACCAAGGCGGGTCTGCACATCTCCGGGACCTCACCGGACGGCCGGCTGGTCGAGTTCATCGAGCTGGACCGGGGCCTGCACCCGTACTTCGTGGCGACCCAGGCGCACCCGGAGTTGAAGAGCCGCCCCACCCGCCCGCACCCGCTGTTCGCCTCGTTCGTCAAGGCCGCCGTGACGTACTCGCAGGCCGACCAGCTGCCGGTCGACCTGGACGCGGCGACGGAGGCCCCGACGACGCGCCGGGCGGCCCGCAACGGCGCGGCGACGAAGGCGTCGTCCGCGTCGTGAGCGAGCGCAGCGAGCTAGCCAACGGGCACAGCAGCGCGGCGCGAAGCGCCGTCGAGCACCGCTACGAGGTGCGCTCGCGCGAGGAGCGTTACCGGGGCCGGATCTTCACCGTGGTCAGCGAGGAGGTCACCATGCCCGGCGGCGGGACCGCCGCGCGTGACCTCGTGCGGCACGTCGGGGCGGTGGCCGTGGTGGCGCTCGACGACGTCGGCCAGGTGGTGCTGATCCGGCAGTACCGGCATCCGGTCGGCCGGCACCTGTGGGAGCTGCCGGCCGGGCTCATGGACGTCTCCGGCGAGGAGTTGCCGGCGGCCGCGCTGCGGGAGTTGGCCGAGGAGGCCGACCTCACCGCCGGGCGGATCGACGTGCTGGTCGACCTGCACAGCTCGCCCGGTTTCACCAACGAGCTGGTCCGGGTGTACCTGGCGCGGGACCTGGCCGACGTGCCGGCCGGTGAGCGCCACGACCGCCGGGACGAGGAGGCCGACCTGCAGGTCGTCCGGATCGACCTGGACGAGGCCGTCGGCATGGTCCTGGCCGGCGAGATCACCAACGCATCCGCGGTGGCCGGTCTGCTGGCCGCGGCCCGCGCCCGGGACACCGGCTGGTCGGTGCTGCGCCCCGCGGACGCACCGCTGCCGCGCTGAGCGCCGGGCCCGCACCGGGGCACCAGCGAGGGGTACGTGCGAAGGGGCCCCGCGGCATGCGTGCCGCGGGGCCCCTTGTCGTCCGTCCGGTGGGTCAGTCGCGCAGCGGCCGGCCCTGCGCGTCCGTGCCGCCGTTCACCAGGATGAGGATGCCGTCGATGAGGCCCCAGATGCTGCCGAGGCCCAAGGTGCACACGCTCACGACGAGCTGCAGCACACCGATCTTGATGTCGCCGATGTAGAACCGGCCGGCGCCGAAGAAACCGAGCAGGATGCCGAGGACGCCCGCGACGACCTTGCTCTTGTCGGAGACGCCCTGGGGGTACCCCGGCTGGTATGGAGGAGTGGTCATGGGCCGACACACTAGTGATCCACTCGCCCGCTGTAAGCAGCAGGATCCACCAGATGGGACGATAATGGCGGAACACTGTCCTGACGGCTGAGGTTGCCCCCACCGCCGAGCCGGATTCGATGCCCTGACACTCCGTCAGGTCACCCCGGCACCGGATGCCACTGTGCTGGCACGCGGCGGGGCCGGGCGCGCCTAGACTGCCGCCGGCGGGACCGGTGGACCGCGGTGGCAATGGGGCCGTCGCGGCACCGAGCAGTCGGGGGAGAGCAGCCCCGAAGAGAGGTGTCTGCATCGTGAAGGTCGGAATCCCACGCGAGGTCAAGAACCACGAGTACCGCGTGGCGATCACGCCGGCGGGCGTCAACGAGTTCACCCGCAGCGGTCACCAGGTCTTCGTCGAGTCCGGCGCCGGGGTCGGCTCCAGCATCAGCGACGAGGAGTTCGCCGCGGCGGGCGCCACGATCCTGCCCACCGCCGACGAGGTGTGGGACACCGCCGAGCTGGTGCTCAAGGTCAAGGAGCCGATCGCCGAGGAGTACCACCGGATGCGTGAGGGGCAGGTGCTCTTCACCTACCTGCACCTGGCTGCCTCCAAGGAGTGCACCGACGCGCTGATCGACCGCAAGGTCACCGGCATCGCGTACGAGACCGTCGAGCTGCCGGACCGGTCGTTGCCGCTGCTCGCCCCGATGTCCGAGGTGGCCGGCCGGCTCGCCCCGCAGGTGGGCGCCTTCTACATGATGCGTACCGGCGGTGGGCGCGGCGTGCTGCCCGGCGGCGTCTCCGGCGTGTACGCGGCCAAGACCGTGGTCATCGGCGCCGGCGTCTCCGGCATGAACGCCGCCGCGATCGCGCTGGGCCTGCAGTCCGAGGTGCTGCTGCTGGACAAGAACGTCGCCCGGCTGCGCCAGGCCGACGCCATCTACCGGGGCCACCTGCAGACCGTCGCCTCCAACGCGTTCGAGGTCGAGCGGGCCGTGCTCGACGCCGACCTGGTCATCGGCGCGGTGCTGGTGCCCGGCGCCAAGGCGCCGACCCTGATCTCCAACGAGCTGGTCTCCCGGATGAAGCCGGGCAGCGTGCTCGTCGACATCGCGATCGACCAGGGCGGCTGCTTCGAGGACTCGCGCCCCACCACGCACGCCGACCCGGTCTACAAGGTCCACGAGTCGATCTTCTACTGCGTGGCGAACATGCCCGGCGCGGTGCCGAACACCAGCACCTACGCGCTGACCAACGTCACCCTGCCGTACGCCCTGGAGCTGGCCAACCAGGGCTGGCGCGAGGCGCTGCGCCGCGACCCGGCGCTGGCGCTGGGCCTGAACACCCACGACGGGCGGGTCACCTACGGCCCGGTCGCCGAGTCGCACGGCATGGACGTGCTCCCGCTGGCCGACGTGCTCGCCTGAGCGGTGGCGGGCTGACCGGCATCGCGGACGGGGCCGGCGCGGGCGAGCAGCCCGCTCCGGCCCTGCGCCGTGCCGTCCGCGGCTATCTCGACCACCTCACCGTCGAGCGGGGCCTGTCCGCGAACACCCTCGCCTCGTACCGCCGGGACCTGGACCGCTACCTCACGACCCTGACGGACGCCGGCATCGCCGACCTCGCGTCGGTCGGCGCCGGCGTCGTCGAATCACACCTGGCCCGGCTGCGCGCCGGCGACGACGCGCACCCGCCACTGGCGGTCTCCTCCGCCGCCCGCGCGGCCAGCGCCGTGCGCGGCCTGCACCGCTTCGCGCTGCGCGAGGGGCTGGCCGGCGCCGACCCCAGCCGCGACGTGCGCCCACCCACCCCGCCGCGCCGGCTGCCCCGCGCGCTGCCGGTCCACGACGTGGTCCGGCTGCTGGAGACCGCCGGCCCGGTCACCGCCACCGGCGAGGGCGCGCCGCTCGCGCTACGCGACCGGGCGCTGCTGGAATTCCTGTACGGCACCGGAGCGCGGATCTCCGAGGCGGTCGGCGCCGCCGTGGACGACCTCGACGCCGACGAGGGCACCGTGCTGCTACGCGGCAAGGGCGGCCGGGTGCGGCTGGTGCCGATGGGCGGGTACGCCGTCGAGGCGGTGCGCGCCTACCTGGTCCGGGCCCGGCCCGGGCTCGCCTCGGCCGGCCGGGGCACCCCGGCGGTCTTCCTCAACGCCCGCGGCGGCGCGCTGACCCGCCAGGGCGCCTGGGCCATCCTGCGCCGCGCCGCCGGCCGGGCCGGGCTACCGGTCGACGGGCCCGCCGCGGTGTCCCCGCACACCCTGCGCCACTCGTACGCCACCCACCTGCTCGACGGCGGCGCCGACGTGCGGGTGGTCCAGGAGTTGCTCGGGCACGCGTCGGTGACGACCACCCAGGTCTACACCCTGGTGACCGTCGAGCGGCTGCGCGAGGTGTACGCCACCGCCCACCCGCGCGCCCGGGGCTGAGCCCGGTCGCGGTCGGTCCCGACACGCCGGGCCGGTGCCGAACCCCCTGCTGGTCGGTGGCGTACAGTCGGCATCGGCGCGGACCTCCTGGGGCGACACGACCGGGGTGCGCAGCGGCGCCGCGAAGGACGTCGGACGGCTCCGACGCCGGGTGGGGTCGTCGGGAGGGGGCAACGAGCACATGGCTGGCAACGGTGACCGTGCCGAGACCTGGACGTCGGAGCTCCGCGAGCAGCAGGCCACGCTCGGCGCGGACCTGGGTCCAGCGGACCCGGCGGCCTACACGATGCGCAAGCCCATCCCCGAGCCGATGCCCACCGATCGGCACGGCCCGGCGCGCATCATCGCGATGGCCAACCAGAAGGGCGGCGTCGGCAAGACCACCACCACCATCAACCTGGGCGCCGCGCTGGCCGAGTACGGCCGCAAGGTGCTGCTGGTCGACTTCGACCCGCAGGGCGCGCTGTCGGTGGGGCTGGGGGTCAACCCGCACAACCTCGACCTG
This sequence comes from Micromonospora sp. BL4, assembly GCF_003667505.1. Lineage (GTDB taxonomy): Bacteria > Actinomycetota > Actinomycetes > Mycobacteriales > Micromonosporaceae > Micromonospora. The sequence goes on from NZ_RCVJ01000172.1 coordinate 28,642, forward strand.
TCCGTCTACAACCTGCTCATGCAGGACGACGTGATCGCCGAGGACGTGCTGATCAAGACCGACGTGGCGGGCCTGCACCTGCTGCCGGCCAACATCGACCTCTCCGCCGCCGAGATCCAGCTGGTCAACGAGGTCGCCCGGGAGATGGCCCTGGCCCGGGTGCTGCGCACGGTCCGCAAGGAGTACGACTACATCCTGATCGACTGCCAGCCGTCGCTCGGCCTGCTGGCGATCAACGCGCTGACCGTCGCGCACGGTGTGCTCATCCCGCTCGAGTGCGAGTTCTTCAGCCTGCGCGGCGTGGCGCTGCTGCTCGACACCATCGACAAGGTGCGCGAGCGGCTCAACTTCGACCTGGAGCTCGAGGGCATCCTCGCGACCATGTACGACAGCCGCACCACGCACTGCCGGCAGGTGTTGCAGCGGGTCGTCGAGGCGTTCGGCGACAAGGTCTACCAGACGGTCATCACCAAGACGGTGAAGTTCCCCGAGTCCACCGTGGCCGGTGCCCCGATCACCACCCTGGACCCGGCGTCCTCCGGGGCGCGCAACTACCGCCAACTGGCCCGTGAGGTGATCGCCGCCCAGTCGGAGCGGTAGCCGGAACGCCCCGTGCCCACCTCGTGGACTACGGTCGTCCGGTGACCGCGCCACCCCTCGACCCGCCGGCCGGGCCGCACGAGGCCACCGCCCCGGCGGTCGCCGCCGAGCTGGCCGCCGAGGTCGACGGCGTGCTGCCCACCACCGAGGCTCCCGAGGCCTCCGGCTTCACCGTGCGGCTGGCGAACTTCACCGGCCCGTTCGACCTGCTGCTGCAACTCATCGGCAAGCACAAACTCGACGTCACCGAGGTGGCCCTGCACAAGGTCACCGACGAGTTCATCGCCTACATCCGCGCCATGGGCGACAAGTGGGACCTCGACGAGGCCAGCGAGTTCCTGCTGATCGCCGCGACCCTGCTCGACCTGAAGGCGGCCCGGCTGCTGCCCGCCGCCGACGTGGAGGACGAGGCGGACCTCGCCCTGCTGGAAGCTCGGGACCTGCTCTTCGCCCGGCTGTTGCAGTACAAGGCGTACAAGGAGGCGGCGGCGCACATCGCCGAACTGGAGGCGGTCGGCGGTCGGCGCTATCCGCGGGCGGTCAGCCTGGAGCCCCGCTACGCCGAGGCGCTGCCCGACCTGGTGCTCGGCATCGGCCCGCAGCGCCTGTTGAAGCTGGCCGTGAAGGCGATGACCCCGAAGCCCGTGCCGGAGGTGTCCATCGCCCACGTGCACATGGTCCGGGTCAGCGTCCGGGAGCACGCGGCGATCCTCGCCACCCGGCTGCGCCGGGCCGGTACCGCCACCTTCTCGCTGCTCTGCGCCGACTGCGAGGCCACCCTGGAGGTGGTGGCCCGGTTCCTCGCGCTGCTGGAGCTGTACCGGGAGGGTCTGGTGGCCTTCGTGCAGGAGCAGGCTCTGGAGGAGCTGACCGTGCGCTGGACCGGCCCGACCGACGGCGACACCGAGCTGCACGTCGACGAGTACGCCGGCACCCCGACCGACCCGGAGCCGACGGGCGCGCCGGCGGAGCGGGCCGACCCGGAGCCGGCCGGGCTGGAGCCGGCCGGGCTGGAGCCGGCCGGGCTGGAGCCGGCCGGGCTGGAGCCGGCGGGACCGGGGCCGGCGGGCACGGCGGAGCCGGAGCCGGGGCATGTGGCCGACGTGGAGCCGGCGGGTG